>NZ_CP016020.1:2648500-3250500 GCF_001889165.1 Bacillus weihaiensis | reverse complement strand
CCCTATGTTCATTTTGATGCAAACGCACAAATTAGTCACGAAAATGGTGAAGCTAAAGCTTCCATAACGAATCAAGGTAATGAAGAATGGAGTGTTATTCTCGAACAAAAAGGATTGAAATTCAGTGAAGGGGAAGAGTATGTCATTTCTTTTGATATCCGTTCAACCTTAAATCGAAAGATCATATTCTCCTTAGAAAACAATGAATATAAAAGATATCTCTCTGAAACTGTAGATGTAACAGAGGAAATGGAAAACGTTCAATATAAGTTGGTGATGCCAGAAAATGACACATTGAACCTAAAGTTTCAAATGGGAAAATACGGTGGGGTTCCACATGATCTTTATATTGATCATGTAAAAATTGCCTTGGCTGAAGAGGAAACACAAGAAGATCCTCCAACCTCTGAGGAAGAAATGACACCAGAGTTAGATAACGGAACGTTTGATGAAGGATTAAAGCATTGGAACCAATGGTGGGGTGATCAATGGAGTGGGCTTGCTCAAGGAAATGCCACTATTGATGACGGTACTTTAGTTGTTGATTTACTAAAGACAGGAGCCACCTCCTATTCACCACAAATTTTTCAAAAGGGAATTCAGTTCAAACAAGGTGAGACATACAAAGTATCGTTTGACGGAAAAGTGGATGAAGCAAGGAAATTGAATGTAAATATAGGAAAAGAGTTAGCAGAGGACCCTTGGTTTGTTCCATTTGCTCCTTCAAAAACATTTGACTTAACGAACGAAATGACAACATATAGCTACACATTTGAAATGACAGAACAATCATTTGATGATGGAAAGCTTGTATTTGAACTTGGTAATATTGAAGGTGGGAATACAGCAACCAAAATATATCTGGATAACATTTCAATCGAGCCTGCCATTGCTTCTGAAGAAGATGTTCCTACAGAAGAGGATGAGAGTACGGAGGAAGAGATAAAAGATAAAGAACAAGATGATGATGCTATGAATAATGAAGGAGATAACTCTGACTCTAGCAACGAGTTTAGTTCTGACAATGAAAACCATCCGGCAACATCAGAAGAAAAAGAGTCACTATCTCCGACTAGTGATGATTCGAAAAATGGGTCAGATGAGGTACCAGCTTATGATAAAGTAGAAGGTGATGGTGAAAATCAATTGCCTCAAACAGCGACAAGGATGTTCGAGAGATTGCTAGTTGGTATTCTTATATGTGGAATTGGTGGATTTTTACTAGTTAAAAAAAGAAGAATGAACTAATTAAATCTAGTTTATTAATGGGGTTCTCTATTAAGGGAATCCTTTTTCTGCGAGTGTGGCTTACGTCAGAAGTTAATTAGTGAATTTACCGATCTGATTTAGAAAATCCCCCCTCTAAATAGAAGATAAACGATCAAGAAAAATTAACATGTCGATACGATCTAATTCCTCAATCATGACGGTATTTGTCGATTTATGTTAAAATATTACGATAAAGGGGAAACATGTATATGCTTTTAGGAGAATGAACATAAGTAGGATGTAGAAAAATAGGGGAATGTTTTGTAGAAAGCTTGTGTCATTTCCAAGGAAATACTGTCATATCTTATTGGACACTGTAGTCCATGGGATAAAAAGCTACTTGGAATGTTATATTATGCCGTTACAGCTGAAAGATAGGAAAAATCCCCTGCACCTTTGCAGAGGATCAACGATTAGTCTTCCTTGTCTACTGAATAATAGGTTGTCACATAAGATGGTCGAGGAAAAATGGATTGCTGATCGACACCTTGATCAGTTCCACGCTTTTTATGAGCATGCTCGTAAGCTTTTGAATCTTGCCACGCTTTAAAATGTTTTTCGCTTTCCCATAACGTTAAAATGATATATGTGTCACTTGCTAATGGACGTAAAACACGAATAGCAGAAAAACCAGGCTCTTTTTCAATTAAGCGGGCACGTTCACTAAATCTTTTTTCAAATAGCGGTCTTCCTTCTTGTGTAACAGGAATATTATTTAAAACAGCAAATGTACCGTTCATCATTTCCCCAGTTGAATCTAAAACCTCATATTTCTTAGGCTCATTAAATACAGAAGAGCCTTCTGTTTCATGGAAAAGAGTAGCTGTGTCAGGGTTTTCAAGCAGGAGTAGCTTTTGGTCTGTATGTTGATTGACGATTTTCTTTAGATAGTCTGTCGTACCATATGTAATAAAAAAGTTCATGCTCTTTCACCTCATTGTTATTTTTTACTTTAAGCTCAAACCGGTGTACAAACAGTGTGTTTCAATTAAAGAAATTTCTCACTATATTATAGCAACACCTTCTGAGTTTTTTCCAATTTTAATACTTTTACACATATACCTACCTATTATTAACAATAATACCTTTATAAAGGGGTGAATACGTGATGAAAAAGAAACTTCTTTTATCTCTCGTTGCAGGCATTGCAACCGTAACGATTGGTCTTGTCGGCTATTTGTTTATTATCCTTATGGGTGATTATGTCATCGATGAAAAGAAACTAGTGATGAATACAGCTTCTACACTTGTGGATAAAGATGGGCAGGAGATTACGAAGCTATTCCTTGAAAATCGGGAGCTTGTTGATATAGCGGAAGTACCTGATCATGTGCAGCAAGCCTTTGTATCAGTTGAGGATCAACGATTTTATGAGCACCATGGGATTGATATGAAAGCGATAGGTCGAGCTTTGTATAAAGATATCCTTGCGGGTGGAAAGGTTGAGGGGGGGAGTACTATTACTCAGCAGCTTGCAAAAAATATCTTTTTAACAAATGATAAAACAATCTTAAGAAAAACAAAGGAAGCAATTATTGCAGTCAATCTTGAAAATCGATATAGCAAGAAAAAATTGTTAGAAATGTACTTGAATCAAGTTTATTTTGGACATGGGGCATATGGTATTCAGTCCGCTGCAAACTACTATTTTAATAAAGAGGTTTCAGAGCTCACCCTTGAAGAAGGGGCGTTATTGGCAGGAATCCCTAAAGCTCCAACTACTTATTCACCACTCAATCATCCTGAGAAAAGCAAGGGAAGAAGAGACGTTATTCTTAGCTTGATGGGTGACCAAGAGTATATCAGCTATGAAGAGGTTGTTAGAACTCAAGGTAAAACGATACACCTACAAGTGAATGAAAAACAGGAAAGTCCTTGGCTTGCAACATATGTGGATATGGTGTTGGATGAAGCAGAGGAAAAGTATGCCTTATCCAATGATGAATTATTCAGAGGAGGCTATACAATTACTGTTCCTCTTCATACAGAACTACAAAAAACAGCCTATGAGCTATTTCAGAAAAATGAATATTTCCCTGGAACAGATGAGTTTGCACAAGGGGCTTTTGTCTTACTAGATAATAAAACAGGTGGAGTGATTGCGGCTATAGGAGGGCGTGATTATGTCCCAAAAGGGTTAAATCGACTGACTATAAATAGGCAGCCAGGGTCGACATTTAAACCGATTGCGGTATACGCGCCGGCGCTTGAAATGGGGCTATTTACTCCATACTCCTTATTAAAGGATGAAAAACTAACTTATGGTCAATACACACCGCAAAATTTTGATCAGCAATATGATGGAGAGGTTTCTATGTTTGATGCCCTTATTACCTCGAAAAATGCTGCTGCTGTTTGGACATTATCAGAACTTGGTATACATGAAAGTAAAAACTATCTGAAAGAAGTAGGCATCTCTATTAAAGACGATGGGCTAGCTATTGCGCTTGGTGGATTATCCGAAGGTGTAAGTCCAATCCAAATGGCCAACGCCTACCGAGCATTTGCTGAAAAAGGTAGCTTTAGTGAACATCATTTAATTGAAGAAATGAGAACACAGGACAAAGAGGTGGTTGCTCCTATTAAGCCTGAACCGAAAAAAGTCTATTCAGAACAAACAGCATGGAATATGACTAGAATGCTTCAACATGTTGTATCAGAAGGAACAGCAACTAGTGGAGCTTTTAATGGAGAGCTAGCAGGAAAAACGGGAACTACCTCATATAAAGCGGTGAATGGAGCTAGTAAGGATGCTTGGTTTGTAGGGTATACAGAGAACATCGTGGGTGCGCTTTGGATGGGATACGATAAAACAGATGAACATCATTACTTAAAGCATGGGAGCTCTTATCCTACAAAGCTCTTTAAGGACATTTTATCAACGGCAAAAGTGGATCAAAATGTAGCATTTGTCAAACCGGAGGAGGCGAATGAGCTAGAGGCACCAATCCGAATGCAAGCAATTGATAGAGTGGATGCAAAATATACCTTTAAGCCTCTCGGACTAATTACACTAACATTAAATTGGGATGTACAAGACGATAAGAGAATAGAATACAGAGTGTATGAAGACTCTGAAGAAGGACAAAAGCTGGTAGGCTCTGTTACTGGTGAAGGGATGTACGAAATTCCTTACTTCAATGTATTTTCTGACCGTTCCTATTACGTTGCTCCTTATAACACGCAGACAAATGAGGAGGGAGAATGGATAAAATCTGTGAAACCAACCCTTTTTAGCTCTAACAATTAGGCTATTTTTTGACATTTGCAAATCCAATCTATACAACAAGATATTTAACCGTTATAGTTGAAAAGGAAGAAGGATTAATATAGAATAAGTATTAGATTGTAATAACTATTATTTAATAAAAGGGGGAAGCCCCTTCCTACATATGAAAGGTGGACTTTTTTGAATGGCGGAGAAAAAAATCAATGACACGTTTTTAAAAGCGTGTAGAGGAGAAAAAACGGACTATGTACCTGTATGGTACATGAGGCAGGCTGGAAGATCACAACCTGAGTATCGTGCAATAAAAGAAAAATACAGTCTTTTTGAAATTACTCATCAGCCAGAGCTGTGCGCTTATGTTACTCGATTACCTGTTGAGCAATATGGAGTAGACGCTGCCATTCTGTATAAAGATATCATGACACCCCTTCCTGCAATTGGAGTAGATGTAGAGATCAAGTCAGGAATTGGCCCTGTAATTGATAAACCAATTCAATCTTTAAGTGATGTTGAAAAACTAGGGGAGATTGATCCTGAGAGTGATGTCCCATATGTATTAGACACAATTAAGCTACTAACTCAAGAGCAATTAGAGGTTCCTCTTATTGGCTTTACTGGAGCTCCTTTTACATTAGCTAGCTACATGATTGAAGGCGGTCCTTCAAAAAACTATAACAAAACGAAAGCATTTATGTATTCTGAACCAAAAGCCTGGTTTGCGCTTATGGATAAATTAGCAGATATGGCTATTGTCTACGTAAAAGCACAAATCAAAGCTGGTGCTAAAGCAATTCAAGTATTTGATTCTTGGGTAGGTGCTTTAAACGTAGCGGATTATCGTTATTATATTAAGCCAACGATGGAACGAATCTTCTCTGAACTAAAAGAAGACAATGTTCCTTTAATCATGTTCGGTGTTGGTGCTAGTCACCTTGCTAAAGAATGGCATGATCTATCACTAGACGTAGTTGGTCTTGACTGGAGACTTCCAATTGAAGAAGCTCGTGCAATGGGCTTAACCAAAACTCTGCAAGGAAATCTAGACCCAGCTATCTTATTATCGCCATGGGAAGTGATTGAAGAAAGAGCAAAAGCAATTCTAGATCAAGGAATCAACCAGGGCGGTGGCTATATCTTTAATTTAGGACATGGTGTATTCCCACAAGTAAATCCTGAATCATTAAAACAATTAACAGCATTTGTTCATGACTATTCTAGAAAAGTGAAAAGTTGAACGAGTAGCACCTAATGAAAACGGTTGCTAGTTATGAACGCATTCAAAATGGATAGAATGGAACATGCATGAGAAAATAAAGCGACGATGAAATAAATTAGAGGTGAATAATGTGAGCAAGAAAAAAATGGGCCTATTAGTTATGGCTTATGGTACGCCATATAAAGAAGAAGATATTGAACCTTACTACACACATATCCGTCACGGTCGGAAACCAGCTCCTGAAATGCTTCAAGACCTAAAGGATCGCTATGAAGCAATCGGAGGAATTTCACCATTAGCGAAAATCACGCTAGATCAGGCAAAGAGCTTAGAAAAGCATCTTAATGAAAGTCAAGATGAAATCGAATTTAAAATGTACCTAGGATTAAAGCACATTGAACCTTTTGTTGAAGATGCAGTGAAACAAATGCATGAAGACGGCATCACGGAGGCAGTAAGTATTGTACTAGCTCCTCATTTCTCAACATTCAGTGTGAAATCCTATAATGGACGTGCAAAAGAAGAAGCAGAGAAGCTTGGAGGCTTAACAATTACTTCTGTAGAAAGCTGGTACCAAGAGCCTAAATTTATTGATTATTGGGCAACTCAACTAAAAGATACTTATGCGAAAATGACAGACGAAGAGAAACAGGCAGCTGTCCTCGTCGTATCAGCTCATAGTCTACCAGAAAAAATCATCGCAAATGGTGATCCATATCCTAATCAATTAAAAGAAACAGCTGACTTAATCGCAGAAGCGGCAGGCATCAAAAACTATGTAACAGGCTGGCAAAGTGCAGGAAACACGCCAGAGCCATGGTTAGGACCTGATGTACAAGACTTAACAAGAGACTTGTTTGAAGAAGGCTACCGTACGTTCGTCTACATCCCAGTAGGCTTCGTAGCCGACCACTTAGAGGTACTCTATGATAACGACTACGAATGCAAAGTCATTACAGACGAACTAGGCGCAAGCTACTTCCGCCCAGAGATGCCAAATGCAAAGCCTGAGTTCATCGATACTCTTGCAACAGTTGTCATGAAGCATCTAAATGGCGAAAATCAATAATTCAGTTAGTAGGGAAAAGCAATGGAGGAAAGTTCCATTGCTTTTCTTATTTTATTAGGAAATTGGTCAGACGAAAGATTAAAGGAAGGGTCATTTGCTCTCAAACAAGGGAACCCTGTCCAAATTCAAGGTGTGAACCTCTTTCATGGGTGCTTATGAAGAAGAGGAATCTTCTAACTTTGGGATGGAATTGCCCAACTCTAGAGGGAAAACGTCTAACTTTGAACAAGAATCGTCCAGCTTTTAATGAAAAACGGTTAATTGATAATTTTGACGCAATTCCCACCCTAAATGATACATTCTTACTTCCTTCGTATCACGAAATATTGTATTCTTTAAGTAAATGAATGAACAATAGTTGTTATGCATTATTTTTCTACATAGTAGGGGGTTACTGGAATGGAACATAGCGGTTTAAACAATCAAAAGAACGATTGGTTAGTTGAGGCAACAATCACTGATCTTCAAAATAAGTTAGACAAGAACGAAATTACTTCTAAGGAACTGGTCTTGATGTATATGGCGAGGATTGCGGAGATTGATCAATCTGGACCAAGTATCAACTCTATTATAGAAATCAATCCGGAAGCATTACAAATTGCACAAGCATTGGATTACGAACGACAAACAAAGGGGGCTAGAGGTCCTTTGCATGGAATACCGGTTGTTATAAAAGATAATATTGATACTGGGGATCACATGCATACTAGTGCAGGTTCACTAGTATTAGCGGATTCATATGCTCAGGAAGACGCAACTGTTGCAAAGCAAGTAAGAGAAGCCGGTGCGATTATTTTAGGGAAAACGAACTTAACAGAATGGGCTAACTTTATTGCAGAGGATATGCCGACAGGATACAGTTCAAGAGGTGGACAAACCTTAAATCCATATGGTACAGATTTCATTGTAGGAGGTTCGTCAGCAGGTTCAGGAGCGGCTATAGCTGCGAATTTAGCAGCGGTTGCCGTAGGTACGGAAACGTGCGGATCGATACTAAGTCCATCAAGTCAAAACTCAATTGTAGGAATAAAGCCAACTGTTGGTCTAATCAGTCGAAAGGGGATTATCCCTATTTCACATACTCAGGATACAGCTGGACCGATGGCAAGAACGGTCGAAGATGCGAGTATTTTATTGAATATCTTAAATGGAACTGATTCTAACGATCCAATCACGTTAACAAATCCTTTATCTGAAACAGACTTTACTCACTTCTTGAAGCAGGATGGAGTAAAGGGGAAGCGAATAGGGATAGCTCGCGCGACTTACTTTGATGAATTAAATGACTCTCAAGTTGAAGTTTTAAATACTGCTATTCAAAAACTTACTGATCTTGGAGCCGTTGTTGTAGATTCACTTGAATATGAAACAACAACTGAAGACTGGGATATTAACGTGTTACTTTATGAATTTAAATCAGGTTTACAGGCTTACTTAAAAAACGTTGATCCAAGTCTAGAGGTTCGTACTCTTTCTGATGTCATTCGAAAAAATAATGAGATTGGTGAAAAAGCACTAAAGTATGGTCAAAAGCTTTTCCTTGACTCAGACAAAACAAGCGGAACTTTAACGGAAGCTGAATATTTACGCTCACTTGAACGTGATCATGACTGGGCAACTAGACGAGGTGTTGATGCTGTGATGAAGGAGCACAAGCTAGACGCAATTGTCACTCCTAATAACATAGGTGCGTTACTTCCAGCGGTAGCTGGCTATCCTTCCATTACCGTTCCTGCAGGCTACGCGAATGATGGGGAGCCAGTAGGGATCACCTTCACAGGTCTTGCTTATAGCGAACCAGTTTTAATCGAAATTGCTTATGGGTTTGAGCAAGCAACAAAGCATAGAGTTGCTCCGAAGTTTTAAGAAATTGAGGATAGGTAGGAGGTTATCTCTTTAAAGATACTTAAGTAAATATTCCTTCTAAAGCGGTGCAGAGCCGTTACCTGAATTAAATTAATAAATTAACAAGGTCTCCTGTGGGGGATCTTTTTTTCGTTCTAACATAGCTCAAACGTTAGTTAGTATTTAAAGAACCAGAAAAATCTTAAGTGTTGTTTTTTAACGTAGGAGGTTGGCTATGGAGACAGTTGTCATAAAACAGAAATCTTGATTCGATTTATTATTGGGTGAGTAATCACTTTTATGAAAAAAAATCAACACCTGCTTAAATCAACTAAAAATTCAATATAGTGGGTCAAAGGTAGAAGTCTAACGTAGTTTAGGCTTTTTGTTATGATCTCTATCAAATGATGACTGCATTATTCTGAAATTAGAAAAATAGGTTGTAGTACTGTAAGAAAAGCACGATTATAGTTTTTAAAAAACCATTTTAAAACTATAATAGAAATATATGTTAATATAAGAAAAAACGTAATTTGTGTCCGATCATCTGAAAATGAAAAGGAGATTATTATGTGAAAAAAACTCAATGTAACACGTGGATTTTTTTAGTTTTTGGAGCACTTGGTTTAGCTTTAGTTGGTTTTGGAGGTGTGATGTTTATAGAGATTCATCATACAAAAGGATATCTTACTGTAGTATTTGCACTAATTATAACATCGATTTATATAGAATATTTGGAAAGAAAAGCAGGAATTAGTAAGAAAATGATATGGATAAGAGGGGGTGTTTCGATACTTATACTAATAATATTAACCTTCTTTTTCTTTGTCTAAACAAAAAGTGGAGTTGATTACTACAATATGCTAGTTTCCAGAGTGAGTCGACCTTAAGCCTTTTATTAATTTGTTTAAACAAAAATAAACGAGCCATTAATTCCAAATAAAAGATTAAAGAAGTTTAGATAGGAAGGGGGATAGAAGAATGTGGATAAGCAAATGGTAATTTCTCTCATCCTAATACTTTTCTTGCTAGTTCTATTTTTTGTTTATTTATTTGTTAAATATAAACAGGGGAAAATAGAAAAAAATCCGTTACTTGCTATTATTGTGAAAGAATGGAAAATATTATATTATGTTTTTTTTAATTGGAAAATTAAAAGAAGAAACAAATATATGCTTCACAAACATTCAAACTATTTTTGGCTATTTATTGCGCTCCTTCATGAACAGGTGATTGAAATGGTCCTATTTCATATTTACTTAAAAAAAGTAGATCCATCATATGCTAACATCTTCTCGGCTCTTCACATATATAGCATTTTATACATGATTGGTGATTATAATTGGGTGAGAAACACGCCTATTCGACTGGTGGATGATTATGTTGAAATAAAAATAGGTGGGAGAAGAGAGGTTTCTTTCCATCTCGCTGATATTGATTCAATTAAAAAGGCACAGCTTACATACACGAATAAAGGGGAAATCATTCAAGAAAAAGGAGTGTTTCATGCTACTAGTTTTCCTAGAGTGCTAACTAGTTTATTTGGGATCACGGATGAATTAAAGCATGAAATTACTTTTAATAAACCTATATATTCTACAGGGTATTTTGGACTTAAAAAACAGGTTAATAAAGTTCATGTCTATATCCATGAATCTGATCAATTTGTAGCTACTCTTGAAGAGAAAAGGGGGAAATTCAACGAATTAAGCTGTGGGAGATTTATTTAGGGTAGGAAAATGTGATGTGTGCTTTTATATATAGTAGCATGTCATAAGGTAAATAACGTTTTTCCTAAACAAGTAATAGGTTGCATAGAAGAATATAGTAGGAAGAAGTAGCATCGGAGTCTAAAAGTAAATTTCTGATAAAAGCAATATAAACTTGCTTTCGTTTCTTACAGAGGAGGCAACGATATGGACCAAGCTCACTTATCTCAAACATTTAGAAATTTTGCTCATATAGAATGTAAAGATTCCAGTAAATTATATGAATATTTATCGCTCAATATCGCTGAAGATAATGAATTGCTTGATTTATGTTTACATGCTAAAGAAGGCCAACCAGTCCCAAACTTATTATTTGGTGCAGTTCATTATTTATTGCTTAATGGAAGAGAACACGTATTAAGTCAATATTACCCAAGTGTTGTTGAGGATCCACTAGATGTGGATGGATCCTTTATTTATTTTAAAGAATTTTGTAGACAGTATAGACGTGAGGTTACAACAATACTACAAAGTAAGCTAGTCCAGACGAATGAAGTTAGGCGTTGTGCTTACTTATACCCAAGCTTTTGTTATATGTATAACAAAGTTAAAAAGCCATTAGCTTTAATAGAAATTGGAACTAGTGCAGGCCTTCAACTTTTATGGGACAAGTATAGTTATTCCTATGGTACGAATGAAATATACGGTGATCAACATTCCATATTGCATATAACATCTGAAATGAGAGGAGTAGAGACTCCTATATTACTGAAAGAATTTCCTCCAGTAGCTTCAAAGGTTGGATTAGACTTACATATAAGTGATGTACGAAATAAGGAAGATTATCTATGGCTAAAATCATTAATTTGGCCAGAACACAAAGAGAGATTAGAATTATTTGAGAGTGCTGTCATTTGTTTTAAAGAGAATCCTGTGGAGCTTTTAGAAGGTGATGGAGTTGCCCTTCTTAAAGACGTTATGAAAGGAGTACCAGATGAAACGCTGATCGGCATATTTCATACCCATGTTGCGAATCAAATTCCTGAAAAATCTAAGCGTATTCTCATTGAGAAGATTCAGAAAATGGGGGAAAACAGGGATGTTTTTCACCTTTATAATAATATGTGGGATAGAAAACTTCACCTTGATTATTTTATTGATGGTGTAGACTATAAAGAAATAATTGGAGAAGCTGATGGTCATGGCAGATGGTTTGAGTGGAATATAAAATAGAAAACCATTATTAATGGACAGAGAAAAAGTGTCTCAATTTAGTTTTTCAGATTTTGATAAAGGATGTGTAAATATGAAAGCGATTATTTTTGATTTTGATGGAACGCTTGCTGATACGTTACCAGTTTGTTTTTATGCCTTTCAAGCTGTATTTAGGGAGTTTGACAACAAAGAAGTTACACCAGAAGAGATAAAGGCCATGTTTGGTCCGTCAGAGACTGGAATTATCAGAGAAAATCTTATGCATTCAAATCATAAAGAAGCAATTGAATACTACTATGAGAAGTATAGTGAAAGACATGGAGACCTTGTTCTTGAAAATGAGGAGATGAATGATTTGCTCCAGTTCTTAAAAGAAGAAGGATATAAGTTGGGGATTGTAACAGGAAAAGCGAGCAGAAGTCTTCTTATCTCTTTAGATTACCTTAAAATGCATGGCTTATTTGATGTGATCATTACTGGTGATGATGTTACCATACCAAAACCACATCCAGAAGGCTTGAACAAGGCATTGGAACAGCTTAACATAAAAAATTCTGAAGCTATTTTTTTAGGAGATAGTGACGCAGATATTTTAGCAGGTAAACAAGCTAATGTCCTTACAATTGGAGTGCAGTGGTTACCGAACTATCAAACATTGGCGTTTGGTGTTCAACCAGACGAAATATTACATGACGTCAAAGCTTTTATAGAGTTACTTAAAAAATAAAGGGAAAATAGAGAAAAGACAACTAAGGACTGCTTAAACAGTCCTTTTTAGTTAGCATGAGATAGGAGGTAGGAACTAACAAATAAATTGAAATACAAGGAAGTATGATAGACGTACCAACTCTTACTTCTAAAGAAGCTTATGTATTTATTCTCTTATATTAAAAGGTACTTTCATCAATAGTCTATATTCAAAGCTGGTTTCAAGATTGTACTCTTCTAAGGGGCTCGACAAGGAATTTTTGATAGAAGTAGTTTACAATGGCAACCGTTATACTTAACAGGAAAAGTTGTTTTCTGCTCATTTTCACCATTTTATACACGCCTAGCTTCTCTGCAAGTGTAGTCAATGGATAAGCAAATAAGTAATCCGCGACAATATTGCTCATTAAATATAACCAAAATCGTTGGAAGGTCAACTTAAAAATCCAAAGATTAATGATGGTAAAAGGACCAAAAACAAATGAAACATCTGTTGCTAACTTAGGGAAAATAGGATATTTTACCTTCCACCATTTTAACTTCTTGGATAGCTCACTTACTAAAGCAATGACCAAATCACTAAAAACGATAGTAGGCAGGAAGCGCAGAAAGGATTTTCTCCCAAGCTTATGAATAGATAACCAAGGCAAAATAAGTAACAAATACATTTTAATTTTCTCTTTCATTTCAACCTCCGATATGGAAACTACATCATAATAAGGGTATTTTCACCTAAAATAGTATTTACTATTCAATGTATTTTTTAGTTATTACGGACTTTATTGGTACGGATGGAGATAATTATCGCACTATAAATTAGTTGAAATTGATCCAAGAAACTGCCTTAATACATAAATAGTGTTTAGGATCATGAGCAAGCATATCTTGGAAGGAAAGAGGAGAATGCAAATAATGTATATTAAATTATTAACACCATTAGATGCAAAAGAATATGGCGAATTACGATTAGAAGCATTAAGACATCAGCCAGAAGCTTTTCTAATGACTTATGAAGAAGTGGTAGATAAGGAAAATATCATTGACATATATAGGGAAGAATTAATGTGTGAAAATAGACTTACTTATGGGGCCTTTAATAATAAGGGTGATTTACTTGGCATTGGGACCTTGCAACTTGGACGACAAACTAAAATAAAACATAAAGCAAATATTTTAGCCATGTATGTTTCAGAGAGTGGGCGGGGTCTTGGAATCGGAAAGAGATTGTTGGAAGAGATAATCTTAAAAGCCAGATCATTCCAAATTGAACAACTGCATCTAACTGTAGTTTCCGATAATGATAGAGCTAAACGTTTATATTCAACTATGGGATTTAAAGTCTATGGGTTGGAGGAAAGGGCATTGAAATTAGGTGACCGGTATTGGGCTGAGGAACATATGGTGTTATACATATAAGTAGGAGGGGAGTTTATTTGAATTACCGAATCTTAGGAACCTTCTTTAAATATCTTCGTATATAAGAAGGAAGAAATAGCAGGGGAGGCCATGTTGATGCAATTACAACCGGAATTATCTAAGAATGTTGAAATTGTGACAAAAAGGGAATGGAGTGCGAAAAGGGTGCTCACTATATATGGACTTTTCACGGTATTCGCTTTAGTCATATCTATCTTTACTGTTCCGATTTCCATAAGTGAAAATCTGCAGCTGTTTTATAACGAAGAATTACTTTTAAAGTCTTATAAAATAAAGGAGTTTTTACTCTTTATATTTGGGAGTGCTTTTCTCTTTTTCTTCTTAGTTACTATTTATGCAAAAGGGAAAGGGTGGAATAATGTTTTTTATGTTACATTAATTCTCTTATTCGGATTTAGTTTGTTTATGTTTAGTCATCTTATTTTTCATTCAACACCTCATTAAACAGCAGTTAAATGGTGAGTAACCAGATTGATCCCCTAGTGAAACTCTCAAGATGGTAAGTTACTTTTAGAGGCTGGGACAAAACAAAGAGCCAGGCACTTCTGTCCCAGCCTCTATTTTTGCATGTAAACTCTCAATGAATTAGGCATAGTGATTAGCTTGTTATTCTATAAGAACAGTAGAAATGAAAATCTCATTACCGTTGCATGCATTCAATATCTATGATGCTATAGAAGGGAAGTCGGCGTATCAAATGATGGGGTTGTCTTCTAAAGGGAAGAAAGAGTGTTCTTATGGTACACTCAAAATAAATTTTGATAAGCAGCCTAATGATGAGTTATTAAAGAGATAAAGCTAGCTATACAAGAGTAACTAGCTTTGCACGAACGATTAGGTGATATCTCAATGAATAATCACTCAATCGTTCGGGATTTATTTGTTAGTGCCTTCGATTGTTAATTGCTAGTGTAATAGAGTTGAACGTACGTGTTCTTCCACAACATATTAATAAGTAACAACCGAGTCCAACGATAATCGTGCGTCTTTTTAAAAAAAAATTGAGTTTTGATCCAACTTCTTTTTACATCCTACCTGCTAAAACTACCTAAAATGCTGACGCACAGTCCCTTGACCATCCTGCGTCTCAACCTCAGCATATGCCCCATTGACAAAGGTTATCTGAGGTGGAACATGACCACAATCTATGTCATAGATAACTGGGATTTGTAGCTCCTCGGAAAGCTCCTGGTAAACGTCTTCAGCTGTATACCCGTTAACAGGGTGATTCGCTGGGCTTCTTCCAAACAAAATACCTGAACAGTGATGGAACCAACCAGCTAGCTTCATTTGAACCAATGTTCTGCGTAAATCAGTCGTATTGAGCGCGCAGTTCTCAAAATACCAAATCAGTGGCTCGTCAGAAATAAAATTATGTCTAAAGCTTGCAACATCACCATATGGTGTACCGATAAGATGCCTAATCACATCAATACATCCACCGAGAAGTCGACCCTCAATTTTGTGTGGAAGATTTGAGGCCGTTTTCCATTGCGTTTCCTCGCTCAAATCGAATATATAAGGTGTTGGGTTATCGAACTGCCATTCTTTTTGGTAGTTCTTTGATGAATGCTGTAGGACGGATTCACCTTTTTTTGTAGATAAGACAGAAGTCCACATGGCTGTTGTTTCATCTGAATATTCTCCTCTTACATCTACCAAATTTGTCCCATGTGCAGTTGCGATTCCTGTTTTTAACGTAATAGCTACTAATAATACGCTGAGATCTGAGTAACCCAATATCCATTTTTCCTTTAACGTTTCAAAATCTAGGTATTCAAGTATTTCAATTAGGAGTTCGCCACCCCATGGAGGAAAGATAAAATCGATTTGTTCGTCTTGCATCATCTTAGTAAGTTCCTCTGCCCTTACTTGTGCGGGTGAAGACCTGACTTTTTCCTGTGTCCAAACTGTATCTCCACAAACTACTTCATATCCTTGTGCTTTCAAACGCTTACTAGCCCCTTCTACAAGCTTGTGTAATTCGTTTGGAACGCCTGATGAGGGTGCAGTAACCCCGATTGTTGCGTCTTTCTTTAATAGTGGATATTTCATCATAAAACCCCCCTCTTGTTGCATTATTTTACCATTAAATATGTGGATGGAAAATGCTTTTTGTTACATGTTTGTGAGAGAGAATGTTTCGAGAGGGAATCGCTTACAAAATAAAAGGTCCTTCTCTCATTTAAACGTTTGATTTTAGAAAAAACAGCAAATAATCTTTGACAACGGGTGAAAAATGCAGTAAATTATTCAATGTACGAACATTTCATTTATTTGAAAGTAATAATATTCGTTTTTAGGGGTGCTATATATGGATAATGTGTTTGATTATGAAGATATTCAGTTGATTCCAGCGAAATGCGTTGTAAATAGTCGTTCAGAGTGTGATACAAGTGTGAAATTAGGTGGATATTCCTTTAAATTACCGGTCGTACCTGCAAATATGCAAACAATTATTGATGAGAAAATTGCTACTTATTTAGCAGAGAACGGTTATTTTTATGTGATGCACCGTTTTGAGCCTGAAACAAGAACTCAATTCATTCAAGATATGCAATCTCGTCATCTCATCGCTTCCATAAGTGTAGGGGTGAAAGAAGAAGAATATGCATTTGTTGAACAGCTAGCAAATGAACATCTTGTTCCTGAATTTATCACAATAGATATTGCGCACGGACATTCTAATGCTGTTATCTCAATGATCCAACATATTAAAAAGCATTTACCTAAAAGCTTTGTCATTGCAGGAAATGTTGGAACACCTGAAGCAGTTCGTGAATTGGAGAATGCTGGAGCGGATGCGACAAAGGTTGGTATAGGACCTGGTAAGGTGTGTATTACGAAAATTAAAACGGGATTTGGAACGGGAGGCTGGCAGTTAGCTGCACTGAGATGGTGTGCAAAAGCTGCAAGTAAGCCAATTATTGCTGATGGTGGAATACGTACACATGGTGATATTGCGAAGTCAGTGCGATTTGGTGCGACGATGGTGATGATTGGTTCATTATTCGCAGGTCACGAGGAATCTCCTGGTGTGACAATTGAAAAGGATGGAAAGCTCTTCAAAGAGTATTTCGGATCTGCTTCTGAATTCCAAAAAGGTGAAAAGAAGAATGTAGAAGGAAAGAAAATGTATGTAGAACACAAAGGGGCTCTACAGGATACTTTAACTGAAATGGAACAAGACCTTCAGTCCTCCATTTCATATGCAGGTGGAACCAATCTAGATGCAATCCGTCATGTTGATTACGTAGTTGTGAAGAATTCAATCTTTAACGGTGATAAAGTTTATTAATAGAATAACAGAATGATTCCAACAAACAGCGGGTTGTGTACCTGCTGTTTGTTCATGTTTAGCTGAAATGATGGTATTTTCGAAATTGGCTCATTTATTTTCGCTTTTAGAGAAAGTATTTTCGGATCTTGTTAAAGTATTTTCGCTTTTAAACCTCTTATTAACGGAAATCAATACTTTATTCACTTTACGACAAAATCCAACAATTTTCACATACTCCACTACGTCCAATGATAATTTTTTTAACAAATCATGTAAAAAAGGATTGAAATTAATTTGATATTTACATATAATAGTTTGTGAAAACGTTTCCAACGGTCGAACAAGGTGGGCAACATAGAGCCTATGGGGAGGGAGAAATTTGTCTACCATTGAAGATGTCGCGAAGCTAGCTGGTTTGTCAAGAACCACTGTATCGAGAGTTTTAAATGACCATCCGTATGTATCAGATGAAAAGAAGAAGCTTGTTCAGCAGGCAATGGAGCAATTGGGGTTTGTGCCAAACTCTGCAGCGAGAAGCTTAAGAAATCAGAAGACAGGCATTATTGCAGTGCTTATTCCTAAAATTTCTACCTCTTTTTTTAGTCAGTTACTTGACGTGTTAGAAATGAAGGCGTCTGATAAGGGGTATCAGCTGATCATTTGTCAAACACAGTATTCAAAACAGAAAGAGAAAAACTATTTGAATTTATTAAAAACAAGACAAGTTGATGGCGTCATCATGACTTCCTTTGAGAATGAATGGTCTGTAATCGATTCCTACTTACAATATGGTCCAATTGTTCTTTGCAATGAATATGTAGAGGATGCTCACATACCGATGGTGTATATCAATCAAGCTAAAACAGGCTATATGATTGCCAAGCATTTACTTGAGAGAGGACACACGCAAATGGCCTATTGTTCAAATGGGATTGTAAGTGAAGGAATGGCTGCCAGAATACATGGTTTTAAGTCTGCACTATCGGAAGTAGGCTTATATTTGCATGAAAAACTTTATTTTGAAAAGGCTTCCACTTATGAAGATGGAAAGAATGTGTTCGCACAAATTCTCAAGATGCAAGTGAAGCCAACAGCCATCTTTACCGGAAGTGATCTTGTTGCAGCTGGAATCATTTCAGAGGCAAGAACAGCAGATTGGCGTTTACCAGGAGATTTAGCTGTTGTAGGTTATGATAATATGGAGATCGCAAAGTTGCTAGAACCAATGGTGACAACAGTTGTTCTTCCTGTAGAAGAAATGGCGACAAAGGCGATGGATGTAATGTATGAAAAAATACATAATAAACACTATCGATCTTTGGAAAAACATGAATTTCTATCAAAGTTAGCTTTAAGAGAATCGACCATCTATCGTAGAAACCTGGTAGCGACATCCTAACAACTACCAATGTTGGGGAATTTAAAAACGCATCCACAGAGTTTGCGAACTTAAGGGCTTCGGACTGATCATATCCGAGGCCTTTTTTTGTTCTGATTAAAGGAATCCGCCTAGCAGTATGGCGCTTGAGTGAGGAAGGGTGACTTTGAAGTGTGTAGGTGTATCCTACTACGAAAGAACGTAAGTAAAAATAAAAGACTGTAAACAAGTCCGATTGATCGGGCGTGTTTACAGTCTGAGAGAATGACGGATCAAGAAACTAAGAAGAAATTGTAGTATGAGTGTTTTATAAGAAGAGATTGTTCTTATAGATCAATAATATGCAAGCATTCGTTACATGTGTTGCCGTAGCATTCATGCTGTTCTTCCATTTCATTTCCACATTCTTTACACTGTTTTTTAGGTAAATTTCTGAAAAATTCTGTTAATTTTATGATCATTTGGATCGCCTCCATGTCATTTGTTACTGTCATTGTATTATAACAGATTAGAAAGTGTCAATAACTGTTTTGTAACAACCAAGCCTAATTTGAACGAAATTTTTGTTTAGATCGGGGATTACATGATAAATGGGTAATAAGTTTTGTTTTGAAACAATGTTTTCAAATGCATTGTTATTTTTGGCAAATCCCCACGCACTACGCTGTAGTTAATTTAGAGATGATAGCATGACTGCTTCAGAAAACAGCCTTTTGTAAAGACGCCTTTTGTTCTTGTATAATGGAGATAGGATTGGAGCTTTACAAGAGAAAGGGTGGAATGTATGCAAGTAAAGGTAATTGGGTATTGGGGAGGTTTTCCTAAGGCTGGAGAAGCAACCTCAGGTTATTTACTTGAATCAAATGGTTTTCGTTTACTAGTGGATTGTGGAAGCGCAGTCCTTTCTAAGCTTCAAGAAGTCATATCTATTGAACAACTAGATGCGGTCATTTTATCGCATTATCATCATGATCACATTGCAGATGTTGGTCCATTGCAATATGCAAGCCTAGTGACATCTATATTGAATGGTGAGAATAAGACGATTCCTATTTATGGTCACAAAGAGGATCAAGAATCGTTTGATAAGCTTACATATAAACAAGCAACAAAGGGAATTGCATATGATCCAAAGGACTCAATAACAATTGGTCCATTTACCATTTCATTTTTACCAACCATACACCCGGTTCCTTGCTACGCCATGAAAATGACAGACGGAGAATCAACTATTGTATACACGGCAGATACGAGCTATAAGGAAGAGTTGATTTCATTTTCCGAGCAGGCTGATTTGTTACTAGCAGAATGTAGCTTTTACGAATATCAAGACGGGACAAATGCAGGTCATATGAATAGTACCGAAGTTGGTAAAATAGCGGAAAGCAGTCAGGTGAAGGAGCTGTTATTAACTCATTTACCCCATTTTGGGAATCATCAAGATTTAATAACAGAAGTACAAAAGCATTATAAGGGACACGTTTCCCTTGCTTCAAGCAAGTTTGAATGGACAAAAAACATGTAGGAGGGAATCCTTTGTTATTTATTGATAATCAAGGTATTACAGATCCAAGAATAAATTTAGCTATAGAAGAGTATGCGGTCAAGCACCTCAATCCAGATGAAACCTATCTATTATTTTACATAAACGAGCCATCCATTATTATTGGCAAAAATCAAAATACAATTGAAGAAATTAATACAGCTTATGTAGAGGAGCAAAAAATACATGTAGTGAGAAGACTATCAGGTGGTGGAGCTGTTTATCACGATAAAGGAAACTTGAATTTTAGCTTTATTACAAAGGATGATGGAGATAGCTTTCATAATTTTAAAAAGTTTACAGAGCCTGTTGTACAAGCTTTAGCAAAGCTAGGGGTTCAGGCTGAATTGAGTGGGAGAAATGATATTATAGCAAATGATGGGCGCAAAATATCTGGGAATGCCCAGTTCTCTACACGCGGAAGAATGTTTTCACACGGTACCTTGTTATTCGATTCGGAGATCGATAGTGTCGTTTCAGCCCTTAAGGTGAAGAAGGATAAAATTGAATCAAAGGGAATCAAATCAATTCGAAGCCGTGTGGCCAACATTAGTGAGTACATGGAAGACAAGATGACGATTGAACAGTTTAGAGAAATGCTTCTTCTCTATATTTTTACAGACTTTCATGACATCCCAATGTATGAATTAACGGAAAAGGATTGGAAGATCATTAACGAAATTTCACGAGAACGATATCAAAATTGGGATTGGAATTATGGGAAATCACCAACATTTAACTATCAGCATTCACACCGCTTTCCAGTTGGCCAAATTGATGTACGTCTAGAAGTGAAAAAAGGAGTCATTGAACATTGTAAAATTTATGGTGATTTCTTTGGAGTTGGTAATGTGGAGGATGTCGAAGAAGTCCTAACGAACATCCGTTATGAGAAGGATCATATTGAAGCAGCTCTAGAAAAGATAGATGTAAAAATGTATTTTGGAAATATTGAAAAGACTGAATTTATTAACCTGATCTACTAAGCTTTCTGAGGACAATCCTTTATGTCATGTAAGGTGTCCTCTTTCTTTTTCGCTTTTCTTTGTGTGAAATCCATTCCATAGATTGTCAATCGTTCGACCTTTCCCTATAATAAAGGTAGAATATTTCTTTATTTATGTAGGCTTTTTTCGTTCTTACATGAATTGTTAGGTGTATGTAGTGTGTTAAATACGCATCTTTCATTTAGAAGGGGGCCTTCGTTAATATTCTATTTTGCAGCTATGGACTGGGAGAGGATTTTTCATAATCAAAAAATGAATGGTTGTTCATTCATTTATCGGAGGGGTGGAAAAATGAATTTATCTTCACGTTTATCACAAACGGTACAGGAGCATGGTAAAAAACCAGCTATTGTGTTTGAGGGCAAGGAAACATCGTATTATGAGCTAGAAGGAGCAATCAATAAGTTTGCAAGTAGTTTAACGGAGTTAGGGATTACCAAGGGAGATCATGTAGCGCTCGTTTTAGGGAACACACCATATTATGTTATTTCCTTATATGGAGCTCTTCGCGCAGGTGCGACCGTTATTCCGATTAATCCAATTTATACACCAGATGAGATTGCTTATATACTTAACAATGGTGATGTAAAAGCAGTGATTACACTTGATTTACTTGTACCACTATTTGAAAAGCTAAATCACGTATTACCGACGGTAGGACATATTATTTCATGTGAGACACCACCAAGTGATCAAAAGCAAGGTGTGGATGTAACACAGCTTTCTATTTACACAAAGTTGAAATCGTTTACAAGATTGCTTGAGTTAGGGTCTGTCGAATTTGGTGGTCCACATTTACAGGAGGATGATGTAGCAGTTATTTTGTATACATCTGGTACGACAGGCAAGCCAAAAGGTGCGATGTTAACTCATAAAAACTTGTATAGTAATGCTATTGATACAGCGAATTACTTAAAGATTAACAATGAAGACATAGTTGTAACAACTTTACCGATGTTTCATGTCTTTTGTTTAACTGTTGCTTTAAATGCACCACTTATGAATGGTGCAACACTTCTTATTGTTCCGAGATTTAGTGCAGAAGGAATCTTTAACTTAGTAAAGCAATATGAAGCCACAGTTTTCGCAGGTGTACCTACCATGTACAATTTTCTGCTTCAGTATGAGAATGCAAGTATAGAAGATTTGAAGACATTAAGACTATGTATCTCAGGTGGTGCGTCCATGCCTGTCGCCCTATTAAAAGGCTTTGAACAAAAGTTTAAGGTGATGATTTCAGAAGGCTATGGACTGTCAGAGGCCTCTCCAGTGACTTGCTTTAATCCTTTGGATCGTCCAAGGAAGCCTGGTTCAATCGGTACAAACATCGTGAACGTTGAGAATAAAGTTGTGAATGAATTGGGAGAAGAGGTTCCAACAAATCAAGTAGGAGAGCTCGTAGTAAAAGGACCGAATGTGATGAAGGGGTATTATAATATGCCTGAGGAGACAGCCCATACAATTCGCAATGGCTGGCTGCATACGGGTGATTTGGCTAAACAAGATGAAGATGGGTATTTTTACATCGTTGACCGTAAGAAGGATTTGATCCTTGTTGGTGGATATAATGTTTATCCAAGAGAGGTTGAAGAAGTATTATACAATCATGAAGATGTTGTTGAGGTTGCGGTGTTAGGGGTGCCGGACCCTAATTTTGGAGAGGCCGTTAAATGCTTTGTTGTTTCTAAAAATAAAGATTTAACAGAGGCTGACTTGCTTCACTATTGTAAGGAGTCTTTAGCTAAATATAAAATTCCAAGCTCAATTGAATTTTTAGAGGAGCTACCGAAAAATACGACAGGGAAGATTTTAAGAAGGGCCTTAAAGGATCAAGTTTTACAAAAATAATATTGTAAAAGAATAGTAGAAGAGGCTGGGACAAAAAGTGCCTGGCACCTTAACGTAACAACTATATGTACGCATGATTTATCAAGTGGACATAATAGATGGGGTCGGAGGGTGCCTGGCTCTTTATTTTGTACCAGCTTTTTTTCTTGTTTGCTTAGGAAACTATGCTATGTATCGATTGGAGCTTTTCGCTTTGACATCGAGCTTTTTAGAGACTAGCTTCTTGAGGTTATCATTCTAAAGGGAACCAGTCTGCCTACATTTTTCCTTGGTTTCTAATGAGAGTCAAGCTTTACAACTACATATAGCAAAGAGATCAACTACCTAGAAAGGTTATTATAAAAATATTCAAAATATATTGAAGTATTTCTTTTTTTCTGTATAATTTAATCAATAAAAGCATAAAAGCGTAAAAGTGATGAAAAAGTATACAAGGGGGAGTTACCATGAAAAAAGGATGGAAAATTGGTAGTAGCTTTGTTTTAGCTAGTTTCCTAGCATTAGCAGGCTGTGGATCAAGTGAAACAACATCAGAGGGAACAGAGAGTGAAGGTAGCTCAGGCTCTGAGGGAAAAACATTTAAAATAGGTGTAAACCAAATTGTTGAGCATCCATCTCTAGATGCGGCTTTAGAAGGGTTCCAAGCAGCACTTAAAGAAAAGGGTCTGGAAGTAGAGTATGATGTTCAAATTGCTCAAGGAGATCAAAATAATAGTCAAACAATCGCAACTAATTTTGTTGGGGACAATGTAGATCTTATTTTTGCAAACTCCACTCCTAGTGCACAAAGTGCATTAAATGCAACTGATGAAATCCCAATTATTTTCACTTCTGTAACAGATCCTATTGGTGGTGGCCTAGTAAACAGCTTTGAAGAACCGGGGGCAAATATTACAGGAACTACAGATACACATCCTGATGCCATTCCAAATACAGTGAAATTTATTGATGAGAATATCGAAGGTAACAAAGTTGGAATGATCTATAATTCTGGAGAACAAAACTCAGTAGCTCAAATTAATTTAGTGAAGAATGCAATGGAAGGTACAGATCTTGAAGTAGTAGAAGCATCTGTCTCAACCTCTGCTGAAGTTAAGCAAGCAACAGAATCATTAATCGGTAAAGTGGATTCATTATATGTCATTACAGATAATACAGTAGTATCAGCTTTAGAGAGTGTGATCGGTGTAGCAGCTGATGAGGATATTCCGTTATTTGTTGGTGAATTGGATTCTGTTGCGCGCGGTGGCTTTGCAGCATACGGATTTGATTACTACGATATTGGCTATGAAGCAGGTGAAATGGCAGTCAGTATTTTAACTGGTGAAAAGAAAGCAAGTGAGGTACCTGTTCAATATCCACAAAAGCTAAAGCTTCAAATTAACGCAAAAGCAGCTGAGGACATGGGAATTGAAATCAAAGATGAGTGGAAAGAAGAAGCAGAAATCTTAGAATAAAGGTGATATAAAATGTTTACAGCCCTATTTGGTTCGGTAGAGTCTGGATTAATTTATGCGATTATGGCTCTAGGTGTATACCTATCATTTCGAATATTAGACTTCCCAGATCTAACAGTTGACGGTAGCTTTGTGACTGGAGCAGCGGTTAGTGCCATCTTAATTGTAAATGGTGTGAATCCATTTTTAGCCACATTCATCGCATTGCTCGTAGGATTCTTAGCTGGCTGTATTACGGGAGTACTTCATACGAAGGGGAATATTAACCCCCTTCTCTCTGGAATTCTAATGATGATTGCCTTATATTCGATTAATTTAAGAATTATGGGAAAATCAAATGTTCCTCTTCTACAGGAGGAAACGGTTTTTACACATCTACTAGCTGGATGGAATAAGCTTGGCATTGATCAAGCAATTAGTAATCTATTTACTTCCGTTGGTCTAGGTGAATTTATTCCGAAGACATGGTCAATTGTTGTGATAATGATTTTGTTAATCTTGGTTATTAAATATCTTTTAGACTACTTCTTAAAAACAGAGGTTGGACTTGCGATTAGAGCTGTAGGAGATAATCAAAATATGATTACAAGCTTTTCAGCCAACACGGATATGCTTAAAATCGTCGGATTAGGTCTTTCAAATGCACTTGTTGCCTTTGCAGGAGCATTTATTGCCCAATACAATGGCTTTAGCGATGTTGGGATGGGAATTGGTATGATTATCATCGGCTTAGCATCTGTCATTATTGGGGAAGCGCTAGTTGGAACAAAGACAATCGTCAAAGCAACTATTGCGGTAATTATCGGGGCTATTATTTATCGCATGATTGTCGCAATGGCATTACGAGTGAACTTCTTTGAAACAGGTGATATGAAGCTAATAACGGCTTGTATTGTTATCGGTGCCCTAGTCATTCCACAGGTGATTGATAAGCAAAAGGATAAGCGAAAGAAAAGCTTACGCAGAAAGAGAGGTGTAGGCAATGCTACAGCTAAAGCAAATATATAAGGTGTTTAACGAAGGGTCTGTGGATGAAAAAATCGCTTTGAATTCGTTAAATCTTTCGCTAGCAGAAGGAGATTTTGTCACGGTTATTGGGAGTAACGGAGCTGGAAAATCGACTTTACTTAACGTTATTGCTGGAAGAATCACTCCAGATATAGGAGATGTTCTGATTAAAGAAAAGCAAATGGTCGATGTTCCAGAATATAAACGTTCACGTTATATCGGTCGTGTATTCCAGGATCCGATGGCAGGGACAGCTCCTACTCTGTCTATAGAGGAGAACTTAGCGATTGCTTATTCAAGGGTAAATAAACGATCGCTAAAGCCTGGTGTCACCTCATCACGACGTGTTTATTTCAAAGAGCAGCTTGAAATGCTTGGTCTTGGATTAGAAAATCGGCTATCTGCTAAAGTAGGTTTACTTTCAGGGGGAGAGCGTCAAGCCCTATCATTATTAATGGCTACATTCACAAAGCCAGATATCCTGCTTTTAGATGAGCATACAGCAGCACTTGACCCATCACGTGCTGAGCTAATTACGAATTTAACAAAGAAGCTTGTGGAGAAGAGTCAACTAACAACTTTAATGATTACTCATAACATGCAGCAGGCAGTTGATCTTGGTAACAGACTGATCATGATGGATAAAGGGAATATTGTATTCGAAGCAGAAGGTAACGTGAAGAAAGGACTTACCGTTTCCTCCTTGCTAGATGAATTCTCTAAAATTAAATCTGATAGTTCTTTGTCAGATAAAGCGTTGTTGATTTAACGACTAGACTCTAATAAAAAGCATGTCACCTTCAATGTAGTAGTGGGTGCCATGCTTTTTTAGTCTGTGAAAGGCTTTTTATCTAGAGCTGTTTGCTTGCCATTTTCAACTATATTCGACACTTTCGTACGAAAAAAATCTTTACTAGCACAGTTTTTTTCTTGAAAGTTTGTTCCTAATGGTCATTTTTATTGGAGTCTAATAAGAATAGATGCTACAGATCTCATAAAAAAGTTTCCGAATACAGGATTATCTAGGATGAAGCTGCTTCACACCATGCAAGGCAACTTCATCAGCGATAACTGTTGTGTTTGAATGATGTTTTAAAGCAGAGGCAGGAAATTGCTCAGTAATCTCACCTGTAATTAGGTGTACGAGCGCATTCTGCTTTGATTCACCAGAAGCTAAAAGTAAAATTTCCCTGCTCTTTAGAATCGTTTTGATCCCCATTGTAATTGCGTGAGTGGGAACCTTTTCAATGGTATCAAAATATCTAGCATTTGCTTGTCGAGTAGAATTTGTTAGTTCAACTACATGTGTTGGTGATTCAAATGAAGTTCCAGGCTCGTTAAATCCAATATGTCCATTCCTCCCAATTCCCAATACTTGCAAATCAATGCCGCCAGCTACTTGTATAAGGTGTTCATATCGTTTGCATTCTTCATCAAGATCTGATGCTAAACCATTAGGGATATGAGCATTTTCGTTTACACGATCGATGTGTGAAAAAAACCTTTCATACATGTAGTAAAAGTAGCTAGTTGGATCCGAAGGGGGAATTCCAATATATTCATCAAGGTTAAAGCTTGTCACATTTGTGTAGGATGTGTTGTTCTTTTGATGATCCCAAGCTAAATGGGAGTATAGACCCTGTGGTGTGCTGCCTGTCGCTAATCCTAAAACCATTTTGTTTTTGTTTTTTACTTTATTTAGGATGTATTGTGCGGCTTTTAGACTCATTTCCTCATAATCTTTTACTTCAATAATCTGCATTTCTGATCTCACTCTCCTTAGCCCGTGTTATCCCGGATGGATTGTTCCCTATCGTTTTCGGGAGACCTTTTATAAGCTATTTTACCGTTGCAGATTGTCATATAAACATCTAAATTCTCATCAAGAATGACGATGTCCGCATCCTTACCAACTGAAAGACTGCCTTTTTTGTGAAATAAGTTTAGTTGTTTTGCAGGGTTTTCTGATGTCATTTGAATGGCAGCTTCGATTGAACACCCAGTAAAGTGTTGGATATTTTTAAAAGCATCAATCATTTTAAGTACACTGCCAGCAAGAGTATCCTCTGATAGTAAAGCTTTCCCGTTTTTTACTGTAATTAGTTGACCACCTAACTCATATATCCCATCTTTTAGCCACTTTGCACGCATGGCATCAGAGATTAATATTAAACGATCTCGTGTTATTTGATTATATGCAAGCTTCACGATTTCTGGTTGGACATGAATCCCATCAGCAATCATTTCAACCATCACCTCATCGTGTAAAAAAGCAGCTCCCACAACGCCAGGCTCACGATGATGAATGCCAGGCATTTGATTAAACAAATGGGTGATATGTGATAACCCGTGATGTATCGCAGTTACTGTTTGCTCATAGGTTGCTTCAGAATGTGCTACAGATGAAATGATATTTTTTGATGTAAGATATTTAATGAGCTCAAGACCCTGTGGGAGCTCCGGTGCCAAAGTAACCAGCTTAATATGATGATTTGATCTCTTTTCCCAAGATTTGAATAGAGATATACTTGGGTCTTGAACGTACTGAATCGGTTGAGCCCCTGCCTTATTTTTATGGATAAAAGGTCCTTCTAAATGAACACCTAGAAGTTCAGCCTGACCTTCCTCTTGGTAGACTTCCATATATTGATTTATATTAGTTAGCGCATTTTCAATAGATGCCGTATTCTCCGTCATGGTTGTCGCTAAATAACTCGTTACACCTTCTTTCGGTAGAATCTGAGAAAGGGTATCTAATGCTTCCTTCGTCCCATCCATAGTATCTGCACCATTTGCTCCATGAATATGAAGATCCATCATACCCGGAATCACGTGATAGTTCCAAGGAAGTTCAATTGTTTTCGTTAAAGAATATGCTGAAAAAGCTGTTTCACCAATTCCGGTTATTTTGTTATTTTCTATTTGAACATATCCATTATTGATCTTTTTTTGTTCAGAATATATGGTTCCATTCTTAAGTAAGAGTGATTGCATCATTAGAGTCTCCTTTACCTGCTAATTCGTTTAGAGGAACATACCAACTAGTCAGTCTTGTTGCGACCATGAAGGAAAGACTTCGCTCTATATTTCTCTGTTTTCCTTTAGGGACTTTGATCCGGAAGTATAAATTCTATAAGAATATGAAAAAATCTTGTTTGTTATAACATGCAAATGTATACTATTTTATACAAAGGCAAAAGATGGGAGTTTTTATGAGTACAATTCAAGTACAAATTGCAGAGAATTTGAAAAATATTCGTAAGCTGAGAGGGTATAGCTATGACCAGCTTGCACAATTAACGGGTGTTAGTAAAGGGATGCTTTCTCAAATTGAAAAAGGTGAATCTAGTCCAACTGTTAACACACTGTGGAAAATAGCCAATGGCCTACAAGTGTCCTTTTCATCTCTTGTGGAAGAAAAAGAACCAACTGTGTCAGTTGTGCGGTTATCAGAAAAAACAGCTGTTACTGAAAATGAAGAACTACTTCAAGTATATCCTTATTTTCCGTTTGATTCCTCAAAAAATTTTGAGGTGTATTATATGGAAATCTTGCCGGAATGTGTTCACACCTCAGATCGTCATCATGGAATGGTTGAGGAGTATGTACTTGTGTGTGATGGTGAAATGACAGTTGGTATTCAAGACGTTGAATACAAGTTGAAGAAAGGGGACTCAATGAGGTTCGAGGCTAATCATACTCATACTTATTCTAATCATACAGGAGAAAAGGCGAGCTGCTATTTACTTTTACATTATGCGTGAAGTGAAGAATGTGTTTGTTTTTGTCGAAAAGTGAATATAATGATGAAAATCGAAAATAAACAGGCGAAATTCGAAAATAAATTGGTCAAATTCGAAAATAAATGGACATAAATCGAAAATAAACTAGTTAGAATCGAAAATACACGTATGCGTCTAGGCCGAAGTATAAGGATAACCCGAAATTAATGCCACTTAAGGAGGTACAAACATGTCAACGTCTACAACATTCGTAAAAAAGCAATCTCATTTTATGCAAGGCATCCAAGGTGGTGTGAGCATTGCGATTGGGTATTTGCCTGTGGCCTTAACATTTGGGCTTTTATCTAAATCAACAGGCTTGTCCCTAACAGAAACGGTTATGATGAGTCTTCTCGTGTTTGCTGGAGCAGCACAATATATATCTTTAAGTCTTTTAGCTGTTGGAACAGGTGCTATTGAAATCATTTTTACTACATTCATAGTAAACATTCGACATTTTTTAATGTCTGCGTCACTAAGTGAGAAGGTAGAAGAGGATTCTCTTTGGAAGAAAGCTCTCTATTCGTTTGGTTTAACGGACGAAACGTTCACTGTTGCTTCAACTAAGGAAGGGTCAGTGAATGCAAGCTACCTTTTTGGATTAATGTTGATTTCCTATGCAAGCTGGGTTGTTAACTCGGGAATTGGCTTTGTTATTGGTGCTAGCTTACCCACAACTGTTCAAGAAAGTATGGGAATTGCTTTGTATGCGATGTTTATTGGCTTGCTTATCCCATCGCTAAAAAAGCAAAGGAAAGTGCTCTATTTAGCAGGTGTGGCAGCGATCTTAAATTCATTATGCTTTGCTTCTGGAATCATTTCAACTGGGTGGGCAATTGTGCTATCAACACTTTTGGCAGCTTGCTTAGTCGAGTTATTTTATGCAAAGTATGATCAAAAAGAGGTGATCCATAATGGATAATACGATCCTACTTATGATCATTGGAATGGGAATCGTTACATATATTCCGAGAATGATTCCTCTTGTTGCATTAAGTCAGTTAAAATTGCCAATTTTTGTCCAAAATGTACTTAAGAATGTTCCTTATGCAACATTGGGCGCATTAATTGTACCTGGGGTCTTTTTAATTAGTGAGGATGTATTTTTTGGAGTAGTTGGAGCCGTTGCTGCAATATTAATTGCTTTTACTGGAGCTAACGTGATCATCGTTGTGATGGGCTCAATCGGTACACTTGTGTTGTATAGCATGTTCTTTTAACACAGAAAAAGGACGGTTTCACTTCCGGAAAATTCCCCTTTAATCTTTAATAAGTTCTAAAGAAAAAGAAGTGAGATTAAACTATAAAAAGAGCTTGTTCGAGGGGGCAACAAAAATGAGAAAATGGTTAACGACATCCATAGCAGTGTATTTCTTGTACGGACTTGTTGTTTATTGGTATTTGTTTATTTTTTCTGGTTCGGGAGTACCTGCGCCATATGAGGGGACAGCAGCTGATCCTGCAACGTTTATGACAGGAAGAGAGCAACTCCTCTCACAAGAATATTCCACTTTGAAAAATTTCTTGTACTTTGTCACGGTACCATTTGAATGGTTCCTCTTATTTGTTTTTCTACTTACAGGTTTATCACGTAAGATGCAGGAATGGTCACAAGCTACGTCAAAGAGGTCGTTTTTCCAATCTGCTATCTTTTTCTTTTGGCTTTCGCTTTTTATCACACTACTTAGTTTGCCGGTGGAGTGGATTGGGTACCAAATTTCTAAGACCTATCACATTACTACTCAATCCTTTCATGCATGGATAAAAGATCAACTTATTGATTTTTGGGTGAATTATTTTTTAATGGCGTTAATTGTTTTTGTTGTCCTATCACTTATTCGTAAATTTGAAAAAAGATGGTGGCTCTATGCTTGGTTGTTATCAATCCCTTTTTCAATGTTTCTCATGTTTGTACAACCAGTCGTCATTGATCCTCTCTATAACGATTTTTATCCGTTAAAAAACAAGGAATTAGAGACTAAAATACTTGAAATAGCTGACAGGGCAGATATACCGGCAGAGCATGTGTATGAAGTAAATATGTCAGAGAAAACAAATGCTTTGAATGCCTATGTAACAGGAATTGGCTCAAACTCTAGAATTGTCCTTTGGGACACGACGTTAAATAAATTAGAGGATGAAGAAATACTTTTTATCATGGCGCATGAAATGGGACATTATGTTATGAAGCATATTTATGTTGGTATAGCAGGATATCTCCTTCTAAGCCTATTTGGTTTATTATTCATTCATTTGCTTATGGAAAAACTCATTCAACGTTTTGGTCCTTTGCTTAAAATTAACTCAATGAAAGAGCTGACAATGTTTCCTTTATTTTTGCTTTTACTTGGTGTTTTAACATTTGCGTCAAGTCCTATAACAAATACGGTGTCAAGATACCAGGAAAAATCAGCTGATATGTATGCAATTGAGATGACGAACGATCATGAAGCGGCAATTCATTCTTTTCAAGAGCTTGCAAAAACAGGGTTAAGTCAAGTGAACCCACCGCTCTTAGTGAAGATCTTTAGGTATTCCCATCCAACGATGCTTGAGCGAATTCATTATTTAGAAGAGTATGGGGAGAAGCAGTTTGATGAGGAATAATAAATAGTTTGAGGGCTTCTTTTTATCTGTGTTATAACACAATTCGTTACACCTAGTGTTTTTAAAACGCTAGGTGTTTTGCCGTTTTAAAGTCTAAGTTTCTATAAAATGAAATTTTTTGAATATTTTTTAAAGAAAAATGTTCCATTTTTATTCAATCTGTTATATATTAGTTTTAGTTACAATAAACTGTATTATAACAATATAAGGTGAGGTGTTCATTAGGTCATGGCAACTCAAATGACAGGCTGTAACATAGTTGGAGAAATGCAGGAACAATTTCAGCAAGTGCTCACACCTGAGGCGCTACAATTTATTGAAAAGCTTGAAAGGAATTTTGGAAAACGTAGACTCGAGCTACTGCAAAAAAGAAGGGAAAGGCAGCTAGAGATTGATAACGGAAAGCTCCCGAATTTCTTACCTGAAACAGAGCATATTCGTAATAGCAATTGGACAGTTTCCCAAATTCCAGAAGATCTTCAGGATAGAAGAGTTGAGATTACAGGCCCTGTTGATCGAAAAATGGTTATTAATGCTTTGAACTCAGGTGCAAAAGTCTTCATGGCTGATTTTGAAGATGCAACGTCACCTAGCTTTGAGAATGTTATGAATGGGCAGTTGAATTTGCGAGATGCTGTACGTCGAACGATATCCTTCGAGAATGAAAGCGGTAAAACATACCAACTGAAAGAAGAGCTTGCGACATTAAAAGTGCGTCCTAGAGGCTGGCACTTAGAAGAGAAAAACATTGAGTTAGACGGAAAAAGGATATCTGCAAGTTTAGTAGATTTCGGCTTATTCTTTTTTCATAACGCAAAGGAACTAGTGAAAAGGGGAAGTGGTCCATACTTCTACCTTCCGAAAATGGAGGGTCATCTTGAAGCGAGACTTTGGAATGATGTTTTCTGCTTTGCTCAGGATGAACTAGAAGTCCCGAGAGGAACAATAAAAGCAACGGTATTAATTGAAACCATCCTGGCTGCTTTTGAGATGGATGAAATCTTGTATGAATTAAAGGAGCACTCTGCAGGGCTTAATTGTGGGCGCTGGGATTATATTTTTAGTTATTTAAAAAAGCTAAGAAACTGCGAGTCTGTTATTTTACCAGATCGTGCACAAGTGACGATGACAGTACATTTTATGAGATCTTATTCTCTTCTTGCCATCCAAACGTGTCATAAAAGAAATGCACATGCGATGGGTGGGATGGCTGCTCAAATTCCAGTGAAGAATAACCCTGAAGCAAATGATCGAGCGTTTGAGAAGGTTCGTGCAGATAAAGAAAGAGAAGCAACAGATGGTCATGATGGAACATGGGTTGCACATCCTGCCTTAGTTAAAGTTGCGATGGATGTGTTTAACAAGCATATGAAAACACCAAATCAAATCCATCGAAAACGTGAGGATGTGAAGGTAACGGCTCATGATTTATTAGAGGTACCGGATGGAACGATTACGGAAGAAGGAGTAAGAACAAATATTGATGTCGGCATTCGTTACATCGCATCGTGGCTAAGTGGGAGAGGAGCTGCACCGATTCACAACTTAATGGAAGATGCAGCTACAGCCGAGATTTCAAGAGCACAGGTTTGGCAATGGATTCGTCATCCAAAAGGGATTATGGAGGATGGAAGAAAGCTAACCTTTGAGCTTTATGAACAACTAAGAGATGAAGAGGTTCAAAAGCTAAGAGAAGCTTTAGGTGATATCACGTTCCAAAAAGGAAATGTCGAAAAAGCAGTTGAAGTGTTCGATAAGCTTGTGAAGCAAGAAGAGTTTGAGGACTTTTTAACGATTCCAAGCTATGAAAATCTATAAAATATTTATGAATTCATTCATTTTATGGGCATCTAAGGGGAGAAATCTGATTTTTTCTATATGAAAACAAAGAATAATAATAGGGGGAATGAACATGAACGGTCAACGAATTCAAGCATTACAGGAGAGCTGGGAGTTAGATAAACGTTGGGAAGGGATTACACGTCCATATAGTGCAGAAGAGGTGATTCGTTTAAGAGGTTCTATCGACATCGAGCACACACTTGCTCGACGTGGAGCGGAGAAGCTCTGGAATTCCCTTCATACGGAGGATTATATCCATGCATTAGGAGCACTAACGGGAAACCAGGCTGTACAGCAGGTGAAAGCAGGATTAAAAGCAATTTATCTTAGTGGCTGGCAGGTTGCTGCAGATGCTAATCTATCTGGAAACATGTACCCGGATCAAAGCTTGTACCCGGCAAATAGTGTTCCACATGTTGTAAAACGAATTAATCAAGCGTTACAGCGTGCCGATCAAATTCAGCATATGGAAGGAGAAGGGGACGTTGATTGGTTTGCACCCATTGTTGCTGATGCGGAAGCTGGCTTTGGTGGGCAACTAAATGTATTCGAGCTCATGAAATCGATGATTGAATCTGGTGCATCAGGTGTACATTTTGAAGATCAGTTATCTTCTGAGAAAAAATGTGGTCATTTAGGAGGTAAGGTATTACTTCCAACCCAAACAGCTGTGAAAAATCTTATCTCCGCTCGTTTAGCAGCTGATGTAATGGGTACACCTACCATTATCATTGCTCGAACAGATGCAGACGCAGCTGACCTAATTACTAGTGATGTAGATCCTGCTGATCATGAATTTATTACAGGTGAACGTACGGTAGAAGGCTTCTTCAGAACGAAATCAGGCATTGATCAAGCCATTAGTAGAGGACTTTCATACGCTCCATATGCCGACTTGATATGGTGTGAGACATCTGAACCAAATCTTGAGCAGGCACAAAGGTTCGCAGATGCAATCCATGAGAAATTCCCTGGTAAATTATTAGCCTACAATTGTTCACCTTCATTTAACTGGAAAAAGAAATTAGATGATACAACGATTGCGAACTTCCAAAAGGAGATTGCAAAAATGGGCTACAAATTCCAATTCGTTACACTTGCTGGTTTCCATGCATTGAATCATAGTATGTTTGAGCTTGCTCGTGGATATCGTGATCGGGGAATGGCTGCATACTCTGAGCTTCAGCAAGCGGAGTTTGCTAGTGAAGTTCATGGATATACTGCAACAAGACATCAGCGTGAGGTAGGAACTGGCTATTTTGATGAAGTTGCTCAAACCATTTCAGGTGGTACATCTTCCACAACAGCACTAAAAGGATCAACAGAAACAGAGCAATTTACAAACGCATAATAAAAAGAGGCTGGGACAAAACAAAGAGCCAGGCACTTCTGTCCCAGCCTCTTTGATGGTTGAAGCTTTAACCTATTTGACTCGCAGACGAAGCCAAATAGGTTTTCTTATGCAACTAACGTACCTCACTCAAGAAAATGAATAAAACAGCCGTATCTAACCTGTTAACAAAACAAAGAGGCTGACCCAAAAGTCTAGATTTTAGACCTTGGGTTAGCCTCTTTTCATACTTTTATCTTTTTAATTCAGTTAACGTAAAAACCGGGACGTTCCATTGCGCTCCAGACACTTGCTTTCCTCATTTCTTGCAGGAGTCATGTGTCTTACGCTCAATATCGTCAACTGGCTTTACAAATTGAGCAAATCCTTGAAAAAGAGGAAAATGGAAACCAATAAGGGGAAGGAATCCCTCTTTTTTCATTAAAAAAGCCTAATTATTTGTTTCTACACAAAAGATAAAGAAAGGGTGCTCAAAAGGTCGTTATTTAACAACCTTTTGAGTCACCCTCTTCATCCAATGCTTTTCAACTTTTTGTATTCGTGAGATAGGTTCATAAATTCTTTTTCATTTTTTGTGTCAAGTGCATCATTAATACGTTCTTCTAGCAATGCTTTTTTCCTGATAAACAACGCTTCATCAATAACCATTTGAATATACATGTTTAATACAGGATGCTCTGATGGAACGTTTTTCGAAATGTTACGGGACTTCATGATTTCAGTGTACGAGGACTTTTTATTTTTCATGAAAGATCACCCCTGATGCCTTTTTTATATTGTATGGAATATAAGGGGAAAAATCAACTAAATATTAAAAATATTTAAATAATTTAACAGGAATATTTAGAAATTGTATGAATTATTACGATTTGGAAAAGCTAGTGTAAAGGATGTGAGTCAATGTTAAAAGATAATGAAGTGGAATTAGAACCAACTGCTTTAAATCCTTTCATTGGGTTTGGGGAGATAGATGAAGAACAGAGGATTCTTGAAATGAATCATCAGCTGAAAGAAGAGTGACTTTTTTTACAATTATGTAAAGGGAGTCTTTTTTTTGTGAAGATTATGTAAAAATATAGAAAAAACAGTTATTTAGTGCTAAATTGTCATTGGGATATATTACCTAAAAACTGATGTGAGGTGTAGAATGATGGAACAAAATGGTGGTGGACGTGAGGAATATGTCATTAATCGATTTACAATGGCTATTTTTCCAGTGGAGGGTCAAAAAAATCAATCAAGGATCTATGAGCTTGAAGGGAATGTTCATGTGAAAAGGCGCCCACTTGAGGTGATTAATGCGAGCTGTTCCTATTTTGGAAGCAGCTATTTAGGCAGAAAGGAAGGAACAAAGCAACTAATGGGGGTGACACATAAACCACCGGTTGTCATAGATCCTGCTAATTCTATTTATTTTTTCCCCACGACTTCTTCAACTAGACCACAATGTTCTTGGATTTCGCATAGCCATGTAAAGAGCTATATGGAAGATGAGAATGAGAGTACACGAGTTACCTTCACAAATGGAGAAGAAACAACCTTAGATATGTCAATTGGGTCTTTTGAAAATCAACTATATAGAACAGCTCAGCTTCGTACGATTATGTCCTCAAGAATTGAAAATGAACAGAGAAAAATGAATATGTTCTTATTGCCTAATACAGATAGTGAAAAACTCTCTATGTATGAACAAATAATTAGAGAATTAGATCGCCGTATGAAAAAGAAGAGGTTAGAGAACTAGGTCGTCTTTTTTACCTCTTCATATATGCTATAAGACGATGTGTAGTGAATAAATAGGAGAAAATGTGTAATTAAAAGGAGTCAATCAGGCTTGTGCAAGATTGACTCCTTTGCTCTCATCCTTTGTCCGTTACTTTATTTAAAAATTGGCGAGTGCGAGGATTATTTGTATGCTGGAATACTTCTTCAGGTGTTCCTTTTTCTACAACAACACCCTGGTCCATAAAAATGACTTCATCAGCCACGTCGCGTGCAAATTGCATTTCATGGGTGACGACAACCATTGTCATGCCTTCGTCAGCTAGTTCCTTCATTACTTTGAGGACTTCACCTACTAGCTCTGGATCGAGCGCTGATGTCGGTTCGTCAAATAGTAATACTTTTGGTTCCATTGCCATAGCTCTTGCAATGCCAACTCGCTGCTGTTGCCCACCAGATAATTGATGAGGGTACATTTCTGCTCTTTCTTGTAAGCCCACTTTTTCTAATAGCTCTAGTGCTCTTTGTCTTGCTTCGTTTTTTGAACGCTTTAATACCGTTATTTGTCCTTCCATCACATTCTCAACCGCAGTAAAATGCGGGAACAAATTATAGTTTTGAAACACCATGCCCGTTTGTTTTCGAAATGCTGTCATTTCGGAGGTGCGAAATTTCTTCTTTTCTTCAAACAACAGTGTTGTTTGATCGATTGTAATTGCTCCGTTATTTGGAACCTCGAGTAAATTTAAGCAGCGGAGAAGTGTTGTTTTTCCTGAACCTGAAGGGCCAATGACAACAGCGGTTTTACCAGTCTCCACTTCCAAATCGATTCCTTTAAGCACGTCTAATTGGTTGAACTTTTTGTATAATTTCTCGATTCTAATCAACGTCTTCTCCTCCTCTACTTGGCAACTGTTCGTTCATAGCGATGCTCTAGCTTTGATTGGCCGAAAGATAAGACGGTGCTAAACATGAGATAAATAACAGCAACCTCAATATAAAGCCAAAGTGGCTCGTATGTCACTGAAGCAATTTGCTGTCCTTTTTGAAAGAGTTCCGTTACTGTAATGGTGGCAGCAAGGGACGTATCTTTAACAAGACTGATGAAGGAGTTTCCAAGTGGTGGAATACTCACTCGAACTGCCTGTGGAAGAATGATTCTTCGCATTGCTTGTCCTCTAGTCATTCCAATTGAAAAAGCTGCTTCCCATTGACCTTTTTGAATGGAAAGGATAGAAGCTCGAATAATTTCAGAGCTGTAGGCACCCTTATTCAGAGTAAATCCAATTACTGCTGCAGGGAAAGGATCTAGCGTTACTCCTAAACTAGGTAATCCATAAAAGAGTATAAATAATTGTACGAGTAAAGGTGTTCCCCTAAAAATCCATACATAGAACTTTGCAAGTGCTACAAGTGGTTTAATAGAAGAGATTCGTGCTAAAGCTGTCAGGAATGCTAAAAGTAACCCTAATATGAAAGAGATCAGGGTTAACGGAATGGTAAACATAATCCCTGCTTTTAGAATAGGAAAAAAGGAATCGGTTAAGATTCCTATAATTCGTTCTGCGCGTTCATCTGCAAACATTTTGATCAATTCCTTTACTTAGAAACGTCTGTTCCGAACCATTTTTCAGATATTTCAAGGTATGTGCCGTCTTCTTTCATTTCTGCAAGGGCACCATTTACAGCTTCAACTAACTCACCGCTGCCTTTACGGAATAAAAAGGCATTATTAGTTGTTTCATCTTCTTCAAAGACAGCTTTAATTGGAAGATCTGGTCGCTGTTTTTTTAGATCTAAATACGAGAGACTATCGTTAATTGTACCGTCAATTCGGCCTGATACAAGTAAATCAATTGCTTGGTTAAAGCCTTCAACAACAGTGTTTGTAGCTCCATTTGCTTCGGCGATTTCACGGTAATTACTTACAAGTGATTGTCCCACTTTTTTACCATCTAAATCTTCTAAGCTTTCGATGTCATTATTATCTTCATGTACAACTAATACAGCTTTTGAAACAATGTAAGGTTCAGACATATCGTATTTCTCTAAGCGCTCTGGACGAATAGCTACTTGGTTTGCTACGAGATCATAGCGTTTCGCATCAAGTCCTGCAATCATACCGTCCCATTTTGTTTCAATAAATACGGGTTTAATATCTAGGCGCTTAAATACTTCCTCAGCAATCTCTATATCAAAACCGGTTAATTTGTCTGTCTCATCATGGAATGTGAAGGGCGCGTATGTTCCTTCTGTACCGATTGTAACTTCGCCTTTTTCTTTTATTTCATCATAAAGGCTTTTTGTTGCAGTATCTTCTTTCGTTTCTGCCCCACATGCTGCTAAGACAACTAGTAGAACTAGTGATAAAAATGTAATAATACCTTTTTTCATTATTAAACCCCCAGTAAGTTTATCGGATTTGTTATATTAAATTTAACTTTTTTAGAATAATAGATATGTCGAATGGTGTCAATTTATATGATTAGGTTTACTCTCAAAAACTAACCATGATCTTAACGGCTAAAATGATCGTTATAAATGAAACAAATTATCGCACCATACGTATGACAAAGTGAGGCTATATGTTATTTTTGGTCAGAGAGCAGAATAATATTCTTACTTAGGAGAGTTTCACTATGAAGGTAAATAGCTTATTAGGAAAGAAAAAAGTGGTTAGGAAGAAAAATCGTCGACGCTTGGATTTTGTGAATTTAATAGCGGAAATTCTTATGTATCTTCCAGAATTGATTCTTCTTCCTTTTCGTTTGCTTTGGTATGTCGTAAGAGGGGTCTTTCGGTTCTTTGATGTTTTGTAGAAGTTTTTCTTTTAAATCACATGTATTTTGGGAAAAGAATAGTAGAGTTATTTCTCAGACTTGAATAAATACATTTCCATTAATTCAGAAACTTTGTTTCGAATTCGTGGATTAAAGTAGTTGTGTTTTTCTTCGTAGCCGTTGTAGATAAAGGAGTAAAGTGTGAAGGCTTCATCTCTCTCAACTTGAAATACTTTGATCTTACGGCTATATAATTCGCGTTTAACATGCTGTAAGTCTTTTTGAGCTAATTTAAGTGATTCTTCAACAATGGTCAGGTAGGGACGATGAAGTTTAAAAGCACTTTGCTCAATGATAGTTAGATCTCGGTTAAATATAGATATGACCATTGGTAAATAAATAGATTGCTCAATCATATCGCGAATGTCAGTAGGTATATGTGTCATAAAAATGCCTCCTATAAAAACAGAACAAATGTTCTTATTTATTGTAATTGATTGATGTTGATTCTGCAAGAATAATTTTACCCAAGACGTTATCTTTTAAGTTTTTACATAAATGTGTAGAATAGATACTATAAGGTTGAAATAAGGAGTAAATGATGAATTTAGAGACTTTACAGGAATTTCTTTCTTTAGATAAATTAATGGAGCTTTTTGAGACTTATCGATCTTTTGGACCGTTTTTTGCTATTTTATTACCAATGCTTGAAGCATTTCTGCCATTTTTACCTTTAGTTGTTTTTATTGTGGCCAATGTGAATTCGTTTGGCTTATGGATGGGATTTTTTTTATCTTGGATTGGAGCAAGCGCAGGTGCTATTATAGTATTTATTGTGATGAGAAAGCTTGGAAGGCTGCCGCTTTTTGAAAAGCTGAGGAACAAGAAGGGAATTAAACGACTTCTTACGTGGATAGAGAGACGCGGATTTAGTCCGTTATTTTTAATTCTTTGTTTTCCTTTTACCCCTTCAGCAGCAATAAATGTTGTCGCAGGCTTGTCAAGAATCAGCTATTGGCAATTTATTTTAGCTGTTTTGTCTGGGAAATTTGTGATGATTTTTATGGTGAGTTTTATCGGACAAGATTTACATGCCCTTATCACTCAGCCAATTCGATCAATTATCGCAGGAATCGTTATTTTATTACTATGGTTTGTTGGTAAAAAAATTGAGAAGCGATTAAATACAACGATGGCCGTTAAGAAAACTGATCGTTAGCCTGTTGAGGAGGTAGTATGAAAAAGCGAGGAATTGCATTAACTGCGGTTGGAATATGCTTGTTAGTTATCTTTTTGAAAAACTTAGTCTTTGTTGAATATAAGGTTGAAGGAGTATCGATGCAACCAACTTATCAGGAAGGAAAGCTACTTTCGATTAACAAGCTAGGTATGTATTTTCATTCATTGAAACGTTTTGATATTGTTGTCTTTCAATTAGAAGAAACAGGTGAAACCTATGTGAAGCGTGTGATTGGCTTACCTGGTGATGAAATCCATTACCGTGATGATCAGCTTTACGTTAACAATCAAAAGGTTAGTGAGCCGTTTTTAAAAGAGGGTAAAACGGATGAAATAAAACAAACAGGTACGTTTACTTTAGAAGAAATAACAGATAAAACCAAAATACCGAATGGATATCTTTTTGTTATTGGAGATAATCGAATTCAGAGTCGTGATAGTCGCCATTTCGGGTTGGTGAAAATAGACGAGGTAATTGGAACGGTAAGTAGTAAAGAATAGATGCTAACTCTAAAGTTTTAGGGTTGGCATTTTTTTGTGAGAAAAAATGATTCTTATAATTGAGGAATATTTAAATCTCTACTAAAATTACCTTGGAAAAACGATTATAATGAAAAGGTGGGGGATACAACCCTTCTTAATTAACTGATTACGATGTAAAGGGGATGGAAATATGCGTGAAGTAGTCATTACATCAGCAGCAAGAACACCTATCGGAAGTTTTGGAGGCGCTTTCAAAGAGCTGTTGCCAACACAGCTTGCTGTACCAGTATTAGATGAGGTTGTAAGGAGAAGTAAGCTTCATAAAAGCGAGGTAAACGAAGTTATTTTAGGGCACTGTATTCAGCGAACAGACGAACCGAATACAGCCCGTACCTCTGCTCTTTTAGCGGATTTCCCAGAAACAACTACAGGGTATACGATACAAAGGCAGTGTGCATCTGGCTTGCAAGCGATTCTTTCCGGAGCTATGCAAATTCAGACTGGTCACTCCGATATTGTGGTTGCAGGTGGAGTAGAAGTGATGAGCTCAAGTCCATATTTGCTCAAGCAGCATAGATGGGGATCTCGACTTCAGCACGGTCAAGTAACAGATAGTGTGTGGGAAATATTAGAGGATCCTATTCACCATATTATGATGGGAGAAACTGCTGAGAATGTGGCAGAAGAATATGAAGTGTCACGTGAGGAGCAGGATGAATTAGCGTTAGCGAGTCATCAGCGTGCCTTAGCTGCCATTGAAGGTGGTAGGTTTGAAGAAGAGATTGTCCCGATTGAAGTGAAAACGAGAAAAGGAATGATAACTGTTTCTAAAGATGAAGGTCCTAGAGATGTTACTTTTGAAAAATTATCAACTCTAAAGCCAATTTTTAGAGAGGGTGGCTCAGTTACAGCAGGAAATGCCTCATCATTAAACGACGGTGCTGCCGCAGTTGTCTTAATGTCTAGGGAAGAAGCAGAAAAACGAGGTCTGCCTATCCTTGCGAAAATTTCTCATTACTCTGTTGCTGGTGTTGATCCTAAGGTAATGGGAATTGGACCAGTCCCTGCTGTTAATAAAGGCTTACATTCATTGGGATGGTCAATCGAAGATCTTGATTTAGTCGAAATTAACGAAGCGTTTGCTGCACAGTATCTAGCGGTCGAAAAGCAGTTAGGTTTAAATCGAGACAAGGTAAATGTGAATGGTAGTGGCATTAGTCTTGGGCATCCAATTGGTTGTACCGGTTCAAGAATCGTAGTAAGTCTTTTACACGAATTAAAGCGCCAAAAAGCGAAAAAAGGCTTAGCTTCATTATGTGTTGGCGGAGGAATCGGTGTTGCCTTATTTGTAGAAAGAGAATAATAGGGGTAATAGGAGGGAGACGCTGCAGTTAGTGTCTCTCTTTACCTTTGCTCTTGTAATTGTTGATCTGTTAATGGGTTTCGGATCTTTCCTTTTAAACCTCGTTCCTACTGCATGAGAGAACACCTCAAAGATTTAATCGTAAATCCAACTAATACCGTAGAAATGAAATGAATAGAGAGAAGCGTATGGATAAAAGTGATGTGAGGAAGAGCCTATGATGAAAATACCATTATGGGTAAAGATACCAGAACCATCGACTGAACCAAATACTGTTTCAACCATCCTCTGCTAAATAATGAGATGGAAAAGAAATAAGGGTGACAAATGTCAAAAAAAAATCTAATGGATTGATAGGTGACTAAGTGTATTTTTAGGACCTACTAAATTTACGTTTGCTATAGATGATTCTTGATGGTAGGAAGAAAAGTAAAGCCGGTAAGTGACAAAACGAAAGACACGGAACTAAAAGGCATAAAAATGACTCAAAGATTTAAAAGAGAAACAAGACAAAAGTTGGTAGTCGGTGAAAATGGAATTCTCTTGAAAAGTAAAGTAAAATAGAAGATGGGAAGAAAATGATAGATTATAAGACAGAAGCTAGTGACCACACCAATGGAGTCGTGGTTTTTTCTTTTGATAAAGCTGTTTTAACTAGAATAAAACCATGTGCCGATTTTTAGGTGTATACAAGATTTATTCTTTCTCCCTATTAGGATATATCGTGTAAAAAATCTTTTTTTTATATGATAAATGCAGGGAAAAGGAAGAAATGTACCTTTGATATTGAGGATAATCTACTCTAAGATAACGATAGATACGTATAGGAAATAGTTTAGAAGAAAAAACAAAGCGGGGAATAAACATGAGCATTCAATTTATTCTAGGTCGTTCAGGTAGTGGGAAAACAGAAACGATTCTTAATGAAATAAGAAGCAAGCTAGAAAGGGAACCAATTGGAACGCCCATTATTTATCTTGTACCTGATCAAATGACCTTTGGAGCAGAATATGAGCTGATTCGAACACCTCAATTAGGAGGTATGATTCGTGCTCAGACATTTAGCTTTAGTCGTCTGGCCTGGCGTGTACTGCAGGAGGCAGGCGGGATTACTCGTCATCATCTCTCAAACTCAGGTATTCAAATGATGCTTAGGAAGTTAGTTGAACAGAATAGGCAGGAATTCAAAGTGTTCGCGAAAGCTAGTGATAAGAATGGGTTTATTGAACAACTTGAAGGGATGCTTACAGAATTCAAGAGATATTGTTTGTCTCCACAGGAGCTTGAGGAATATCTCTTGAGGGCACACACAGATATCGACAAGAAAACATTAACAGACAAGCTGCATGATATGGCCATACTCTATAAACAGCTAGAAATAAACTTAAGTGAGCAATACGTTGATTCAGAAGACTATTTGAAGCTCTTAGCTGAAAAGGTAGAATACTCACCTTATTTACAAGCTGCCGACATCTATATTGACGGCTTTCATAGTTTTACTCCACAGGAATTTGAAGTCATTGGAGCACTCATGAAGCATGCAAAGAGTGTCAAAATTGCTTTAACGCAAGACAAGCCATATGAAGCTTTTCTTCCACATGAATTACACCTGTTTCAAATGACAGGTAAAACATACAATAAAATCCTAACGCTTGCTCATGATATGGAGAAAGAGATTGAGGAGCCCATTGTTCTTAAAGAGCAGTATCGTTTCATAAATAGTCCGTCGTTACAGCACTTAGAGTCCTATTACGATACAAGGCCTACGACAGTCTATGAACAAGAAACAGATGTGACGATTTTTCAAGCAGCTAACAGAAGAGCTGAGGTTGAAGGGATAGCAAGAGAAATCCATTCGCTTGTGAGACAATCGGGCTACCGCTACCGTGATGTGGCCTTACTTATTAGAAATTCTAACGATTATCGAGATGTCATTGAACAGGTATTCAAAGATTATGAGATTCCTTTTTTCATTGACCAAAAACGTTCCATGTTGAATCATCCCCTAGTAGAGTTAATTCGTTCCGTGCTAGAGGTGATCAATGGTTTTTGGCGTTATGAGGCAGTATTCCGAGCGGTAAAAACAGAGCTCTTGTACCCATTAGATGTGGATAAACAGCAGATGAGAGAAGAAATGGACGTTCTAGAAAACTATGTTCTTTCATACGGCATACAAGGCGCAAGATGGACAAAGGATGAACGATGGAAATATCGTCGATTTTATTCCCTAGATGATGAATTTGTCGTAACAGATGAAGAGAAGGAAATGGAAGAAAAACTGAATCATCTTCGTGGGATCGTTGTGACGCCTATAGTAACTCTTCAAAAAAGACTGAAACGTGCGAAAACAGGGCGAGCTCTTGCTGAAGCATTGTACGTATTTCTAGAAGAATTACAGATTCCACAAAAAATTGAAAAACTCAGACAAACGGCTGAGGAAAAAGGTCAGCTGCTAGAAGCAAGAGAGCATGATCAAGCGTGGCAAGCGATAGTAAACTTATTAGATGAATTTGTAGAAATGCTTGCAGAAGAGGAAGTTTCGACTAAGCTTTTTTCTGACATGCTTGAAACAGGACTTGAAGCGATGAAATTTGCCCTTGTTCCCCCAAGTATTGATCAAGTGTTAATAGCAGACTTAGAAAAGTCTAGATTTTTCAATATGAAATGCGCCTTTATTGTGGGTGTGAATGATGGTGTGTTACCTGCACGACCTAAAGAGGAAGGGATATTAACAGAGGATGATCGGGAAGCCTTGCATTTCCAAGGAATACAGCTTGCACCGACAAGTAGACAACAGCTTTTAGATGAGAATTTTATTATCTATATGGGGCTAATGAGTCCATCAGATCATCTTTATCTATCCTACCCGATGGCGGATGAAGAAGGGAAAACGTTATTACCTTCAGGTTTATTAAAAAGGATCGAGGAAATCTTTCCAAAACTAGAAAAACGAAGACTTATTAATGAACCAGAGCAGTTGTCCTTTTCGGAGCAATTAGGGTTTATGGTTAATGAACATGTCACCTTGTCCTATGTTACGTCACAGCTTCAATCATGGAAAAAGGGATACCCAATTAATCCAATTTGGTGGGATGCTTATAACTATTTTGTAACGTCTTACAACCAAGCGATTACGAAAAAGGTGCTTAGTAGCCTTTCATATGAAAATAAAACAGAGCAGCTAGATCGTGGGGTGAGTAGAGAGTTATATGGAGAGCATATTCAAGGAAGTGTTTCTAGAATGGAACAATTTAATAGCTGCCCTTTCTCTCACTTTGCTTCACATGGTTTAAAACTAAAGGAACGTCAGTTCTTTAAGCTTGAAGCGCCAGATATTGGACAAATGTTTCATTCAGCCCTAAAGCTTATATCAGACCGATTGCAGCAATTAAACATGGATTGGAAGGAGCTTTCAAAGGATAAATGTGATCGTCTATCCTTTGATGCGGTAGAAAAGCTAGCTCCGCGTTTGCAAAAAGAGATTTTACTTAGCTCTAATCGTTACCATTATATAAAGAGAAAGCTACAAAAAATTCTTTCTCGAGCTTCTACTATTTTAAGTGAGCATGCGAAAGCAAGTGGGTTTGCTCCGGTTGGACTTGAGCTTGGCTTTGGAAAAGGTGGGGAACTACCTGCGATTCGTTTTACATTACCAAACGGTTGCACGATGGAGGTAGCAGGTAGAATTGACCGTGTTGATAAAGCTGCGGGCTCTAACGGAGTGCTATTACGAATTGTTGACTATAAATCTAGTGATAAAAATGTCCAATTATCAGAAGTGTATTATGGACTTGCTCTGCAGATGCTGACATACCTTGATGTAATCATCTCGAATTCACGTATGTGGCTAGGGGTAGAGGCGTCACCGGCAGGAGTGTTGTATTTTCATGTACATGATCCGATGATTCAAGCGTCAACCATTTTATCTGATGAGAAGCTGGATGATGAAATTTTTAAAAAGTTTAAAATGAAGGGCCTATTACTTGGAGATGTTGAAGCCGTACAGATGATGGATCACTCCTTATTAGAGGGTGGTACATCAAATATAGTGGCGGCTGGGTTGAAAAAGGATGGAAGCTTCCGTTCAAATTCTTCTATCGCAAGTGAAGCGGACTTCAAGCTCTTAAGAGGTCATGTTCGATCTACTTTTAAGAGAGTAGGGACAAGTATTACGGATGGTGTCATTGATATTAGCCCTTACAAAATAAAAGATAAAATGCCTTGTACGTATTGTGAATACAAATCAGTTTGCCAGTTCGATGATTCATTAGAAGAAAATAATTATCGTGTACTAAAGAGCGAAAAAAATGAGGATATACTAAGTAGATTAAGAGAGGAGGTTAAGGGTGATGAGTGAGTTTATGGCAAAACCAGAAAATAGCCAGTGGACGGATGATCAATGGAAGGCAATCGCTGCTAGTGGACAGGATATTTTAGTTGCGGCCGCTGCTGGATCTGGAAAAACAGCTGTATTAGTTGAACGAATTATACGAAAGATTCTTTCAAGGGAAAACCCTGTAGATGTAGATTCCCTTCTAGTCGTGACATTTACAAATGCATCTGCTGCGGAAATGAGGAGCCGTATTGGAGAGGCCCTTGAGAAATCACTAAAGGATAACCCATCTTCTCTTCATTTACGTAGACAGCTTACTTTATTAAATAAAGCATCTATATCAACTCTTCATTCTTTCTGCTTACAGGTTGTAAGGAAGTACTATTATTTAATTAATATTGATCCAGGCTTCCGTATTGCTGATCAAACAGAGGGACAACTCCTTATTGATGAGGTACTCGATGAGTTATTTGAAGAAGAATACAGCGATGAAAATAATGAAGAGTTTTTTGATTTGGTTGATCGTTATACATCAGACCGAAGTGATATGGAGCTTCAAACACTGATTCGAGAGCTGTATTTTTTCTCGAGATCTCATCCTACTCCAACCGAGTGGCTTAACGATCTAGCTAACATGTATGATCTTAAAGATGAAGCGGATTTTGAATCGTTACCATTTTTGACATTCTTACTTCAAGATATCGATATGCAGCTAAGTGGGGTTCGTGAACAATTATTACAAGCAATGGAGCTAACAAAGCAGCCAGCAGGTCCTGCCCCACGTGCAGAAAATTTAGAGGATGATTTGAAGCAGCTTGCCAACATTATGGCGCATAAGAATTCATGGGATCAATTAGGGGAGCAGCTTAAGAGCTTTAAGCCTTCACGTGCAAAAATAGTGAAGGGTGATCAATATGATAAAAAGCTGACAGATCAAGTAACATCCTTACGAAATGCAGCAAAAAAGCAAATAGAGCAATTACGAGATGAATTATTTTCGCGCTCCCTTTCTAATTACAAACAGGATTTTCTACATTTAAAGCCTGTGGTGTCCAAACTTGTCTCACTTGTTCAACAATTCGCGCTCCGATACGAGGGAATGAAGAAGGAAAAGGGACTTGTTGATTTTGCTGATTTAGAGCATTATTGCTTGCAGATCTTAAAGGGTGAAGACGATCAGTCAAGTGAAGCAGCTCTTTATTACAAGCACCAATTTGTTGAGGTTCTTGTCGATGAATACCAGGATACGAATCTTGTACAAGAATCGATCTTAAAGCTAGTGACAAAGGATACAGAATCAGCTGGCAATTTGTTTATGGTTGGTGATGTAAAGCAATCCATTTACCGCTTTCGCTTGGCTGAGCCTTTCCTTTTTCTGAGTAAATATAAACGATTTACTCAAGCTGGGGACGTATCGGGGATGAGAATAGATTTATCGAAAAACTTCCGAAGTCGTTCAGAGATTTTAGATGGCACGAACTACTTGTTTAAGCAGATCATGGGCGAGAATGTTGGAGAGATTATCTATGATCATGACGCTGAGCTAAAACTAGGTGCAAGCTACCCTGAAAACGAACAAATGAGTACTGAGCTACTCTTAATTGAGAAGGGTGGCAAGGACAACGAATCTGAGTCCGAGGAGCTAGAGCAAGCTGGTTTATTTGATGAGCAAGAGCTTGAAACGGTCCAGCTAGAAGCACGAATCATGGCTAAAAGAATAAAAAAACTTATTGAACAACAATTTCCTGTATATGATCGAGGGATAGATGGAACAAGACCGATGACGTATCGAGATGTTGTCATACTATTACGTTCTATGCCATGGGCACCTCAAATTATGGAGGAATTTAAACAAGCGGGCATCCCTGTCTATGCCAATCTTTCTAATGGATATTTCGAAGCAACAGAAGTCGCGATTATGATGTCCTTGCTAAAAGTCATCGATAATCCATTTCAGGATATTCCTCTAGCAGCTGTGCTACGTTCACCAATCGTAGATGCGACAGAAAACGAAATGGCCTTAATTCGTACCTTTGATCGGAAAGGCACGTTTTATGATGCGGTTAAAGCGTGTGTATCCTCGGAAGGTGATGAAAGGCATCAAAGCTTGATACAGAAGCTAAAAGCATTTGTCGCTTTACTTGAAAGCTGGCGTGACCTTGCTAGACAAGGATCTGTTTCTGAATTAATTTGGCAGTTATACCGTGATACAAAGTTTTTTGATTTTGTTGGCGGTATGCCGGGTGGAAAGCAGCGTCAAGCGAATCTTCGTGCCTTATATGATCGAGCAAGACAATACGAAGCAACGTCCTTTAGAGGTTTGTTCCGCTTCCTTCGTTTTATTGAAAGAATGCAGGATCGTGGCGATGACCTAGGAGCCGCTCGTGCATTAGGTGAACAAGAGGATGTTGTCAGACTCATGACAATTCATAGTTCAAAAGGTCTTGAGTTCCCAGTTGTTTTTGTGGCGGGACTTTCTAAGCAATTCAATATGATGGATCTAAATAAAAAGTACCTCCTAGATAAAGAATTAGGTTTTGGGACAAAGTTGATTAATCCGAAATTACGTGTGAGCTATCCAACGCTTCCATATCTTGCGTTAAAAAAGAAGATGAGGATGGAATTGCTTGCTGAGGAAATGCGGGTCCTTTATGTTGCATTAACACGTGCGAAGGAAAAGCTTTACTTGGTAGGTACCTTGAAGGATGCAGAAAAGAAGCTTACTGATTGGCGTAATCACCTTTCTCATCAAGAGTGGCTTTTACCTGACTTTGAGAGGGCAAAAGCAAAAAGCTATATGGACTGGGTGGGACCAGCGTTAATCCGCCATAAGGATTGCTATATGATGTCAGATGGAATGGTATGCTTACAGGAGGAGATCTCTCAGCACCCATCTAAGTGGACTGTTGAAAAGGTAAATGGAGAGGATCTGAAGGAAGTCTTTGCAAATGAAGAGCAAATAAATACGGAGAGATTAGCTTCCATTCAAAAAGGGGAAGAGGTATCCATTGAAAGTGACCAGAAGGCATTAGTAAAGGAGCAGCTTACGTTTGTTTATCCTTATTTAGAAAATACGAAAAAGCGTTCGAAGCAATCTGTAACCGAGTTGAAAAGACAGCAAGAGGTTAGAGATGAATACAGCGATCAGCAGTTTGTAAAGAAGGAACGATCGTCATCATTCCTATACAACCGACCTAATTTCATGCAAGAAAAATCCATTTCAGCAGCTGAACGAGGAACAGCAATGCATACAGTGATGCAACATCTTTCTATTACAGAACCAGTAACAGCTGAGAGAGTCCAATTGAAAATTAAAGAGCTGATAGAAAAGGAAATCTTAACAGAACAATTAGCGAGTGTGATTGATCGTCATCAAATCGTTCAATTCTTTTCAACGGAGGTTGGAGCTAGAATGCTTCAAGCAAAGCAAGTGTATCGTGAGGTTCCATTTAGCTATGCGTTGAAATCAGATGGGGATAATGAAATGGATGAGCCAATTTTAGTACAAGGGGTCATCGACTGCTTATTTGAGGATGAGCTAGGAACGGTTCTATTAGACTATAAAACAGATACGATTAAGGGGAAATTTGCTAGTTTTATTGATGCAGAGCCTATATTGAAGGATCGATATCAAGTTCAAATTGATTTATATGGAAAAGCCATTGAAGAAATCATACAAAGACCTCTACAAGAAAGATATTTATTTTTCTTTGACGGTGGTTACTTAGTGAAAATGTAAGGAAACAGGGAAGTTCACAGACGGATGAGAGGTGTGAACTTCCTTTCTTGCTCTTATAGAATAGTAAATAACTAGAAAGGAAGTCGATGTTGATGCGCATATTGCATACAGCTGATTGGCATCTAGGACGATCATTAGAAGGTCGAAGCCGATTGGTAGAGCAAGCAGAATTTATAGACGAGCTTGTGAAAATTGTAGAAGAAGAACAAATTGATGCCATCCTGATGGCTGGAGATGCATTTGATACGGTCAATCCGCCTGCTGCAGCTGAGCAGCTATTCTACGAAGGACTTTCAAGGCTATCTGATCATGGAAGGCGCCCAATCATTGTGATAGCAGGCAATCATGATAACCCAGATCGATTATCCGCAGCCTCACCATTAACAGGTAATCATGCTATCCATTTAATCGGCTATCCATTGATGGATACGATAAAAATTGATGTTCCAAAAGCCGGGCAAAAAATGCAAGTGGCAGCACTAGCTTATCCTTCTGAAGCTAGACTTGAACAAATCCTATCAGCAGAACATGAAGAAGTTCAGCTTAGAAATAAATATGATGAAAAGATCCGTGAAATTTTTGGGAAGATGAGTGAACAATTTCAAAAGGATACTGTAAATATAGCGATGAGCCACATTCATGTAGCGGGTGGAAGCTCAACTGATTCAGAACGACCAATTGAAGTTGGTGGGGCATACACAGTGGCAGCAACTAGTATGCCCGAAGCCGCTCAATACGTAGCGCTAGGTCACTTACATCGTCCGCAAACTATAAAACGTGCAAGCACCTTAACTCGCTATTCTGGATCACCACTTGCGTACAGCTTTTCAGAAATTGGCTATACAAAATCCGTTACTATTATTGAAGCACAGCCAAATCAACCAGTTGAAATAAGAGAAATCCCTCTTTCTTCTGGAAAACCGCTTGTGAAATGGAAAGCGACAGAAGGGATAACTCAAGTCCATCAATGGCTTGATGAGGGGAAGGATGCCAATGCGTGGATTGATTTGCAAATTCATTTAACGTCGACTCTTTCTATTGAAGAAATTCATCGTCTGAGAAAATGGCATCCTGGTTTTATTCATATTCGACCTGTTTTTGAGCAAGAGCTAGAAGTTGCAGCAACAAGACAAGCGAATGTACCGATTGACCAGCTTTTTACCCAGTTTTATGAAAAACAAACAGGTGGTGCAAAGCCTGAGGATGAACTAATTAAGCTATTCTTAGAGCTTGTGAATCAAGAGGATGAATCTGAGGAGGGAGATGACCAATGAAGCCCATTCAGTTATCAGTAGCTGGTTTGCATAGCTTTAGAGAAAAGCAAACCATTGACTTTGATTCTCTTTGTGACGGAGGTATCTTTGGTATTTTCGGTCCTACTGGAAGTGGGAAATCCTCCATTTTAGATGCGATGACGCTAGCCTTATATGGAAAAGTTGAACGTGCTATGAACAACACTCACGGTATTTTAAATCATGCCGAAGAAAAGCTGACTGTATCGTTCACTTTTGAGCTTGAAAATGCTTCAGCAAAAAAAAGATACATTGTGGAACGGACCTTTAAACGTACTGACGAGATTAAGGTGAAAACCTCCATTTGTCGGTTGATAGAGGTTTCAACTGAACATGTTGTTTTAGCTGACAAGGCTGTTGAGGTTAATGAGAAAGTGTATGGGTTGTTAGGGTTAACAATTGATGATTTCACACGTGCCGTTGTTCTTCCTCAAGGTAAATTTGCGGAGTTTTTATCATTAAAAGGTGCGGAGAGAAGACAAATGCTTCAGCGCTTATTCCATCTTGAACAATACGGAGATAAGATGCTAAAAAAACTGAAAAAACGTTTAACATTAGCAAAAGCTAAACACAATGAACTTGAAGCGGAAAAAACTGGTTTAGGAGATGCCTCAAAAGAAGCTGTTAAAGCAGCAGAATCCGATGTTGAACAAGCAGAAAACCTTTTAGAAAAACGAACAAAAGAACTAGAACAGGTAACAAAAGAGTTCGAAGAAAAGCAAGAAGTATGGAAGCTTCAGCAAGAGCAGGAAAACATCGAAAAGGATAAGCGAGTTCTACTATTAAACGAGGCTGATATCAAACGTCTAAGGGTTGAGTTGAAGAGAGCAGAGGAAGCTGAATTTTTACGTCCCTATGCAGAAGCTTTGCAAAGAAGTCAATCAGATTATCGTGACGCAAAACAACAGCTTCATGATAATGAAGCGACGTTTCATCATATAAAGAAACAATATGATGAAACGACAAAAGCATATGAAGCGATTCGTAAGGAAAAGTCCGAAGAGGAGCCGAAGCTAGTAGCTAAACGTGAAAAGCTTGTTCAGTTGGAAAAAGTGGAACAGGAGCTTCTTCAAGATAAAAAGCAACTGGCTCAACTTACAGAAAATAACAATAAATTAAAAGAACGGCATCAAGCAAGTGAAGAACTTTTAGTAAAAGCAACACAATTAGTAGAAAAAGCATTGAGTAAGCAACAAGACTTAAAAGAAGAGCAGAAAAAGATGGTTGTTACAACAAAAGAGCGTGAACAAATTAGCTCTGCTTCTGATTTAAAACAGCAAGTAGTACAAATAAACCAGCAGCTTGATGAAGTAAGTGAAGTTGTGAGAAATAAACAGAATGTACTTGAAGTAGAAAAGAATCAACAAAAGGTTCTTCAAAAACAACTCACAGACGTTCAAGTTAAGCTGAGAGAAGAGTATGAAAGTTTAACACAATTGTTTTTTGTTATTTCTGAAAGAGAAAATGAGTACAATCACTTTCTGCAGATGTGTAAAAAACGTGTGGAGGATGAGCTCACAAAACAAGAAGAAGTGAAAGCAAAGGAACTAGCCTTTGAGCTAGTGAATCAGCTTCAAGAAGGTGCACCATGTCCGGTGTGTGGGTCAACTCATCATCCAGACATCGCTCAAAAACATGATCAAAACAGACCTGAATCAGACGAAATCACTAAGCAACTTAAACAAGAGCTTGAAACATTACAAAGCATTCAATATGAGCCTCAATCGTTAAAAGTAAAAGCTGAAGCTTTATCACAGCAGCTTGTTTCAGAGTTTTCATTCTTACATGAATTTGTTTCTAAGGAACAAAGTGAAAGGAACGGACTTCTGTCAGGCGTAAAGGATCCTACCATTCGTCAAGGCTTTGACGTATTTCATACGGAATTTAAAGCACTAAATCAAGATTTTCTTCAAGCAAAAACAACGACCGAACGATTGGTCAAACAGCTAAGGCAGCTAAGGCAGGAAACTCAAAGAAAAGAAGATTTTATTTCATCTACAGCAGGTGAAGAAAAAGAGTGGGAGGAAAAACAACGTAAGATTGAGACTAAGTTAGTGGAAGTGAAGCAAACGTATTCCGAGCTTTTCCCTCATCTACCATTTGCTCAGCTTGAACAATTGCAACAAGAAATGAGACAAAAGGATGAGTCGTTTGAACTGTTAAACGAACGCATTCAAAAAAGTGTCATGTTTATAGAAGAACAACAGGAAATGGTGAAAACACAAGAAAAGCTAGCACAAAAATTAATAGAAGAACAAATAGAAATTGACACGACCATTTCCAATCGTAAAGCAATGGTAAATGAAAAGCAGGAAAAGCTGAAGCAAGCAGGATTGAAAAATCCCTTTCATCAAGAAATCCAAGAAACGGAAGCAACGCTAAGACGCTTAGTTGATACAGAAAAGGAGCTATATGACTTATGGCAACAAACTTCTATGAAGCTTCAGAAAAAGCAAAGTGACTTGGCTGCAGCCGAAAAGACGTTTGAAAGAGCAACAGGAACTTTATCTGAGGCCAATCAAAAGTGGAATATGGTTAAAGAGGACACATCTTTTCAATCAGTTGAAGAAACGTTGGCTTCCATTTTATCTTCTACAGGTAAACAGGAGCTTAAGAATAAAATTGAAGAATATGAGGACAAACTAAAACAGCTTACTACTGATTTACAGCGTGTAACTGAAAAGCTAGCGGGTAGAAAGGTTACACTTGAAGAATGGTCATCTATGCAACAAATAAGACTTGAGATGCAGAAGATGGTGAACGAAGCGGTTGAAGCAAAGGGTGCAGCTGCTAGGGTGGTAGAAGAGCTTTTATCAAAGCATATCCGATTCTCAGAGATTGAAGTGGAACAAAAAGAGCTAAGTACATTACTTCAGCATTTAGAAAAACTTCAATCTGTATTTAAAGGAAACAGCTTTGTAGAGTATGTTGCACAGGAGCAGCTTCAACAAGTAAGTCGTGATGCTTCCGAACGATTGAGTATTTTAACAAGAGGCAGATATGCGATAGAAGTAGACTCTCAAGGTGGGTTTACCATGCGAGACGACGCGAACGGGGGAGTAAGGAGACCTGTTTCAACCTTATCTGGAGGAGAAACCTTCTTAACCTCATTAGCGTTAGCCCTTTCCTTATCAACACAAATCCAATTGCGAGGAGAGTACCCACTTCAATTCTTCTTCTTGGATGAAGGATTTGGAACATTGGATATTGAGTTGCTAGATACCGTCATAACTGCGCTTGAAAAGCTACAAGCACAGAACCTTTCAGTCGGTGTCATTAGCCACGTTCAAGAGCTTCGTGCTAGGTTACCAAGGAAATTAATCGTCAATCCAGCAGAACCATCTGGGAAAGGAACAACCGTTCATTTAGAATCTCTATAGTCATTTAAAAGGGATTGAGTATATGGCGAAAAAAGAAATTGGGCAGTGTGAGCTTTGTGGGAGGGAAGAAGTTGAGACAACCATCCACCACTTAACACCGAAGGAAATGGGTGGGACCTTTATGCCAACTGCAAAGCTTTGTATTCCTTGTCATAAACAAGTACATGCACTTTATACGAATGAAGAGCTTGCTAGCAGGCTGTCTACAATAGAAGAATTGAGGACAGATGACAAACTAAGAAGCTTTGTGAAGTGGATTAGAAAGCAACCGTCGAGTAAGCTTGTGTCGATACGAAAATCGAACGAACGAAAGCAAAAAGGAAGAAAATAAACAAAGGAGGATGATTCGCAAAATAGTCGAATCATCCTCTTTTATCTGAGTATAGTTCTTGCTTAGGAAACGATAAACTGGCCTGCTTGTGGATAAGCATTTTGATAGCTAGCTCCAGAAGTCTGACTAGTTGTAAAGTAAGTCAGGGGCTCATGTAAAGCACGTAACATCGCCCTTTTGCTCCTAGGTCATTTATTAATTATTCGCAACCATGTTTTGATCTGTTACATCTGGATCAATTAAATTCGTTGCACTTACTCCGTTGTTGATAATATGAAAATCACCTGTGCTTCCTCCACCTGAGCCTGAAGCGGATTTTGATTGGCTTTTCGGTGATAAATAAAATGAATCCCCAAAATTGACGACTCCTCCACCAACACTGTTAATCTTTATAGGTCCTACAATAGCTGGCATATAAAACATCCTTTTTTATTTGCTAGTACTCCAGTCTATGCGGGTGAATTTTGCTTTGTTCATGAATAAGTTATAAGTTATCCATTTAAATCTTTTAACTGGCGAAAATGCTTTGTGCGTGTTTCACACATGATATCTCTTGTCGATCCAATATGGAATACCCCTGAACTTGAAATGGCGGTGACATGAATCGATGAAACATTGATTTTAGGTTTTTCGTGGAAAAAATTTGTGGTCAGCTTTTCGTAATTGATTGGCTTTGGTATTTCTTCAGAGAAGATTGGATAGTTTGAGAGATCTCCCTCTGATTCATAATATCTTTCTTCCTCCCGTTGAATGGCAAGGACCTTTACTGAAGGTGTTACTTGTTGTGAATCCCCAATATGAAAAACAGAGCTAATCCCAATTGAATTTACATAAGCAGATGTAACTTGTGAATATCGACTAATCATTGTGGAGCCAATGGTACTAATGGACCAATAATTAATGATTCAGGTGGTGTATCAAATACAGAGGAAAGAGAAATTGTGTTTGTATCCCCAACTAAAAAAACGGAAGAACTGGAGACACCCACCACTTTGATTGCTCCAACTTGCAGATCATGGTTTACAACCGTGAAGTTCATTTTTTTCCTCCCTTTCAGTTGCTATTTTTAGGAAGATGGGTCAGGAAATGCATGATTGATTTCTCGACGTCATGCTGTACCTTTGACATTACTTCTTGTTTTTTCTCAAGTAAGGAATCTTGCTCAGTTAATACTTGACCGTTGATGTAATATTGGATGCGACTGTCTATTTGCTTGCGTATATCTTCAATAATATGTTTTCGATGAGGGTCATCTAAGCTGACTCCATGCTGCTTTTCGGCCTGTTGAATCATGTGTACACATTCATTGTTTAAAAAGTGTTTCATATCTTGACTACATTGTGTGAAAAGCTGTTGGCGAAGCTGCTGGTGAATTCCATTCACATTCATTCCTTTTTGCTGCACATCAAAATTGTCAATTTGTTCGGGATCGGTAGGATTTAAGCCAATGTTTAAAGTGCCATCTAATTGTTCAACCTTTAGTTGGTCGAATTTATATTCAATTTTTTCAATATTAGTTACAGGTTGAGTTTTTAAACGCTCTATTTCGGAACGTAGCTCCTGAATGAATGTTGTTAATTGTTTGATCTTTTCATCCTGATGTTGGACATATTGATGGAGCTGCTGTAAGTATTTCATCGTCTCGTTATTGTACATCTTCTTTAACACCCACCTTTATCTACATTAGCTGTTACCTATGATATATGCTAAGAAGCAAAAATAGGTGAATGCCTAATGCTAAGCTGTTGGCGAAGAAAGTGGGACAAGAATTCCTTCCGTTTCGCCAGTAACAACGCCTGTAGGAGTTTCTGTTTCAATCTGTGGAGCGGCTTGAGTAAATCCACCCGTATTATATAAATTAGTGAGAGGTTTGATCATTCCAGCACTTCCGATTTGTAAGACAGAGGAATTATTCACAGCGCCTACTCGTAGATAATTAATACAAATGGTTTGATTAATATAAAAATTCATTGTACACCCTCCTTGATGATTCAATTAAAGATTTCCTGAGATAGGCTGGTCAATGACATCATTATCGTACGTATTTGTAACAGAGTTCTGGTTGTATATATTAAGTCCATCACCAGTGTTAAATGAGCCTGCACCTGCGAATGTTTTTACTTCACTATAAGGAGAGATTGTTATAACATCTCCAACATGGACAATGCTACTGGTTCCAACGCTATTTACCTTAAAAGCTCCTACAATAGCTGGCATGTTAAACATCCTTTTTAAATTTGGTTAATTGCTTTTAAGGTAGTTTATGACAGGGAACAGAAAATGTGTGATATTCGCGGAAGAAGTAAGCTAGAAGAGTGGCTTTACCAGGTTCTTTCTTTGATGGTGAATAGCATGAAGTGTGAACGAGTGTATAAATGAAGGAGTAAAACCACGATGTTGAAACTGCAGGACTTTAATTTTTATTAACGGCAAGCAGAAAGTTCTTTAGCTTGAATATATTTGTCGTTTGTTTTTTTTATTTGTTGAAGCAATAATACGTCTAATTCTTGGCTACATTGTATTGTTTCATGAGAGTTCATTCCATGAATTTTTGCCGTTTTGATTAAATGTTTCCTTTTTTGTTCAATTTCATTAATCATTTGTAATCCTCTTTCTCGTAAAGTAGTGGGAGGTTAATCATACTAATATGCTGGAGTTTGTTATTGGCCCTAAACACATCGACAACTACGGACAGAATATCAGGCACTTTTCTTTTATTTGACTAATTACTATCAATTTACTAGTGAAATAGTCATTATTCAAATTCATCACAAGCGCAATTTAAATGAAAACAGCCAAAAAATAAAAACAAGACTAGTATACAATGGATTTTAAAGAAAAACTCATATTCGCTAAAATAACAAATAAAGATACATAATTCTACATTTTTATCTTTTCTCTCTAGTTTTGAACATTTTTGAAAAAGGTTGTAAAATGAAGTACAGAATAAGTTGTAAGAAATAGAAGGGAATTATAGTCATTATTTACCAGTGAAGTCCTAGAAGTAATTAAGCAGAGAGCGACTCATACTGGATACATAATACTAGTTTATAGTGCATATCTAAGATTCGAGAGTTTTTTAGAGAACAATGGTGTAGAAAATGACTAAAATTTAAAACGGAGAGTATATTGTTAAAGTTCAACTGATAAGATAAAAAGCTATAGGATAACCTATAAAAGCGTTCGTAAAAAGAAGGAGGCTTCATATGAAGTTTGTCACGGCACAAATACATTCTGAAGAATTTATCGGTATTTTATATGAAAACAAAGTGATTGATTTACATAAGGCTGAAAAGGAAATTTTTGAGCTAACCTCTTTTCCAGCTACTTTATTTGAGTGTGTAGCATTAGGAGATAAGTTCATACAAGATGTTCAGCAAATTGTAGATAAAATAAAAATAGATGGCTCTGAAGGATATCTTTATCCACTAGAAGAAGTCAAAATTCTTGCTCCAATTAAAAAACCTACGAAAAATATCTTTTGTGTGGGGAAAAATTATCGTGAACACGCAATTGAAATGGGAAGTGAAGCAGATATCCCAAGTCATGTGATGTTATTTTCAAAGGCTCCTACATCAGTGATTGGTCATTTGGAAACCATTGATCCTCATCTCCATATTACAAACGAGCTGGATTATGAAGGAGAGCTTGCTGTCATTATCGGTAAAACAGGGAAACGTATTAGTGAAGCAGATGCATTGGACTATGTATTTGGATATACAATCCTTAACGATATAACAGCAAGAAATCTTCAATCACAGCATAAGCAATTTTTATTAGGGAAAAGCTTAGATACTTCATGTCCAATAGGACCTTATCTTGTGCATAAATCAGCCATTCCTGATCCATATACTCTATCTGTTAAAACCCGGGTAAATGAAGAGCTTAGACAAGATGGCCATACAAAAGATATGATTTTTTCAATTGAACATATCATTTCAACCATTTCTCAAGGTACCACGCTAGAACCTGGTGATATTATTGCAACAGGAACGCCATCGGGTGTTGGGAAAGGCTTTAAACCCCCAAGATTTTTAAAGCCAGGGGATACTGTTGAAATTGAAATTGACGGTATTGGAACATTAAAAAATGTAATAGGAGAACAAATGTAGGAGTTAATCTATCGTGATTAGCTTCTTTTTTTACGGTCCGCTTCCTGCTGCCAACCGTTCAACAATCTAGCTCTTAAAATGACGAAACCTTTTAACCTAGTTTACGTCTACATTAAAAACAGAATGGGAGGGGATTAGATGAAAAAAATATTCGTACTATGTATTGTAATCATTTCAGTATTTTCGCTATTAGCCTGTTCAATGAATCAAGAAGATGAACAGGTGAGCAAAAAAGATACCCTTGAAAAGTGGGAAATTAGAAATCAATTTGTAAGGGATGGTAAAGTCTTATTAACTGTTTACCCAGATCCAGTGCTATCTGCAGAACATCCTTTTGGAGCTGTCTTACATTTCACAGAATCCTTTGAAGCATTTAAAGGGAAACAATTATCTATATACGCTTATCATAAGCAAACAAGTGAAAAAATAACAGTGCAAGCTCCTGAAACGATTAATGAAGCATCACCGGGTTATACAAGTTTAGATCGTTATCCAGTTACTTCTGTACTTCCTAAAAGTGGGATCTGGCGTTATGAGGTATATTTAGATCAAAGCTTTTATGCCGATTTTGTTTTACATGTTAAAGAGTAATCAATCGTTAAGAATGTCATTGGACAATTGAAAGCATCATAAGACAGCTCTCGAGCTAACGAGAGAAAGTACGAGTTAAAGGTAGTTCGAGAAACTAAATCAATTATTACCTGAATGCATTTATAAATTGAATTCTTAGCACCTCCCTGGTTGACCTATAAGTAGTAGGATATGATGTCAGCAACTTGCTGCTGATGTAACATGGTATTAATACGATATTGTTCTTTAATCTCTTTACTAGGTCGTTATTAAGTGAAATCCGTTCATCATAGTAGATCTGTGTTTCTTTAAGATAAGCATGTATGAAATTGATTCACCTAATTGAAAACTCGATTATTCAAATTTTTCACTTTTTAACTTGACTCTTTCTTTACCAGAGAATCTTAGTATGATAGCTTTATAAGTGAAACACCACATATTCATACTATTCAACCACACTCCATAGAAAAATCCACATATACTACTAGAAGTGAATGTATCCAATCCTATGAACTGCTACCATATGCATGAACATCTTTCAACGTGAATCACATAAAGTCAAGATGACTCTAATTGGAGGCTCTAGGTCACATTATGACGATGATTAAGTGTAAAAATGTAAACAAGTCGTTTGGGAACCATCAAGTTGTAAAGGACTTCAATCTAGCTATTAAAGAAGGGGAAGTTTTTGGACTATTAGGACCAAATGGGGCAGGTAAAACAACCACGATCTCCATGATGACCTCCCAGATATACCCAACAAGTGGAGAAATATCTATTAATGGTTTAAATATTGTACAGAATCAACTGGAGGTCAAAAAGGCTGTAGGAATAGTGCCACAGGATATCGCGCTGTATCCTATGCTTAGTGCTATAGATAATTTAACTTTTTTTGGCGAGCTATATGGTATAAAAGGTAAAAAGGCGAAAGAGAAGGTTAATCAACTTCTTCACCTAGTAGGTCTAGCTGATCGAGCTAAAGAACCAATTAAAAATTATTCGGGTGGAATGAAACGAAGAATTAATATTGCCGCTGCATTACTCCATGACCCTCTTGTTGTGTTTATGGATGAACCAACAGTAGGAATTGATCCGCAATCTAGGAATCAGATTTTTGAATTAGTGAACATGCTAAAAGAAAACGGCATGACCATCATCTATACGACTCATTATATGGAAGAAGCGACTAAGCTTTGTGATCGAGTCGCTATCATTGATGATGGAAAAATCATTTCTCTTGGAACAGTGGAAGAGCTAGTTGCACAGGTTCATGGTGGAGTCATTGAACTTTCAACAGTAAATAGTACTGAGGCTGATTTCATTGAAGAAGGATTGAAAACAAGGTCGTTCTGTAAGAATATCCGTAGAACAGGTACACATTTTGAGTTAGTTGTAGAGGATATGAACGATAACGTTGCCAAGCTTTTAGAATGGTTTAAATCTAGTCAGTTTGAGGCAACGATTACAAACATCATGAATCCCTCTTTAGAAACGCTATTTTTATATAAAACTGGGAAGAAATTAAGAGATTAACAGCAGAAAAGGAGTTCATATACTATGCAATGGTGGGCAATTGCTAAAAAGGATTTACGAATTATGCTCAAGGATCCAGGAGCAATCGTTGTGTTGTTTTTGCTACCGTTAATGCTCATAACAGTCATGAGCTTTGCATTAATGCCGGTCTTTAATGGTGGTGGAGATGACGTTATTACTTTGCCAATAGTTGATGATGACCAGACCGATCAATCTAAGACGTTTGTTACGTTACTTGAGGAAACAGAAGGCATTGAGGTGATTTCTTTAGAGCAGGCTGATGAAGTGATAAAGCAAGTAAGTAATGGGGAGTATGCATATGCTTTAGTCATTCCTAAAGATTTCGGGACCAATATGAGGAACGGTGAAAAAATAGAGTTGCTTTCATACGAAGACCCTGCACAAGCTAATATGAGCTCCATCATTGGAAAGGCTATTGAAGGAGTTGCCAGAGCCTACGAGATAGAATATATTGTGTCAAGAATGGTTGATCAGCAAATTGTGAAAATAAATGATTCAATGGAAGAAGAGATTCAAAAAGTAGGAGAAGCATACGAAAGGCAAATGGCTAGCTTACTTAGTCAATTAAACACTGAGAATAAAGACATACCTGCTTCTACAACTGTAGAGGAGGAAGGTAGTATACCAGATTTAACAGAGATGAAAGAAGAGTTAATTGGTTCAGCACAAGCCTCTTTTGATCAACCGAGTATTACAATTGATTCTTCCTCGGCATCTGGAAAAGAAGAGTGGACCCGACCTGATGCATTTCAGCAAAATGTACCAGGCTATACTGTGATGTATGCTTTTTTCATTATTATGTTTGCTGGAAGATCTTTTTTGAATGAAAGAAATGACGGGACGTTTAGACGTGTCCTATCTGCTCCGATAGCACGTTGGCAGTTATTTATTGGGAAGATGCTCCCTAATTACTTTATAGGCCTAGCTCAAGTTGTCGTGCTATTTGCTTTCGGTCATTATGTATTTGATATGTCACTAGGCACTTCCTTCCTAGGTTTAGCGTTAGTATCCTTAACTCTTGTCTGGGCTAGTTCTTGCTTAGGTATGTTGATTGCAGCGTTATTTAAAACAGATTCGCAAATATCTGGCTGGTCGGTTTTACTTGCTCTCACGTTGGCTGCTTTAGGCGGGACAATGGTTCCTTTATTTATCATGCCAGATGTTATGCAGCAAATAGCTCTCATTACTCCTCATGCATGGGCGCTGAACGGTTATCAGGATCTATTAGTACGAGGTTTAGGTGTAGAGGCAGTATTGGGTAATGCCCTTGCTTTGTTTGGATTTGGTGCTAGCTTTTTACTTGTTGCCCTATGGAAGATGAAGGATGAAAGATAGATACCAAAGGATTTATTTCAAAAAATAGACACAAGCCTCTTTCAATTTGCATCACATACATTAAGTTTTTTTCAGAATCATGCTAAAATAAGGGTTGTTCGAAAGATTGAAGGAGGAAATTAGATGGTACATGCACACATTACGTCTTGGGCTTTAGGCATTATTCTTTTCTTCGTTGCTTTTTCACTTTTTAAGTCAGGAAAAGAAAAGCCGTTTAAAATTGTCCACATGGTATTACGTTTAGTTTATGTGTTAATTGTTATTACAGGTATTGTTGTTGTTACAGGTGTTTCTCAATTAAGCGCTGAATACATTGCAAAAATTGTTCTTGGAATTTGGACAATTGGCGCAATGGAAATGGTACTTGTTCGTTCGAAAAAAGGAAAGCCAACGAGAGTATTCTGGATTCAATTTATCGTTGTCTTAATCGTAACGATTTTATTAGGAGTTAGACTTCCATTAGGTCTTTGGAGTATGTATTAATTTCTATCGAAAGAGGCCACTATTTTAGATGCATTCTAAAATAGTGGCCTCTTTTTTACGTTTTTTTTTGCTAGCGTGCAAAAAAATGTTAGGACCTATTCACCTCGACAGAAGGCCAAAGCCTCTCAATAAGATGCTTGCGCTTTGCTACTGTCGAATCGTAAGAATGCCTAATAGAAGCAAGTCAAAAGACGTCTCTCTCCTAGGCTAGTTGTCATCTCAATGCGATCTGACGAGTGCACTCCACGTGCAAAATGATGTTGAATCGCACAGATTGAATCCTCATTATCGAATTGATAAAAGGAGACCCCTTTTTTATGTACTTGGTTCCCCATAAATATAAGCTGGTTGTAGGAATAAATACAATCAAATGGAGAAAAGGACAGTGCGTTTAATTGTTTAATGAGCTTTAGAAAGGTGTCATCTGGAAGCTCCTTTAACATCTCATCTAAAGCAAGTGGGAGTTTTTTTCTCATACGAACAGTGTCTCCACTGTTTAATGAAAACATGCCCATATCTGTTTTTACCTTTCCAAGACCCAGCCATTTTCCAGACTTCCATCCATTAGGGCTAAGAATTTCAAGGCGTGTCTCATTAATTTCCTCTAATAAATGTAGTTCATCGTTCATATCATCATAAATGACATACTGGTTATTTGTAATATCAACAAAACCAGTAATGTAGGAACGTTTTTGTTTTAACAAAAGATCCATACGTTTGTAGCGACTCATGCTGCTTTTACCTCCAGAACTGAATATGTAAAATTGGGTTTACCATCGTTTTTGACAAAATTACATGGTTTTATGCATGGAAAGTTTCTGTGGACAACACAACATTTAGAAAAGCTGGGCATACAATGCCTAAAGCTAATAGAAAGATAGATGAGGGTTACTGTGTAGGAACGCATACTTTTAACTAGGGGATGATGAAGAAATGTGTGGAATTACAGGCTGGGTAGATTTCAAACAAACAATTAAATCTAAACAAACAACCATTACAAAAATGGCCGAAACCTTAGCAAAAAGAGGTCCTGATGATACGAATATTTGGGCGGATAATCATGTGTTATTTGGGCATAAACGCTTAGTTGTAGTCGATCCTACTGGCGGTGTTCAACCAATGACCCGAACAAAAGACGAGAATACGTATACAATTTGTTACAATGGTGAGCTGTATAATACTGAAGATATACGAAAAGAGCTTCTTTCAAGAGGATATACTTTTAAAGGGCATTCTGATACTGAGGTGCTGTTGCATTCATATATGGAATGGGAAGAGGAGTGTGTACATCATTTAAATGGTATCTTTGCTTTTGCTGTTTGGGACGCAAAAAAAGAAAAGCTATTCATTGGAAGAGACCGTTTAGGTGTAAAGCCATTATTCTTTAAAGAAGAAAATGGCTCGCTTCTTTTTGGGTCAGAGCTAAAGGCAATTCTTGCACATCCATCTGTATCAGCTGTTTTAGATAAAAATGGACTCTCTGAAATTTTTGGAGTTGGACCATCAAGAACACCTGGAGTAGGCGTATTTAAAGGAATAGATGAGTTAAGACCAGCACATGCAATGACGTATACAAAATCAGGTTTAAAGAAATGGCGCTATTGGGATGTAGAAAGCAAACAGCATGAAGATTCACTTGAAGAAACAGCAGAAAATGTTCGCTATTTATTTAAGGATGCTGTTACGAGACAGCTTGTATCAGATGTTCCATTATGTACCTTCTTATCTGGTGGGGTCGATTCCAGTGCGATTACAGCAATCGCTGCAGAGCATTATCAGAAGGAAGGGAAAGGTCAGCTTCATACGTACTCCATTGATTATGAAGATAACGAAAAATATTTTAAAGCAAATGAATTTCAACCAAACTCAGATGGTCCGTGGATTCAAAAAATGAGTGAAGAATTTAATACGAATCATCATCGCAGTGTGATAACCCAGCAAGAGCTAGTAGATCATTTAATTGAAGCAACCTCTGTCCGTGATTTACCAGGAATGGCCGATGTTGATTCCTCGTTACTTTGGTTTTGCCGTGAGATTAAGAAGGACTTCGTTGTAGGATTATCTGGGGAATGTGCGGATGAAATCTTTGGAGGCTATCCATGGTTTCACCGTCCTGAGGATTTGGCTAGCACTGCCTTTCCGTGGATGAGATCAACAGATGAACGGATCAGTCTCTTAAAGCCACAGTGGCAGGATAAATTAAAGCTAGATGAATATGTGCAGGCAAGATATCAAGATACGGTTAATGAGACTCCGATTCTTGATGGTGAATCAGAGCTAGAAACGCAAAGGAGACAGTTGTTTTACTTAAATATGCATTGGTTTATGACCAACTTATTAGATCGCAAAGATCGTATGAGTATGGGGGCGAGCTTAGAGGTACGTGTACCATTCGCTGATCACCGACTAGTTGAATATGTGTGGAATATTCCGTGGGAGATGAAGATGCACGGAAATCGAGAAAAAGGTATTTTGCGAAAAGCACTTGAAGGAATCCTACCAAATGAAGTGCTTTATCGTAAAAAAAGTCCTTATCCTAAAACGCATAATCCTGAATATACAAGACTTGTGAAAAATTGGTTATCATCACTTGTTAGTCAAAAGGATTCAATCTTACATGAATTATTAAATGAACAAAAGCTAAACGATATTATTGAGACAGAAGGGCGAGCATTCCAGGTCCCTTGGTTCGGTCAGTTAATGTCAGGTCCACAGCTTCTTGCTCACCTTGCACAAATTCATGTATGGTTTGAAACCTATTCAATTAATATAGATGAGAGATAAAAAGAATAAAATAACATTCAGTTAAATCGTTTTTGAAATACCAAGGAAGCTAGAAATCACTTTATAGAGAGAACAACCTTGTATCATGGGGAAAATCCGTAACTTAGTTTTTAGATAAGCAACAATCTATGCGAATACAGCCTTAATTAAAAACCCAAACTAGTACGATATTCTCAATTTGGATCTCGTAAACTAGTTAGGGTTTTTATTTTGGTTACATTCTAGAGATGATTGTTGGTCTAGAAAGTCTACAACGAAATCTATACAGAAATGATGGTGTTTAATGGGTATGTATGTTCTTTTCTCCGTGTCTACTACAGATCTCAGTCTATTAGAATCTCTAAAATATGATCTAAACTGTTTGTATTTTCGTTATTTCTTATAGACTAGCAAATCACCATCTTCTTCTTAGAAGAAACTGTCCTATGATGAATATCAGTTCTTGTTTTTTTGTGTAAAACCTTCTTACTGGACTGATTCAAAATGTCTGGCTCTATTAAACGTAATTGTTACTATCCGTTACGGGTATTTGCTGTTTATTCATATATGAGCAAATACTTTTGAACGTTGGACATGATTTAATATGAATAGGTAAGGGAATGGACATATAATCGAGATCTTTTACATATAGGGGAGTATACAACGATTTTTTAAAGGAAAGGTGATAGATCATACTTTTAATAAGGCTGTATTCGTAAACTTTGATGCTTTAAGTCATTTGAAGAAAACAGCGTTGAATAAAGACTAGTGGCATCTTTTCTTCTTAGAAATTATACCTTACTTATCATTCATACCCTGTTGCTTAGCAACAATCTGTCAGAAAAGAGCCTTTAGTAAAGAGTTGAACATAGTAATGAGGTATAAATATTTGAGTTTTATAGGTTTACTATGTATAATGTTTGTATAATAAATGTACAATTTATGGAGGGCATACATCGTGAAAAAAATGATTGTCATTGGAGCTGGTCCAGGTGGATTAGCTGCTGCAATGATGTTAGCAAGTAAGGGCTATAAAGTGGACTTGTTCGAAAAGCAGGGATATATCGGTGGACGAAATGCGTCTATTAAGCTAGACGGCTATACGTTTGATATGGGACCAACTTTTTTAAGTATGATTCATATTGCAGAGGAGATTTTTCAAGCGTCGGGCAAGAATCTTCATGAGTATGTTGACCTCATAGAACTGCAGGAAATGTACCAGTTAATTTTCGATGATGCTACCATTCATATGACACGAGATGAACAAGAAATGATCCGTCGCTTAAATGAACTTTCACCTGGAGAAGGGGAAGGATATAAACGATTTATGGACGAAACAAGAAAGAAAATGAATGCTTTAACCCCCATCCTTCAAAGTAAGATGGATCGTTTTCATCATTATCTTAGATGGAGAGTCCTTAAGGCTATTCCGCAATTGACCGTGTCAAAAAGCTTATATGAAGTACTCTCCAGCTATTTCAGTGATGAACGAATAAAGCTTTCGTTTACGTTTCAATCCAAATACTTAGGAATGTCACCTTGGGAATGCCCGGGAGCCTTTTCCATTCTGTCTTACATGGAGCATGAGTATGGTATCTTTCATCCGAAGGGCGGAGTGAATCAACTATCAAAGGCAATGGCTACTGCTTTTGAAGAACTCGGTGGTACTATTCATTTAAATAAAGGTGTGAAGAAATTACTTCTTGATGGCAAAAAGGTCAAAGGGGTTAAGCTTGAGAATGGGGAAGAAGTCTTTTCTGATGAAGTGGTTATTAATGGAGATTTTGCCCATGCAATGAATACACTTGTTGACGATGGAGTGCTTAAGAAATATTCAAAAAAGAGATTGAAGAAGAAGAAATACTCTTGCTCAACCTTCATGATTTATTTGGGATTAGATAAACAATATGACCTTCCTCATCACACAATTGTTTTTGCAAAGGATTATAAACAAAATGTAGAGGAAATAACGAAAACCTTCACAATGCCAGAGGATCCTTCCATCTATATTCAAAATGCGAGTGTAACCGATGATTCACTAGCACCTGAAGGACACTCTGCACTTTACATCCTTGCTCCAGTTCCGAGTAACTTTAGCAAGATTGATTGGGAAGAACAGAAGCAGGAGTTTAGAGATCTAGTTATAAAAACAATTGAAGAAAAAACAGCGTATAAAGACTTGGAGAAGCATATTCAAGTAGAAAAAATGATTACACCAAAAAACTGGGAAGAAGATCTTTTTGTCTATGAGGGAGCAACCTTTAATTTGGGGCATCAGTTAACACAAATGATGGTGCTAAGACCACATAATGAATTTGAAGAATTAAAGAACTGTTGGTTAGTTGGTGGAGGTACACACCCAGGTAGCGGTCTTCCAACCATTCTTGAATCAGCTCGGATTACAACTGAGGCTATGGAAAAGCTTCACCATTCAAAACCAACGACCGTTAAGCTGCCAGTAGAATGGAGGGATGCTAAATGAAGACAGTAATTGTTGGTGGAGGCATTGGTGGACTGGTATCAGCGCTCCTCCTTAATCAAAAGGGATATGATGTGACGATTCTTGAAAAAAGTAATCAATTAGGTGGCAGGCTGGCATTTGTAAGAGAAGGAGAGTATAAGATTGATGAAGGACCAACTATTGTTCTTCTCCCACATATGTTAACAAGTATTCTCGAAGAAGCAGGGGTACCCTCGGACGCTTTTGAACTTATACAGATTGATCCTTTATATTCTATACATTTTAAAGATGGAACTTCCTATGAAAAATACTCAGACATAGAAAAGCAAATCGCAGAAATAGAGCGACTTTATCCTAAAGATAAGCAAGGATTCTTACGATTTATGAAGGATATGAATGTTCGATTTGATAAGGGAATGGATGCTTTTATAAAGAGGACATTTATTAAAAGACGTGATTTCTGGACAAAAAATAACGTAAAGACCCTTATGAAATTAAAAGCCTATCGAACTGTCTATCAATCTTTAAAAGCTTATTTTCAAGAAGAAAACATGAGATTAGCCTATTCTCTCCAATCATTATATATTGGTGGTAATCCTTATGAATCGCCAGCACTTTATTCATTAGTCTCATTCAGTGAACACCAGCATGGAATATATTATCTAAAAGGCGGGTATGCAAGCTTAGTCGAGGTGTTACAAACAGAAATAGAGCGTCGTGGCATTCAGGTTCGGCTAGATACTGAAGTGACTTCTCTCACTTATTCCGGGTCTAAAGCGACAGGACTTAATGGGAAGGATGAATGGATTGAAGCTGAATCAATTATCTTGAATGGAGATTTTCCGGTTATTGAAAAGCTACTACAGGAAAAGAAGAATACACAACGGAAATATACACCTTCCTCTAGCTGTGTGATGCTTTATTTTGGCTTAGATAAAATTTATCAGGATACACCTGTGCATCAATTTTTTATGAGTAGTGATTTTGAAAACCATATGAGGGAAATATTCGAAAAGAAAATAGTTCCTACTGATCCTTCCTTTTACTCATTCCATCCTTCAGTCATTGATCCAAGTCTAGCACCAGAAGGAAAAGGAGTTTTATATACATTAGTTCCGGTACCATCGGGTACTCATATTGATTGGTCGAAGGAACATGAGTTTATTGAGGATATTGTCGAGGAGCTAGAAAAAAGAGGCTATCCGAACTTAAGAGACCATATTGTGTGGCAAAAAGTTAGAACTCCGAATGATTCGGTGCAAGATGGTTTATTTGAAGGAGGAAGCTTTGGGATTGCCCCCATTCTTTTTCAATCTGGTGTGTTTCGTCCTCAAGCAAAGCCATCGCAGTATGAAAATGTATACGCGGTAGGTGCATCGATCCATCCTGGTGGTGGAATTCCGATTGTTATGCAAGGCGCTAAGATGATGGTCGATACTTTACTTCGTGATACAGAAGAGGAGGAGAGAAAATGCTTGATGTAGAAACAGCTTATTTACAATGTGAACAAGTAATTAAGCAACACTCAAAAACGTTTTTCAAAGCGTTCTCCCTATTGCCAAAAGATAAAAAACAGGCTGTATGGGCTGTGTATGCATTTTGCCGAATTGTCGATGATATTGTCGATGAAGGGCATGCCCCTCATGTGGAGCTACAACAATTTGAAATGAACTTTAAGAAATTCCTAAAAGGCAGTATTCCACATGATGCTCATGAATTCATGTGGATTGCGTTGAAAGATGCTTTTAAGAAGTATCAATTAGAGGAAGCGGCATTTTTTGATATGATAAAGGGGCAACGAATGGATTTGGTGAAAACAAAATACTATTCAATGGATGAGGTAGTTACCTATTCATATCATGTAGCCAGCTCGGTCGGATTAATGCTATTACCAATTTTGGCTCCGGATAAAGTGAATGAACTTCGTGAAGGGGCAATTGCACTGGGGCTTGGCATGCAAATAACGAATATACTAAGAGATGTAGGGGAAGATTTAGATCGAGATCGAATGTATCTACCAAAAGAATTAATGGATCGTTATCAATATCATGTGAGAGATTTAGAGATGGCTGTTATTAACCCAGCGTTTATTACTCTTTGGGAGCACATGGCCCAAGAGGCAGAAGGATATTACTTAAAAGCACTTGAAACGATGCATTATTATCCGTTATCAGCACGAACACCAGTAAAAGCTTCAGCGCTCTTATATCGTGAAATTTTAACCATTATCCGCAAAAAGAACTATCAAGTGTTTACTGAGAAACAGTTTGTCACGAATGAAGAAAAATCGATGATCCTAGAGAGTATATCAGGATAGGAGATTGTTAGAAATCAAAAACAGCATCTCATGAAAGAATTGAGCTGCTGTTTTTTGATTGATCTACCTAGGAAATGGCTCTCATAACCGATTACCCAATGCATGTGCCACATTTAATCCACTAATAACAACCATCGGTGATCCGCCTCCTGGATGAGTGCTTCCACCTACAAATGATAAATTCACTATATCTTTCGCGAAATTACTAGGTCGTAAAAAGGCGTCAATTTTTTTGTTACTGGCAAGTCCGTAGAGGGCTCCACGATAGGCACCGAATTTTTCCTCAATATCTTTAGGTGTAATGACTTTTTCTTCTACTAAAAAGTCTCGTATCTGCACACCCCTTTTTTCTAATTGATCATAAATCATCTGTTTGTAAGCTTCAGGGTCTACCCCTAATTCACCATCTTGATGTAGTGCAGGTGCATTCACAAGAATAAATAAATTATCTCCATCAGGTGACTGGCTCTGATCTGTATAGGAACTATTACTAATATAGATCGTTGGCTCCCAGCTATAACTTCCAGATTGAAAGAGGTCATTAAATTCTTTTTCATAATCACGTGAGAAGAAGACATTATGATGAAGAAGCCCTTTATTTCTATGCGATAAACCAGCTAGGATTACAAATGCGGATATCGATGGTTGATACTTGTCCCGCTTTTTATTTGTAAAGTGAGGGCGGTTATCTTCATGTATTAGTTCTGGATATGCTTTTAGCAAATCTGCGTTCATCACCACCTCATCGAATGCAGCTGTTTTTGCATCATTTAGGACAAGTGATGTGATTTTTTTATTTGTTACATTCATTTTCGTTACTTTTGTATTGAGATGAATAGTAATACCTAACTTTCTTGCTACTTTTTCATAGGCTTTAGCTAACTGGACATTTCCTCCTTCTATATAATAAACCCCTTGAACAAGCTCTAAATAAGCAATCATTGCAAATGTTGCTGGACTTACATATGGAGAAGAGCCAATGTATGTAGCATATCTTGAGAAGGCTTCAAGTACTTCTTTCTTCTGGAAATACCTTGAAAAGAAATGGTAAAGAGATTCATAAGGCCTTACTTGTAAAAGAGCCTTCCCTAGCGTTGGGGACAGATAATCTGTATAGGATTGAAACGTTTTATAAAAGAAGTGCTTTTCTGATAGTGTGTAAAGCCTTGTAATTTCTTTAATGAATGAATCATAATGTGCTTCTCCGAAAGAATCAAGCTCTACTAATTGGTTTTTCATCAATGACCGGTCGCTCGTGAAATCGAAGTGGCTACCGTCTGCAAACGAATTTCTTGTATGCACATTCAGTTTTTTAAAGGTTACATAGTCATCTGGATTTTCTGAAGCAAGTGCAAAAACCTGTTTAAATACATCTGGCATCGTAATGGTATTTGGACCAAAATCAAATTTATGTGTCCCAAGCTCATACGGCATTAATTTTCCACCACAATGATTGTTCTTTTCAAATAGTTCAACAGAATAGCCTTTTGTTGCTAATGAGATAGCAGCAGATAAGCCGCCAAGCCCAGCTCCAATAACGGCAACTTTTTTCATATTTTCCATTCCTAACGTTCTTAAAGTATTGGGTGAAAAGAGTCGACTTTTTCGTTAATCACTAATTCTCTAAGTTTATCAAGCTGTAACGTATACATTCTTTCTAAAGCAGTATTTTTATCTTTTCGTTTATTCCCTTGTAATTGATCATAGTATATAGGTTCACCAATATGGATATAGACTTCAGGATTTTTTACATGACCAAAGCTATAATAAAAACAGATCGGGAGGAGGGGGATCTGCTTATATTTTTCAATTAAGGAAATACTTCCTGGTAAAAACTGCAAGGGGCGTTTTTCTAAATGAAACTCATCCCCCTGTGGAAATAGACCGACAGTTTTCCCCTCTTGTAGTAGTTTCCCACTATAAGATAGGGAGCGAATGATATCTCTTGGTTTAGCTCGATTAACGGAGAAGGCACCAAGCTTCCTAAAAAAAGGGTACTCTGTTATCCCCTTTTCATGCATCATGACATATAAATCCTTATGTAAGACATGACGGTTTAAGTGAAAGAGAACCAATGCATCCCACCAAGAGCTATGATTTATACAAAAAACAGCTTGTGATGGTAAAGGGATAGCTGATGATGAAGATAAGTAAATTGTGTGAAAATGTTTTTTTAGTAATCTATGATTATAAAGGTCAAACAAGGCTTCAAACCAAGCTCGTTTAGTTGCTTCCATCACGCTGGAGTTCCCTCATTTCGGTTTCGAATATAGAAAAACAGGGTGAGTAATGCGAGGGAACCTGTTAATAAGACCGCTAACCATAAAGTGTGAATGGCGGCTAGTAAGACAAACATAGCTAATACAAGAAAGTAAACGAGAACCATTCGTGAATGCCATTTTGAGTAAACGATGGGTTGTTTCATTGTTACTAGATAAATAACAGAATGGATAAAGTAACCGACTACAAACCAGCCTATAAAGTTAGACATCGGGACGTTATAGTAAAAGCTTTCTGCATTCCAGACCCAATAATGCTTTACCTCGAAAGCGACAGGATCAATGATTAAGTCAATCAATACCGTTAATAAAGAAGCGACTATTGTAAAAGATAAGAAACGCGTTTCACCTATTATGACTTTCGTAATAGCGTGGGTACCAGCAATGACAAGCAGCCAAGCAAAGCCGATGGCAACAGGCACTCCTAAGATTTGAGGACCAAAATCACTCGTGTAATAATAATCTCCAAATAAGAGACCATATTCCACTCCAAGGTGCTCTGCGGCAATGGAAAAAAGAATCACAAATATGCTTATGGAAAAGCCCATCTTTCTGCCAAATGTGTGAGTGAAATAAATTCCTCCAATAGTACCGGCGAGTACTAAGAAAACAACATTTGCCCATTCAAGATATGGAGGAATAAGGTCAAAGGTTAATAAAACAACCCCGATGACATACCAAAGAACGAATAGTTTAAAAATGTTTTCATCAAGCTTCATATCGTACCTCCATTTCTACCAATGATTATAGGGGATGAGAGAATGTTTGTACAATTTATGTATGCTGATGATTTGGAAATTATGAAGAACAGCTTAGACTACTAGTAACCTATGTGGTGTTTACTTGATTATTGTTCTTGTTAATAGCAGTTTGGCACGTTTCTGGACAAAAAAAGAGCCAGGCACCCTCTGATACAATCTAATGTATACACTTAGATAAATCAGTGCGTACACATAGTTTGTCCGTTAAGGTGCCGGGCATTTCTGTCTGAGCCTCTCCTAAGTAGATTAACTAGCAGGTAAAGGCTTGCTAGTTGCAAATTGCTTTCTTTCCCAAATACGAGATTTCCATCTTGCTAGCATAATAATGCCTCTAAACCACTCATCGGCAATAAAGGCAACCCAAATACCTACTAAACCTAGCTCAAAATGAATTCCTAAAACATAGGCAATGGGGACACTAATACCCCACATTGATAAAATGCCCATATAGGTTGGGAATTTGATATCTCCTGCGGCACGTAAAGAGCTAATGATAATCATGTTAAATGCTCGACCAGGTTCAAGGATAATTGTAAATAGAATTAAGATGGCACCCGTTTCAAGTATTCTTTCATCTGTTGTGAAAATACCTAGTAATTGCTTAGAAAAGAGTGTGAAAATGATAGCCATAACTGTTGAGATTATGACACCAGCGTAGAGACTTGATAAACAACGTTTGTAGGCCGCGTCGTACTCTTTTGCTCCAATTAAATAGCCAATTAATATTTGAGTTCCCTGACTAACCGCTAAACTAAACAACAAGATGAGCATCATTAAGTTTTGGGTATAAATTTTCGTAGTTAGTGCATGTGTGCCAAGCATAGTAATGAAAACCGTAATCATCATTTGAGAAGTATTGTAGGAGAATTGTTCTCCTGCTGTTGGTACTCCAATTCGTAGGAGGTTTTTCAAATGGTGACCTGGTAAAGCAAAGATTTTCTTTAATGAGAGGGTGAAATGAACTCGACGCTTTAATATAACTAAGATGACAATTAATCCAACTATCCGAGACGTGACGGTCGAAATCGCAACACCCTGTACCCCTAAAACTGGAATACCAAATGGACCAAAAATAAAGAAATAGTTTCCGATAATGTTTAAGAGATTCATTCCGATTGTTAAATACATTGTATCCTTTGTGTAGCCGTAGCTTTTCAGTATGGCTCCAGCTGTCATAATGAGAGCTTGAATGAAAGAAAATCCTCCAACGACCTGTAAGTAAAACGTAGCTTCAGGTAGTAGTTCTTGAGGTATGTTCATCAAAAGCAATATATCTTCACTCGTAAGCACGATCACAACACTGATAATCAGGCTAAAGAGTAGGTTAGCTGATAAAGAAACGGATGAGATTTCTTTTGCATCTTTATAATTGTTAGCACCCAGATATTGAGCAACTAAAATCGTTGTGCCTGTGGCAATAAATCCAAACATGACGATGAGCAGGAATAAGATTTGATTTGAAACCCCTACAGCAGCTACTGAGTCATCTGAATATTGACTTAACATTAATGTATCAGCGTTCCCCATAAGCATGTGTAGCATAACCTCTATGAAAATAGGCCAAGTAAGTGCAAATAATGTGATTTTACGATCTTGTTTTGTTAACGACATTAGATCAGCTCCTCTTTAAAAACGTTAACAATCTCAACTTAGTTTACAGAGATTACGTTATAATAGAAAGAGAGCAAGTCGATAACTTTTGGAAATATCCGACCATAAGAGGTGATGTGTTTTGTCCTATATTGAATTCTTTGCCCCCCCTTTTCCTACCTTGATTAAGGGTGGTTACGCAATTTTTGAAAAGGGAAATAAGCATTTCCGTAGAGTTTTTAATGTCTTTGATTTAATTTATGTAAAAGAAGGTGAGCTGTTTTTAACCGAGGATGAACAAGCATACTCCATTCGAAAAGGACAATACATCATGTTGGTTCCAGGCTTTGAGCATTATGGTCATAAAGGCTGTAAGGTGAAGACAGAGTATATTTGGTTTCATTTTCTTATTCCGACTGAATATGACTTAACGGAGAGTGGATTGGAAAACTGGGCTGATATGAAAGTAACTGAAGGAGATTATGTCAAACCTTCACTTTACAGATTTTGCTTGCCTACTTATGGTGAAATTGAAAATCAAGTTTATATAGAGAACCTTTTTGAAGGGTTGATGGATATAGATGAACAAACACCGGATTTCCATTTGAGGCAGCAGCTCCTTTTTCAAGAATTTTTATTACATTTACAAAAGGAAGCTTGCAACATTCCTACGGCTGCTGAAAAAGTCGTAGAACAAACAATTGCTTATATTCAGTCTGCCTATAAAGAAGAAATGAAAATGGATGATCTGGCAAAAGCGATTCATTTTCATCCTGATTATATTACACGGTGCATGCAAAAAATTATTGGCATGACTCCAAACTTATATTTAAATAAACATCGTATGAATGTAGCAAAAAAATTATTAGCAACAACAGAAAGTAAAATTTCTTATATATCTCAAGAGGTTGGAATTGTTGATACAACCTATTTTTCGAAGCTATTTAAACGATTAGAGGGGTTAAGTCCTTTAGAATATCGAAAAGTCATTCATCGACGAAGGGGGAGAGAGTAAGAGAACTTCATAATAAAGATTTGACGATTTATAACAGAAAACGATACTCTTAAAGGCAGAGTGATTTAGATTAGATGGAGGAATTGATAATAAGATGGGTAAACGAATAGTATCTGTATTCATAACATTCATGCTGCTTCTGTCTGTTCAAGCTGTACAGGCTGAAACGAAAGATCAAAAAGACTGGCAAGAGGAAACGGCGTATTACGTAGAAGTGGATCGTTTTCATAATGGAAATCCACATAATGACGGAGAAGATTTCAATCCAGAAGATCCATTAGCCTATCATGGCGGTGATTTGGAAGGGTTAACGAAAAAAATCCAGTATATAAAGGATATGGGGTTCTCAACCCTTATCTTATCATCTATTTTTGAAGAAGGCTTTGAAGGTGAAAGAATTGATTCTCATTATGGAACAGTAGAGGATTTAAAGGCTCTAGTTGACGAAGCGCATAAACAGGAGCTTCTTGTGATGGTAGAATTTGATCTAGAAAGACTTGATCTAAGTTCAAATAAAGGAAAAGACAATCTACTAGCATTCACGCAAAAATGGTTAGTTGAAGCTAATATCGACGGCTTTTATCTTCACTATGCAGACTTATTTGATGCAACGTATTGGGAAAGCGTTCTCCAAGAGGTAAAGGAAGAAGAGCTTTATTTGGTTGGTACTTTCAAAGCTTACGATGAAAAAAAACTTGCTGCTTATTTAGAAGCAGGCTTTGATTCAATCCTTAATAAACCGTTCTATAAAATCGGGACCGAAACTTTTTCTAATGTGGATCAACCCCAAGATTCATTAATTAATCTTGTTCAACATACTCCAAATAGGATAACCAATTATTTTGATAATGATGAAACCGTCCGTTTTACTCGCTATGCAATTGAACAAAATCAGCATCCAGGTAATCGCTTTAAGCTAGCTTTTTCTTTCTTATACACAATACCCGGTACGCCATTTGTTTATTATGGCTCTGAAATTGCAGTCGATGGGGCCGAGCCTCCAACAAATCGTCCGTTAATGAATTTCCAGTCAGATGAGGAATTAATTGAATACATTGGTAAGCTTGCGACGATTAGAAATAATTTACCGGCTTTATCAAAAGGAGATTTCAACGTCCTTTATGAACAGGATGGAATGATGATCTTCAAACGTACTTTTGAAGGAGAATCTATTCTTGTTGCAATTAACAATTCAACGAAAACACAAAAGGTGAGAATTCAAGCGAGTGAAATAGCGGATGACAAAAAGCTTCAAGGGTTATTAACAGGTGATACGTTCTCAGAGGAGAATGGAGAATATGAATTTATCCTTGAACGTGAAGTGTCTGAAATCTATGAGATAAAAGAAAATACAGGCTTCAATATTCCTTTATTAAGTGTGTTTATCCTTGTCCCTACGTTATTTATAGGATTTTTAATCTTGGCTAGGAGAAAAGGGAAGAAAGTGGGCTAACTCGAGAGTCGGTGGGGGTGTGAATCTGTCGGTTTTTGTCGAAAAGTGAATAAAGTCATGATTTTCGTTAATAAATGCTAGAAATCGAAAATAAAAACGCCAAAAGCGAAAATAAAATGCTCAAATTCGAAAATAAATGGTCGAAAAGCGAAAATAGCTCGCATTTCACCCTCTCTTTTAAGTAAGGCGCTAGAATAAGGCATAGACGACAGATTCACCGTCTATGCCTTTTAAATGTAAATGTGCTATTCTCTTTAGCCGTTCACAATCTTCCCACCATTAACATGTAGGACCTGACCAGTCATGTAGGAAGAATCGTCACTTGCTAAGTATACGTATGCTGGTGCTAGCTCCTCAGGCTGACCAGGGCGTTTCATTGGTGTATTGGCCCCGAATGATGCAACCTGGTCTGCTGGGAAGGTCGACGGAATAAGTGGTGTCCAAATTGGACCTGGTGCCACAGCATTTACACGAATTCCTTTACCTGCTAAGGATAATGCAAGTGAGCGGGTAAAGCTCGTAATCGCACCCTTTGTTGACGAGTAATCAATCAGCTGCTCGTTTCCTGCATAGGCTGTAACAGAAGATGTATTCACAATGGCGCTCCCTTGTTTTAAATGAGGAAGGGCTGCCTTAGTTAAGTAAAAGAACGAAAAGATATTTGTTTTGAAAGTACGTTCGAGCTGCTCACTCGTAATATCTTCAATACCTTTTTGAGGGTGTTGCTCAGCAGCATTATTGACTAAAATATCAAGCTTTCCAAAGGTATCAATCGTTTTGTCTACAAGTTGGTTACAGAAAGCCTCATCGCCAATATCTCCTGGGAGTAGTAAGCATTTTTGTCCTAACGCTTCAACTTGCTTCTTTGTTTCCTCAGCATCTTCATGTTCATTTAAATATGATATAGCCACATGTGCGCCTTCCTTAGCGTAAAACACGGAAACCGCTCGTCCGATTCCACTATCTCCACCTGTAATGATTACTACTTTATCTTTTAATTTTCCGCTGCCTGTATAGCTTGAATCATCGAAAGTAGGCTTTGGATTCATTTCATCTTCATGTCCGGGTTGCACATCTTGATGCTGTGCAGGCATTGTTTGATGTTTTTGATTATTACTCAAAGTACATTCCTCCTTAAGTGATGAACCTGTTCTTTATTATGTGAAATTGGTTGAAAAACTATGTTCCTTGCTTGTCCTTTTCCCAAAGAGGTAGGAGGTAAAACGATTAATAGGATAATTGGGTGGAAAGGACTAAACGATAGGTTGATGGTAGGACAAAGTTAGCTGTGGTGACCAAAATGGGGGTGAAATATATGAAGTGAGTGTCATGCTTACATGTGGAGTAAAATGTATTCATGATATAATAGATGGAGTAAAATTATAGAAATTGTCTATAGGGAGAAGTTACATGATTTCATTTCTATTAACGTTAAAGAGATTAATAAAGGCTGTTTTCACCTTAATCAAGGAACCTCTGTTTCGGTCATTGCTTGCTACATTGTTCCTCATCTTATTATCAGGAACCTTATTTTATAATGGTATTGAAGGATGGTCGTTACTTGATTCATTTTATTTTGCTTTCATTAGCTTAATTCCAACAAGTGTAAGCTCAGGCTTACTTCCACTCACAGATTTAGGGAAATGGTTTACGATGATTTATCTTGTTGTTGGCACAGGGGTAATGCTGATGGTATTAATTCGTATTGGACTTACAGTGGTCAATTTTGAAAAATCGGAGATAGAAAAGCTGCGTTATAAAAAGGAACAGAAAGATTAATCAGTGTAATGAATGAAATAGAAATGAGGAGGAAGGATCATGACTTATAATCAATCAATGGAGCTGGCAAAGGAAGAAATGGACGAGCTGTTATCTGTGTTAAGTGCACGTTTTGAGAAAAATATGCATCGTCATAAAGACTTAAAATGGGAGAATGTCCAAGAAAGGCTACTTGCTATGCCTAAAAAGCTTTGGTCGTTACATGAAATGGAAAAAACAGAAGGGGAGCCTGATGTTGTCGGCTATGATCGAAAAAGTGAGGAATATCTTTTCATTGATTGTTCACCTGAAAGTCCAAAAGGTCGAAGAAGTGTATGCTATGACCGTGAAGCGTTAGAATCCCGTAAAAAACATAAACCAGAAACTAGTGCCATTGATATGACTGTTGCCATGGGGATTGAATTATTGACAGAAGAACAATATCGAGAGCTGCAAAAGCTAGAAAGCTTTGACAAGAAAACGTCGAGCTGGGTGAAAACTCCGGATGACATTAGAGCCCGTGGTGGTGCTCTTTTTTGTGATTTAAGATATGGACATGTATTTGTTTATCATAACGGAGCAGATTCTTATTATGCTGCAAGGGGATTTCGTGGTCTAGTAAGGGTTTAAAGGTAGCTACTAAAAGTAGGTAAGTAGTGAATACTTACTCCATTTTAATAATAGAAGGCCAATCCACATGATGATGGATTGGCCTTCTTCTATTTTTACCTGGTTAGGGCGATAAGTCATTATTTGTGCCAGTGTTTTTATTTTCTATTAATAACAAAAGATCTACATCACGTTAAAGTATTTTGCATCTGGGTGGGAGACGACGATCGCGGTTACAGATGCTTCAGGTTCCATCATAAACCCTTCTGTTAGTTGAATGCCGATATCCTCTGGTTTAATTAGCTTGAATAGTTTTTCTTGATCCTCCAAATCAGGACATGCAGGATAACCAAAAGAGAATCGTTGACCTTGGTATTTGGCTGAAAAGCGCTGATCCATTGTAAAATCAGGGGCATCTGGGAATCCCCAACGATCACGTACAAGCTGATGCGTGCGCTCTGCTAGACCTTCTGCTAATTCCAACGCTAAAGCTTGAACAGCATGACTTTTTAAGTAATCTCCCTGGTCTTTAAAGCTTCTTGCAAGCTCTCTAATTTGACTTCCAGCTGTTACTGCAAACATAGCGACATAGTCAAATTCTCCATCTTTCTTCGGATGAACATAGTCAGAGATACAACGATATGGAACTTTATTCTGTCTTGGAAAATCAAAGGTCTCTAAAATAATGGATGTATCAGTAGGATCTAAGATATGAAGCTTATTCCCTTCGCTATAGGAAGGAAAGAATTGATACACAGCAGCAGGCTTAAACCATTGATTTTTTGTACCAAGCTGGATTAGTTCCTCGATTAGCTCCGAAAGTTCAATCGCTTTAGGGTCTTTCTCTTGAAGGAGATTTTTAATTTTTCCCTTTAGACCTAAATGGTGACCAATTAACATCTGCATATTCACATAAGGCAGAATATGCGATAAATGAATGTCTTTAAGTATATGGCGTTTTGTATCGACAGGTTGGAAGATTGGTGCTTCCCTTAGTTGACCACGTTTTTCAAGTAATTCTGTTACGACTGAGGAAGGTGCTTTTCCTTTAACAGCTTCATCGGTAACAGCAGCCTCTTCCGTATTCATAAAGAGCTCAGGTGTTGTTCGCAATTGATTTGCTAGAGAAAGTCCATCCATTGCATCCTTTGCGTATACAACTGGTCCATTATATTTAGGAGCAATTTTCATTCTTGTGAATTTCCTTGAAAGAGCAGCGCCACCCACTAATATTGGTACGTCACAGTTTGCTTCATGCAAATCTTGAGCTGTAATCACCATTTGTTGAGCCGATTTTACTAATAAACCAGAAAGGCCAATAATATCTGGTTTTTCTGCTTTTACCGCTTGAATTAACGTTTGAGGTGTAACTTTGATTCCAAGGTCAACAACTCTGTAGCCATTGTTACTTAAGATAATATCCACTAGATTTTTTCCGATATCATGAACATCGCCTTTTACCGTTGCTAATAGAATTTTCCCTTTTCCACTATCATCCTTCTTTTCCATAAATTCCTCTAAGTAGGCAACCGAAGCCTTCATCACCTCGGCACTTTGCAATACTTCAGCAACGATTAGTTGATTTTCATTAAATAAAACACCGACCTCGGCCATCCCTTTCATTAGTGGACCATTAATAATGGAAAGAGGATCAGGAAATTTCTTGAGGGCTCGTTCTAAATCAGGAAGTAGACCTTCTTTAGTCCCTTCAATAATGTATTGAGCAAGTCTTTCTTCAAGAGGAAGATTCTGCACCGGCTTTTTGTCCTCTTTTTTCTTCCCACGATAAAAATTAGTAAATGTTGCAAGTGATTCATCTGTTGTGTTGAAAAGAAGCTTCTCAGCCATCTCAATTTCCTCTTTGGGAATGGAGGCAAAGCGTTCAAGCTTTTCTGTGTTTACAATTGCATAATCTAGACCAGCTTGTGTGCAATGATATAAATACACAGCGTTTAAGACTTCACGACCAACAGGAGGGAGACCAAACGATACATTACTAACGCCAAGGATGGTTAAGCAGTCAGGTAATTTTTCCTTAATAAGCTGAATTCCTCGAACCGTTTCGTTAGCTGAGCCGATATATTGTTCATCACCAGTACCAACTGGAAAAACAAGTGGATCAAAAATAAGGTCGCTTGCTTTAAGACCATGCTTTTTAACTAATAGGTCGTGTGAGCGAATCGCTATTTCGAGTTTTTTCTCAGCGGTTAGAGCCATTCCTACTTCATCAATTGTTCCTACAACTAGCGCGCCTCCATATTTTTTCACTAGTGGGACAATCGCATCGAATCGTTCCTCGCCATCCTCTAGGTTGATTGAGTTAATGATGGCCTTTCCTTGTGAATACTTTAGTGCACGTTCTATAACTAGCTCGTCTGTAGAATCAATCACAAGTGGAGCTTTCACTTTTTTGACAACTTCTTGGATAAAGTTTTCCATATCCTCAAGCTCATCACGGTCTGGATCTGCGAGGCAAATATCAATAACATGTGCTCCGTTTTTCACTTGTGCTCTTGCTATTTCAGAGGCTTCCTCGAATTTCCCTTCTGCGATCAGTCGTTTAAACTTTCGGGATCCAATAACATTTGTTCGTTCTCCAACGAAAAGAGGTCGCATTCCTTCCTCGTAGATAAGAGCGTCAATACCAGAAACTGTATGTTCTTTTGGAAGCTCTTCTAGTTTACGCGGAGAGAGAGCTGCAACAGCCTCACTAATGGCTTTAATATGCTCGGGCGTTGTTCCACAGCATCCGCCGACTATATTTAACCAGCCTTGTTCAGCAAAACCGACTAACTTCTTAGCTAACGAATCAGGTGATTCATGATAATTTCCTTCTTCATCAGGAAGCCCGGCATTTGGATAACAGCTAACTGCTGTATTGGCTATACCTGAGAGCGTACGAATATGGTCGGTCATAAATTCTGGTCCAGTCGCACAATTCAGTCCAACAGATAGAGGCTTCATATGCTCGAGGGAGACATAGAAGGCTTCAATGTCTTGACCAGCTAATGTCGTTCCCATCGGTTCAATTGTCCCAGAAATCATGAGGGGAAGTTCTTTCCCAGTCGTCTCGAATGCTTGTTGAATGCCTAAGAATCCCGCTTTTACATTCAACATATCCTGACTTGTTTCAAGTAATAATAAATCTGCTCCCCCAATGATTAAGCCACGTGCTTGCTCTTCGTAGTTGGCTATTAATGTATCGAAGGTTGTTCCGCCAGTGACAGACAAGGTTTTTGTGGTTGGTCCCATGGCACCTGTCACATATCTCGGCTTCTCTTTTGAACTGTATTTTTCAGCTGCTCTTTTAGCTATTTTTGCCGATTCAATATTTAATTCTAAAGCAAGGTGTCCTAAATCATATTCATCTAATACAAGGCTAGTAGCTCCAAATGTATTCGTTGAAATAATATCAGACCCTGCTTGTAAGTATTGTTCATGTATATGTTCAATTACATTTGGGGCGGTTAATGTTAAATATTCATTACATCCATCGTACTCTTCGCCACCAAAATCTTCTGCCGTTAGGTTGGCGTCTTGAATCATTGTTCCCATTGCTCCATCAAGAACAAGGATTCTATTTTTTAAATCGTTTTGAATGCTACACATGCGAAATCTTCCTCTCAGCTCGTTGTTTTTCCTTTTCATGGATGTAATGTGTGAGCTCCACTGTAAGGTCATATTGTAAAAATGGTGTGATTAAATAAATCCCATTAAAGAGATCGAATGCTGTATCGATTAAGTCTTTAGCGATTGCGAGCCCTTCTATTCGAGCTTGCGCTTTATCTGTTCCCGCAGCAGCCATGGTTTCACGAATTGCATCTGATAGCTTAATACCGGGAATTTCGTTATGGATAAATTCAGCGTTTCGACTCGATGTAAGGGGCATAATCCCGATATAGATCGGTGCGTTTAAATTCCTTGTTTCGTTATAAACATCAAGAATTTGCTGATTGGAATAAAGCGGTTGTGAGATAAAGTAATCAGCACCATGCGCTATTTTCTTTTCAAGGCGCAACACCGCTTTATCTAGATGGCGAACGTTAGGATTAAATGCACCTGCAACGGAAAAGTTTGTTTTCGCTCCTAATGGCTTCCCAGAATAGGAAACACCGTTATTAAATTGCTTAATTAAGCTAATAAGATCAAAAGAGGAGACATCATATACTGAGGTTGCTCCAGGGAAATCTCCAATTTTAGATGGGTCTCCAGTGATGGCTAACACATCGTGTATACCTAAGGAATGAAGGCCCATTAGATGGGATTGTAAGCCAATGAGATTTCGATCTCGACATGTAAGATGAATTAAAGTACGTGCTCCCGTTTTTTCCTTTGTTAATATTCCAGCAGCGAGATTACTGACCCTTGGAGATGCCAATGAATTATCTGCAAGGGTTAAGGCGTCGATACCCGCATCATGAAGAGCTTGTGCTCCTTCTAAGAATCTGGTCATTCCAAGTTTTTTCGGAGGATCGAGCTCTACGATAATCGAGCGTCGTTCCCTGACTATTTCTTGTAGAGGAGGAGCGTTATCATCCCCGGTATCCTGTACGGTCACGGTTTCGCTCTTAGGGACACGCACTTCCTTTGTTGTAATCGGTGCAAGATTCGCTACTGCCTCAGCCATTGCTTTAATATGTGTTGGAGTCGTTCCGCAGCACCCGCCGATTAAACGAACCCCTTGGTCACGGAATTTGATAGCACTTTCTTTAAAGTAGCTTTCGTCCGATTCATAGACAAGTCTGCCTTCATTTAATGCAGGCAAACTACTATTTGGAAACACAGATAAATAGGCTTCTTCTAGTATAGGTACCTCTTCAAGAGATTGAAGCATGTGGTATGGACCAAGTCTACAGTTAAGTCCAACTACATTTGCTCCTAAATCTTCTAACACTAGTAATCCATCTGTTAAGGGGGTTCCATCCTGTAACACACCAGCCTCATGGAGAGAAACATTTGCAATAATTGGTTTTGTCGTTTCTTTACGAGCAATTTGTAGCACGGTTTTTATTTCTTCAAAATCATAGTATGTCTCGAGTAAGATCCCATCAACGTCCTCACCTAACAGAAGGAAGAGCTGTTCTCTAAAGTTACGTTTTAGTTCATCAATGGAATGCGCACTTTTCTTAAAGGAGCGGATTCCACCTATCGTACCAAACACATAGGTAGAGTCTTGTGCAGCACTTCTAGCAATTTCAACGGCACGTTTATTAATTTTACGAATATCATCTTCTAAACTGTAGCGAGACAGCTTAATATCATTTGCCCCATAGGTATTTGTTTGAATGAGATTTGCTCCTGCCTGGATGTAGGCTTGGTGAACATGCTTTACATCGTCTGGCTTCGATAAATTTAACTCCTCAAAGCAACGGTCAACACCATGAGCGTAAAGCATGGTGCCCATTGCACCATCACCAATTAAAATATTGTTCTCTAAATGTTCCAAAAATTGATTTTTCAAAGAAGTAACCTCCGATCTATTAATTAAAGGCTAGTAAGCTCAATCCGAGAAAGCTAAATTCATATATGCTCAAAAAAGACAATGTAAAAGGCTATTTTTGTTAGATGATTGATCTCCTAAAAACAAGGGTAGATTTCTCTTTCATACATCCTTTTTTATAGTAAAATTTGAGGGTTGGAATAATAAAGAGCAACAAAGTGTGAAAAAAAGCAAAATAAAAACAGCCTTCCAAGAAGAAGGCTGTAATAAGTATAAGCTTCTCCTTATCTTTCAAGCATCGAAATGCTTAGCTGGAATTAGCACCTTGGTATGATGGGAGTGGAAATTTGGAAAGCTGTTCCTCATTTCTAGGTCTCCTCTTACATAAACCGGTTGCTGAAGCTTCAACGGGCCAGTCCCTCAGCTTCTCTTGATAAGATATGAAATTATCGTTTTCCTTTAAAGGAATAAAAAGTGTTACACCTAATTTATCTAATATTCTAAAAAATATCAATAGGTATTTGTAATTTATTAGATATTTTTAAAAACTTAGTAAGAAAAAAGGGTTGTACTAATTTGCTAAATGAATCAAATTCATACAAGGTTCTTTAAAGAAGCATAAGTCGTTTTGTTTACAAAACCAATTTAAAAGCCAACAATCTCTTAGTGTTAAGCAGTTTGTTGGTGATATAACTTGGAATTGAATACGATTTACCGAAAGTGATGTTTTCATCACTACAGAGGGTATTGGATAATCTAGATAACTGTATAAAATAGCTTCAAATGTAGTAGGGTAGTGGAACCATGACAAAGTAAGAAAACTAAAAAAGGAGTTTGGAATAGTGCTGATTCCAAACTCCATATGTATGACACGATTAGGTGTATTTACGCTATAGTCCTAGAGTATAGTTCCATGAGCTATACTTATTAGCGGTAGTTAATGAATTGAACATCAATAGGAAGGTCCGCTTCTCTAATAGCAGCAATGACAGATTGGAGATCGTCACGGCTTTTACCTGTTACACGAATTTGATCATCCTGAATTTGAGTTTTCACCTTTAACCCTTTATCTTTAATAATGGCATTGATTTTTTTTGCATTTTCCTTATCAATACCTGAGACTAGCTCTGCCTTTTGACGAACTGTCCCACCACTTGCATTTTCAATTTTCTTATAGTTAATGTTCTTTGTTGGTACATTACGCTTAATTAATTTTGTTATTAGCACATCCTTTAACTGTTCAAGCTTGTACTCATCATCAGAAACTAATACAAGCTCTTCCTTTTCAAGAGAGATTGTACTTTTGCTTCCTTTAAAATCATATCGTGTAGCAATTTCCTTCATTGCAATATTTATTGCATTTGTTACTTCTGGTAATTCGATTTTTGATACAATATCAAATGAACTATCTTTCGCCATATTCATCCTCCAAAACGTATATAATATAGCTTGATTATAGTAAAATAAAACAGTCATCACAACTTTTTACGTCAAAAGCATAATGTTTTGCTTTCTTAATTTAAGTTTCTGTGAAATTTAGTAATAGAATGTCGTGTTTAATCACTAGGTTTAAGAAGCTTTTGGTTTACGATAGACTCTTTAGTAGAAGGCTATGGTTAGGATAAAACCTTTTAAAAAGAGACAACTTAATGAAATCCGTTTAAGACTGTAACATAGCATACGAAATTTTGTGATCAGCTAGATAAAGAAAGGGTTTGATTCACACATGATACCAGGTACATTTGAGAAATTAATCGTTGATGAGCAGGTTGACTTTGGCTTTTTCCTGACAGATGGAGACGAAAGAGTCCTGCTTCACCGTAATGAAATAACTGAGGAAATTAAAGAGGGAGACCAAATTGAGGTTTTTCTTGGAGTGGATTCGTTAGATCGATTATATGCCACAATGAAAAAACCACTCATTACTCAAGATACGTATGGTTGGGTAGAAGTGGTTGATATTGTAGACGACATGGGTGCTTTTGTCGATATTGGGCTAAGCAAGGATGGGTTAGTGGCAAGAGACCATCTTCCGTTTTTAAGACAGGTTTGGCCTGAGGTTGGGGACAAGCTGTATTGTACACTTAAGGTTTCGCAAAATGGAAAATTCTTTGTGAGATTGGCAACAGAAGAAATTGTTGAGCCTCTTATGAACGATGCTGACCGTACGCTATTTAATAAAGAAGTCACCGGTACCGTCTATAGAATGATTGTTGCAGGGTCGTTCATTATTACTCCAGAAGGGTATAAGGGATTTATTCACTCTTCACAACGTACGGTTGAACCGCGTTTAGGTGAAACAGTAACGGGTAGAGTCATTGATGTAAAAGAGGATGGTACAATTAATGTTTCTTTACTTCCTAGAAAACATGAGGCACTTAGTGGTGATGCTGAACGTATTTCAGAGTATATGGAGCTACGTGGTGGCGCAATGCCCTTTACAGATAAAAGTGATCCAGAAGATATCCAAGAACGCTTTCAACTAAGTAAAGCTGCTTTTAAGCGAGCGTTAGGTCATTTAATGAAAAATGGCCGAATCTATCAGAAAGAAGGCTGGACATACTTTACTGAAACGAAGAAAGAGGAACAAAATTAAAAAATAATTATAAATATGTAATAGCTTTCATTGTTGGTATAGCAATGAAAGCTATTTTTTTTTGGATGAGAAAGTCTTTAAAGAAAAAACTTCCTTCTCGAAATAGGTGAAAAATACAGAGAATTTTGTCGATATGAAGAATGGATAAAAATATATGGAAAGCGAGGTACCATCATGATTATGAAGAAATTGTCAGCTTTCATGTTGATTATTATCCTTTTTATCTCAGGGTGTTCACAGGAGTCTGTTACGAATCCAGTAGATAAAAAGATAAAAGTCGGGATTATGTTGTCTACGTCGGACTAGGGGACCAATCCTTTAGTGACGCGGCATTTAGAGGTTTAGAAAAGGCAAGAGATGAAATAGGAATTATTTTTGATTATCGTGAATTAAAGGATACAGAAACATATGAACAAGGAATTACTGAATTAGTAGATGAACAATATGACGTGGTTGTAGGATTAGGTTTTATGGTTCAAGAGGATTTAGAAAAAGTGGCATCTAAGTTTCCAGATCAACAATTCATCTTAGTTGATGCAGTATCAGAGTTAGAAAATATTACATCTATTACATTTAAAGAAGATCAAGGGAGCTTTTTAGCAGGTGTGGTAGCCGCTTTGTCCACCAAAACAGAAAAATTAGGCTTTATCGGTGGTGCAGATGTTCCACTTATTAATAAGTTTGAACAAGGGTTTATTGAGGGAGCAAAATCAATCAATCCTTCAATAGAAGTAGCCGTTTCTTATGCAAATGACTTCGGGAACGATCAACTTGGGGCAACTATTGCTGATGAAATGATTAAGAACGAAGCAGATGTACTCTATGCTGCTGCAGGTTTTACAGGTGTTGGAATGCTTAAAAAAGCTCAAGAAAAGGAAGTACTAGCAATTGGAGTTGACAGTGATCAATATTTTTATGCTGAGAAAGCAGTGGTCACGTCTATGATGAAAAATGTTGATGTAGCGATGTATCAAATTGCTGAGCAGCTTGTAGAAAAAGGTGAAGTGCAAGCAGGACATATAGAGCTTGGGATAAAAGAGGACGGCATAGGATTAGCGCCGATACGAGTAAAACACTTTACAAATGATGAGCAGAAAATCATTGACGAATGGAAAGATAAGCTCTCAAATGAAAGCTAGGAGGATGTCATGACAATCAAGAAGAAATTACTTATTAATTCTGTTAGTGTATTATTGTTAGCAATTCTCATGATTGCCTTTATTATCTTTAATATGCTTTTCATCCAATCTTCTAGCCAGGATCAGGTAACAAATTTATTAACTATTAAAGAGCTAGAAGGAGAATTATCAACTTCAAGGCAAGGACTTAGTAACTTTGCGGTTGTTGCAACAGATGAACAAAAAGAAGAAATACAACTAAGTATGCAAAAGACAGAAGCATTATTTTCAACCCTGAAAGATGGAGTGAAAAGTGAAAAGAGTCAAGAAGCATTAAATAAAGCATTCGAAAAATATGAAGTATGGGAGGGTGAGGCGAACACTGCATTAGACGCGAGAAACCCTTCATCGTCAAAGCAGCAATCGATTCGCTTAGCCGGAGTGGCAAATGATATTCATCTTCTAAATGAGTACGCAAATGCTGAGTATACCCTCCTGCAAAAGGACTTAGAGAATAAAATTTCCTTTGTGATTATTTCTTCCATTGTAGGTAGTATCCTATTAATTGTATTATCGATGTTTTTTGCGATCAGAATGACTAATTCCATTACAAAACCATTAAAGCAGCTTTCAAAAAATGCAGAAGAAATTGCTTCTGGAAATTTACTTGTAGATCAAATTAGCTATAAAGGGAAAGATGAGTTAGGAGCGCTTAATACGGCCTTTTCAAGAATGGTCGAACAATTAAAGCACCTTATTTTTTCAATTGATACAGTTAGTAAGGATGTTGAAGGCTTTACAAAGGATTTAGAATCTGAAAACAAAGGCTTAACAGAAATTACAAACCAGGTAGCCATCTCGACTAATGAAATGGCCATAGGATCTCAATCCATATCAAATGATTTGCAAGATGCCGTTACCCTTATTGAAAAGATGGATAAAGAAACAAAGAGTAGTGTTACCAAATCAGGTGAATCTGTAAAGTTTGCACAAGAAGCGGTAACAGCGATACACGTTGGTCAACAAGCTATTAACCAACAACGTGAGCTCATGAATGAAAATATTCAAACGAGTCAATTAATTGCAACATCAGCGAAAACATTTGCTAACTATGCAACTGAAATCGAATCTATGGCAAAAGTAGTGTCAGGGATAGCGGAACAAACAAACTTATTAGCATTAAATGCAGCTATTGAAGCAGCTCGTGCTGGTGAGGCTGGAAAAGGCTTTGCAGTGGTTGCTGCAGAAGTGCGAAAGCTGGCAGAAGAGTCTACAGAATCAACAAAGCATATCTTTGAAATGGTTGGAAAAATAAAAGATGGTATAACAAATATATCTAGCTCTGTCTCAAAAGGCGTTATCATAGTAGATAATCAAAAACAGTCAATGGAAACGACAACAGAGGCTTTCGAGGATATTCATACAAAGGTCGATGAAATGATGGAGCGTTTAACGCTATTATTAGAAGGCATTCATCAATCAAAGGAATTTGGTGAACAGGTGTTAAATACTGTTGAAAATATTAGTGCAGTGGTTGAAGAATCAGCTGCAGGAAATGAAGAAATTTCAGCTTCCACAACGGAACAGCTTGTAGCATTTGAGAAAATTGTATCAAAAGTCACTCAGTTGCGAGAACTAACAGATGATTTGAATTCAACTGTCGGAACGTTTAAGTTAAAATAGAAATAAAACTAAGTAGGTCTTGCCCTTTTTCTACATCCAAAAGGTGCAAGGCTTTTTAGTTTTGTCTTCATGATAGGTTCATCGAAAAAGAAGACCAGCAGAAAATGAAATCCTGCTGGTCATTTATTAAATATGGTCGGTCTTCTTTGAGAATTGTCGCTCACCTTTTTGACGATTTTTTTCTCTTTCCATATTTTTTTCATGTCTTTTAGCATTATTATCTTTTGCTTTCTTATCGTTATCACTAGTGTGTGGCATAGATAAAACTCCTTTCAAATAGGTCTAGCTTTATCTTTCCCACTCCATTCAAGCTCTATGTGAAATTTATTTTTCAGCATTCAAAAAGAAAATAGCTAACGTTCCAGGACCAGAGTGAGCTCCTATGACAGCACCTACATAGTGAATGTATACTTCTTGAGGCGAAAATTCCTGCTCAATTAATGCTTTCATTTCATTGGCTACATCAATGTCGTCCCCATGACTAATAGCAATTCGTTGATTTTGAAGATTTACTCCACGTTCCTTCATAATCTCAATGATTCGTTTTAACACCTTTTTGCGCCCGCGAATTTTTTCAAGGGGAATTAATTTTCCGTCGTCCACATGAAGGATCGGCTTAATATTTAGGAGACCACCAACAAATGCAGATGTTTTACTAATTCTTCCGCCCCTTGCTAAGTACTCTAAATTATCTACTGTGAAAATATGCTCGATTTTTGGGCAGTAGTTACGAATAATTTGATCAATTTCAGTGAAGGATTTCCCTTCTTGTGCTAACTCATTTGCATACATCACGGCAAGTCCATATCCCAGTGAAGCGCACTTTGAATCAATAATACTTAGTTCTGCTTCTGGATACTCCTCTAATACCTCATTTCGAATCATCATTGCGGTTTGATAAGTACCTGAAAGCTCAGAAGAAAAGGCAACATATACAGCAGGAGTACCATTCTTCGCCAAGTCAGTAAAGGTCTCTTTAAATACGTGTGGAGAGACTTGAGACGTTTTGGCAATGGCTCCTTCACGCATAGCATCATAGATTTTTTTAGGGCTTGCTTCAATTTGATCTTTAAGTTGTTCTCCGTTTAAATCAACAGTCAATGGAAGAAAGAGCAGAGAATTCTCCTCAAAATAATCTATCGGTAAATCACTGGCACTGTCGGCGATTATTTGTACACTCATAAAAACACCTCGTTCTATTTATTTTTTTCTATCACGTAAAACTATATGATTATGTAAGGTCGTTCAGGGAAAAGTGTAATAAGGGCAAAAAAGATAAAAAGGACCTTACAGTGTTAGTTTAATCATCTCTTAAATAAAATACAATCTTTGTATTCATTTCTTTACAAAGGGGAAAATCAAGAGTAAGATACTTTGGTCATGAAGGAGGGGGACACATATATGGTGAAAACGGAAGCGAAAAAAACATTTATTGTTCTTTTAGGTGCGTTATTAAATGCTATAGGATTAAATTTATTCCTTATTCCTGCTAATGTATATGCAGGTGGATTTACCGGAATTGCCCAATTAGTATCAAGTGTACTTGATGAATATACGCCTATATATATATCAACGGGTATTCTTTTATTACTATTGAATATACCTGTTGCAATTCTAGGCTGGTTGAAAGTAGGAAAATCCTTCACGCTTTATAGCTTTGTCAGTGTAGTTGCGACTACCTTGTTTCTAGGAATCATCCCATTACATTCATTATCTGAAGATATTCTGCTTAATGCGGTCTTTGGAGGAGTGCTTTCTGCAGTTGGTGTAGGGATTACGTTAAAATATGGTGCATCAACTGGTGGACTAGATATTATAGCGATGATTTTATCAAGAATGAAGGATAGACCTGTAGGCACTTACTTTTTTATGCTTAATGCAATCATTATTATGGCAGCTGGACTTTTATATGGATGGGAAAAAGCTCTTTATACGTTAGTGACATTGTATGCATCAACAAGAGTCATTGACGCGATCCACACAAGATACGAAAAACTAACTGCGATGGTCATCACGAAAAAATCCGAAGAATTAAAAAAGGAAATCCATGCGAAGCTAACACGTGGAATTACGACTATTCCTGCAAAGGGTGGTTTCACAAATGAAGAAAAAGAAATGATGATAATCGTTGTGACTCGTTATGAATTATATGATTTAGAAAAAATTATTAAACATGTAGATCCTAATGCGTTTACAAATATTGTTCAAACAACAGGGATATTTGGTTTCTTTAGAAAGGATTAAGTAGCTGGGGGGATGAGCAAGTGAAAGTGTGAGGATGTGGGATGTGGAAGTGGGAGGGGTGTGTGTGTGGAATTTGTCGGAACATCCCGAATCGCGGAAAGAGCGGCGGAAATCGCGGAAAGAGAGGCGGAAATCGCGGGAAGAGAGGCGAAAATCGCGGGAAGAGAGGCGAAAATCGCGGATAGAACACCCAAAATCGCGGAAAGAACACCCAAAATCGCGGGAAGAGCAACCAAAACAGGGTTAGACCTCATAAAATAGCCGAATAGACTTGAATCTAACGATGAATTCTTTCTAAATGGATGTTTTGACAAGCATAGGGGCCTCAGAAAAGGATCATTCACCCTAATTTAGCTAGGAATTCTTAAAAAGACTCAAAATTGGTTTCTTTAGAAAGGATTAAGTAGCTGGGGGAATGAACAAGTGAAAGTGTGAGGATGAGGTATGTGTGAAATTTGTCGGAACATCCCGAATCGCGGATAGAGAGGCGGAAATCGCGGATAGAACACCCAAAATCGCGGAAAGAGCGCCGAAAATCGCGGAAAGAGCACCCAAAACAGCGGTTAGACCTCATAAAATAAGCCGAATAGACTTGAATCTAACGATGAATTCTTTCTAAATGGATGTTTTGACAAGCATAGGGGCCTCAGAAAAGGATCATTCACCCTAATTTAGCTAGGAATTCTTAAAAAGACTCAAAATTGGTTTCTTTAGAAAGGATTAAGTAGCTGGGGGAATGAACAAGTGAAAGTGTGAGGATGAGGGATGTGCGAAATTTGTCGGAACATCCCGAATCGCGGATAGAACACCGAAAATCGCGGAAAGAGAGGCGGAAATCGCGGATAGAACACCCAAAATCGCGGAAAGAGCGCCGAAAATCGCGGATAGAACACCCAAAATCGCGGAAAGAGCACCCCAAAACAGCGGTTAGACCTCATAAAATAGCCGAATAGACTTGAATCTAACGATGACTTTATCTCTAAATGTATGTTTTAACAAGCATAGGGGCTTCAGAAAAGGATCATTCACCCTAGTTTAGCTAGGAATTCTTAAAAAAGACTCAAATTGTCTTTTTTACAAGAGCCCAAGTACGAATTCCCCCTTAAGTACATAGGAAGAAACCTTATCTCGTAAAACTATATTCAGTTCCAACATTATTCTACAGTCAAAAGACCCGAACCACAATGCTCGGGTCTTTCCTATTACAATGTTTCGATTGTTTGTTGGAACTCACGCAATTGAGCTCGTTCTGCATCTGTACAATTTGCAAAGGCGGAGGATAATGCATTTTTTGCCTTCATCACAGCCTCTTGCTGATCTCCGTTTGCAGAACCTGATGCTACAGAATTGGCATAGGCAACGGCTTCTCTCGCTTGTTGAAATAGTTGATTTGCCATTTATATCCCTCCAAGTGAGGAGTCTTCTTGCGTTTTTGCTTTTTCCTCTTCCGCTTGTGAAAGTGTTGAATGGTAAGGGAACCTCTCATCGTGTTTAGTAACTGTATCCTTGCCTTGTTGTACAAAACGTTTAGATTTGTTACGTTTACCCATTGAAAAAGCCCCCCTTTAAATGTTGACGCTAATGTGTTGCGTCAATCATTATTATCTGTAAAAATAATCAACCTATGAGTGGCAATATCTATCTCTATAACGATAAAACTTCCTTTAAATAATGGGCAATGCCATCTTCTTCGTTCGTTTTCGTATGCTTATTCGCTACTGACTTTAGTTTTTTAATCGCATTACCCATTGCAACACCATGACCTGCATATTCAAGCATCTCTAGATCATTATCTTCATCACCAAAAGCAATGATTCGCTCTTTAGGAATATCGTAATAGGTAGCAATTCTTTGTAACCCTACTGCCTTGTTCGTACCAGCCTTAATGATTTCAATGACATGCCAAGGTGCAGCCCATCTCCTGTGATCCACAACTTCAGCGTGAACATCTGATAAATAGGATCTAATTTTATCAACATCTTTTTCGGCTGCATGTATTAAAATACTTGTTACATCTTCCCCTAAATTGGTTCGAAGGTCTCCAATTGTAACCTCTGGATTTCCCATGCTAAATACATCAATTAATTTTTCATCATGATAATGGAAATAAACATCATCTATAATTTCAGCTAGCATATTATGTAAGTCATGCTCTTCGGCTACTTCAATGATTTGTTTTACTATCTCTAATTCTAAAGTTGTATGGTAGGTTCCCCAACTATTGTCTTTTGGATGATGTACATATGCACCATTAAAGTTGACGATGGGTGTAGTTAACCCAAGCTCTTCATAATATATAGAGCTTGATCGGAATGGTCTTCCTGTCGCAATACAGACAATATGGCCTGCTTCTCTTGCTTTTGTGACCATTTCCTTTGAGTAGGAGGAGATGGTCTTATCATCTTTTAAAAGAGTGCCGTCTAAATCTAAAGCAATTAAGAATGGTTTTGTTTCCATAATGTCTCCTTTTCATCCTCATTATTGAAAGGTTATTCTTCTATAGTGTATCTTTTTTCCAACTTTCATGTCTACATGTTAAAATGAATTCGTGGCAAAATAGATAGGGAGGCGTTTATTCTTGGTAATCGTTGAAAAACAAATCGTAGCAAACATTCCCCTTTTACATATTGTAGATGAATCTTTACAACATGAAAAAACTCCTTTCGTGATGTTTATTCATGGGTTTACAAGTGGAAAGGAGAATAATTTACATTATGCTTACCTTCTGGCTGAAAAGGGTATAAGGGTTATTCTTCCTGAGGCTTTATATCATGGAGAGCGGACTGGGAATTATGATATAAAACAATTAAGTATGCGCTTTTGGAAAATTGTTGTGAATGAAATTAAAGAATTAAAAACATTAAAGGATTATTTTGTAGAAAAGCAACTGGTCGATCCCAAACGGATTGGAGTAGCTGGAACGTCAATGGGTGGAATTACGACACTCGGTGCCCTTACTCAATATGACTGGATTAAAGCAGCTGTAAGTCTGATGGGGAGTCCGGGATATGTTCAAATGTTAAAGGCTCAGTTAAATTCGTTACAGCAAAGCGGTGTTGAGATTCCCTTAACAAGTGAAGAAATTGAACAGCAAGTGAATGGATTGGAGCCTTTTGACTTAACGCTTCATCGAGACAAGCTTCATAACAGGCCTTTACTTTTCTGGCATGGGGAAAAGGATCCAGTAGTTCCGTTTGCTCCTACTTATCAGTTTTATAAGGAAATTGTGCCAATGTATGAGGAGAATCCACATATGTTAAAATTTATTACCGATCCACTAGCTGATCATAAAGTATCTAGAGAAGGGGTTTATGCACTAGTTGATTGGTTTGAAAACTACTTATAAGAGCAGATTCCTTTCATTTGTAAACATCCTTTACTATACTCAGGAGAGGATAAAAATAAAATGAAATAAGAGAAAGGAGCTAAAATAATGGATGAGCTATTAAAAGACAATATATATGGAGCGTTAGAAACTGTTATTGATCCGGAGCTAGGTGTAGATATTGTTAATTTAGGTCTAGTATATGATGTAGACATGGATGAAGAAGGACAAACAGAGGTAACTATGACCCTAACTTCAATGGGGTGTCCGTTAGCTGGTACTATTGTGGACCAGGTAAAAGCAGCGCTACAGGACATTCCAGAGGTGAAGAGTACAGAGGTAAATATTGTGTGGAACCCACCTTGGACGAAGGATAAAATGTCTAGATATGCGAAAATTGCTTTAGGTGTTACAGATTAAAAATTAATAGAGACAGCTTTCGTAAATTTGCTTTTCATTAAAGGTAAGAATAAATACAATGTTGAAAGTCTAGCTTTAGATACTGAGAAAAAGCCTCTAATTAGATAAAGACTGTTGAAAATCAGAAAATATCTGAAGTTCAACAGTCTTTTTATTTGGAAGTTTATAATGACTGGCTTCATAACTCCTTACATTTCCAGAATTCCCCTATGTAATTCGCAGAAACAGAGAGGGCCTAGTCAAATAAGGAAATCCTTACTTGAAAATCTTTTCCTGCCACTTATGGTATCCATAAATGATGAAGGACAAGGTAAAGATTACCACTAAATAGTGTGTAGGGGAAATATTCTTGTATTCAGCGATTTCTAACTTTCCTAAAAGGGGAAGGACCAAATAAGCCATTAGTGCATCCATTATAAGATTAACAATGACAAAAAGGATAAATTTATGCGAAGTAAGCTTGAAAATCCAGAAGGTACCTACTGCAAATACTCCGTATGCGAAACCAACATCAATCATATACCCCCAAGGTACGATTTGTTCATGAATGACCCACCATTTATATGTATAGGCGATTTGAAAGATGATGGTCATTAATAAGGAGGTGAAGATGGTAACCGGCATGTATTTTTTTCTACTATCAGAAGTTGCGAAAAACAAAGTAAACCAAGGAAGAAGTAATGAAGAGAACATGAATACTTTATTCATTTGGGAGTGCTCCAATCAAATATGATTTTATTCTTATTATTCAACTTTTTATCCTCTTTATTCATGTATGACCATTTAGAAGGAACCAAGAGATAGGGGAATGAGGAGCACTCACATGCTAATGTTGACCAATCATCTAGATGTATCATCAATACGATTGCAAGGAGTAGACCTTCACACATGCTGAAGGTCTATTTTTTTGGAATGCTGTCGAAAGGTAAAAGTGGTTGCTGCTTTGATGTGGCGGAGTTTGAATTGTAGGGTAGACAAAGCCTATAGAGTGAAAAAAAGGCTGTTAAATTTTATGACGAAAAAAAGATGGTAAAAATACTATTTATACACTTGATTTTATTTTTATACATATTTATAATTGAGTAATAATTTAGAAAAATGAACTCTTTATAAGAAGGTGATTTGGTGAAGGTCGGGATTGTCGGTGCCACTGGTTATGGTGGAGTCGAATTGTATCGTTTGTTATCCAATCATCCACATGTTGAGGAATGCATACTTTATTCATCTTCAGATATGGATGTTTCCTATACTCACGTTTATCCACAATTGAATACATTAAGTGAACATGTTCTCAAGGATATTGATATAGAAGAGATGAAAGCAAATCTGGATGTATTGTTTTTAGCTACGCCTCCAGGTGTTTCTAGTAAACTATCACCAAGCTTTATGGGAACGAATGTAAAGTTAATTGATTTGTCAGGTGATCTAAGGTTAAGGAATAAAGCATCCTATGAGCAGTGGTATAAGCGACCCGCTGTGAATGGAGATATTTTAGAACAGACAGTGTATGGGTTATCGGAATTAAATAAAGAAAGCATTAAACATGCAAAAATTATTGCGAATCCTGGTTGTTTTCCTACTGCAACAATTCTTGGATTAGCCCCACTCGTTGAAAAACAATTCATACAGGTGGATTCCATTATAGTGGATGCGAAAACCGGGGTTTCAGGAGCAGGAAGAAATGCTTCTCAAGCAACACATTTTTCTGAAGTGAATGAAAACATCAAAATTTACAAGGTGCATGAACATCAGCATATACCAGAAATTGAACAGGCGTTACAGCAGGTTAACCCTGAAGTTCCATACATCACATTTCATACACATCTTATACCAATGACACGGGGAATCATGGCAACGATCAATGCTAGCTTAAAAGATACATTATCTACTGAACAGTTAATCAATGAATATAGGCAATATTATCAAGATTCTTCATTTGTACGAGTGAGGAGTCAAGGAGAATTTCCATCAACAAAAGAAGTATATGCCTCTAATTTCTGTGATATCGGCCTCAGTGTTGATACAAGAACAAATCGGGTTACAATAGTGGCGGTTATTGACAATTTAATGAAGGGGGCAGCGGGTCAGGCTGTACAGAATTTCAATATAATGAACGGTTTTGATGAAACTTCTGGCATTAAGCTTGCTCCTATTTATCCATAATTCCTAGGAGGAAAAGATTGTGATACAAACAAAACAAACATCAACGATAATGAAAATTGAAGACGGATCGGTTGTTTCACCTAAAGGATTTTTAGCAGACGGTGTACACGCAGGCTTGCGTTATACAAAAAATGACTTAGGTGTTATCTACAGTGAAGTGCCAGCAAATTGCGCAGCGGTTTATACGCAAAGTCATTTTCAAGCTGCTCCATTAAAAGTGACTCAAGAAAGTATCGCAACGGAAGATTTACTTCAAGCAATTGTTGTGAACAGTGCAAATGCAAATGCTTGTACTGGCGAACAAGGACTTTTAGATGCGTATGAAATGAGAGAAAAATGTGCGGAACTCTTCCAAATTGACAAACATTTAGTGGCGGTGGCATCTACGGGTGTTATTGGTGAGTTTTTAAAAATGGATAAAATTCGTAATGGTATTAGTCAGCTTTCACCAACCCCTTCGAAAGAATCAGCTGTTGCGTTTCAACAAGCAATCTTAACAACAGATCTTGTCATGAAGACCTCCTGTTACAAAGTTGAGATTGATGGGAAGCCTGTTGTGATTGGCGGGGCAGCAAAAGGATCTGGAATGATTCATCCGAATATGGCAACCATGCTCAGCTTTATCACAACAGACGCTTGTATCGATTCTAGCTCACTTCAATCATTATTAAGTGATGTAACGGATAAGACGTACAATCAAATCACTGTTGATGGTGATACTTCTACAAATGATATGGTTCTTGTTATGGCGAATGGGAAGGCTGATAATCATCCATTAAATGAGCAGCATCCGCAATGGGGAGAATTCAAGAAAGCTTTCCAATTAGTAAGTGAAGAGCTAGCGAAGCAAATAGCGAAGGATGGAGAAGGCGCAACGAAGCTTATTGAGGTGGAAGTAACAGGTGCAAAAACAAAGCATGAAGCAAATGTCGTTGCAAAGAAGATTGTAGGATCTAGTCTTGTAAAAACAGCCGTTTATGGAGCTGATGCTAACTGGGGGAGAATTATTTGCGCTGTAGGATATAGTGAAGCTTCCGTTGATCCTGAGGATATCGATATTTATTTAGGTGATATTTGTTTATTTACAAATAATAGACCACAAGCTTTTTCAGAAGAGCTTGCTTCAGACTATTTAAAAAAAGAGCAAGTAAACATTACCGTTCACTTAGGTGTAGGTGAAGAGTCAGGAAAGGCCTGGGGCTGCGATTTAACATACGATTACGTGAAAATTAATGCGAGCTATCGTACGTAAGGAGAGCGAAATGACTAAAAAACTTGTTTTAAAATGTGGAGGTAGCACAGTTCATCAGTTGTCAGAAGCTTTTTTTCAAAGTTTAACGGATCTAGTAAAGGAAGATTGGCAGATTGTAATTGTTCATGGTGGTGGACCTGACATTACAAAGATGCTAAATGAGCTGAGAATTGAATCAGAGTTTGTGAATGGACAGAGGAAAACAACAAAGCCAGTTTTAGAAGTAGCGGAAATGATCCTGGCAGGAAAAATAAATAAGCAGCTAGCGAACTTACTTCAAACTAGACAGTTGAAATCCATTGGTCTGTCAGGAAGTGACGCAGGTATTTTAGGTGCAGAGTACATGGATCAGAAGTCTCTTGGGTTAGTTGGAAAGGTTACGACTGTTCAAACAGAAGTGCTTCAGCTTCTTATGCAAAACGGATATATTCCAGTCATGGCTCCACTTGCCCGCAATGGGTCACAGGAAACATTAAATGTTAATGCGGATTTAGCTGCAGCTGCGATAGCTAATGCGATTGGAGCTGAGAAATTCCTCTTTGTAACAGATGTACCTGGTATCCTTAACCAGGAAAAACAAGTAATTGAAGAGATAACGCCAACTGAAATTGACTCATTTATTAAAGCCGAAGTGATTACAGGGGGAATGATTCCGAAGGTTCAATCGGCTGTCGCCACATTATCAGATAATTGCCAAGAGGTCATGATTGTGAGTGGGAAAGAAGAATTTTATCAAGGGCATAAATTTAAGGGGACAAAAATTGTGAAGGAGAGGAAGGTATTACAAAGATGAGCTATCAATTTCCAACCTATGCAAGATGGAATGTAACTGTTAAGGAAGCTAAAGGTTCATGGGTGATCGATGAACACAATCAGAAATATTTAGACTTTGTTTCAGGTATTGCGGTGTGTAATCTAGGTCATGCCGATGAAGATGTTTTAACGTCTATTCAAGAACAGCTAGGTAAGTACTGGCACATGTCAAACCTATTTCAACAGCCAATTCAGGAAGAAGTAGCAAAAAAGCTAGTGGAATCCAGTGATGGAGATGCTGTATTCTTTTGCAATAGTGGAGCAGAAGCAAATGAAGCGGCAATTAAGCTAGCACGTAAATTTACAGGCAAGACAAAGATTGTCACGTTTTATCAATCCTTTCATGGCCGTACCTTTGCGACAATGTCAGCGACAGGTCAGGAAAAGATTCAACAAGGCTTTGGTCCGTTACTTGAAACTTTTGAATACTTGCCTTATAACGATGTACAACAACTCGATCATTTGCAGGATGATGTTGCGGCCATTATGCTAGAAGTTGTTCAAGGTGAAGGTGGCGTTGTTCCTGCAACTGAGGACTTTATAAGCAAAGTGAAAGAAACCTGTGAAAAACTAGGAGCATTGCTAATCATTGACGAGGTTCAGACGGGAATAGGGCGTACGGGGAAACCTTTTGCCTATCAGCATTACAACCTCTCACCTGACATTATTACGTCAGCAAAAGGCCTAGGTAGTGGATTACCTGTTGGAGCAATGATTGGGAAAAAGCATCTTGTTGAAACCTTTGGACCAGGTAGTCACGGATCGACCTTTGGAGGAAATCCAATTAGCATGGCAGCAGCAAAAGCTACTTTGGCTAAAATTTTTGAAGAAGAATTTTTAAAGGAAGTTGAGAAAAAAAGTCACTATTTTATAGAGAAGTTGAATAATGTAATAGGTACTCATTTTCTAGTAGAAGAAGTAAGGGGGAAGGGCTTATTACTAGGGATTTCTTGTAAAGAGGAGATCGGTGAAATCATTCAACAATTAAGAGAAGAACAGCTACTAACGTTACCAGCAGGACCGAATGTAATTCGCTTACTTCCACCATTAACGGTTACGTATGAAGAGATGGATGTAGCGATTGAAAAAATCAACCAAGTATTTTCTAAACAAAAGCAATCAGTACTCAGTGAATAGAGTTTATTTTTTTGCGAATGAATGAATAAAAATACTTTAATATAAATAATTATCCGTTTTTTAGGATAAGATTTTTTACAAACGAGGTGTAACAGATGAAAGGTTATCTTCACTTAGAGGATGGATCAATGTACGAAGGAATTTTAGAACAAATTGGTCAAGAAGAAATCAATGGCGAAATTGTCTTTTTTACTGGGATGACGGGATATCAAGAGGTACTAACAGATCCTTCATATAAAAATCAAATTGTTGTCTTCACCTATCCGTTAATCGGAAACTATGGTGTGAATAAGTCAGATGGGGAAAGTAAGGAGCCACAAGTAAAAGCTGTTGTTCTTTATGAGTGTACACAAGAGTATTCCCATTACGAAGCGAAATACAGCATGAAAGAATACCTCCAAAAGTGGAACATTCCAATTTTGCATCATATTGATACACGTGCAGTCGTAAAGAAAATTAGAAATCACGGCTCAATGGCAGCCTTAATTACAAAGAATGCTCATCTTAATGAAGCGCCATGTGAAATGTTTGAAGACGGTGTTTTTGATGTAGCCTCTGCATCCATACAGAGTCATGGCAAAGGTGATAAACATATTGCATTAATTGATTTTGGATTCAAGAAATCAATCCTAACAGCACTTGTTAATAGAGGCTGTAGGGTTACAACGGTACCATTCCACATGATGGACCAAGTAAATCAACTAGAGCCAGATGGGATTCTTTTATCGAATGGACCTGGAGATCCGGAGAAGCTCAAAGACTATTTATCTAAAATAAAGGAACTTGCCGAAAGCTACCCAACCTTTGGAATTTGTTTAGGTCATCAGCTCCTTTCATTAGCCTTTGGTGCGAAAACAAAGAAGTTGCTGTTTGGTCATAGAGGTGCAAATCAGCCTGTTATTGATACAAAAACAGATAAAGTGTTCATGACATCTCAAAATCATAGCTATGTTGTGATGAAAGATAGTTTAGAAAATACGGAGTTAGCTATCCGCTTTTATCATATAAATGATGGCTCAATTGAAGGGATTTCACATAAAACACTACCTATTTTATCAGCTCAATTTCATCCAGAAGCACACCCTGGTCCAACGGATAGTGAGTGGATCTTTGATGAATTTTTAGAATCCGTTACAGCATCAAAAGGAGATATAGCTTATGTCTAAAAACAAATCCATCAAAAAAATTGTTGTCATTGGTTCTGGCCCAATTGTCATTGGTCAGGCAGCAGAGTTTGATTATGCAGGAACTCAAGGCTGCCTAGCGTTAAAAGAAGAGGGATATACGGTTGTTCTCGTTAATAACAATCCTGCAACCATCATGACTGACGAGGAATTCTCAGATGTTCTTTACTTTGAGCCATTAACAGTTGAGAGTTTAACGAAGATTATTGAAAAAGAAAAGCCAGATGGTCTTCTTGCTTCATTAGGAGGTCAGACGGGTCTTAATTTAGCAATGGAGCTCCATGAAGCGGGCGTACTAGAGAAATATGGGGTGTCGTTACTTGGTACATCGATTGAATCAATTCGTAAGGGAGAAGACCGTAATGAATTCCGTCAATTAATGTACGATTTAAATGAGCCAATTCCCGAAAGTGCAATTGTGACAACGTTTGATGAAGCCATGGATTTTGCGAAGAAAATTGGATTCCCTATTATTATTCGTCCAGCCTATACTCTTGGAGGGAAAGGGGGAGGAATTGCTTCCAACGAGACGGAATATCATAAGCTTGTTAAGAGTGGTTTACATGCAAGTCCTATTACGCAAATATTAGTTGAGAAGAGCATTGCTGGTTTTAAAGAAGTAGAGTATGAGATGATCCGCGATCATAAAGGAACATGTATCTCTGTATGCAATATGGAAAATATTGATCCGGTGGGTGTTCATACAGGTGATTCCATTGTTGTAGCACCCTCTCAAACCTTATCAGATCAAGAATACCATATGCTTCGAAGTGCAGCAGTGAAAATTGTCTCAGCGCTTGGGGTGATCGGTGGATGTAACATTCAGTTAGCATTAGATCCAAACAGTAAACAATATTATGTGATTGAAGTTAATCCACGGGTTAGCAGATCTTCTGCGCTTGCATCAAAGGCTACTGGTTATCCGATTGCTAAAATTGCAGCTAAGTTAGCTGTTGGCTATACGTTAGAGGAATTAAAAAATCCATTAACAATGAGTACGTATGCAAGCTTTGAGCCTTCCCTTGATTATGTAGTTGTGAAATTCCCTAGATGGCCTTTTGATAAGTTTACCAAAGCAGACCGAAAGCTTGGGACAAAAATGAAAGCAACAGGCGAGGTTATGGCGATTGAGCGTAATTTAGAAGCGGCCATTCAAAAAGCTTGTGACTCCCTTGAATTAGATAATATTGGAACACATTTACCCGAACTTGTGAAGCTTTCTACAGAAGAAGTAATTGAATTAATGAGGGTAACAGATGATCGCCGTTTCTTCGCAGTCATGGAATTAATTAGAAGAGGTGTATCTCTTCAAGAAATCCATGATATCACGAAAATGGACTATTATTTCTTATCCTCCTTTAGCCATATTGTTGAGATGGAGGGAAAAATAAAAACGCAATTTCCACTTCTTTTTGATGTAGAGCTTATGAAGAAGGCGAAGGAAAAGGGGTTCTCAGACAAAACGATTAGTACTTTAATAGAAACGCCTGAAAAAGAAATCAGAAAGCTTCGTCTTGGAGCGGGCATTACGGCTTCTTATAAATATGTTGATACATGTGCTGCAGAATTTGAAGCTCGTACAAACTATTTTTACTCCACGTATTTTGGAGAGAATGAACAACCAGCATTATCAAATCAAAAGAAAATTCTTATTATCGGTTCAGGACCAATTCGTATTGGTCAAGGTATTGAATTTGATTATAGTGCAGTTCACGGTATTAAGGCATTAAAACAGCTTGGCTATGAAGCAATTATGATTAATAATAATCCTGAAACAGTGAGTACAGATTTTGAAACAGCTGACCGTTTGTATTTTGAGCCTATTACGCTTGAGCATGTCTTAAACGTGATTGATTCTGAGAAGATTGATTCAGTGATTGTGCAATATGGGGGCCAGACAGCGATTAATCTTGCCGACCAGCTTGAGTCAGCAGGTGTTAAGCTACTTGGAACAGATACTGACACATTAGATTGGCTTGAAGATCGTGACAAGTTCTACCACATCTTAGATGAGTTACACATCCCTCATGCGAAGGGATTAACAGCAAACGATGCAACTGAGGCCGTTCATGGAGCTCAAGAAATAGGATATCCAATCTTGCTACGTCCTTCTTATGTAATTGGTGGTAAAGGAATGGTTGTCGTGCAATCAGAAGCAGAATTAAAGGAGCTTCTAGCGACTAACACAACGATGATCTATCCAATTTTAATTGATCAATTTGTTCAAGGAATTGAAGGTGAGATCGATCTCATTTCTGATGGGGAGGAAGCATTTATTCCTACTTTTATTGAACATGTTGAGCCTGCTGGTGTTCACTCGGGTGATAGTTTAGCGATTCTACCATCACAGCACTTTTCCAATCATACAAAACAGGTGATTAAAGAGTATGCAAAAAAATTGGTGAAAAGACTAACTTATCGTGGAATCATGAATATCCAGTTTTTATTGAATAGGGACGATGTTTTTATTCTAGAAGTAAATCCACGAGCAAGTCGAACAGCTCCGGTTATTAGTAAGGTGACAGGTATTCCAATTATCAAATATGCTACTCAGCTTTTATGCGGTCGTTCTTTAAAAGAAGTGAATCTTCAGCCGCTAAAGGAGACGTCTATTGTAGCAGTGAAATATCCTGTTTTTTCAAGTCATGCCTTACATGATGTGGATATTACAGTAGGACCAGAAATGAAAGCAACTGGTGAAGGTATGTGTGTAGGAGGAAATCTTCAAGAAGTTTATCGTAAGATTTTCTATAAAGACTTAGAAAACGTGACCTCCGTTTATTTTGATGTCATTGATGAAGAAGCCATAACAAAAGCAAAAGAAGCAGGGCTTAAAGTAGAAGTCGACCATTTTGACACTTGGGTCGAAGGAGACAAGGGGATTTTTGTATCCATTGATGATCGTCCTAACGGAAAACGAAACAGAGAGCAGGCTATTGAAAAAGGGATGGTTCTCTTTACACATATGAGTACATTTTATGCTTGTCTTGAAGCAACAAAGCTTGTAGATAGTTCGGTATCCTCTATGCAAGAATTACTACAAAAGGAAGTGGTGAACCAATGATTAGTGTTCCTGTTATTGAAAAAACGAAACAAACAAAACGCGATTTTTTAACGCTTTTAGATTATAGCCAAGAAGAAATTATTGAACTGCTAGACGATGCCTTTCAATTGGAATTGCAGCCTATCCAACCAATTCTACAAGGAAAAACATTAGCGATGATATTTGAGAAATCATCGACAAGAACACGCGTTTCGTTTGAAACAGGTATGCTTCAGCTTGGTGGTCATGCTTTGTTCTTAAGTAGTCAAGATCTTCAACTAGGAAGAGGAGAACCTGTTTCAGATACAGCAAAGGTTCTGTCAGGTTATGTGGATGCGATTATGATTCGTACGTTTGGGCATGACAAAATTGAGGAGCTTGCTAATCATGCATCCGTTCCCGTAATTAATGGACTTACGGATTTATTTCATCCGTGCCAGGCACTTGCTGATTTAAAAACGATATATCGTTTAAAAGGTAAATTTACAGGTGTAAAAACAGCTTACTTAGGTGATGGAAATAATGTGGCTCATTCATTAATGATTGCAGCTGCAAAGGTAGGAATGGACTTTACTATAGGATGTCCAGTTGGCTATGAGCCAAATCAAGAAATAGTCGAAAAAGCAATGGAAATTGCGAAGCAAACTGGAGCAACAATTGAAGTGACAACTAATCCTATAGATGCCGTGAAAGATGCCGATATTGTGTATACAGACGTTTGGGCGAGCATGGGACAGGAAAGTGAGCAGCAGAAACGCTTACTAGCATTTAAAGACTTCCAAGTAAACGATGCACTTGTACAATTTGCTAAAGATGACTATCATTTTCTTCATTGTTTACCAGCCCATCGTGAAGAGGAAGTAACGGCTTCAATCATTGATGGAGAACATTCAGCAGTATTTGAGCAAGCTGAAAACCGTCTCCATGTACAAAAAGCTTTGCTAAAGAAATTGTTAGTATGAGAAAAACGGGAGGCTGGGACAAAACAAAGAGCCAGGTACCCTCCGATACAATCTATTGTGTGCACTAGATAAATCAGTGCGTACATATAGTCGTTACGATAAGGTGCCAGGCACTTCTGTCCCAGCCTCTTCTTTTTTTGAGCTTCTATAGAGATGAGACGTTACCCTTAGCTTTTCTTTATCGTTTCCATTCGTGTGAAGGAACTTATAATAATAAATAAAAAATAGAAGGGTTCAGAATAAAATTCTGAACCCTTTTATTTTACACTATCTGTAGTAGATTCCATTTAGTTTAAGCGAAAATTAACACTGCTATTCCCACAATAAAGCAGTAATAAGCAAAATACTTCAAGTTCCCTTTAGCCATAATATTCATAAACCATTTTAGGGAAAAATAAGAAGTGATAAGAGCAGCTATAAATGCCACAATATAAGGGAGTAACAATGTATCTAAATTCGGATCTTCCATTAATTCTGATACGCTTAAAATGAGCCCTCCGAAGCTTACAGGGATAAACATTAAGAACGAGAACTTTAAAGCAGTTTCTTGCTTCATTCCTAGTCCCATAGCTGCAACAATCGTTGCACCAGAACGACTAATGCCTGGTATTAAGGCAACTGCTTGGGCAAACCCAATAATAAGAGCATCTTTGAAAGAAAGATCCCCATCATTTTTCCGTCCGCGTAAATTTCGAATTGTCCAAAGGGCAATTCCTGTGATGATAAGTGTAACAGCTGTTACTTGAATATATTTATATTGAGAGATGACATCATCAAATAGGACGCCGATCACTCCAGCTGGTATTGTTGCAATTATTAAATAGACAATAAATTGAAAATCATTTTTTGCGTTAGGATCTTTTGTTGTTATGTACTTAACACCGTTAACCGTTAGACGAGCAAGATCCTCACGATAGATGAGTAAAACAGCGAGTAAAGACGCTGCGTTAACAAATAATTCAAAAGATAATCCATCAATAGTAACTCCTAAAAAATGCTGGGCAAACACTAAATGACCACTAGAAGAAATAGGAATTGGCTCTGTAAACCCTTGAAACATTCCAAGTAACAAGTATTTTAAAAGTAAGAAAATATCCAAACGTCATAGTCCTCCGCTAAAAAGTTTAACAATCCTTTTCCATTTAACTACAGGATTGGAACTCTGTAAAGAACTTTATGAGTACTAATGAAAAAAGATAAAAAGGTAACACTATAGATAAGTACGGAAGGAGGAGACATTATGGGACAACAACACCGTTTTCGTTCTGGACAAAAAGCACCTAATAATGGAATTTATGTAGAGATTGGGGAAACTGGTGATAATGTAAAAAATCCAGGTCAAATAAAACTAAAAGCTGGAGATCGCTTCCCTGAAACAGCAAACCATAACCGTCAATGGACATATAAAAGAAAGCCATAAGTCGTAACTTCTATAAGAGTTCTCCATAATAATAAAAAACAACAAAAAAATCCTACAGCAATGTAGGGTTTTTTGTTGTTACGTCGAAAGGTATTGATTAATGATGATCATGATCTGCAGCAGGTTCGCTAGGGATGACCTGAGCAATTAAAATGATGACAACGATTGCAATAACAGATAAAACAGTCGCTGTCATGAAATCGTAATGACCACCTGACATAGAATTAACTACATAAGATGCCATATGTATTAATAAAAACCCCCAGATAAATGTCCATAAAAAACGCAATGTATTCACCTCTATTTCCAGACGAATTCTTTTTATATAGTATCACAATTTCTCTTATTAAAAAAGCTTGTTTCAGAAACTTTTGTGGGTAAAGGTAAAGGAGAAGAGAGCTTAAAAATAATCGATGATCTTGTTCGAACTCTTTAGAGCTTATGATAGGTTCACAAATCTTAATAAAAGAACTAAAAAATTATGTTAGTCAATTCATAAACATGAATTTTCCTGCATTGACTGATAAGACCAGCCTCTTTCATTCATCTATGCAGCAATTCGTCTATATTTTTTCATTTTGTGATAGTGTCCCATGCTTTTTATATTAGACAACATACATTATATAGTGGAAAAAGTCTCAAAAGAAAGGTGGTGGCAAGTGATGAACATAATGGAGCGATTCTTTAAATTAGATACAGAATGGAATGTTTTGCATCTCCCACCAAAACCAAATGGCTTTGCTGTTTTTATCATTGGCGATCGATCTGACTTTGTCGATGAAGATTCAAGCTTTTGGCATCAGAATTATGGGCGATATCAGCTAGTTCAGCAATTATTGAATCAAGGGTATACACTATATCACTCAAACTTGTTTGGTAACAATTGGGGAAGTCCTAGAGCACTCACAATGGCAATGCAGCTATATCATGTTGTAATGAAAAAAGAAATTCTTAATCCCAAAATCCATCTTCTTGTGGATGGGATGGGTGGTTTAACAGCTATTCAAATGATGCAAAAGATGTCAGATAAAATCCGCTCTGTTGCCATGCTGAATCCTTGCCTAGACCTAAAAGCTCATCTGGAAAATGAAAAAGAACATAAATTTTTTTACAAAAGATTGAAAAGGGAAATAGGAGAGGCCTATGAGGTGGACTCGAAGAAAATAGCATCTTTAACCTTACCAGGTATAGATGAGTGTATCGATGATCTTCCGGTTCGAATATGGCAAAGAATGAATAAAAGCAATTATCCTTCGAGGAGCCATGGGAAAAAGTATGAGGAAATAAGAGAGAGAATGGGGAAGCCAATTCAATTTAATTACCACCTAGGTGAAAATCCATACCGAGTAAACCAATCAATTATTAAATTTTTTAAAGAAAATGAAAAAGTCTTATAAGTGAATCAATTTCATAGATGCTTATCTTAAGAAGCAAAGAACTACAGAGTTTAGATATCATTAAAATTTAGACTATTTTCATAAACTCGTGGCTATGTATTAAGTGTCCGGTCTGGTTGAATTCTGCTCCAGTTGCTCGCTTTTTCACGGGGCGGGCGGTGAGTCTCTTCGGCGAAAACGCCTATGGGGTCTCACCTGTCCCACTCCTCCCACAGGAATCTCGCACCTCCCTTCCATTCAACCTTAAGTCGTTTTCGTTCAAAGAACCTATTTTGTAAGGCGACAATCTCTTTGGAAAGACCACTGATTTGTAAATTTTAAGCAGTTTGTTGCTGATGGAACATGGCATAACTTAACTTCATTTCACGTGTAGGGAAAGGTGCTAAAAGGTGGGGGCCCTGTGCTTCTCCTATTCAGTTATCCGTTAATAATTGTTACTACTAGGACAAGGAGTTCAATCATAGGCTATAAATAATTGGGTTCTTTAAGGAGGGATTACATGGTAAATCGAGTAATGGTATATGGTGCAAATTCTTTTTATGGTCTGCATCTTTGTGAAGAATTAGTGAGTCAAGGTATTGAAACACATGCCATCTTTATAGAAGAGACAAAGGATGACCAGCAGAGGTTAGTTGATGAACACCTTCTATATATAGGAAGAAATGCATTGCTTGAAGTAGAACAATATCGTAGCGATCTACTAGATAGTGAGGCAGATGTGGTAATCGTTTGTCATGAAGAGCTACGTTGTGAGGAAGGAGTGGAATACCTAATACAAGCAAGTGAGATCTCGAAACAGAAGGAGATTCCTCTTTTATATATCCATTCAGTCAGTGAAAGAGCAAATCAAGATAAGCGCAGAGTGAATCTCAAAAGGTGTATGAACGTATTAAAAGAGGGAGAGAGTCGATACTGTCAACTAAAGGTACCATTGCTATTTGGGCCATTTCAAGATAAAACAGAAAAAGTGAACGCTTTATTGTTGGAGTACTTAAATCAACAAATCTCACATATTGAGATAGATGAGCCAGTCGTCTATGTGAAGGATGCAACTCGAGCTACATATGGATTACTTGATATGTTACAGGAAGGCATGGTTTATTACCTTAACGGTAGAAAATTTGATGATAAAGTCTGTACACTACCAATAACGAGCAGTGAAAGAAACAACGAAGTGAAGCAAAACGAAAAGATAATTGAAGTACCAGAAACCTTCTCCCTTGAAGAATGTATAAAAAAACAAATTGATTTTTTAAGGGAACAGTAAAAAGCTTAGTACTTGTACATTCTCATCTACAAAGGATAAAATATAATCAGTAAATGATTGCAAGGGAGTGGTTGCCCATGTACATAAAGCTTGGTTTTGTTTTTATTATTCTTTTTTCGCTTTTTGGTTGTGGACAACCTGCAGCATCAGGTGAACTACAAAGTGTAGGCTTACTTGTACCAGAATCTATTGATGATCAGGTTTGGGGAACGAAGGGCTATAAAGGTCTTTTAAAGATTCAATCTGAATTAGGTGTAGATGTATATTATAAAGAAGGAATGAATGAAGAAGGTAAAATACGGGCGGCTATTGAAGAGTATCAGGAAAAAGGTGTAAATCTGATATTTGGTCATGGTAGTGAGTATGCAGCATTCTTTAATACGCTGGGTGAAGAATTTCCCGAGATTCATTTTGTCCTTTTCAATGGAAAAGCTGTAGGTGAGAATGTCACGAGCTTAAACTTCGAGTCGCATGCTATGGGGTTTTTTGGTGGCATGGTTGCTGGTGAGATGACCTCTTCTAATAAGGTTGCTGTGCTAGCTGCGTTTGAATGGCAACCAGAAGTTGATGGTTTCTTTGAAGGAGCCTATTTCCAAAATGAAGACGTTCATGTTGATATTGAATATGTTCAGGATTGGAATGATGTAGACACAGCGATGATCTTACTGGATGAAATCCTAGAATCTGGTAATGATATTGTCTATGTTGCAGGGGACGGATATAATGTTTCTGTTATTGAAAAATTAAAAGCTGAGGGTCTTTTTGCAATTGGGTTCGTTTCAGATCAATCTGATTTAGGCACAGGCACGGTGTTGACGAGTACAGTTCAACATGTTGACCGCTTGTATGAAAATGTGGCAAAATCCTTTAATGAAGGGACTCTAGATAGTGGTGAGATTTATTTTGATTTTCAAGATGATGTCATCTCTTTAGGGAAATTTAGTCCACTTGTTGAAGAGACCTTTCGAGAAACACTACAAAAGCATATAGAAGAGTATGTTGATAGCGGACTTTTACCAAATCAAAAGTAATGGAGTGATTAGAATGGAACAGCATCCAAAATCGATGGAATTTATGCAAATAGCTATGAAATATTTACCTGAAGCAAAGCAGAAATTTGAAGGATCAGGAATTGATTTATCAATGGAAACGATCCAGCCGATGCTTGAGCTTTTTACAAAAGTAATGGGTGAAGCATACGAATTAGGGAAAAAAGACGCTTCAAACTAAGAATCAATAGGCCAGACTCTTTCACAAAGGGGACTGGCCTTTTCCTTTGTTCTAGTTCTATATCTTCTTCTTTATATAATCCATGATAGGTGAAAATTCTTTGAGCATAGGCTTCAAATTTTCAAGGGAAACCATAATATCGTCTATTTGTTCCATTAATGTGAAATAATTAGCTTCGTTTCCTTCCTGCGGCTCACTCTTGTCAGACTCCTCTTTTTTAGAAGGATCCTCTTTTTTTCTTGTTCCAAACATGAGTTCAGTAAAGGGATCTGCTTGCCTATCCCTCTCTTTCTTATCAGAATTCCCTTTCGTTTCTTCTTCATCATGTGCCTCTGCCGGTTTGAAAGTTGAAAGAATGTCCTCAAGGTTCATCTTACGTCGTCCACCTCCATTTAGTAAATTCAAATGTTTTTGATTAAATTGAAATACGTAACTAGCTAGGTATCGTATCCTGACATTTAAGGCTTCTTGGTCCTTTGTATATAGTTTATGAACGAAAAAACAACTCGTTCTAGTCATGAACACAGAAACATACATATTGAAAAATATTTTTGAATAAGATAAAATTAGTACCAAGTCATAATATTTGATATAAAAAAATAATGAGATATAGTTAGAAAGTATAAACATAGTGTGGATTTCAATGACAGGTAAAATGTTTTTTACTGAGGATAAGGCTTGTCTAGAAGTTTATAGGAGAGAATTCTTCAAACCTCTTGGTTTATGCTTATCCTTAGTAAGTAGGAAGTTGTTTCCTAACCACATGATAAGAACCAATAAATTATTGGCATACTACTTAAATAAAGGGGTTGCGCATATGAAGGCAGCAGGTATTTTAGGGATTGCAAAATACACACCTGAGAAAATTGTTACAAACGCTGATTTAGAAAAAATCATGGATACATCGGATGAATGGATACGTACGAGAACTGGTATTGAAGAGAGAAGAATCGCAGAAGATTCTATGGACACTTCCCATATGGCATTTTTAGCAGCAGAAAAAGCGATCGCTAATGCTAATATTACAGCAGAGGATCTTGATTTAATCTTGGTGGCAACCGTTACACCAGACCAACCATTTCCAACAGTAGCTTGTATGCTTCAAGAAAGGCTTGGTGCGAAAAAGGCGGCAGCAATGGATATAAGCGCTGCTTGTGCTGGCTTTATGTATGGAATGATTACAGCAAAGCAGTTTATTGAAACAGGGGCGTATAAGCATGTATTGGTTGTTGGTGTAGAGAAGCTATCGAAAGTAACTGATTGGAATGACCGTAATACAGCTGTTTTATTTGGAGATGGTGCAGGTGCAGCCGTTATTGGACCAGTAAGTGAAGGGAAAGGAATTCTTTCCTTTGAACTAGGAGCTGATGGTACTGGTGGAAAGCATCTTTATCAAGATGAATACATCATCATGAACGGTAGAGAAGTATTCAAGTTTGCAGTGAGACAAATGGGTGAATCAAGTATCAATGTACTTGAGAAAGCAGGATTATCAAAAGAAGATGTTGACTTCCTCATTCCGCACCAAGCTAATATTCGTATTATGGAAGCGGCTAGAGAACGATTAAATTTACCTGTAGAGAAGATGTCTAAAACTGTACACAAATATGGAAATACGTCTGCAGCTTCAATCCCGATTTCCCTTGTAGAAGAGCTAGAAGCAGGGAAAATAAAGGATGGCGATTTAATTGTGATGGTAGGCTTTGGTGGTGGCTTAACTTGGGGAGCCATTGCCTTACGTTGGGGCCGTTAATCGTATAGGTACCTACTATCAAAATGAAATGAACAATTGAAACGTATAATGATACTCTTATGTGAGGTGCAAAAATCATGGAAAAAAAACGTGTAGTAGTAACGGGCTTAGGAGCTCTTTCTCCAATAGGAAATGACGTGGAAACAATGTGGCAAAATGCCATAAATGGTGTTTCAGGAATCGGACCTATTACAAGAGTTGATGCTAGTCAGTTCCCAGCCAAGGTTGCTGCAGAACTTAAAGATTTTAAGATTGAAGAGTATATGGACAAAAAAGATGCAAGAAAAATGGACCGATTTACACAATACGCAGTCGTTTCATCTTTAATGGCTGTAAAAGATGCTAATTTAGAAATTACGGATGAAAATGCTAACCGTATAGGTGTATGGATCGGTTCTGGTATCGGCGGAATGGAGACGTTCGAACAGCAATATAAGCTTCTACTAGAGAAGGGACCTCGTCGAGTTAGTCCTTTCTTCGTACCAATGCTTATTCCAGATATGGCGACAGGTCAGGTATCTATTGCCTTAGGTGCTAAAGGATTTAATTCTTGTACGGTAACGGCATGTGCAACGGGAACGAACTCAATTGGTGACGCCTATCGCGTCATTGAAAGAGGAGAAGCAGATGTAATGATCTCAGGAGGAACTGAGGCGCCTTTAACTGAAATGTCATTTGCAGGATTCTCAGCAAACAAGGCTCTATCAACAAATCCAGATCCTAAAACAGCAAGCAGACCATTTGACCAAGATCGTGATGGTTTCGTTATGGGAGAAGGTGCAGGCATTCTTGTTCTTGAGGAACTTGAGCATGCTTTAGCACGTGGAGCGAAAATCTATGCTGAAATTGTTGGCTATGGTGCAACGGGTGATGCCCATCATATTACAGCTCCAGCACCGAATGGGGAAGGCGGAGCTCGTGCCATGAAGCAAGCGATAGATGGAAGTGGTCTTCAAGCCGAGGAGATTGATTATATTAATGCACATGGTACAAGTACTCCATACAACGATAAATTCGAAACTCTAGCCATTAAAGAAGTGTTTGGTGAACATGCCAATAAGCTAGCAATCAGTTCAACAAAATCAATGACAGGTCATTTGTTGGGCGCTGCAGGTGGAGTTGAAGCAATATTTAGTATATTAGCTATCAAAGAAGGAATCATTCCACCAACAATCAATTACAACACACCAGATCCAGAATGTGATTTGGATTATGTACCGAACGAATCGCGCAAACAGGACGTTCAGGTAGCACTTAGTAACTCACTTGGCTTCGGTGGTCATAACGCTACAATTATTTTTAAGAAGTATGAAAACGAATAATGAAGTGTAAGTGAAAAGGAAAAACGAAGGTGGGTAAGCTGCCTTCGTTTTTTGCTTTGATGCTGATTGTTTGCACATGAGTCAATATGTTAGGTGAAAGTTAGTAAAAAGTTAACGCCTGATTCTTTTCATCTGATGAACAGTCCTCCTTTTTCTACATATACTAGTGTGAGGGAAGGGAGAGTGGATAATGTGACTGTAATAGATACTATAGAGTGGCTAACAGAATCCCCCTTAAAGATAGATGTTTGCAAGAAACTACAACCGTATTTCTCTTCAATGAAGCCTCATGAAATATCAAAGTACCTACAATCATTTGGAATGTACCGCCATACAACACATATTGATTTGTGGCTTGAAAAAAAGAAGAATGAGAAAGTTTCTTCCTATGTAAAGCGATTAGAAAAAGACTATAAAGCGAAGTGGGGAGGTCCAGAGGTTCCTATATTTATTCTACCTGCTGATGATGATAATCGAAAAATAAACAATGAATATTTTGGGAGATCAGGACTGGCTTTTCATAATAAGCTGTTTTTGTTTTTAACAATTGAGGTAAGAAAAGAGGATCTAACCTCGCTATTTCTCCATGAGTACCACCATGTCAGTCGATTATCACAGATTACAAAAAGAAAGATGGAAAAGGATTTCACTATCATTGACGCCATCTTAATGGAAGGTTTAGCTGAAAACGCTGTGAGAGAAGAGCTTGGTGAAGAATACGTGGCGTCATGGGCAAAAAAATATTCCAATGAACAGTGTGAGCGATTTTATCAGACGATCATTATCAAAAATAAGGAGATTACAAGAGATACACCATTATTTTCGCAAATTTTGTACGGTACAGGTTTTTATCCATCAATGGTTGGTTATTCAGTAGGATACTTTTTAGTAAAAAAATATATGGACAAAACAGGTAAGAAGACGAAGGATTTGTTAGGCTACTCTTCGGAAGAATTTATCTAGGCTTGCTTCATAAGGCTTTTCTATCCTAACCTCATAAAGTGAAAATGAACACATTTGGGTACTAGGCTTTGTTTAGTAAAAAGATAAATTGGAAAATGTATAGGAAGCTGTTCGTGGTTAGAATAGGTAAAAAATCTGAATATCTCCTTTTGTTTTATCATAAAGATGAATAGGGACAAGTAGTAAAATTCAATATAGCTTACCATTAGTCAATTAATTCCTATAAAAGTGATTCCTTAGAAGAGAATGTGATCACGATGACAGCACAGCATATAGCAAGAGCAAGAAAAATCTGCGTATATTCTACGTTTTCGAGAATAAAGTTACTATATTTTGCCTATACTGTTTGACAAATGGTATTGAAGTGAGGGGTAGAATGATGTTATTTCTTCATGATGTTTGGGTGAACTGGTTTGAAGGTGAAGAGAACGGATATAACGTTTGTCATTTCCATGAATGGAGAAAAGATGACAGTGTTGAGTTATTAGACCAAGTTCCCCTAATAAAGGTTAAGTCTTTGCTTTTCGATTACATAGAAAACAATTTATCTGAGTTGCCACCTGGTTTATTAAAAGATATTTATCAGAAGGCTTATATTCGTAAAAACCATGAAAGAATTCAATTAGACTATTGTTTTGTAGTGACAGATGGCGTGGGAATTATTGTTGTAGATACGATTGGCTATACAATTCCAATTCGAAAAAGTAGAATCATTCCACGACAGGAGCAGTTAGTTTTTGAGATGATAAAAGATATTGAACCAGTAGAGTTTTCAACTGATGTGTATCAAGATGAATCAGCTGTTAAGCAATATCACATTCTCTCGCTATCTCCAGAGCATATGAGAGGACTGACGAGAAAAGAAAGACAGCTAAAACAATTATTATTTATGGCCCTTGACCAATTACAAGCGACGAAGAATGCCGCAGAGGTTAAGTATTGGTACACGGAATGGAATCCTTCCATGTATGAGGATATCCAGCAAAGTGAATTCGATGAAGTGTGGAATAAGCTTTATGAAGAAACGCTATATGGGTGGTCAAAAAAGCATATTCAATTGTGTGAACGCCTAATAAAAGGACAACCTTTCTTTGAAAAGCTCTGGGATATGGAGCATGAATCGAAGGTGAATTAATAAGGTGGCTGGGACAACACAAAGAGCCAGGAACCCTCCGTACCAATGAAAGTGTGCACGAGATAAACCAGTGCGTACATCTAGTGGTTACGATTAGGTGCCAGGCACTTTTGTCACAGCCTCTTTTAGTTATAAAGAAACGAAATGATAGATCCCCTTTAGGGCTTAGCTTCTGCATCCATAAAGGAGAGGGGATACAGAAGGAAGAAAAATTACTTTCGTTTGCGTCCAAGTCCCATTGCATTCTCCATTTTCTTTACCATTTTTCTAGCAACAGCATTCGCTTTTTCAGCTCCACGGTCAAGAATAAGATCAAGCTCATCGGACTCCATTAACTCATGATATCTTTCTTGAATTGGTGCAAGAGTATCAACAACTATATTTGCGACATCCTGTTTAAATTCTCCATATCCTTTTCCTTCATATTTAGCCTCAAGCTGTTCAATGGTTTCTCCTGAGAAGATACTATAAATAGATAAAAGATTAGAAATACCTGGCTTATGCTCTTTATCAAATTTAACAATTCCTTCAGAGTCAGTAACGGCACTTTTAATTTTCTTCTCAATTACTTTTGGCTCGTCAAGAAGGGTGATAAATCCTTTAGGGTTTGGATCAGACTTACTCATTTTTTTCGTCGGATCAACAAGAGACATCACTCTTGCACCAACTTTAGGGATACGAACCTCTGGAATGGTGAAAATGTCATTGTATTTTTTATTAAATCGTTCAGCTAAATCTCGAGTAAGCTCTAAATGCTGTTTTTGATCCTCTCCAACCGGTACTAAATCTGTTGAATAGAGAAGGATATCGGCAGCCATCAATGGAGGATATGTTAAGAGCCCAGCAGAAACCGCCTCTTTTCCATGTGATTTATCTTTAAATTGTGTCATTCTTTCAAGCTCCCCAATATAAGCAACACATTGAAGCATCCATCCTGCTTGAGCGTGTGCAGGAACCTCTGATTGAATAAATAAGGTTACTTTTTCTGGATCCACTCCAACAGCTATATATAGAGCAGCAAGACTTCTAATGTTTTTTCTAAGTGCTAATCGGTCTTGAGCAACTGTTATCGCGTGCTGGTCAACAATACAAAAATAACAATCATATTCTTCTTGTAAGTCCACGAATTGTTTTAATGCTCCAATATAGTTGCCAAGTGTAACAGATCCACTAGGCTGAATACCTGAAAAGATTGTTTTCTTCATCATTTTTTCCTCCTGTGTAAAGCAATTTATAAAAAAATATTTCTTTATAAAAAGATATGAGAGCACAAAAAAAGCCCACTCATCCCAAAAATATAGGGACGATGGACCGCGGTGCCACCCTACTTATTTCTATAGTAGAAATCACTTAATTCTTTAACGCAAGAACCACGTCTATACATACTTTAGTTCTGTATAGAAGCTCAAAAGTCCATTCCATATAGGTCATTACCTGTTCACAGCAACCACAAGCTCTCTGTAAATGAACCGTATATGTACTACTCTTTATCAAAGCCGATTATGTATGTAAGCTTTCATCAATCAAAATTGGCTACTAGCATTTACACTTTTTTTCATTATAAAAAAAGTGTAAAAGGAATGCAACTGAACGAAAGAATACTTCGTGAAAAATCAGCTTATAAATAATGAATGAAAAGACCTAAAAGCATGAAACCGATGATAATCAAGCCGCTAAATAGAAAAGGAGCATGATCAAAGCTTAGTAACTCAGAAACAGGAATCATTTCATTTACCTCTTGTTTTGTCAGTTCTTTTCCTTTAGAGGTAAACATTCTTCTAAATCCATAGGTAATGCCGTCGAAGAAGCCACCTTTAACCGTCATTGTAAAGGCGGCGATTAAAAGAAAGGATAATCCAAAGTAAAAAGAAATATTAATAAAATGAAGTAAAGTTAATTCTTGGTAATTCAAAAAAGAAAGTAAGAATGTTGCACAGATAGATACAATAACAAGCGTAAATGTTTTTTTTACAGGCAAGATTTCATCACTCTTTCTAAAATGGTAGGTATTTATGAGATTGTTTTTTCCTGGTTTAGGTGTCTGGATTGAGAAAAAAAGACAAAAAGAAGGAAAAATCAAACAAGAAATTACGCTTTTTTATTATAACAGAAGGGAGGAGAAGTAAAAAAATCAAATAACATTATTCTAATAGTGTGAAACTGTAAATTAATTCTAAGGAATTGTAAAGATATTTTTTACGTGGTTTACAAACTTTTAAAAAAGTGTGTTAGATAATGTAACCCTTTGCAAGTCAACGCGTTAAAGTAAATGACCAAATTCTTGGTAAAAATTATGAGAAAATTCTAACGAAACAACTAGGTCTTTAGAACTATTTTTGTCGTAGATTTTCTTAATATTATTGCATTTGTGTAAACTTTATTAAAAAAATAAATGCACAATTGTTTGAATACTTGTATAATAATCCTTGTAAGCAAAACAACTTGTATAAAAAAAAGGGAGGTCTACTTGTGAAAAAGTCGAAATTATTTCTACTTTTAGCATTATCGCTAGTACTTAGCATGTTCCTAGCAGCATGTAATGGTGGCGGTAATGAAGCAACTGACTCTGAAGGCGACACAGATACTGCATCAGAATCAGTAGCACAAGAATTAAAGGTTCTAGAAACATCTGAAATTCCTTCAATGGATAGTGTTATGGCTCAAGACTCTGCGAGTTTTACAGCTCTAGCAAACGTAATGGAAGGTTTATACCGTCTAGATCAAGAACAAAATGCTGTTCCTGGTATGGCTGATGGTGAGCCTGAAGTTAGTGAAGACGGTTTAGTTTACACGGTTAAATTAAAAGAAGCGAAATGGTCTAACGGAGACACTGTAACAGCAGAAGACTTCGTATTTGCATGGCAACGTGCGATTGACCCTGACACTGCATCTCCTTATGGCCCTTACATGATGAATGGTAAAATCAAAGGTGCTAAAGAAATCACAAAGGCAGCTGCTGATGAAAAAGAATATGACTTAAACACTCTAGGTGTTAAAGCTCTAGATGAAAAAACATTAGAAATCACTTTAGAAAAACCAATTCCTTATTTCGAATCTTTAATGGCATTCGGAACTTTCTACCCTCAAAACAAGAAATTTGTTGAGGAAAAAGGTGATCAATACGCATCATCTGCTGAGAACTTAGTTTATAACGGACCATTTGTTCTTTCTACTTGGGCTGGTAACACAGCAACTGAATGGACAATGGAAAAGAATACAGAATATTGGGATGCTGAAACAGTATCTTTAGAAACAATTCAATACAACGTACTTAAAGATCCACAAGCATCTGCAAATGCATACGAAACTGGTGAAGCAGATATCACTGGTAAGCTTGCATCTGATATCGTACCACAATATGAAGGTGACCCTAACTTAGTTAAATGGTTAGAGCCAACAATCTTCTGGATCAAAATGAACCAACAAAACGAAGCATTAGCTAACGAAAACATTCGTCGTGCGATTGCAACTGCATTTAATAAACAAGATTTAACTGACAGCATTTTAAATAACGGTTCAGTACCTGCAAACTATTCAGTTCCAAAAGGTTTCGTTACAGATCCTGCTGGTAAAGATTTCCGTGAAGCGAACGGAGATATGCTTGAATATAACGTAGAAGAAGCGAAAAAATTCTGGGAAGCTGGTTTGAAAGAACTTGGCACAGATACTGTTGAATTAGTATACCTAGGTGGAGACACTGAAACGTCTAAGAAAACAGATTCTTACATTAAAGATCAGTTAGAGAAAAACCTTGAAGGTTTAACAATTGATGTTCAAAGTGTACCATTCAGCGTTCGTTTAGATCGTGATGTGGAAATGGATTACGATTTACAATTTGCTGGTTGGGGTCCTGACTACCAAGATCCAATTTCATTCTCTGATCTTTGGATTACTGATGGTGGTAACAACAAAATGGCATACTCAAATGAGCAATATGACAAATTGTTAGAAGATGCTCAATACACATATGCTGATGATAACGCTAAACGTTTCGAAGCTCTTCAACAAGCTGAGAAAATTCTTTTAGAAGAGGATGCTGGTCTTGCTCCAGTTTACCAACGTTCTTCAAACGTATTAGTATCTGATAAAGTTGAAGGATTCACTTACCATTTCATTGGTCCTGAGTACAGCTATAAGTGGGTTAAAATTAAATAAAATTCATACCCATACTGCTGATAAGGTAACATATTTCTAATATGTTGCCTTATCTAAGCATATTTCTTGTTCGAAATAAGAATTATTTCGAACTGGATGAAGTTTATAGTTTACGGATAGACCAAAAGTCGGTATAATTTAACGAGTTGAAGAGAGTATAGGAGATATACTCTCTTTTTCCCTGTATAAGAATTGTCGAACTATGTAAAAAATTCAGTTTTTTTAGGAGGTGCTTTTCAATGGTTAAGTATATTTCACAACGTGTCATTTATATGTTACTTACCCTAATATTAATCGCCACTTTTACTTTCTTCCTCATGAATTTAATCCCTGGTACTCCTTTCTCAAATGCGAACAAACTGTCGCCTGAACAGTTAACCATTATGAAGGACAAATATGGATTGGATGAGCCGGTTCCAGTTCAATATTTTAATTACATGGTGAACTTAGCCAAAGGTGATTTCGGGATTTCATTCCAATTCAATAACGCAAGTGTTACAGATATCCTAATGGATCGTATTGGACCATCGGCAGTGCTAGGATTTCAAGCCATGTTCTTTGGTACAATCATAGGTATCATTTTAGGAGTTATCGGTGCACTTCGACAAAACACATGGGTGGATTACTCGACGACATTTATAGCTGTAATCGGTAAATCAATCCCATCCTTCGTATTTGCAGGTCTTCTGCAATATTATGTTGGTGTTAAATTAGGATGGCTACCTGTTGCTTTCTGGAGAGGACCAGAATATACAATTATGCCAACAATTGCATTAGCGATGTTCCCGATTTCTATAGCAGCTCGTTTTATGAGAACAGAGATGATTGAGGTATTGGGTTCAGATTATATTACGTTAGCAAAGGCTAAAGGAGCAAGTTCATTCGAAGTTGCGTTCAAGCATGCACTTCGTAATGCGCTAATTCCTGTTATTACGGTTCTTGGACCTCTTACGGTTAGTTTAATGACAGGTTCATTAGTTATTGAGAAAATCTTTGGTATCCCTGGACTTGGTGAGCAATTTGTTAAATCGATTAACGTGAATGATTACCCAGTCATCATGGGCACAACGATTTTATTTGCCGCACTCTTTATATTTGTTATTTTAGTTGTCGACTTATTATACGGTTTGATTGATCCTAGAATTCGTTTAGCGGGAGGTAAAAAATAATGTCACAGCATGATGAGAAAATTTCAAAAGACTTGTTTGAGCCCGCTAGCTTGGATTCTTCGAAAAGTGAGGAAATCAATAAGCCGAGTTTGAACTATTGGCAAGATGCCTGGTTACGTGTAAGAAAAAACAAGGCAGCTATTGTGAGTATTGTTGTGCTATTTTTCTTAACAATTCTTTCTTTAGTAGGACCTTATTTAAATGATTATGACTATAGTCAACAAAACGCAAAGCATTCGAATCTCCCTCCAAAAGTTGAAGCTTTCGAAAATATTAGCTGGCTTCCTTTCGATGGAACACTAACGAAGAAAAACGGTGAAGTATACGATGCTTATGAGCTAAAAGGTGCTGATGATGCCTACTACTGGTTTGGTACAGATAGCTTAGGTCGTGACATCTTCACACGTGTTTGGAAGGGGACACAAGTATCCCTTTATATTGCTTTATTAGCAGCAGTTATTGATATGATTATCGGGGTTGCTTACGGTGCTATTTCAGGCTATTTTGGTGGTCGCGTAGATACAATCATGCAACGTATTATTGAAATATTAGTTGGTATTCCTAACTTAGTTGTTGTTATCTTAATGATTATCATTTTAGAACCTGGTATTCTTTCTATAACGATAGCCTTAACGATCACAGGTTGGGTCGGTATGGCTCGTGTTGTTCGTGGTCAAGTATTAAAATATAAAAACCAAGAATTCGTCTTAGCATCAAGAACACTTGGAGCAGGACATGCAAAAATTATTACTAAACATTTAATGCCGAATTTAGTAGGTGTTATTATTATTAATACGATGTTTACAATACCAAGTGCCATTTTCTTTGAAGCATTCTTAAGCTTTATTGGATTAGGATTAAAAGCACCATTAGCATCACTAGGTACGTTAATTGATGATGGTTTTAAATCGTTAGTATTATATCCGTATCAAATGATATTCCCGGCAATTGTTATTAGTACAATTATGATTTGCTTCAATATGATTGCTGATGGACTTCGTGATGCACTAGATCCGAAAATGCGCGACTAAAAAGGTAGGTGAATAGATGATGGAAAAAATGTTAGAAGTAAAAGATTTACACATTTCGTTTCATACTTTTGGTGGAGAAGTCCAAGCTATTCGCGGTGTGAACTTTGACCTATATAAAGGTGAAACACTTGCTATCGTAGGAGAGTCTGGTTCTGGTAAATCCGTAACGACAAAATCAATTATGCGTCTTTTACCTGAATCGAATTCAGAAATCAAAGAAGGAGCAATCCTTTTTGATGGTAAGGACTTAGCAAAATTACCAAATAAAGCAATGCAAAAAATTCGTGGGAAAGATATCTCCATGATATTCCAAGATCCAATGACTTCGTTGAACCCAACAATGAAGGTTGGAAAACAAATCATGGAGCCAATTATTAAACACCAAAACTTAAGTAAATCAGCAGCGAAAGATCGTGCGATTGATTTGCTTCGTTTAGTAGGTATTCCACAAGCAGAAGCACGTTTTAATCAATATCCGCACCAATTTTCTGGTGGGATGAGACAAAGGGTTGTTATTGCCATTGCTCTTGCTTGTAATCCAAAAGTGTTAATCGCTGATGAGCCAACAACTGCTCTTGATGTTACCATTCAAGCTCAGATTTTAGAGTTAATGAAGGATCTTCAAAAGAAAATTGATACCTCTATTATCTTTATTACCCATGATCTTGGCGTTGTAGCAAATGTTGCAGATCGTGTCGCTGTTATGTATGGTGGGAAAATTGTCGAAATTGGAACAGTTGATGAAGTATTCTATAATCCTCAGCATCCATATACTTGGGGATTAATTAGTTCAATGCCTGATTTAGATTCTAAAGATGATGAACTATATGCGATTCCTGGTACACCACCTAACTTACTAAATCCTCCTAAAGGTGATGCATTTGCAGCCCGTAACGAGTTTGCAATGAAGGTTGATTTAGAAAAGCAGCCGCCGATGTACAAGGTATCTGATACTCATTATGCTGCTACTTGGCTTCTACATCCGGACGCACCTAAGGTAGAGCCACCAGCAGCTGTAAAACGTCGTAGACGTCAATTCCCTGGAAACAAGGAGGGAAATTAACATGGCAAATGAAAAATTATTAGAAATTAAAAATTTAAAGCAGCACTTCAATATTGGTAAGCCAAATGAAGTAAGAGCTGTTGATGGTGTTTCTTTTGATATTTTCAAAGGTGAAACATTAGGATTAGTAGGGGAATCTGGTTGTGGAAAATCAACAACTGGAAGAACGATCATCCGTTTATATGATGCGACTGATGGCGAAGTAAATTATGACGGTGTTAATGTACATGGGAAAAAATCAAAAGCGGAATTAAAAGCATTTAACCGTAAAATGCAAATGATTTTCCAAGATCCTTATGCATCGTTAAATCCTCGTATGAAAATTTCTGATGTTATTGCTGAAGGTATTGATATACATGGTTTAGCAAAAACAAAGAAAGAACGTATGGAAAGAGTCTATGAACTTCTTGAAACTGTTGGATTAAATCGTGAGCATGCTAACCGTTATCCACATGAATTCAGTGGTGGGCAACGCCAACGTATTGGAATTGCACGTGCATTAGCAGTTGAGCCTGAATTCATTATTGCCGATGAGCCAATTTCAGCACTTGATGTTTCGATTCAAGCTCAGGTTGTTAACTTAATGAAAAAGCTACAAAAAGAAAAAGGGTTAACATACCTATTCATCGCCCATGATTTATCAATGGTTAAATATATTAGTGATCGTATTGGCGTTATGTATTTTGGGAAATTGGTTGAACTTACAACAGCAGATGAGCTTTATAACAACCCAATTCACCCATATACCCAGTCATTGTTATCGGCGATTCCACTTCCTGATCCAGACTATGAGCGTTCTCGTGTGAGAAAAACATATGATCCGGCTCAACATAATTACCAACCAGATGAAGAAGTATCATTTAGAGAAGTGAAACCAGGTCATTTTGTTATGTGTTCTGATAAAGAATTCAAGCAATATCAAGAGCAATACGCAAAATAATGATGAGAAGAAGATTACCTTATAGGTAGTCTTTTTTTTTGCTATATGTAGGTATGTTTTATGTGAATTGGAATGAAGGTATGAGACGTTTTCGGAATAATCATCTCAAAAGGAGAGCTGGAGGAGTGAGGATGCCTATGGAAAGAGACAATTATGGTTTCCAAATGTCCTATGCTTTGGAAGAAGCGAACGATAAAAAAGAACGAACATATCATATAAAGGAGACAAATATTTTCACGAAAAGTTAGCTTTTGAATAAATTCAATGTTTAATGAAAAGATAAGTAGGGTAAACATAAGCGTGGGAGAATTCGCTTATAATAATGACAACATGACAAAAGGGGTAACGTGCATGAACTGGTATGAAAAGCTCAATAAATATTTTCCCATTGAAGAGATGAAGTCTAAAGATCATATGGAAGCATTACTTAAAGAAAAAGGAGATATATATCATAAGGATGAGGGGAAGCATCATGTATTAATGTATGCTGAGCTTAATGATTTTATCTTTATCGATTATATCTTTGTGTCAAAGGATGCACGTGGTGAAGGGCTTGGTGGTAAATTAATTGGTAAACTGAAGAAAAAAGGTAAGCCAATTATTTTAGAAGTAGAGCCAGTTAACTATGAGGATTCTGATACGGAAAAGAGATTGAAATTTTATCAACGTGAAGGCTTTAAACATGCAGATTCAATAGGCTACAATCGTAAATCACTCGCAACAAACGAAGTGAACAGCATGGAAATCCTTTACTGGTCACCGAATGATGAATCAGAGGAACTGATTTATGAGGCGATGAAGAAAACCTACAACGAGATTCATACATATAAGGACAAGGAATGGTATGGGGATTCTTATGAGCCGGTAGGGGAAGTTTTGACACGTGATGAAGGTGATTCTTCAAAGAAAAACATTTTCGACCATTTATCTTAATTGAGAATATAAGCGATTAATTGAAAATGGAAGTTGAATGAATAAATCCTTTTGTATCAAGGATAATAAGTCTTTTAGCTGTTTAGGTCATTGTGCATTTACTTAATTAAACAAGATTGTAATGGTTTTGTCATACTTTTAACACAAAAACTATATGCATACTTACTTTTTTATAGTATAATCATTTTAGAGATTCTTATTTAAAGTAATTTCAATTTTATATACTAGAGTTTATGCAAAGAATTCTAACTAGAGGAGTGAAGGATCATGGTAACACTATATACGTCACCAAGTTGTACTTCATGTAGAAAAGCAAAAGCATGGTTAGAAGAACACGACATTGCTTATACAGAGCGTAATATTTTCTCTGAAACGCTATCTATTCAAGAGATTAAAGAGATTTTACGAATGACTGAAGATGGAACTGATGAAATCATTTCCACTCGTTCTAAAATTTTTCAAAAGCTAAATGTTAATTTAGAGACACTACCTTTACAAGATTTATATAATTTAATTCAAGAAAATCCTGGTCTTCTTCGTCGTCCGATTATTATTGACGAGAAAAGACTACAAGTAGGTTACAACGAAGATGAGATTCGTCGTTTCTTACCACGTCGTGTTCGTACTTATCAGCTTCGAGAAGCACAGCGTTTAGTTAATTAATAATATACCAGAAAAGGCAAATTCGATTCAATGAATTTGCCTTTTCTATAGGTATGTTTACTCTTCTTTCTTAGGCTCTATAATGATTGGAGCTGGATTATTTTCATTTCCTCCATAATATTCTGGGACTTCGCCAGGTATGAAAATATCCCCGATTTTTACGTCTGTCGTTACAACTTGCCTATCTGTATAAGAGGGGATGGCGACTTGTACTCCAACATTTAGGTGAATGAATAATTCTAGAAATGTATTATTTATGCCCGAACTTGTTAATGTCGTTTTGATTTCTGGAGTAACATCACTTACTATAAATAATTCTATTGGAATATCAGGACCTAAATTAGATAATAAGGAATTATCTGTTATAACGCCAAGTGGGATTGAATAGGTGGTTGATGCTTCATGGTTACCATCTAATTGATTTGTCATTTTACCTAATTCATTAGAAAGTTCATCTGAAACATCAGCTAAAATTTTATTGTAACTAGTTTGGTTAAAGCTATACGTAGGAGAGTATCCGTCCCCTTTATCACGAATAATGATTAAATCATCCATATTAACTTTGCTAACAGAATTTCTAACTGAATTTGTAATAGTACTAGTGGTTAGTTCATTTACTTCAGTTTTAATCATGGTGATTAAAAGAGGTTCTATTATTCTATCGACCATCCAAAGTGAACCCAGGTTAATAAAAACAAATAACATCAAAGAAATGATCACAACATGTTTTGTTTTTAACGGCTTTTTCTTATATTTCTTCCTGTTATACCTGAATTTCTGTTTGAAAAACATAATTCTCGCCTCCTTCTTATATATATACGTGTCTTATTTAGTATCTTTACTTACGTTTTTATAGTTATAAGACGGAAAGAATATATGATGTTTTCATGAGATCTACTACGTGTAGTTAGCAGGATACTATTCCTTGAGGGTGAAGTAGGTAGCTCAATACTCTGAGCTTGAGAACTTATTCTTGCTTTCCTAAGGTGATAGTTTGATATAAGACACCTGCAAAAAGAACAAATGTCGTTGTAATAAAAGGTAAGCTAGCCACTAATGAAGTGTGTGTTGCTAGTAATGACTGTAGCTTATCATCGCCAATGATCATTTTTCCAGCAGTAAATGATAGTAAACCGCCACCAACATAAATAAGTAAAGGGTATTTCGTAAGAAGAACGAGAATAAATTTGCTCCCCCATATAATAATCGGTATGGAAATAAGTAGTCCGAATGCAACGAGAATCATGTGTCCTTGTGCAGCTCCTGCGACAGCAATAACATTGTCAAACCCCATTAATATATCAGCTATCACGATTGTTTGAACCGCTTTCCAAAGAGAAGAGTGACTTTTAATTTTATTTGAATCATCATCCTTACCGACAATTAGATGAAAGGCAATATATAAAAGAAACACACCACCGATTAATTGTAAAAAAGGAATGTTAAGCAAATAAACGGCAAGAATCGTAATAACAATACGAACAACAATGGCTAAGATCGTTCCAAAAATAATCGCCTTATTTCTTTGAATGACAGGCAAATTACGGCATGCCATTGCAATGACAACTGCGTTATCTGCACCTAGTACGAGGTCGATTCCTATTATCATAAGTAGTGAAAGTAAAAATTCCTGGTCCATCATTTACCCCTCTTCATCATTTTTTATAAACTCACAAAATGCATTTGTTGCTACTTGAATCAATTATCAAGCAAAGACTATACTTATTAGAGGGCTACACAGTTTATGAAGAATTTTCACTGACGATACATGATTTTTTTGTACCATCACCTAAAAAACATAGTGTGTCCACCTACTCTTTTGAACTGCTCGTACAATTATATGAATGTCAGAAAGAAATATGTTTACAGATTACTATGGGTAAATACCTGTTTTTTTGTAAAATGAAGCATTTTTATTTCCTTTGAGTCTTTTTTATCATAAAATAAGAGTACAAGATTCAATTGTTAATGAAGGTTTAAAACTGTGTGTGTTACAATCTAAATAGATTGAATCTTACACACTCACTTATCCATTGATTAAATCTTTACAAAGATGGGTAAAGTGTAGTAAAGTACAACTACCTTAGGGGGGGTTGTCCCTTCAACATCTTATATAGAAGGGAAGGTCGAGTAAATGGAAATTGAGCGCATTAACGAGAACACTGTAAAGTTTTATATTTCGTATATGGATATAGAAGAGCGTGGGTTTGATCGTGAGGAAATTTGGTATAATCGTGACCGTAGTGAAGAGCTTTTCTGGGAAATGATGGACGAAGTACACGAAGAAGAAGAGTTTATGGTTGAAGGCCCACTATGGATCCAAGTGCAAGCAATGGATAAGGGACTTGAAGTCATTGTAACGAAAGCACAGGTTTCAAAGGATGGTCAAAAGCTTGAACTCCCTATCTCTGATGATAAACTAAAAGAGCTACCAGTAGATGAGAATATAGAATCTATATTAGATCATCATTTTAATAAATCGTCTGATTCTAAAGACGAGCAAGTGGAAGAGTTGGAGCAGCAGCTTCAATTTGTCATTAAGTTCAATGATTTAGAGAATATTATTTCTTTATCAAAATACTCTTTGTTAGCGGAAATGACGAATCACTTATATTCACTTGACCAAACGTATTATTTATTCGTCGAGTTTCAGGATGAAGCAAGTGATGAAGATATAGAGAATGCATTAAGTATTATCTTAGAATATGGACAAGAATCTCGTGTAACGATTCATCGTCTAGAAGAGTATGGGAACCTAATTGCGAAAGACAATGCATTACATGTGATGAGAAAACACTTTACGTAAATAGATCATTGATATCCAGCCGATTACTTAGTGAATCGGTATTTTTTTTGGCTTTGGTAGTGGTTGAGTGGAAGCCTTGAGATTCCCTTACTGCCTGCAAAGGGAAAAATGAACTTAGTGTAAAAGAGCCGATAATTTAGGGAACACTAGAATTTCTATCCTGTATTAGTTGAGCATCTAGCGAAGAAAAGTAGATGTGATAGAGGAGATACACTCAATGAAAGGAAGAAATAAAATTCATCTTTACCTTTCATGCCAGTTAGGTTTGAGGTTCCTGTATAACGGGAATTATGTCTAAAAATAAGTTAGGTGAAAATTCATGAAATATACATTTCGATTATTGCTTTTCCTCACTGTCATTGCTTCTCTCATATTAATGTCCAAGAATCTATGGGGCGAAAGTATTGTAGGGATTTTTAGTGTTTTGTTTACCCTCTCCATCATTTTTATCTGTATCGTCATATTTTTAGAGAATCGACATCCTTCCCATACAATTACCTGGTTAGTTGTATTAGGAGGGTTTCCACTAATTGGATTTTTCTTTTATCTTTTTTTTGGTCGAAATATAAAAAAACGCAGATTGTTTGAAAAAAAGGCTTTAACAGATGAAAAAGCTTTTTTAGAGATTGAAGGAAACGGTCAATCTTATCAGGATAAAATGGAGCTAATGGGAGATCACCAACAGCTACTGTTTAAATTGGCGCATCGGTTAGGGCATAGCCCGATTTCATTCGCAACGAATACAAAGGCATTAACAGATGGGCTTGAGACCTTTCAGCATATCATTCAAGAATTAAAAAAAGCGGAGAATTATATTCATCTTGAGTATTATATTGTTCGAAACGATGATATTGGGAACAGTATCAAAGACGTACTCATTGAAAAAGCCAAAATAGGTGTTCAGGTGCGATTTTTATATGATTCGGTAGGGTGTTGGAAGCTTTCAAAAGAGTACATAAAAGAGCTGCGAGATGCTGGGGTAGAGATGGTACCGTTTCTACCTGTGAAGGTTCCGTTATTAACGAATAAGATCAACTTTCGAAACCATCGAAAAATAATTGTAATAGATGGAGCTGTAGGATTTGTCGGAGGTTTAAATATTGGGGATGAATACTTAGGAAGAGACAGCTATTTTGGCTATTGGCGAGATACACACCTTCTTATTAAGGGAGAGGCCGTTAGAACACTTCAGATGATTTTTATCCAAGATTGGTACTATATGACGGATCAGAAATTATCTTCTGAGGAATACCTAAAGATGGAAATATCACATCCTCCTGAGCAAACAGGTGGGGTTCAATTAATTGCTGGTGGACCAGACAATAAGTGGGATGTTATTAAAAATCTTTTCTTCTCTATGATTGTCTCAGCAAAAGAATCAATTTGGATTGCTTCTCCATATTTTGTGCCAGACGAGGATATCCTAACAGCTTTAAAGGTAGCTGCATTAAGTGGCATTGATGTAAGATTACTTGTACCACAACGACCGGATAAGAAAATAGTCTACTATGCTTCCCGTTCTTATTTTCCAGAACTGCTAGAAGCAGGGGCTAAAGTGTATGAATATGAGAAGGGGTTCTTACACAGTAAAATCATTATTGTTGATTACGAATTAGCTTCGATTGGGACGGCTAATATGGATATGAGAAGCTTCCATTTAAATTTTGAAGTTAATGCTTTTTTATATCGTACAGGAAGTACACAAAAGCTTGTTACAGAATATATGAATGATATTGAGAATTCAAATGAAATTATTTACGAGGAGTTTGCAAAGCGTTCATTTGCCAAAAAGGTTTATGAATCTACAGCAAGGTTAATGTCTCCTTTGCTTTAATTTTTAAAACTGTTTTCGCATAGATGTTGTTGCTTTCCTATTTACCATGGTTTTACGTTTGAATGATGACTGCGTTCTCTGGAATAATACTAATAGTAAGAAAATAGTCTTTTAAACACTGAGGTCATACTCATAGGTCTTCCTATTGGGTATGACTTTTTTTTATACAAGCATATTTTAAAGAGCGGTGAGCTTCCTCGGTGTAAACGCCTGTGGGGTCTCACCTGTTCCAATTCTCCGGAGGAGTCTCGCACTTTTGCTCCATTCAACCTTAAATCGTTTTCGTTTATTTTAAAGGCAAGAATCTCTTAGAAAAGAGCTCAAGTTTTTAAATCCTAAACAGCTTGTTACTGATTTAATAGGCACAGATACGATCTACTAAAATGCCTCATACAAAGGGTGAGGCGTAAAAAATACATTATGTATGAGTAAAATCACATTTTCCACTTTTGCGAGACTTTTTTATATAAGCGATACTGATATCAGTAATGAGAGGAGATGTGGAGATGTTTGTAGCTTATGATCAAAATGGGAAGCAAGTGAATCTTGCTGACCGAAAGTGGACGTCGCAAAAATTAGAACAGCTTCGTAAGCAAACCGTTTTTTACTGTCCAACATGTACGACTGAATTAGATCTTAAAATTGGAACGATTATCACGTCTCATTTTGCACATAAAAAAACAGTTGGTTGTTCTGCGATGAAAAGCGAAGCAGAAAGTGAGTATCATAGGATTGGAAAGCTTGATTTGTATGAATGGTTACAGAGTCAAAAGGACTTAGAACATGTGCTTCTTGAGCCATATTTAAAAGAGTTAAAGCAAAGGCCGGATCTTCTTGTTTCAGTTGGTGGTAAATCTTACGCTATTGAATATCAATGTGCAGCCATAGACGGAAAAGTAATGAATAAAAGAATGACAACCTTTTATAATGCTGATATTGAAGATATATGGATAATTGGGGCAAAGGCCATCAAAAGGATCAATGCTGCATCCTTTACCCTTACCGCTTCTCATTGGGCCTGTGCAAGGTACCACGAATCAACTTTAGCCCCAAGCATCATTTCGTATTGTTCTACGCAAAAAGCCTTTATCTTACTTCAGCATATCATTCCATTTACAAACCGATCCGTCGTAACAAATGTAAAAAAGATTCCCCTTCAAAATGCTCTGATCTTTGACTTGTTTACTAGTTCAAGCTTTACTAAACAGCAGCAAAAAGAATGGATTAATAAGATGAAGCATTACCGTCTGTATTCAAGTCGATATAAAACAAAGGAAACAGGCCATTTAAATCAAGAGATTTATCGGAGGAATTTAACTTCTATTGCCTATCTCCCTTCCTATGCATTTTTACCTCTAAAAGCGAACTACTTATTCACATCACCCGTTTTTGTATGGCAAGGATGGATTGCCCTCTATCTCAGTGAACTTAGAGTACACGAGAAATTTTCTACTCAACGAATATACTCATTTCTTGAAGAAAAAATAACAGCTGGGAGAATAACTAGTAGAAAGGTTTATAAAATAAATTTCTCTCATTATCATGCGATTGATTCTTACCTAATCACATTATCTCGATTATCTGTCATAACTAAAATAGAGAAAAACATGTACAGCAAGCATCGAGCTATGTATTGGAGTCAAAAGACAGAAGAGTTATTAGAGGAAGATGTTAGAATCATCCAGAATTATTTAGTGTATGAGAAGGAAGAAGTATAAAGGAAATGAATGATTGTCATACAGATTATTCTTATGGTGAATAGCTTTCTTCTTTTTGAACACATTAAAAGGGAGATATTAACAACAACAAAGGATGATCATATGAGCGAAACACATAAACGATATCCCGGAGCTAATTTTGCAAACAATTTGACAAATGAAGTGATTCAAGGTGAAGATAGTAGTAACAACAAAATGTCTCTCTCCTGAAGAATTAATACAGATTCAATATAAGCATTCATCTATGACAAAGATATTCAATCTTTTAGGAGGTATTGAGACTGTATGCGTAAAAGGATACTGATTGTTGTGACCACATTTACACTTTTAAACGGTGTAAATACAAGCTCTGCATTAGAACTATTATCTCAAGGGGGAAATAAAATGTCTGAACAAGTAGCAGTGAAAAAACTACCTTCAAGAAGTGAAATTAAGACAGAAGATACATGGCGTTTAGAAGATATTTTCGCCACTGATGAAGCATGGGAAAAGGAATTTAAAGACATTCAGTCTGCTCTGCCTAAATTAGCTGAATTTAAAGGTAAGCTTGGTGAAAGTGCGACAACTTTATTTGAAGCTTTATCTTATCAGGATGAAGTCATGGAACGTTTAGGTAAACTTTATACATATGCTCATATGAGATACGACCAAGATACAACGAATTCTACATACCAAGCATTAAATGATCGAGCAAGAACTTTATATACCCAGGCAGCGAGCATCAGCTCTTACGTCGTACCAGAAATTTTATCATTAGATGAAGCTAAACTTAAGACCTTCCTTCAGGAAAAAGAAGAGCTTAAGCTTTATGAACATGCGCTAGATGAAATTAATCGTCAAAGACCACATGTATTGTCAGCAGAAAAGGAAGAGCTATTAGCAGAAGCATCTGAGGTATTAGGTTCATCAAGTAATACGTTTGGCATGCTTAATAATGCAGATTTAACATTTCCTTCTATTAAGGATGAGGATGGGGAAGAGGTTGAAATCACTCATGGACGCTACGTACGCTTTTTAGAAAGTGAAGACCGTAGAGTTCGTGAAGATGCATTCAAAGCTGTTTATGGGAAGTATGACGAATTCAAAAATACGTTTGCTAGTACGCTAAGTGGAACAGTGAAGAAAGACAATTTTAGTGCAAAGGTTAGAAATTACGAATCAGCAAGGCAAGCCGCATTAAGTAGTGATAATATCCCAGAAGAGGTATATGAGAATTTAGTTAACACTGTGCATAAGAACTTAGATCTTTTACAACGCTATGTAAAGCTTCGTAAAGAGGTTCTTCAGCTAGATGAAGTACACATGTACGATCTATACACTCCATTAGTAAAGGATGTCAAAATGGAGGTACCTTATGAGAAGGCTAAAGAGTATATCTTAAAGGGGCTTGAGCCACTCGGAGAGGATTACATCTCTATTTTAGAAGATGGTTTTAACAATCGTTGGGTAGATGTGCATGAGAATAAAGGGAAAAGAAGTGGCGCCTATTCTTCAGGTACATATGGAACAAATCCTTATATCCTTATGAACTGGCAGGATAATGTGGATAACTTATTTACGTTGGCGCATGAATTCGGTCACTCTGTACACAGTTATTACACACGTAATAATCAGCCATATCAATATGGTGATTATTCTATCTTTGTTGCAGAGGTAGCATCAACATGTAATGAGGCATTATTAAATCATTACTTACTTAATACAATTGAGGATGAGAAGCAACGTCTTTATCTTCTGAACCACTTCTTAGAAGGATTTAGAGGTACCGTGTTCCGTCAAACTATGTTTGCTGAGTTTGAACATCTTATTCATCAAAAGGCTCAAGATGGAGAACCACTTACTCCAGAATTACTCACAAAAACATATTATGATCTTAACAAAACATATTTCGGAGAAGACATTGTTGTGGATGAGGAAATCGGCTTAGAATGGGCTAGAATTCCACATTTCTATTACAATTACTATGTATTTCAATATGCAACTGGTTATAGTGCAGCAACAGCTTTAAGTAACCAAATCCTTGAAGAAGGCAAGCCTGCAGTTGATCGATACATTGATTTCTTGAAAGCGGGAAGCTCAGATTATCCAATTGAAGTATTGAAAAAAGCAGGAGTTGACATGACGACTTCTCAACCAATTGAAGAAGCGTGCAAAGTATTTGAAGAAAAGCTAAATGAAATGGAAGAATTGCTAGCTAAGATAAAGGGATAATTAAAAAAAGGAATGTGAGTGCATGCTCGCATTCCTTTTTTCTTATGCAATATATAAAGCGACTTGAAATAAACATGGTCAAAATCCTCTAAAGGTTTTGCGATGATTCATACAGTAAACGGTAAAAAGAATGGAGATAAATAAAAGAGGAGCCGTAATAAAGATTGAAATTAAATTCATAAAAGAAAAAATAGTAAAGATTATAAAGATCATCACGGCTATCATTCCAATAACGATCCAATGTATTTTCATGATAGACACTCCTTTACTACTAGATTTAGGTGATGTTTTTTTACTTAGTAAGTGAGTCAATTTCAGAAATCTCAGTCCAATGGTCACAAGGCTTTTTCGATATAAAAAAGGGATACCTCCCCAAACCCATTGGGTTCGATAAACACTTCGATCCGATTTTGATTTGATTCATCTTGTGTATAATGCATTAAAGCTGGCTACAGATCGTTATCAATGCCATGTTAAATCAGCAACAAGCTGCTTAGGATTTAAAATCTGAGCTCTTTTCTAAGAGATGGTTACCTTTAAATACGTTCTTTGAACGAAACCGCTTTAGGTTGAATGGAGTGGAAGTGCGAGACTCCTGCGGGAGGCTCACCGTCCGCGCCGCGATAAAGGGAGCAACTGGAGCGGGATTCAACCAGACCAACACTAGGTATCTAGATTCTGTAGGTTCGTGTTTCTTTAAATTAAGTATATATGAAATGGCTTCAGTATTTAAAAATAGTAGGTAAAGCACCTATACTGTTTATATGTATGTCGCAAGAAAGTCATTTATCCATTAATTGAGGCAACTTTTGGACAAGGAATATATGATCCTTTGTGACATTTTTGTGAAATGACCATCTCACACTTGTCATGTCTCGACATATTTTGATATATTATAGATGTGAAATTAATCACAAACAAACATTTACCCCTTTGTTTGACCGTGAAAAATTTCTCCCATCCCCTTTGTTGTCGTTAAGACATAAAAAAACCCTGTACATTTGTATAGGGTTTTTTATTTGCCTTTTTTTAAGTTGTTATTGACGTGTTTGCCTCAATGTAAAGAGTTTCAATATACAAATAAGAGGGAATGTCACCTATGTGACATTCCCCCTGGAAGGCAAGGAACACCTTCTATTCTAAATCGTCTTATTACCCGAGGCTGACCAAAGTGCTCGGAGCTTTTACTTTATTATTTACAATGATTAGCCTCACCTAGATATCTCCAGAATGTACCGTGTTTGGCTTGAACCTTTTCGACCTTTTGCGAAAAGATGAGTTTTCTAAGTTCTTTTTCAACGTCCTGGATCGTCATGTCGTATACAGCAGCAATTTCTACTGAGGCAACAAATCGGTAATATTGCAAGAAGGCTTCAAGTGGTGGCTTATGTGACGGTTTGATTGAATCACCGACCATTTCTTCAAGCACTTGAACGTACAGCTCATATCCATAAATTCCAGTTATTTTAAGACCTTCCTGCTCAACATTTTCACTGAAAAAAGCGAGAGTAGGTATTTCATGAACATCCATTTCGTTTGTGATTTTTAAATCACACTGAAGTGCTTTTGCAGCGCTTTGAGAATGTAAGTCCTTACTAAATTCTGACACATCTAAACCTACTTCTTCAGCTATTTGTATGAGAAGAGTTTCATCGGATACATTTTGACTTTCAATAAATAATTGCTCCTGCAGCTTACGAAGGAAGCGTAAGCCCGCTTTTTTTCCTTGTAATTCAGCTGACTTAATACCTAAAGATGCAATATATGGTTTGGATAGTGGATTATCCATCCAAATGTTACCATCACATGACATGCCTGTTCTACTAGCAGTTCTCTCCCATGCTTGGGCCAATTTCTCTGGCTTCATCCGTTTTGAGATATTTAGCCTAGCTAAGCGGCCACTGATCACGTACTTTAATGTGAAGAAGCGTCCATATTCAATCTGAAGCTTCTTAATAATAGGTTCTAATGCCCAGCATTCAGGACATAAAGGATCGACAAACATATAGATTTCTAACGGTTTATCAGGATGTCCACTGCAGTGTGAGAAAAAGACGGTGGAATTTTTTTCCTCATGACTCCCCTTCATGATTCTTAACCTCTTTCTGTTCGGTGCTGATTTGATTCTCTGCTGTATTAACCATATGATGAGCAGTGAGATGTAATCGGTGCATAAGAAATTCTCGGATGGTTGGTTCAAGTTCAACCTCATCCATTGCTTGTTCCATGCAGCTTAGCCATGCATCTGCTCTTCTTGGTGTTATTTCAAAAGGGAGGTGCCTTGCTCTTAACATAGGATGCCCATGTTCCTCTGTATATAATTGGGGCCCCCCTAAATATTGTGTTAAAAATTGTTTTTGTTTCCGGCGTGTTTCAGTTAAATCCTTTGGGAAAATAGGTGATAGTAAAGGATGGTTTTGAACCTTTCCATAAAAGGAATCAACAAGCTGGGAAAGTTGTACTTCTCCAATTGCCTCAAAGGGTGTTACATATTGTTCAGTCATGTTGAGAACTCCTTTTTTATCATGTTAAGTGAAATCGTTTATTTTTATACATGTTGTTAATATAGACATGATTTGTTTTTACATATCCATTCTTAGTTCACAGTCGCGACAAATTGAAAGCTACTCAAGGATTTTCTTGAGCTTTTCTTGTTATCTTGTAGTTCTATTCTATCAGTCGTTAAATCATATCTCAAACAAACCGCTCTATTCACTTCTATCTGAGTATCTTAGTGATGAAGATATCTTTATTAAAATGTACTTTGAACTATCTTTAAAAATGTCTAACTAGACACTTCCGAGTAGAAGGTTTAATAAAGCGCATGATCTCGAAGTCCTTAAACATAAAATAAAAGGCTCTGGTATACGTGGTTGTTGACTTTTGTTACAAACAGTCATTATTCACCGCTGTCAGTGAGACTCCTTGGTGTATCCAGTCTACTAAATAAGAGCTAAAAACAACATAAAAAAAATCCTCATTGGGCTATAACTAATTATAGTGCCCTTGTGAGGATCTGCCTTTTTCAAAAATCTCTTATGCAAAATAGGAGGATGTAATTTTACGTACGTAGTTTTGAGTTTCTTTAAAAGGTGGGATGCCGCCATACTTGTCCACATTACCTGGGCCAGCATTATAGGCTGCTAATGCAAGTGAAATATCGCCACTGTATTTTGACAGCATTTGCTTTAAGTATTTCGTTCCACCCTCAATATTTTGCGCAGCATCAAAGGGTTTATCAACTCCAAGTGATCGAGCGGTTGCAGGCATTAACTGCATTAAGCCCATGGCTCCCACATGACTTTTAGCATCTGTCTTAAATCCAGATTCTTGCTGAATAACGGCACGGATTAGTTTCGCATCTACACCATATTTTTCAGAGGCTTTTTGAATCATTTCATCGATAGAGCCATTTTGACTAGGTGTGAGCTTCTTACTTAAAGTAGGTGGTAGAGATGTAGATATATTCATGAAGCTCGGTAATGATGTCACTGTGTTGGCATTAGTTTTAGCTTGGTCTGATGTTGAACCAATAAAGGATTGTAAGATATCTTGAAAATTGGATGCTATATCAGTATTTGTATTAGAAGTTGAGTTTGTATTGAAATTTTGGAGAGCCTGAAGCTCCATTAAGGTTTTATAAAATTGCATCTTAATCGTCAACCTTTTCCCTCTTCTCAAAAGTAATAGTTTGTTTGCTTGGAACCTCGAATTAGACGGCCACAATGAGCTCTAGTTTGAAAAAAAGACTAGTTAGGGAAGAGACTTTTGCTTTTGCTCATAAAAGCGTCTAATTTTATTTTTTGTATCTCGAATAGGAATGTTTAATTCTTCAAATAAAGTGAGGAAAATCTTTTTTCCCTGTTCTTCATTCGTTACTTCATATTCAATTTCATAATCTTCTGTTGAAAGGTACATGCTATGGTCAAACACAAGAAGTCCATCTTTATAGTTGATTTCGGCACGGTTCGTCGAAAGGGTACCGAAATAGAGTAGATCCTTATCACTGATACCTACTTGTAATAATCTTTCTGAAATTTCCCCTTGTAGCAGTCCACCACATTCAATCATCTTCAATGCTTCTGTTTCTGAAACAATTTGATGGGTTTCAAGAATGCCGACAGGTGCAGGTTCCTTCAATGTTATGACATAATCGTTTTTCTTTTTTCGGATTCTAAGAGCAGAACCCATTTCTTTTAGTGAAAAAGTCGAAGTATCAAAGTAGTGGTTTTCCTGCATAAAGAACTGTTCTTCTCTAAGTTGGAAATGGCTTTTTATTCTATAGAACTCTTCTCGAGTAAGGATATTTTTAAATTCAATTTCAATTTCTTGTGACATAATCGAATCCTCTCATTTTATCTATCGACATAATTCTATTATCTCTTTAATTTTCCTAACTCGCAATATTATCAAGAGACTTTTTAATATGGTAAAATAAGCATGGAACGTAATGGAAGGAGATTCATATGAATAAAAGAATTGAATTAACAAAAAAGACAATGACTGAAAGAACACTAGTAGTAGAAGCAACAACTTCTTTAGAAGGGCAACGATTAAGAGCGAAGGGTCAAATGCTTGTTGATTCAGATGCTCTTGCATTTATCTATATTCTAGATAATGGAGAAGAATTTGTTTATGCAAGCTTACCTGACACGCTTTGGCCAGACTTGAAGATTGCAAGAGAGCAGCAGTATTCCATTTATCTAGACATCAATGAAGAAATGATTGAGTTAGTTGATTTAATAGATGAATTAAATTATTTATTGGAGAATATTAAAGACAATGCAAATTACGGAGAAGAGATGGAAGGTAGAGTTGTAGAAGTTTTTTCTTTAGCGTAATGAATGAGTAGAAGTCTATTAGTCCTTTGTTAAAAGGGGATGAAGCTTACAATAGACTAAAAAATAGTGCAAAACTAGATAGCAAAACGGTGTATTCATATAGAGGAAACAGTTTGTTACCATGTGAGTGGACATATAGAAAAAACAAAAATTCACTCTGAACGGTTTTGGGGGAATGTACATGCAGAATGATCAATGGAAAACATTTTTAGCTCCTTATCATCAAGCGGTGGAAGAACTAAAGGTTAAGCTTAGAGGCATTCGATCTCAATACGAATTAGAGAATGCACATTCACCAATTGAGTTTGTAACTGGCAGAGTAAAGCCAGTAGCAAGTATTTTAGACAAGGCAAATCGTAAAGGGATTGATATCAATCGTTTAGAGGGAGAAATGCAGGATATAGCAGGAATCCGAATGATGTGTCAATTCGTTGATGATATTACTACGGTTGTTGACATGTTAAAGAACAGGCATGATTTAGAGGTTATTGAGGAACGCGATTATATTTCTAGTCAAAAGGATAGTGGCTACAGGTCCTATCATCTTGTTGCCAAATATCCTGTGCAAACCTTTAGAGGGGCAAAAAAACTGCTGGTTGAAATTCAAATAAGAACGTTATCAATGAATTTTTGGGCAACTATTGAACATTCGTTAAATTACAAATATAGTGGGAATATACCTGAAAATATTAAAGTCCGCTTAAAAAGAGCAGCTGAAGCAGCTTACTCTTTAGATGAGGAAATGTCTCAAATCAGGGAAGAGATACAGGAAGCACAAGTCATCTTCTCTAGGAAAACTGACACAACACGAACATCTTCTTAGGAAGGCAGGAAAGGCAGTTACTATACGATAAAGGGGTAATCTAGTATGAAATTTGCTATCTCATCAAAGGGTGATCCGATTTCAAATTCAATAATGCAAAAAATGAAAACTTATTTAATAGATTTTCAATTGGAATATGATGAGGATTGTCCAGATATTGTGATTTCGGTTGGTGGGGACGGTACCCTTTTATATGCTTTTCACCGTTATCGAAGCAGACTTGATAAAACAGCTTTTATTGGTGTTCATACAGGACATTTAGGGTTTTATGCAGATTGGGTTCCTGATGAAATTGAAAAGCTTGTTATTGCCATTGCCAAAACCCCCTACCAAATCGTTGAATATCCAATATTAGAGGTAATCATTCGTCATAATGATGGGGGAAGAGAAGCAAGATATTTAGCTTTAAACGAGTGCACGGTTAAAAGTATAGAAGGCACGTTGGTCATGGATGTTGAAATAAAAGGCCAAATGTTTGAAACGTTCCGTGGAGATGGTTTGTGTATGTCAACACCATCAGGAAGTACAGCTTATAATAAGGCACTTGGTGGGGCCATTCTCCATCCATCATTACGTGCCATCCAATTAGCTGAAATGGCATCGATTAATAATCGTGTATTCCGTACAATCGGGTCACCGCTTATCCTTCCTGAACACCATACATGCATGCTTAAACCGGTCAATGACGTTGATTTTCAAATTACAATTGATCACTTAACGCTCCTACATAAGGATGTAAAGTCAATCCAATGTCGTGTTGCGAGTGAAAATGTTCGCTTTGCTCGATTTAAGCCGTTTCCATTTTGGAAACGAGTAAGAGATTCCTTTGTTGGAGACATTGAGCGGTAACAGAAAGGGAACACGTATGAAGTCTTTTCAACTAAATTGGGTGATAGATGCTTATGACAGCGGAAAATTAGTGGTCAATTTTCTCAAGGAAAAACAACTTTCTAAACGAGCATTAACCGATATTAAATTTCACGGTGGGGATATACGTATTAACGATGAACATGTAACGGTTCGTTATAAGTTGAAGGAGCATGATCTGCTTACCGTCATATTTCCAGAGGAAGATCGGGGGGCAAGTCTAGAAGGTGATCCTTATGTACCATATTCCATTGTCTATGAGGATGACCATTGCTTAGTGATTAATAAGCCAGCAAATGTGCCGTCAATCCCTTCAAGAGATCATCCAAGTGGCACATTAGCAAATGGATTAATTTATTACTATGAACAAAAAAACATTCCATCGACGATTCACATTGTTAATCGCCTCGATAAGGATACGTCTGGACTCATGCTAGTAGCTAAGCATCGTTTTGCACACTCCTTATTTTCAACTCAACAAAAGAAAAAACAGATTCATCGTTCTTATGAAGCGATTGTGCATGGAGCTGTCAGGCTTTCAGAAGGTACAATTTCTAAAAGAATTGGTCGAAAATCTGATAGTATTATTGAAAGAGTCGTAACAGAAGACGGTCAAGAAGCAATTACACATTACAACGTGTTAAGTACAAGTAAAGAACTATCGCATATAAAGTTAGTGTTAGATACAGGACGGACCCATCAGATTCGTGTTCACATGGCATCTATTGGCCATCCGCTTTGTGGTGATTCATTGTATGGGGGGAGAATGGATCATATACAGAGGCAAGCTCTACATAGTTCAGAGCTAACCTTTTTTCATCCTATCCTTTTAAAGGAGCTTTCCTTTAGCTTGCCGTTACCTAACGATATGAAATCAATGCTGTAGCAGAAAAAGGATTTTTAGATAATCCTCATACAAAGAGGCTAAGGACATTATGCCCTTAGCCTCTTTGTTACGCTCTAAATCTCGCTTCGTCATATGGAAGGCTAGAAGGAACAGAAATTGTTTCATCCTCAGGATAACGATAGGCTGTTAGTTCATTTCCGAAAACAGCCCCTGTATCAATATTAATTGTTCGATTTGTACGCTTTGGTATTTTCATTGGAGTATGACCATAAACAATCATAGCTGTTCCATTATAATGTTTAGACCAATCTCTTCTAACAGGCGTACCATCAGGATTTGTTTCACCAGTAATGTCTCCATATAAAACAAAGGTTTTGACACGAGAGGTGGTTTTTCCAATATACTCCTCTTTTATTCCAGCATGTGCGACAATGAGTTTCCCATTGTCATGAACTTGATAAAGCGGAGCCTTTTCGTATAGCCAGATAAATGATTTTTTCACTTCTTCCTGTTTAGGAGAGGAGAGCTTCTCATATTCAGCAACCGTTGTTTCAAGTCCATGAGTGGTTTGGACCTTATTCCCTAAAAAGAATCGATAGAGCTTGTTGCAATGATTACCTGGTGAATAAAAAGCCTTGTCTTCTTTAATAAGCTGGTAAACAGTCGTTATTACCTTTAAAGACTCTGGTCCACGATCTGTTAAATCTCCTACAAATGAGAGCTTTCGTCCATTATTATGCAAAGGAATGCCAGTAGACCAGTCATAGCCAAGCTTCTTAGTTAGTTGTTCAAATTCCTCATAACACCCGTGAATATCACCGATCACATCAATCATGAAGACACTCCTTATGTGTAAGTTTTAAAACGGATAGAGAAGACGCATTTCTTCTTTATTACCTGCTATTCAGTTAAAAAACGGAGAAAACGAGGCTTGGAAAAACCATAGAGCCAGACACCTTTCGTTCCAAATTATAGAGTACACTTAATAAATCAGTACGTACATCTCGTTGTTGTGATAAGGTGTTAAGCACTTTCTGTCCCAGCCTCGTCCAATGATTAATCAAACATGTATTTTCTAGTACGTGAACGTACATTTAACACGATTCCAATTGCGATCATATAGGTTGCAAGTGAACTTCCTCCATAGCTTACAAATGGAAGAGGCAGTCCAGTAATTGGTAACAGCCCAATTGTCATTCCGACATTCTGGAACACTTGGAACGTTATCATCCCAATAACACCCGTACATAAGTAGCTTCCGAATGGATCGTTACTTTCTAAAGCGATATGAATCATTCGATAAATTAAGAGAAAGAAAAGTGAAATCACAAGGCTTCCCCCAATAAATCCAAATTGCTCAGAGATGACAGCGAAAATAAAATCAGTATGTGCCTCAGGAAGATAAACCTCTAGATTTTGATAGCCTTTCCCGCCTAATTCACCGGAACCAATCGCTAACAAGGATTTTACAAGCTGAAACCCTTGTTCACCAGAGTATTCCCAAGGGTTTAGCCAGCCATAGAAACGGTCAAGCTGATAGGCTTTCATGCTACCTAGTAACTCGGGATATTTGAAAAAGATCGTTAGAAACGTTCCAATCGCTAAAATACCTGTAAACACAACCGGTAGAATGATTTTCCATTTGATGCCTGATATTAAAACGAGTGAACCGATAATTGCACAGAACACCATAGTCATTCCCATATCTGGCTGTCTTACTAATAATAGAACAGGTGGACCTGCTGTAGCAGCCAATTTTCCTAATAGTAGGAAATCATCGGAAACGGAGTTGTTTGGATATTTTTCTCGATGATCAGCTATCACTTTACTCAGGACAATAATCATAAAAATCTTCATAAGCTCAGAAGGCTGAAAGTTTCCAAGTGGTCCTAACTTATACCAACTTGTTGCCCCTTTAATAGTCTGCACTAATCCTTCTGGAAGAACTTCAAGACCCACTAGTAAAACCATACCAAATCCGTATAAATACCAAGATAGTTGTCTGAAGCGGTCATAGTCTATAATCATCGTAATCACAACAGCTATAGAACCGATGATATACCATTGGATTTGTTTAACGGAAAAGTTTATATTTTTTAATACATCAGGCAATGTAGCTTCTGCACTATTTATAGCGACAGTACTCAATATTGCCAATAAAAATAAAATAAAAATCAATGTGTAATCTATTTGTTGTTGCGGGGATTTATCGTTTGTCATAAAAGATCCCTTTCTAATCAATTATCTTGAATTCTTTCTCTACCTCATTGTATCATTAACCATCTTAATTCATTATGAACATTTTGCAAAGACTCGTTTCGACCTATGTTCGTTATTATCACAAACGATAGAAGTGAAGAAAAAAACGTTGAAATGAAAGCTGTAACATAAAGCAATTTGCAAGCTAAAGAGAGAATAGTACGAAAGAGTAGATAAGGCATACTATCCATATCGTTAACGGGTACATTTTTATTTAGGGTGTTTCTTTGGAAAATCCCAAATGCTAGATTTTTCCTCTAGTTACTAGGTTTTTCTCTTGCTCTATTCTTCATCCTTACCTGGGTCTTACGTGTTAATAATGACTATTTTCCTTGAAATTACTTATAAATAACCATAAAGATTTAGAACAGAGCCATTTTTTAAAACAAAGTATTGTATTGCTTAGGCATTCACTTATAGAATATTATAGTATTGTGATCAATAGCACAAATTGTAGAATCATTTAGATAACTGTCAAAAAAACAAGCGTGAAGATGGCATAGAGAGGGGGAGCATTTATGTCGGAAGAACGAGAAAAAGTAGAGCTAGAAGAGGATGAACTTCTCTCGGCTATCTCTCACCATAAATTGGATGAATTTAGGAATATTTTTCTTGAACAGCATCCATATGACCAAGCAAAGTTTTTCATTAAACTTGATCAAGAGGAACGTCTCATCCTGTATCAGTTTTTATCTCCAGAAGAGATGGCTGCTGTTTTTGAAAATATAGAAGATGAAGATGATCAATACGAAACTTATTTATCAGAAATGGACCCTACATTTGCTGCTCAGATGCTTGCTCAAATGTATGCCGATGATGCCGTTGACGTGTTAAATGAACTTGATAAAGATCAAGTAGCAAGCTACTTAACGATAATGGATGATGAGGCGGCTGAAGAAATTCGCGAACTTCTTCACTATGAAGAGTACACTGCTGGTAGTATCATGACCACTGAGTATATTGCGATTCATGCTAATCAGACACTAAACTCTGCGATGCAAATTTTAAAAAATGAGGCTCCCAACGCAGAAACGATTTATTATGTGTTTGTCATAGATGAAGACAAGAAGCTAGTTGGAGTTATATCTTTAAGAGATCTTATTATTAATGAACCAGATGCGATGGTATCAGACATTATGAACGAGCGTGTTTACTCTGTTAGTGTTGGTGAGGACCAAGAAGAAGTAGCTAGAAAAATGAAGGATTATAATTTCCTTGCATTACCTGTTATCGATTTCAGGGGCCATCTCTTAGGGATTATTACGGTCGATGATATCGTCGACGTTATTGATGAAGAAGCAAGTGATGACTACTCTAAGCTTGCTGCTGTATCAGATGTGGACTCTCAAGATCGTGGCCCACTTTCAGCGGCTAAAAAGAGGCTTCCTTGGTTAATAATTTTATTATTTTTAGGCATGTTCACAGCTAGTCTTATTGGTCGATTTGAAGATACATTAAATCAGGTGGCTATATTAGCCGTGTTTATTCCCCTAATTGCAGGGATGGCTGGAAATACCGGTACACAAGCCCTAGCGGTTGCCGTTAGAAGAATTTCTGTTGGGGATCATGAAGAACAGAGCTTATCGAAAATGCTTCTTCGTGAGGCAGGTACAGGTCTTATTACTGGAACTATTTGCGGAATTGTCGTAACGTTAGTTGTGTTTGTATGGAAAGGCGATATATTCTTAGGTATGTTAGTTGGGATCTCGATTTTAGCTACATTAACAGTTGCAACAATTGCAGGTGCTTTTATACCATTAATCATGCACCGATTAAAAGTTGACCCAGCTGTAGCGTCAGGCCCTTTTATTACAACTATAAATGATATCATAAGTATTCTTATTTATTTTGGAATGGCTACTTTATTTATGCAATACCTTCTATAATGGATGATTGTAAGCACAGGTCAAAAAGAGGGTTATAAGAATAATTGTTCCTTCACGTTTTTTCTTCATTCGTGAAAAGTAACAGAAAAAGAAGCATATCAATGGCTTATTTTTTATATGTTGTATAACATTATCATCAAAGAATGGAGCGTACTTGTCCTACTATCTTGTATAGAGTGAAAACCTTGTATCCGGGGAAAAATTTCCGAAATCACAACGTATAAGAAAAACAGCCTTATTTTTATTATTGTTCGTTAAAAAAGGAGGGATATGATGCACGGAGCATCCGTTACTTCATTAGTTATTGTTATTCTTGCTGCATTTTTGACACCGATTTTATTACACAGACTGAAAATGAATTTTATGCCAGTTGTTGTTGCTGAAATCATTATTGGTTTAATTATAGGTAAAAGTGGTTTTGATGTCGTTCATCAAGATATGTGGCTTGAAACACTTTCGATGTTAGGCTTTATTTTCCTAATGTTCTTAAGTGGATTAGAAATTGATTTCTCAGCATTTGCAGGTGGAAAGAAGAAGGAAAAGCTTCCATCTGGTAAAGATGCACCGAATACATTTGTCGTATCTCTCATTATTTTCATAGGGATTTTTGCTTTATCACTATTGCTGTCTTACATTTTCGTATGGGTAGGCTTTATTGATAATGCGTTCTTAATGACCTTAATTATTTCAACCATTTCACTTGGGGTGGTTGTTCCAACTTTAAAAGATGCACAAATTATGAAATCGAACATTGGCCAAACGATTTTACTTGTAGCGGTTATTGCTGACTTAGTAACAATGGTCTTATTAGCTGTCTTTGCTTCCATTTATGATGGGGGAGATAATAATACATGGTTATTACTTGTCCTGTTCGGTGCAGGTATAGGGCTTTATTTCTTAGGAAAATCGTTTAAAAATCGATCCTTTATTGAGACAATGTCAAAAGGAACCATACAAATAGGGACGCGAGCTGTCTTTACGCTAATCATTTTATTAGTAGCCATTTCTGAAACAATTGGAGCAGAAAACATTTTAGGAGCGTTCTTAGCTGGTGTACTTGTTTCATTATTATCACCGAATAAGGAAATGGTTCAAAAGCTTGATTCGTTTGGATATGGATTTTTGATTCCAATCTTCTTCGTAATGGTGGGTGTTGAACTAGATATTTGGGCATTATTTAAGGATCCTAATATTTTACTATTAATACCACTATTATTTATTGCGTTATTAGTTTCAAAGATTGTCCCTGTTCTTTATTTAAAGAGATGGTATGACTGGAAAACAACGTTGGCATCAGGTTTCTTATTAACATCAACTCTTTCATTAGTTATTGCGGCTGCAACAATTGGAGAAAGAATGGAGATTATTACGTCTGAAATGTCTGGTGCGCTGATATTAGTTGCCATTATTACATGTATTGTCACACCTATTTTCTTCAAGAAGCTCTTCCCTAAAACGGAAACAGAGCAAACAAAGATTAAGGTTGCATTCATTGGTGCGAATCAAATGTCTCTCCCTGTAACAAGAGAGCTGAATCCTGAACTGTATGAAACAACGGTTTATCATACTCAACAAGATAAAATTGATAAACAGATCTCTCAATCGTTGTTTGAGATTCGTGAAGTGCAGGATTTCAATTTAGAGACGTTAAAGTCACATAATGCATTTGATGTAGATTTAATTGTTGTTGCCACTGGTGATGAAAAACGAAATGCTGAGATCTCTTTATTTGCGAAAGAGGAGAAAGTCGATCGAGTTATTGCTAGTGTCGTTTCGCCTGAATTGGATGCTAAGCTGAAAGAAGTACAAATTGATACATTCTCTACACTTCTTTCCACAAAAACAATGCTACGTGCTCTAATTGAAGCACCAAGTGTTATGAGAATCTTAACCAATCAGGAAACAACGCTTTACCAAATTAATTTAAATAATGCTAAATATGATAATATTTTATTAAGAAATTTCCCATTTACGGGAGATATCATCTTCGTACGTATTTTTAGAGGGAAAGATTCACTTGTCCCTCATGGGGATACTGATCTTAAGCTGGGAGATCGATTGATCGTAACTGGCTCAAGAGAATATGTGAATGAACTAAGGCAAGAGCTTGAGTTTATTTAATTTGAATAAGAGGAAAACATTTTTCTCTTGAAAGAATTTTTTCATTTGGTATCATAGAATGTAATAGAATAAGAACAACCGCTAGGGGTGCCTTAAGTAATGGGCTGAGATTAAAGTGTTTCTTTAAGACCCTTATAACCTGATCTGGTTTGTACCAGCGTAGGGAAGTGGCTTACGGCATTTTTGTCTATGTGTGTAAACCACTTTCTTACGAGGAAGTGGTTTTTTGTTTAGTAGAAAATGAAATCTTCATGAGATAGGGATAAGCGCTAAGTGTAATCGTTTTATTTCATTAGAACACTCCTAGCATGAAAGAAAAGAACCTCTCTTTTTTAGAGAGAAAACGAATACAGGTGATAGATACAGATGGAGCTTCATGTCATTACAGATGGAAAACAAACAATAGAGAGCTTAACTGAAAAAATTCTTATGATTCATAGAGAAGTAGATTTTATTCATATTCGTGAGAAGCAAAAATCTGCAGCTGAGATTATGGAGATCGTCACTAAGTTAAGAGAAAAAGGTGTACCAACTGATAAGCTTATTGTGAATGACCGCTTAGATGTGGCTTTATTACAAGGGTTAAGTCGAGTTCATTTACCGGGCAGTAGCTTTTCTATTCAAGAGGTGAAACATTACCAACCAACAATCAGAATTGGACGGTCTGTTCATTCTATAGAGGAAGCGAAAAAAAGTGAACAGGATGGAGCCGACTATCTTTTATACGGCCACATATTTTCAACTCACTCTAAGGAAGGGCTTGAGCCAAGAGGTATTGATGAGTTAAAAAAAATCTGTCGAAGTGTATCCATTCCTGTTATAGCTATAGGTGGAATGACAGCCGAAACGATAAAGCTGATACCTGATAAGGTTCATGGTGTGGCTGTGATGTCTTCTGTAATGGGAAGTGATGATCCACTTCAAGCCGTTAAGCACTTAAAAAAAAGTAGGGTGAAAGAGGAGGGAGAGGATGAAAACGGATTATGATGTAGCAATCGTTGGTGGAGGAATTATTGGTCAATCCATTGCCTATCATCTAGCAAAAGAAAATGTATCTGTTGTTGTACTAGAAGGAAATGCAGTTGGTTCTGGAGCCACTCGTGCGGCAGCGGGGATGCTTGGCGCGAACTCTGAATTAGATGATGATGATGCATTTTATCAATTTGCCAAGGAAAGTCAAAGATACTACCATACTTTAAATCAAGAGCTTTTTGACCTCTCACAAGTCTCTATTCAACTTTTTGATCGAGGGATGTATAAGCTTGCATATAATGAGGAAGAGGCAGAAACGTTGAAAAGAGCGCTGCCTATGAATAGTACATTAGAATGGCACCCAAGGGAACAAGTACTAAAACATGAACCAACTCTTTCCTCTGATCTTGTAGGGGCCCTCTACATACCAGAGGATGGGCATGTCTCTCCAGTCGATACGTGTCTTGCCTTCTCTAAGTCTGCTAGATTCTTAGGTGCCGACATAGTAGAGAATGTTCCTGTTCATTCCATAGAGAAAACAGATGAGAAGGATTACGCTCTTCAAACAGCTAAAGGGACTTATTATAGTAAGCATGTCGTCATTGCAAATGGTGTATGGAGCCATTATTTTTTAAAAAATCTTGATCTACAGCTAGGAATGAAGCCAGTAAAAGGTGAATGCCTGTCAGTTAAAAGTGACAAGATAAAGCTAGAAAAAACAATCTTTTATGACCATTGTTATATCGTACCCAAGGGAAATGGCAAGCTTGTCATTGGAGCAACGATGGTTGAAGATGATTGGACGACAGAGCCTACCTTTGGAGGGATTCAATCATTGATGAATAAAATGGCACCTATTTTACCAGATATCAAGTATGCTACATTACTAGATACATGGGCTGGATTAAGACCACAAACAATTGATGGGAAGCCATATATAGGTCAGCACCCGAGTGGAGAACATCTCTATTTTGCTACTGGACATTATCGAAATGGCATCTTACTAGCTCCAAAAACGGGAGAAATGATGGCAAATCTTATCGTAGGAAAACAAGTGAAAAAAGAGTATGTCGAGGCGTTTTCTTTGACGCGACATATCCAACAGGTGATGAGGTGAAAAAATTGAACATCAAATTAAATGGCGAAATGGTTGAATTATCAAATGAAGTTAAGAACATTCAACAGTTACTTGTCTTTTATAAGCTAGAGGATCGACTTGTCATTGTTGAGCATAATCGCGACATTATTTTAAAAGACCAATATGAATCAAAGGAAATTCAAAACGGAGACGAAATTGAACTCGTTCATTTTGTAGGAGGAGGATGAAGATGTTAAAAATAGCAAATAAAACATTCCAATCAAGATTATTATTAGGTACTGGTAAATATCCATCTTTTGAAATTCAGAAAGAAGCGGTGGCTCAATCTGAGTCTGAAATCTTAACGTTTGCCGTACGTAGAATGAATATTTTTGAAGAATCTCAGCCTAATTTCTTAGAGCAATTAGATGTGTCAAAATATACGCTATTGCCCAATACAGCTGGAGCAAAAACAGCTGAAGAAGCTGTAAGAATTGCAAAGCTTGCAAAGGCATCAGGCTTATGTGACATGATTAAGGTTGAAGTGATTGGCTGCGATCGCTCGTTATTACCTGATCCTGTGGAAACGTTAAAGGCTAGTGAAATGCTTCTTGAGGAAGGCTTTATTGTTTTACCTTATACGTCAGACGATGTAGTGTTAGCAAGAAAGCTAGAGGAGCTTGGGGTTCATGCGATTATGCCTGGTGCTTCACCAATTGGCTCTGGTCAAGGAATTATTAACCCGCTAAACCTATCCTTTATTATTGAGCAGTCAAAAGTTCCAGTCATTGTGGATGCAGGAATTGGATCTCCAGCAGATGCTGCAAAAGCAATGGAGCTTGGAGCAGATGGAGTCCTATTAAATACGGCAGTATCCGCTGCGAAAGATCCGGTTAAAATGGCCGTTGCAATGAAGCTAGCTATTGAAGCTGGAAGAATGGGCTATGAAGCTGGTAGAATAGCTAAAAAGGATTATGCGATTGCAAGCAGTCCGACAGAAGGAATGATTACAACGTAATGGATCGTTATTCTAGACAAATGCTTTTTTCACCAATTGGAGAAAAAGGGCAGCATGAAATACAAAACAAACATGTTCTCGTAGTGGGAGCAGGTGCACTTGGAACGGCAAATGCAGAAATGATTGCTAGAGCTGGAATTGGTACGTTAACAATTGTGGATCGTGATTACGTAGAGTGGAGCAATTTGCAAAGGCAACAGCTATATGTAGAAGAAGATGCAGAACAACGTATGCCGAAAGCGATTGCGGCTAAAGAGCATCTTCAAAAAATAAATTCTGAAGTCATCGTTCATGCACACGTTGATGATGTAACAAGTGCAAATATCGAAGAGCTTGCCAAAGATGTGGATGTAATTGTAGATGCGACGGATAACTTTGAAACAAGACTATTAATAAATGATCTTTCTCTAAAAAGCAATATTCCATGGATTTATGGTGGCTGTGTAGGAAGCTACGGTCTTTCTTTTACAGTCATTCCCCACGAGACGCCATGTTTACATTGTTTACTAAAGCATATCCCGTTTGATGGTATGACTTGTGATACCGTTGGGGTCATTTCTCCAATTGTCAGTATGGTTGCAGCCCATCAAACAACAGAAGTGATGAAGCTATTAGTCGGAGATGAAGAAAATCGAAGGGGGAAACTCGTTTCCTTTGATCTTTGGAAAAATCAATACTCATCGATTAACATGGAACGTTTAAAGAATGCTGCTTGTCCTACATGTGGAGATCATCCTATCTACCCTTATTTAACGGCTGAAAAGGAAACAAAGGTGGCGGTTTTATGTGGAAGGGATACGGTGCAAATTAGACCAAGTGAAGGAAAGCAGCTATCATTTCAGAAATTATCAGAACGAATAAAGCCACTAGCGGATGCATTTTTAGAAAATGAGTTCCTAATGTCGTTTACCTTTGGGGAACATCGTATTGTCCTGTTTAGGGATGGTCGAGCATTGATACATGGGACAAAGGATATTGCCGAAGCGAAGAAGCTTTATCATCGTTATATTGGATAAGACGAGGAGGAATAGGTGTGGCTGTATCTCGTGCTTTAACCATTGCTGGATCTGATTCTGGTGGTGGAGCTGGTATTCAAGCAGACCTTAAAACATTTCAAGAACTGGGCGTATTTGGCATGACGGCTATTACAGCTGTTACAGCTCAAAATACTCTAGGGGTACAAGGTGTTTATCCATTAACAGTAGAGGCTCTTTCTACTCAAATTGATTCAATAGCGACAGATTTACACCCTCATGCGGTCAAAACAGGCATGCTTTTTAACGCGGAGATGATTCATTTAGTTGCAGAAAAGGTGAAGCAGTATTCTTTTCAACATCTCGTAGTAGACCCTGTCATGGTGGCAAAAGGAGGACAGTCATTGCTTCAAGATGAAGCGGTGGAGGCCCTCATTACTTCATTACTTCCATTAGCAACCGTGATAACACCAAATATTCCGGAAGCTGAAGTGTTAACTGGTATGGAAATTAAAACGCTTCATCAAAGGAAAGAGGCTGCGAAGAAGCTTGGAGATCTAGGAGCAAATCATGTCATTATAAAAGGTGGTCATGATGAGTCTAGCTCAATCGTTGTGGACTTACTTTTTGATGGTGAGAACTTCGAAGAATTCAAAGGACAAAGAAGAGAAACGAAGCACACTCATGGTACAGGCTGTACGTTTGCAGCTGCAATCACTGCAGAATTAAGCAAGGGTTATACTGTTGTTCAAGCTGTTCAAACCGCTAAAACCTTTATTCAGGCTGCAATTGATGATCAGATTGGGATTGGTCAAGGTCACGGACCAACCAACCATTGGGCTTATAATAAGAAGCATAGCGTTAAGTAATTTTAGTTTAATAAGGATGTGTAGCTATAGAAGACTGACAATGTTCAAAAAAGGTATTTAGATGAACAATGTCAGTCTTTTTTATATGAAATGGCTATTTGCTATTGACGCTCGCGAAAAAGAAAGAATAGCTACCTTTAGGAGGGGTTTAAATGAACATAAGAGAAGCATTACGGCTCTATTTTGTCATGGGATCACAAAACTGTAAAAAAAGAGATCCTGAAAAAACATTAACAGAAGCATTAGATGGAGGCATCACTCTTTTTCAATATCGTGAAAAGGGAGAGTGTAGTGTGAAAGACGAAGAAAAGATGTATCTGGGGAAAAAACTGAAACAACTTTGTGAAGCATATCAGGTTCCTTTTATCGTAAATGATGACCTTGAATTAGCGATTGAATTGGATGCGGACGGTCTTCATATTGGGCAAGAGGATGGTTCACCTCATCTCGTGAGGCAAAAATTCGGGGGGAATAAATGGCTTGGTATTTCTACACATTCCGTTTTGGAAGTGAAGCAAGCAATACGTGATGGTGCTGACTATATTGGAGTTGGTCCTATGTATAAGACTACTACAAAGGAAGATGCGAGTGAGGTTGTAGGACCAGAACTCATCCGTGCAATAAGAAACACAGACGAACAAATGAAACAACTACCAATAGTAGGGATAGGTGGGATCTCACTAAGCAATGCTAAACAGGTGTATGCAGCAGGTGCTGATGGTATTGCTGTCATTAGTGCCATAACAAATGCAGACTCCATTTCTGATGTGACAAAGCAGTTAGTGATGATGAAGAAGTAATAATGAGCCTTATCAAAAAATTAATCATGGAGAACAAATAGCGTTTCGTACTTAATGATGTTATAATTATAACCAGGTACTAATAACATGTATTAATTTTTAGGAGGATATGTACATGAATTTATCTCTAAATGGCCGTAACATCGTCGTAATGGGTGTAGCGAATAAACGTAGTATTGCATGGGGAATTGCACGCTCTTTACATGAAGCAGGCGCACGTTTAATCTTTACATATGCAGGTGAAAGGCTTGAAAAGTCGGTACGAGATTTAGCTGAATCACTTGAACGCAATGATTCAATTGTCTTACCTTGTGATGTAACGAATGATGAGGAAATCAAAACATGCTTTGCACAAATTAAAGAAGAAGTGGGCGTTGTTCATGGGATTGCCCACTGTATTGCATTCGCTCACAAGGAAGAATTACAAGGGGAATACTTAAATACAACACGTGAAGGTTTTCTACTCTCTCATAACATTAGCTCCTATTCTTTAACTGCTGTAGCTAAAGAAGCAAGAGGATTAATGACTGAGGGTGGAAGCATCGTTACGTTAACATATCTTGGTGGAGAACGTGTGCTACCAAATTATAATGTAATGGGAGTTGCTAAAGCCTCTCTAGATGCAAGTGTTCGATATTTAGCAAGTGATTTAGGAAAAGACGGCATTCGTGTCAACTCTATCTCTGCTGGTCCTATTCGTACATTATCAGCAAAAGGTATCAGTGATTTTAACTCTATCTTAAAAGAAATTGAAGAACGTGCTCCATTAAGAAGAACAACGACTCCTGAGGAAGTTGGAGATACTGCTCTATTCTTATTCAGTAATTTATCTAGAGGAATGACAGGTGAAAATCTGCACGTTGATTCTGGTTATCATATTTTAGCGTAAATAAGAAGGATTCTCTTGAATGTAAGTAACAATTACGTTTCAGGAGAGTCCTTTTTTATATCAAAACCAGTCAAAAAAGCAATTGGTTTGAAGAAATAGGCACATTACCTAGTCGTGTTGCATAACATGTTGTGTGTGTATCTTTGTAACTGGAGGTAGTGAAATGAGTAAAAATAAAAGTGCGGAATACAAAGTAAAGCCACTCATGTATATTGTTCAGCCTGATAATCAAGATATCCAAGTGAATATGCAATCCTATGTTGTGAAGAAAGCTAAATCAAAAGCAGCAGTCAAAAATGACAGCAGAGGAGGTGCACAAACGTTAGTTAAGGAGCTTGATACTCTTGTAGAAGAGGTAAAAGAAGTAGAAGAGGTAAAAGAGGTAAAAGACATTCAAGAAGAGGCAACAGAGGGAAAGCAACATCAGGATGAAGCTGTCTTGAAAGAGGTAAAGCAGGAGCAATCGGTAAAAGAGTATCGTAAGCAGAGAAAGCCGATATCTCAAATGAATGTAGCTGAAAAAATTGACTTTTTCAAGAATTTACCTAAAAATATGCCTCGTACATTATGCCAAATTGAATCAACGGATGAAACATATCGAGGGGTTATTATCACAGAGGAAGAAGGAATTGTCACAATTCGTTCTTTAACACACGCAAAACCAATCGACCTACCTATTGATGAGATTAAAGCGATTAATTTATTAGGATTTTAAATACTTACTTACAAATCAAGTAGTTAGCTAGCTTTTGGCACCGACAAAAAGACTGTAGACACACTCAGCTTTGTCTACAGTCTTTTTGTACTTATGTGAAGGGAGGTCAAGTGGCTTCCGTTCCGACATAGAGGTTTTTTTCTATATTTCGTTAGGAAAAACTCATAAGGGATCGGAATCATTACATTCCGATCCCTTATGTCTCTATGAGTTGAAACTAGATTTTAACGACCTTCTCTTTTTGTTTTGTGTAATCTAACACCCATTCCTTCGATGGTGAAGACGTGAATATCACCTTGATATGGTAATGGTGAATGATGCTTTTACCCATTTCATTATTTATGCAACAAGGTTGGTGATAAGCATTGAATAGCACAGAAGCATGAGAGATCAACTTCGATACAGCTTTTAGTCTTTACGAGCTTTTTCACATCACATACTTCGTGTGCGAGGTGACCGTGACAGTCTAAAGGAAGCAGAAGTCGAAGTGTTGCACAGCAATGATGAATGCTTTCTACACGAAAGAAGGTTGTTTCGAAACACTCTCGTTTTCCAACATACCCATATGCTTTAAAAAGCTCTCCTTTTTCGTTATAAAGTAGAAATGGAATTGTATCACCTAAGTACTTCACTGGATTAAGTAGATTGCTATAACAACTAGTAGGACATTTTTCGGTTACTGCTTGCTGTTGATCCAAAATGTTTTCAACTGTATGGCAAACACATGAAGAGGTACCGTTTTTCATAGACTACCCTCCTACTATAAGTCTTACAATAGTATAAGAAGAAGACCGAAAAAGGGTGACAGGTCACATGCCGAATTTTAAAGATTTTATGTAAAAAAGGCTGCTGCTTCTTCAGCAGCCTTAGTATTTACAGAAAATGCACCATTGGTTCGATGCCTTTTTGTTTTCTTACTACTTAGCGATAAAATGCAGCGCGGCTTTACTATCTAGCTCTAACGGCTAGCCCCTTATAGGTCATAAGCCAATTTAGAATGGAAGGCAAAGAACCGCTTCTATTTTTAAATTGGCTTATACTTGTCGGGTCTGACCAAAGCGCCCTGAGCTTTTGTTCTTAGCGGCAGTGTTTTTGATCAGCGATACGGTCAACTAATTCTGGTGATAAACATTGGATCGCACAGAAGCAGTCAAGATCTACTTCAATACAGAAATCTGTTTTTTCAAGTCCGAAGAAACCTTCGTCACAAGGATTACATACGCTTTCTGTATTCCCATCAACGTCTACTGGACGTAAGATTGATAATGTTGCACAGCAATCCTTTACAGCTTCTACACGGAAGAAGATTGATTGGAAGCAAGTCATATCTCCTGTGAATCCACCAACGTTACCAAATGCTTTGAAAAGATTTCCTTTTTTATCAAATAAGATGAAAGGAATTGTATCTTTTGTACCAGCAACTGGATTTAATAAATTGCTGAAGCAGCTAGTAGGACATGAGATATCTTCTACCGCTTCTTGTTCAGCTAAAATTTGTTCTACCGCTTCACATACACAGTTATTATCGAAGTCTTTTCTATCTTTGCAACCCATTAATAGCCATCTCCTTTAAGAATAAATTATTTATTGACTTTAGTCCTTAACAGACTATGTAGAATATGACCAGTGTGTGTGGGTTATCGTCTAGTTTGTTAAGGATTCCTGGGGAAAGAGTATAGAAATTTCTTGGGGATACGGATTTGGAGGTTGTATGGCGACTGATTTCTGATGGAAGATCAACGCACAGTGGAAAACACGTAAATATCTAGTAGGAAGGACATCAACAGGTAAAGGAGATGTTAAAGCTGATGATTGAGTCAAAAAGATTGGCAACTTGAAAAAACGTAAATAGAAAGAATAAAAAAAAGCGAGGAGTGACCTCGCTTTTTAGCCTTCTTATAGAATGTCGATGTTTACAACTAATGCGATTAAGATTTGAAGTAATACTTGTAGGGAGATTGCAACATCTGTGTCAGTAGTTGTTACACTTACCTTACGAGAGTTTTCAATGACTAATTTTTGTTTGTTGAGTTGCTTCATGTCTGCTTGTTGGATTAATTGTTGAGTGACTTGCTCTGCACGATTGCTGTCTGCGATTGTAAGGTTGATAACTAGAGCGATTGCTACTTGAAGTGCTACTTGTAAAGATACAGCTACTTGCGTATCCGTTGAAGAAACAGAGATTTCACATGAGTCTTTTACGATAATTGTTTCAGATGAGATTTGCTCAGTTTCACTTACCTGTGCTGCAGATTGACTTACTTGTGCGTCGTCGTTAAAAAAGTTAACGTCAGCTCCAGCCACCTCATTATTTGTTGTATAACAATCAGTTGGATGACAAGAATTCGGATCTAAAGCTACCCATTCATATGGTCTTGCTTGCATTGTTATATTCCTCCTTTCAATTTACTATCATTAAATGTTATATAACCACTTTTTGTATAAGACAAATACCTTGGTGTTTTTGACCATTTTTAGTTTATTTGTCTTTTTTACGGTTTTTGATCATGTCACGTAGTGTTGTGTTTTTAGGAGCTTCTTCCTGTACTTCCGTTTTTTCTTCTTTCTTTTCTTTTGAGTTCTTTACAAATTCATCTACTTGAGCTTGTAAGTCTTCAACAACTTTTCTTAATTGAGCTTTTTGTTCGTCTGAAAGTGATTTCTTTTTCTCTTCTGTTATATCGTTTTTGTTGAATACGTCTTGGACGAAAAGTTGCATCATCGTTGAAGAGATCTCCTGTAGGTTTAATTTTTCGTTAGACATTTTTTTCACCTCTCTTTACGTTGTACAAAAGCAAATGACAGTTAGGCATTATAAAATATCGATTTGAACAAGTAATGCGATTAAAATTTGGATCATTACTTGAAGAGAAATGGCAACGTCAGTATCAGAAGTTGTTACAGTAACATCACGAGAGTTTTCAATAATCAGTTTTTGCTTATTTGCTTGCTTGATAACAGAGTTTTGTAACAGTTGTTCAGTAACCTGTTCAGCACGGTTACTGTCTGCAATTGTTAAGTTAATAACAAGAGCAATCGCGACTTGAATAGCTGCTTGTAAGGATACAGCGACTTGAGTATCTGTTGAAGTGACTTCGATATTGCAAGAATCTTTAATGAAAATATACTCTTCTGAAGCTTGAACAGTTTCATTTATTTGAACACTGTCTACGGTAGGGCTTTGGTCTTTTTTGCATTCACAATCTTCTAAAGCAGACCATCTAGTTGACATAGTATTCACTCCTTTCGAGAATAAGGGGGTTAAGAAGGATTTACACGGCTACCTTGTTCTTCACCTATAGGACGGGAGGGTGAAAATGTGGTGTAATGCCGTGTGAACCCTTTAATTGTATTTAATGCAAGTATCTCTAGGAATGAATGGGGCAAACATACATGTTTTCACCCATTTTTTATAGACAAAAGTAAAAAACTCCATTTTTTCGTGAGGAAAATGATCTGACAAAAGTAACTAAGAAAAAAACTTCAGGTGTATTCTGAAATGGTTCATCTGTTCATAGGGTATAAGGAAACCGGTATAAAGAGGTGAAAAAACATGCTCTCTTGGCTAGAGCTTATGCTGATTGGTCTTGCGTCTTTTCGATTAACTAGATTAATTGTTTTTGATAAAATCACGACATTTTTACGTGCTCCTTTTCATAAGGAAGTGGAGGAAGTGAACGAGGCTGGAGAGGTTGAAATTTTTATTGAAATAAAAGGAACGGGAGTAAGGTCCTGGATAGGGGAGCTGCTTAGCTGTTATTGGTGTACGGGTGTTTGGTGTGCTGCTTTCTTATATGGAATGGATCAATTCTTTCCTTTCATTGGGGAGCCATTTGTAATGATCCTCGCAATTGCTGGTTTTGCAGGTATCATTGAAGCAGTTGTAGGAAAGTTAATAGAATAATAGGCCAATCACTTAGAAACAATTAGTCCCTGTTACATAAAATGGGGTATGGAAGCTGAAAGGTAAGTAGTACACGTATGGTTTTTTACTTCGTTCGTCCAATAGATCTGCTTCAATAACTACATTTACATCGTCACAATAAGCCTACAGAATTTATTAGTAAGGATATAGGAAGGTGGGATAACTACATGAACAAGGCTCGATTGAATCCTTCCGTAAAATCGTCTCAATCAAATCAATCGGTATCGGTTTCTAAACCAAAGCAAGTGAAAAAAAGTGGCTGCGGTTGCGGAAAAAGAAAGAAACGCTCTTAAGTGGGATAAGGTAATGAAAAATAATGTACTCAGCTTCTACTCATAATACTTTAAGAAGGGACTGATGATTCAGTCCCTTTTGTCATGTTATAAATAAAGCTTTGGCTGAACCATGATTTCTGATACCTTTTTTTGTCCTTTTACTAAGGATTGACAACCCGTTGGGAAATCATATGGGATAACCTGGCTATAATCTTCAGGTGGGGTGAGAAGGGTTGTTGTTCTTGCACGATATGGGCGGTCAATTGGTTGATTTCGTTCATTTAGCTCTTGCTTGACATGGGATGTAACAATTTTTCCAATTTGTCTTCCGAGTTTAAGACCTTCAGTATTGTCGATCGGAAAATGTACACCGGCATATAAGCGGGAAAGTGCATCCATTTCGGCTTCATGATGAATTTTTCGTTTTGCTCCAGGGAAAAAATAGCTCAATACTTCCTCAGCGCAACCTGCCACAGTTGCGTGACCTGATGGATAGGTAGGATGTCTTGGTGTACACAAGATTGTTTCTAATGTTGGATCGAGCTGATTGGGTCTAGCGACTAACCAATTGTACTTTAACGTCCAAGCGACTATAAAGGCATCATTTATAGCAGCTTCGGTAATGGCTAATATTCTTGCTCCATGCGGTGCTGTTACTCCGTAGGAATCAATGAGTTTGTCAATAATCGGTGTCCATTGCTTCGTTGCGACACCTGTTCCATAGTAATTTGCAATATTGATTTGTTCTTCGGTTAAATTCTCAAGTGCGTGGTGAACCTTTGTTAATTGTCTGTCCCAGTTAATTCTTGAGGGATGTGTGATGTCTAAGCGAATCTTTTGACCATCGGGATCTTTAAATGTCTTCTCGTCACTTTTTGATAAGTAAAACATTGTCCAAGAGCCGGCTAGCGGTTCCTCCCCGTTTCTTGGAGGCCTATTCTCACCCGCGTAAGGATGTTCATTCCATCTTAAATAATCCACAAAAAATCCTCCCTTTATTCTTTGACTTATTTACTCTATGTCCTAAAGTCATTGTATGGAAAGGCTCTTTCATTAGTTTTTGGATAAATAACATAATCTTACAATAAAAGTTGCATACTACATATTAGTTAAAGATTGGATAAGGGAGAAAAAGGAATGGCACAATGGATAGAAGTAATCATACGGTCAGTATCAATTATATTTGGGCTCTTTTTTATTACAAAGCTTTTAGGGAAAAAACAGCTATCGAAATTATCTTTTTTTGAATATATTGTAGGAATTACAGTTGGAGATATTGCTGGAGCATTATCAATGGACATTGAACTAAATTTAGTTAACGGCATTGTTTCTATTTTAATTTGGTCCCTTTTTCCCCTTGTTATTTCCTTTATCTCATTAAGAAGTAAAGGATTTAGGGATATTGTAGAAGGAAAATCAAGAACGTTCATACAAGATGGGAAAATCCTTGAGAAGAATTTAAAACGAGAAAAATATAGTACAGATGAATTATTGGAGCAACTAAGAAAAAAGGATATTTTCCAGGTCTCTGACGTTGATTTTGCTATTTTAGAAACCAATGGTGAGCTAAGTGTTCTCTTAAAAAAGGAAAAGCAACCAGTTAGGTGGGAGGACTTATTTAATAAAACGTTACCCGTTAAAACCCCTCTTACAATCATTATGGATGGTGAGTTTTTAGAAGAAACGATTTATGGAGCGGGTTATAGCCTGGCCTGGGTAAAAGAGCAGCTAATCATGAGAAAAAAGAAGGTTCAGGACATTTTTTTAGGTCAAATAGATGCAACGGGAACCATTTATTTCGATTATTATGATGATCAACTAGAGAAAAATGGAGGGGAAGTATGAATATACTTGAGCAGTTGTTTGAAGGGTGGATGGAGCGAAATGAGAGAAGTCATGAACAAATTCAACAAAGATCAGATCAATGGATGAGAGCAAAAGAGAAGGATTTCATCCAATTAGACAGGACAGCTGACAGCTTTGATCACAAAATGGAAACGACAGAGAAGGAAATTGAGAAATGGCTAGAGAGACATAAAGGAGTAAAAGAATAAAAAAGTAGCGAATCCGTCCAAACACGTACCTCACTTGCAACATATAGTATAGAGAGCATAGCAAGAAGGAGGTGCTTAACGCATGGGTTACGGCTACGGTGGTGGCAACTACGGTTGTGGCGGCGGAGGTTACTATGGTAATACTTTCGTCTTAATCGTTGTATTGTTCATCCTTTTAATTATCGTTGGTGCTTCATTTTATCATTAAGTAGCAAGGTGAAAATACGAGCAGGAACTGCTCGTATTTTCATGTAAATCAAAAGCTACCTCATGTCTTTATAAGCTGAAAATGAGTGGAAGACAGGAAGTAGCTTCTGTTCATTTTTGTCTTATTGACCAGGTGGAAGCTAGTCTAGCAAATATTTATTTAAAGTTTCTCTCACGTTTTTTTACGAAAGTCATACGATAAAGTATGAAATAAGGAGGCGGGAAAATGGATAGCAAATTCTTTAAAAACCTTGAAGGTAAGACTGGTGTTAACATGAACGAAATCTTGTCATTAGCTAACTCATTACAAGGCGCAAACTTCCAGGATGAAAAAACAGTTCGTGGCGTTATTCAACGTGTTTCTCGTATCGCGAATAAGCCAGTTTCTAAAGAAATGGAAGATAAAATTGTAAATTCTATCGTAAATGGAAAAGAAAAGCTGGACTTTAATACGATTTCTAAGATGATAAATAAAAAGTAGGTTTGAAGATAGAAAGAATAGTAAAAACGAAGCCAGATACGAATGATGGCTTCGTTTTTACGTCGTATTCGTTACATAAGCGGTTTTAAAAATCTGGACGTAACTGCTTTTCTGCCACGTCGGTAAGCGGGACTAGAAATGGCTAAAAATTGTTTCGCTCTTGTCATGGCTACATAAAGTAAGCGACGTTCTTCCTCCAGGTGATTGCCATTGCCTTTTCTCCAAGCTTCTAAAGAGAAATCATGGGGAAGTGAACCGTCCACTGCACCAAGGATATAAACATGTTCAAATTCAAGACCTTTCGATCGATGGATGGTCATTAATTGAACACCAGATTCTCGTGAATCAGTTTTTAATGCTTTTTGCGTACGGAGCATGTGGTCAGTATGTTCAAGAAAATCATGGACGGTCAAAAATTTTTTTGCTACAACTTTAAGGTCATTTAAATCATCGGATCCTTTTTCCATTGCATTTCCTTCATTTCCTTGCTTCTTTACATAATCATTAAAGCCTAATTCTTTTTCAATAACAGCTAAAGCCATCATTGGCTTTTCATTTTTTAATGAGTGAATTCTTGGAATAATCTTCTTTATTTTTGCCATTTGAAAGCTCGCAATTCCTGTTACATGTAAAAGAGATTCAAGTAACGAGCAGTCATGTAAGATGGACATGGCTTTTACATCATTTAAAATCGATTGCTTTAAAAATAAGGCTCGGATTAAATCTGTAAACGCATCTGTATTATCTGGGTCTACACTTAACCGTAAGTATGCAAGTGCAGTTCGAACCATCCTTCTTTCATAAAAAGAGTTTTGACCTTTTTCAAAGGTGAAGGGAAGACTAGATTGAATAAATCGTTCTAATATCGCTCGTCCACCCGTATGAGTTCGATAGAGAATCGCGAATTCATTTGGATTGGCACCCATTTCAATTTTTTCTCTAATGTCATTTACAATAAGGGTTGCTTCCTCTTCTTCATCATATGGAAAGAAGGAGAGGGGGAAAGCATGTGAATCAGACTGTGCGGTCATTTTCTTTGGGTGTCGGGTCTTGTTCTTAGAGATCACATCATTTGCTGTAGAGACAATATGATGGTCTGACCTGTAATTCGCTGAAAGATGAATGATCTTTGCAGCTGGATACTCCGTCTTGAAGTTCAAAATGAAAGACGGTTCACTCCCTCTAAAGCTATAAATGGTTTGATCATCATCACCAACTCCGCACAGGTGATGAGTATGACTTGATAGAAGCTTCATCAGTTTATACTGGACAGGGTTAATATCTTGAAATTCATCAATAAGAAAATAGTGAAATCTCGTTTGATAGGCTTTTAACAAAGTATGATTCGTTTTTAAGAGCTCATAGCATTTAAGCAGCATGTCATCAAAGTCAAATTGTCCACTTTCTTCTTTTTTTTGCTCGTATGCTTGATATAAGGGAAGGACTTTTCTTTCCCAATCATCGACAGGTATCACTTGAGTTGGAGATTTCATAGTATTCTTCCAGAGGCCGATTTGTTGAATCGCTTGATCAAATGGAAAGTCCTTCTCATCAATAGCTAGCTCTCTGCAAGCCTGCTTTATATAATTTTCCTTTTGCCAATCCCATTTGATTAATCGCTGCCCGTTCCATTTTTCTTTATCATGATGCTGGAGGATTTTATAGAAAATACTGTGAAATGTTCCAATAACAAGCTGATTTAAAGCCTGGTAGGAACCATTTGAACGTTTCTTTAGTCTCTCCTGCATTTCTCGAGCGGCTTTGGCTGTAAACGTAACAAGCATAATTGATTTTGGGTCAATTTTTTTTTCTTCAATCATGTAAAGAGCTCTTGTTGTGAGTACTCTTGTTTTACCACTACCTGCTCCGGCTAAAATGAGAAGCGGACCTTCTGTAGTTGTGACAGCTATTTGTTGTTCGGTATCTAAGTCAATTCCTACTAGCGAGGATGTTTTTTTTTCGATAGGTGTGAAAGGTGCCACAGTCTTTAATTCTTTTGGTAACTTCCAGGCTGTAGTCGTTATAGGTTTGTCCACTGTTGCAATACTTCTTGCTTTAGGGATTCTAAAACCATTCTGCTCTGAATATAGATCTTCATTAGGACTATGTGAGATAGATTGTTCTTCCATTTGAAGCTCAACCTTCTTCACTTTTTCTTGGCAAGTACTGGTAAGCGATTTGTTGGAATGGTAGAAGAAGGGCGATTTTGTTAAACCGAAATACATTTTTAAGGGCTGCTCGCATGCTACACAAGTAACAGATTCTTTTAAGCTGGATTCGTAGATTCTTTGAAATTCTTCACGAGGTAAACGTTGTAATGAAATGAGTTCATCGTTTAATTTTGCGGTTTTCATTACATTTCACCTCCCATATATTTGTTTGTTGCTTCGTATTATGTATAGCAACGATGTTCGTGAATGAAATAGCAAGTTCTATCTTAACAGAATGACCATTATTCTAAAAGAGGAACTTGTCTTGTTTCAACATCCAATAAATAGGGTATTAAAAAACAAGAGGTGAAGAAAATGGGGTATATATTACCAATTCAAAATGATACATATACACAATATGTGAATCGATCTATGCCTGTACAAAGCCATTATTCTCACATCCTTCCTGTCACATATGCGCAAAGAGCTGAAACCAAAAATCATCAACCAAATGATGAAAGTGAATCTCATTTTGCGACGATCCTAAAGAAAAAATTAAACAACTCGAACTCTATCTCAGACGTGACTGGAAAAGGTCAATTCTTTAATGAGTATGTGTGAAATGATAAAAGAAAATTTTGATAATAAAAAAGAGAGAGACTGAGACAAAATAAAGAGCCTGGCATCCTCCGACACAAGCTATTTAGTACACTAGATACCACAAGGTGTACATATAGTTGTTACGATAAGGTGCCAGGCACTTTTTGTACCAGCTTATTTTTAGGTGTTTATTTTGGTGTAATTGTTGAATAAATGGGAGAAGAAGCTAGGAGCTTTTTATTCAGCATATGTTTGAATGTGTAAGCCTTCACCTTTTTGCCATTCAGCAAATAGAACCTCTTTTGCATGAAAAATAGAGTGTTCTTTCAGTTTTTGTTCTAGCCAGTGAGTATTGAACCCAGCTTCAATAAGATTTTCCATAATAATGATCCCGTCACTAATGAGAGTAATGGGGATTTGTTGTTGAGCTACGTTTAATTGAAGCTCTTGTTTAGTTGGGGTGTCATATTTAGCTTTTTTCAATACACTGACTGTGCCATCTGTTTCAAGCACAGCATATTCAAGCTCACGTATAGAAAATGCACCCTTTGAACGAACTAAATGCTGAAGCTGATTTATATCGAGCTTGCTTTTCTTTAAGCTTTCACGAAGAATCTTCCCTTCTTTAATAATGATGGAAGGTCTACCTTCTAAGAACCCTCGTGTACGACTCCATTTTTGAGTAATTATTTCTAGGATGTAAATTAAAATCCCCCATATTGCTACTGCATAAAGAATTCGTAAAATCCCTACTTCATCATCGAAAATAGCATTTCCTACTAACTCACCTAAAACTAAAGCGGATATAAAATCAAAGGTTGTTATTTGTGTGATCTGCGTTTTGCCAAGTATTTTAGTGATGAAGAAAAGTGCGAAAAAACCAAGAATTAATTCTATGGTCATCTGACTAAAGTGCATGTTTTACCCTCCGTTACGGCCTTCCATATTTATAGCCTTTATCAAAGGAATAAGTTTTATACGAAACAAAGGGAAATTTTGTAGGTTATCTAAGTTAACGATGGTGATGATTTGTTCGTACCGTTGTTTGTAAGGGGAAAGGGGGTGTGGTGTTTTTATTAGATAATAAGAAGACTAACAAAGTTTTTGTCTTTTAGTTGGATTTTTTTAGAAAAATAGACTGTTTTTAATGTTTTAGCTGGACCCTACGATGTCAGTGGCTATCACTTTAAGATCCCAGCCAGCGAGAGGAACGGAAATCAACAGCCTCATTCACCTCAAGCCAAAATAAAAAGACTGTAGGCAAGCTCGATATTTACCCGAGTTTGTCTACAGTCTGAGACTAACAAGGGTTTTGTTAGTCTTCTTGATACATTAATGTACGTTCTTAGTCATGGTGACGTGTGGGATTCCAGCATCCATAAATTCCTCAGATACGACACTGTAACCTAGCTTTTCATAAAACGGAATAGCATGTGTTTGGGCATATAATTTGAATTTCTCAGCTCCTTGTGCAGAAGCGATGTCTTCTAGCTTATTCACAATTACTTTACCAGCACCCATTTTACGTGCGAATTTCATGACACAAATTCGTTCAAGCTTTCCGTAGCCGTCGACAAGACGAACGCGTCCTGCTCCTGCTGGCTTTTTGTCGTCATAGAGGACAACGTGTGATGCCTCGGCTTCGAATTGGTCAATTTCCTCTTCTTCTGGCACGTGTTGTTCATCAACGAACACAGTTTTTCTTACAAAGTATGCATCTTCTAGTTGGTCATTTGTTGTAACTTCTCTTATTTCCAATTATTCGCTTTCCTTTCCGAGTAAAAATGTTTCATATACAGTCCATGAACCATTTTCTAATTGATATAGTAGGTGGAAGCGGTCAATCACTTCCTCATGAGTAATGTCTAGCATCTTTATACTTCCCAGTACATCAGAATGTTCATCATCTGATAGATTTTGTCCAATTGTAATATGTGGAACAAATGAATATTCTGGTTCGCTGCTTAATGAACCGGTATGAAGACGATCATGAAGCTCTTGTAGCTCATTTGTCGGTTCAACCTTTAAGTAAATGACATTATTTACAGGTGCAAAAGAACTCACCTTTTTTATTGAGAGCTGTAAAGGGCTTGTTACGCTAGCTGTTTGACGAAGCTCTTTTGTGATCTCGTTTAGTTCATCTTCCGTTGCTTCGAATGAAGTTTTAAGTGTGAGATGTGGTGGAACTAATGCGTAGTGTGTATCATATCGTTTACGATAAGAGTTCACTAAATCTTGTAATTTTTTAGATGGAAAAAGGGCAATCCCGTAGTTCATGTTATTCCCTCCTAGACATAGTCATATAATGATAGTATATCAAATTTTAAAAAATAAGCATATCGGCTGTTGGATGGCTTATTCTTTTTGTGAAAATAGTACATTTGTTACTCACCTTTTTTTCACTCAAGCCTCGAACATCAATTTTAGGATAGGTGTTAGTGCTGGTTGCCAGTGTTTCCAGGTGTGATCACCTTCAAATTCTTCGTAGGTGTATGGTAATTCTTTTTCTTTAATAGCATCTTTCAGTTCTCGGTTTGGTGTAAGGAAATCTGAAATTTGGCCGTCGGTCGTTTTCACTTCTGTTTCCTTCGTACCAATTTGATGATAAATCAGTGGTCGAGAAGAAGATGTATAGTTTTGGACGACATCTAGTACATGTTTATTGACAAAAGGTGACTGCAGAATTAGTTTGCCGAATGTATTAGGGTATGTAAGGCCTGTTACAAGTGAGATTGTGGCACCTAGTGAGTCGCCAATTAACGCTCGTCCCATACCTACTTGATAGGAAGGAAATTCTTTATCAAGATATGGTACTAGTTCATGTGCAAGAAAACGAATATACTGTGTGAACTTTGCTCCATCTGGATGATATTTTTCCCTTCGATCTTCTACATCTTTATATGGAATGCCTACAACAATTACATCTTCGATTTCTTCGTTTTTCACTAGGGCTTCTACCTGTCTACCGACTCTACCTAATTTAAAATAATCCTGTCCATCCTGAGCTATTAGTAAGCTGTATTTATATAATGGTGAATAATTTTCTGGAAGATAAATAAGTAGTGTTACTTCTTCCTGTAATGCTTGTGAATAAAAGGAATGTTCGTTAATAATACCTGTTTGTTTACTCATTCTAAACCTCCTTAGAAGTAAAAGGGTGTAATTTAATGAAATCCCTTTCTATTTTATACTATTTCTTTCTTGTTTGTAAGAAATCAATCTTATCTGTGATGTTTAGGATATATGAAACCGGGAATATTCTAGTAAACCTATTAAATCTAATCGTGAGAGGAGAATCACAGATGGTAAATAATGTGTTGACTAAAAGGAACGTGATTTTATCCGGGGTTGCTTTATCGACAATTGGTGTCACATCATATGTCTTAAAGAGCCCATCTCGTAAAGAAAAGCTTGTCGCAAAACTATCTTTAATGAAGAATAAAGTAATAAATGCAACCAAAACAGAAGAAGATCCAATTGTTGAAAAGGCCGGTCATCCACATCCAGAAGATATCCCAGACAATACGATGGTCTCAGAAGGAGCTATGTATTCTGTTCAGTACTATGATGAAAATGAAAAGTAGAGACTACTACATGAGAACCGTACAAACTATTTTGTACGGTTCTTTCATTTTTGACTGTCATTAAAAGCTACGTATCCATTATCTCCTTCACCCTCAACACGAAATAACCAATCAAGAGAATCCTCCTTTGTTGCAATATATCCATCTAAGCTTGGAGCAATAAAGAGAATGACGTTTCTAGTAGAGTTCAACATTTTCCCCTTTAAATTTATAGTCGAGTGTATGTTCTTTTTTAACGTGTTTACACTTATTTACAAAGAGATACGTTAATAGTGTGTGAGAAAAATAATGAAACAATTCGTAAGAACCCATTGACTTTTTTGAAAACGAATTTATAATTAATCATATTAATCCGATTAAATTGATGAGAATTAAAAGATAAGCGGGTGAGGGTTTTGTTTTTAACGATTGAAAATGTGACGAAGCAATTTAAGAACCGTGATCAAAAAGAGGAAACGGTTTTAACGAATATAGATCTACAAGTAAAAGAGGGAGAGTTTGTTTCCATCTTAGGACCATCAGGATGTGGGAAGTCCACCCTATTATCGATTGTGGCTGGGTTAACTCCACAGTCCTCGGGTGAGCTTTTTCTACAAGGGAAAAAGCTAAAGGGACCTGGAAAAGAAAGAGGAATGGTGTTTCAACAGGCAGCGTTATTTCCATGGTTAACGGTTGAAGAAAATGTTATGTTTCCACTAAAGAAGCAATTGCCGAAGAAGGAAGCGTTAGAAAGGGCTCATAAGTTTTTATCACTTGTCCAGTTAACGCCATATGTAAAGCATTCACCACATGAATTGTCTGGTGGAATGCAGCAGCGTGTAGCCATTGCCCGAGCACTTGCAATGGATCCGGCACTATTATTAATGGATGAACCGTTTGGTGCACTTGATGAGCAAACTCGTTCAAGGTTACATGAAGTGCTAGAGGATGTATTCTTAACAACGAAAAAAACGATCTTGTTTGTTACTCATAGTATTCATGAGGCGCTAAAATTATCTGATCGAATTGTGGTAATGGGGACTCAACCAGGAAGAATTGTTGATATTATTGAACTGGATTTTCCGAGACCGCGTGAAGAAGCGCGTGAGGAATTATTAGTATATGAGGAAAGAATTAAAAATCTTTTAAAATCTGAGATTGATAAAGTAATAGAAAAGGAGCAGCAGTATGCATCCAGTCGTTAAACGTATACTATTCTACGGAATCTTACTAGCAGTGTGGCAGATTGCCGTAACGGCATTAGATGTGTCAGTTTCACTGCTACCAGCACCAACTGATGTGTTCCAATCGTTATATACAGGTTTTCTAGATTTAACACTTGTTTACGATCTTGTTGCAAGCTTTAAACGATTAGTGATTGGCTTACTCATCGCCTTAGCAATTGGACTTTTAGTGGGTGTATTTTTAGCAAAATCAAAAACAGCAGATGAGACGTTAGGTTCATTAGTTATTGCCCTACAATCTGTACCGAGTATTGTTTGGCTTCCACTTGCGATCATGTGGTTTGGTCTGAATGAGATGGCCGTGACGTTTATCGTTGTGTTAGGTGCTACGTTGGTGATGACAATCAACGTACGTACAGGAATGAAAAATGTTCCACCACTTTATATTAAAGCAGCTCAAACGATGAACTATAAAGGATTATCCCTTTTTATCAATGTCATGTTCCCGGCTGCGGTACCTTATATCGTGACAGGGACTAGGCTTGCATGGGCTTTTGCTTGGAGAGCTTTAATGGCAGCTGAACTGTTAAGCACAGGTCCAGGGTTAGGCTATAAATTAAAATTTGCGTCAGATTTTGGCGACATGAGTTTAGTTATTGCGATTATGTTAATGATTATGGTCATTGGTGTAATTGTGGATTTATTATTTTTCCAACGCATTGAGAAAAATGTAATGAAAAAATGGGGATTAGATACTTAATTACGGAGGGATACACACATGAAAAAAGGTATTATTTTAGGCTTCATTTCAATTTTATTTATAGGGTTATTAGCAGCGTGTGGAACGAGTGAAACATCTACCTCAGGTGCTGCACAAGAAGAGGTAATCATTGGGTACTTCCCAAATATTGATCACGTACCAGCAATGATTTCAAAAGAAAAAGGCTATTTTGAAGAAGCGTTAGGAGAAAATGTAAAAGTAACGTATAAAACATTCCCTGATGGTGCAGCATTTATGACTGCGTTAAAGACGGGTGATATCCATGCAGGCTTAGTAGGACCAGGTCCTGTCATGAACAACTATGCAAATGGTGCTGACGTAAAAATTCTTGCAGGTGCTTCTTCAGGTGGTACAGTTGTCGTTGCATCAGCAAAAAGCGGTATTCAATCTGTTGACGATTTAGATGACAAGACATTTATTACACCTGGAGTAGGCTGCACACATGACGTACAAATGGAAACATTCCTAAAAGACTTAGGCATTACGTCAGCTCGTATTGGTGGAACATTAAAGCATGTGACAGGAAATCCGGCACAATATGGGGCCATGTTTGAATCAGGTAAGGTAGATCTTGCAGCTGTTCCGGAACCATGGGCATCTACACTTGTAAATGATGGAGCAAAAATTATTGTTGATACAGATGAAATCTCATATGGTACAACATTACCAAATACAGTATTAGTATCTAGCGGCAAATTAATTGAAGAAAACAAAGAGCTTGTTGAAAATATCGTAAAAGCTCACGAAAAAGGTGTAAACTTTATTAATGAAAACCCTGAAGAAGCACGTGATATTGCGATTAAAGCCATTAAAGAAATCACAGATCAGGATTTAGATCCAGCAATCGTTGATAGCGCTTGGGAGCGAGTAAGCTATACAACTGAAGTTAATGCAGAGGTTGTTCAAGAATTTGCAAACTCTTCATTTGAATTAAAATTTCTAAAAGAAAAACCAGAATTCAGTGACTTAATTGACACTCAATTTCTGACAAAGTAGGACGTAAAGATGAAAAAAATCATAAGTAGTATGATTGCTGTTTTAGTGTTGGTAGGCTGCTCACAGTCTATCAACCTAGAAGAGCATTTTTCTTTAAATGGTACAGTAGAAGCGCTAAAGGCAACAAATCAAGATGGAGATACCGTCACAATGGCAGATTACGAGGATGACATTTGGTTAGCAACATTTATCTTTACAAATTGTGATACCGTTTGTTCACCAATGACTGCTCATATCGCCACACTTCAAGAACAAATGAGAGATGAAAAGGTGGAGGCAAAGCTTGTATCGTTTAGTATTGATCCAGAAGTGGATACACCGGAAGTATTAAAAGAATTTGGACGTAAATTTGGTGCTGAATACGATAACTGGGACTTCCTAACAGGCTACACACAGGAAGAAATTGAAATCTTCTCGAATAAAAGCTACCTTGCTCCAGCAGCAAAGCTCGAAGGATCAACCCAATTTGTCCACAGCACATCCATCTACTTAATGAAGGGGAATCAAGTCCTCGAACAATACGACGCAGTCTCTGACGTACCATATGAAAAAATCATCGAAGATATCAAACTATTACAATAATTCATTGCATTCTTTGCAGCAATAAGGTAAAGTAGTAAAAAAGTTACTTTTTTTCCAAAACAATTTCATATATTTTCTTATCCAGAGAGGCAGAGGGACTGGCCCTATGAAGCCTCAGCAACCGGTTCAAAACGAGTAAAAGTTTACCAGTAGTTAAACCATGCATACTGATTAGAAGCAAACTAAGTTAAGTTTTTAGTGCAAGGATTGCATAGCAAGCCGCAACGCAAGAGAGAGCTTGCGTGTGCACTGAAAACTAGCAGTAACTAGGTGAATCCTTTCTAATTCCTATGCATCAATCTTCAACTACCAAACCAAACCTTTACGAGTGCCAAGGTGCTAAATCCAGCAAGCTACAAAAGCTTTCATGCTTGAGAGATAAGAAGGAGCGCCCTATACATTTACAGTCTTCTTCTTAACGAGGAAGACTTTTTATTTTGAGTAAAACCTTCCTCTCAAAAAATCAACTTTACAATAGGATGGTGTCATTCATGAGTCAACGTATTGAAACGAAATTAGCACAAATCGGAAACCGTAGCGAAAATATCACAGGAACTGTAAATCCACCTGTGTACTTTTCAACAGCTTATCGTCATGCAGGCATTGGTGAATCAACAGGCTTTGATTATATCCGAACTGGCAATCCAACAAGATTACTAGTTGAACAGGCAATTGCGGATCTTGAACATGGTGACAGGGGCTTTGCGTTTAGCTCTGGGATGGCTGCTATCCAAACGATTATGGCTTTATTCGAAAGTGGAGATGAACTACTTGTTTCCTCTGATTTATACGGTGGTACATATCGCCTTTTTGAAAGAGAATGGAGAAAATATGGACTTTCCTTTCAATACGACTCTTTTACAAATCCAGAGCATACAGAAACACTTATAAATGAAAAAACGAAGGCCCTATTTATTGAAACACCAACAAATCCATTAATGCAGGAAACGGATGTTCAATCCCTTGTCGAACTGGCAAAAAAGCACAATCTACTCGTTATTGTTGATAACACGTTTTATACACCAGTCATTCAAACACCAATCCTAGATGGAGCTGATCTTGTCATTCATAGTGCGACCAAATATTTAGGTGGTCATAATGATGTGTTAGCGGGTCTAGTTGTAACAAAAGGAAAAGAGCTAAGTGAAGAGTTCTTTATCCATCAAAATGCCATTGGAGCCGTTTTATCTCCATTTGACTCATGGTTATTAATGAGAGGAATGAAAACTTTATCTTTACGCATGAGACAGCATGAAGCAAATGCGAAACAGGTTGCTGAGTTTTTAGAAGAGTCCCCTGATATCCAGGATGTCCTTTACCCAGGTAAAGGTGGGATGCTTTCGTTTCGTTTTAAGGATGAGAAGTGGGTGAATCCATTCTTAAAGCAATTAAAAACTATTACATTCGCAGAAAGTCTAGGTGGAATTGAGAGCTTCATAACGTATCCAGCAACACAAACACATATGGATATCCCAGAAGAAATTCGTATAGCAAACGGTGTGTGTAATAAGCTACTACGTTTTTCTGTAGGTGTAGAGCATGCCGAAGATATTATAGACGATTTAAAGCAAGCATTTGTGAAAATGAAGGGAGCTGAAGCTGTTGAGCAATCATGATTGGTCCTTCCAAACAAAATTACTTCACAATGAAGCAAAGGTGGATCGCGGAACAGGTGCGGTAAGTGTTCCGATCCATCACTCTTCCACCTTTCATCAATTTCATGTTGATGAATTTGGAAAATATGATTATGCACGGTCAGGAAATCCAACTCGTGAAGCCTTAGAGCAAGCCATTGCAGAATTAGAGGGTGGAACAAGAGGGTTGGCCTTTTCATCAGGAATGGCAGCCATTTCAACCGCGTTTTTATTATTATCTCAAGGAGATCACGTACTCGTTACAGAAGATGTGTACGGCGGAACCTTCCGGATTTTAACCGATGTGTTGACTCGATTTGGCATAGAGCACACCTTTGTGGATATGACAGATCTTCACCAGGTGGCATCTGAAATTCGTCCAAATACAAAAGTAATTTACATGGAAACACCATCAAATCCGTTATTGAAAGTGACAGATATTAAAGGAATCGTTAACTTAGCGAAGGCTAATCAATGTCTAACCTTTCTCGATAATACGTTTTTAACACCTGAGCTTCAGCGACCTCTAGAATTAGGTGTAGATGTAGTGTTGCATAGTGCAACGAAATTTCTCGCAGGACATAGTGACGTATTAGCTGGGCTTGCTGTTGTAAAGGATGAGGAGCTTGGTCAACGTTTATATAAATTACAAAATGCATTCGGAGCTGTTCTTGGTGTGCAGGACGCGTGGCTTGTGTTAAGAGGACTAAAAACATTGCACGTCCGTCTTAAAGAGTCACAGGAATCTGCTACGAAAATCGCAAACTATTTAGCTGAGCATCCAAAGGTAGAAGCTGTCTACTATCCAGGATTAAGCTACCATCCAGGTCATGAGACACATCATTATCAAGCAGACGGTCCGGGAGCGGTTCTTTCCTTTAAGCTAGCAAATTATGAAGCTGTTCGATTATTAGTGGAAAATGTAAAGCTACCTGTTTTTGCCGTTAGCTTAGGAGCTGTGGAGTCAATCCTTTCCTATCCTGCGAAAATGTCACATGCTGCGATGCCTGCTGAGGAAAGAGAGAAGCGTGGAATCACAGATGGGTTATTGCGATTGAGTGTTGGACTTGAAAATGTGGATGATTTGATAAGAGATTTTGAAGCCGCGCTAGAGAAGGTACCTGAATAAGAGAGGAAAGTGAGTCGGCCGGCTTTTGGGCCGGCTTTTTGTGTTGGGGTAGTGGGTATAGTAGGGCTAGTGCCCGAGTGTCAGGGTGTCGAATTTTGTCGAAAAGTGAATAAAAAGGTTTTTTCCGAAAATAAAAGGTGGTTTTCCGTTAATAAAAGTTCAAAAAACGAAAATAAATTGCTCAAAACCGAAAATAAAACACCATTTTCCGAAAATATGAAATCACAAACAGTGCTGTATACTAGGTGAAAACCTACACTTTCGGAAAGGGAGAGCAAAATGATCGCAAAACCACGTACATATCCTAAACATTTGAAGGCATTGGAAGCGTTGCAAGCAAGAATATCTCATGATCATCCTGTATACGAGCGAGTGAAGGAAAATATCGCTAAACGAGCAGCTGGCTATAGGGGAGAACAAGGAATTGATTACTATTTAAGCTTCTTAGATGAAAACAAGTACACAATTTTACATGATGTTCGATTATTTGATGGAACTCACTTCTTTCAGATCGACACACTCATACTTTCGAAGAAATTCATTCTAATTCTAGAGGTGAAAAATATTGCGGGTACACTAACATTTGATCAAACCTTTCATCAATTAATCCGCCAACTGGATGAGAAAGTCGAAGGGTTTGCAGATCCAATTCTTCAAATTCAACGACAAACGTTACAGCTGAGGAAATGGCTTGCGCCTCATTCTGAGTGGAAACAAATTCCAATTAAATCCTTAGTCATTATTAGTACACCTAGAACGATAGTGAAATCAATCAATTCAATGAAGGAAATATCCGAACTCGTCATTCATACTGCGAAGCTTCCTTTTAGGGTAGCAGAATTAGAACACTCTCTTTCGAAAAATATACTAAGTGAAAAGCAACGACATCAATTAACTACTACTCTACTCAAGCATCATCTCCCGAAAGATTCCGATATTTTAAGTCAATATGGACTATCGCAAGAAGAAATCATTAAAGGCGTTTTTTGTCCGGCATGCTCTTTCATCCCCATTCAATACTATAGAGGGAAATGGCTTTGTCCGCATTGTAACCACAATTCAAAACATGCTCATAAGAAAGCATTAGAGGAATATTCTCTTATCTTTTCCCCTGTAATCACGAATTCAGAGCTAAGAAATTTTCTACTTGTCCCCTCAACAATGGCTGCTAATAGACTTTTCCATTCTTTAAATCTATCTTTTGAAGGAAAGAACAAAGCAAGAAAGTATTTTTTGGAGGGGCTCTATCAGAACTAATTCAATTTTTATGCATGTACCTCATACTTTCTTCATATATAAAAAAGTAAGCTAACGCTTTTTACACGATTTAACAAATTAAAGGGGGATACAAAATTGAAGAAATTGCGTACTAGCTTGTTGTTTATTTTAATGCTTGCCTTTGTCATGGTCATTGCCGCTTGTGGAAGTGGAGATAGTAGTTCTACAGAAGGTAATGAAGGGACAACTGAAACAGATGAAAATACAGAGGCAAGTCAAGATCTTAGCTTCTTAACAGGTGGTACGGGTGGTACATATTATCCACTTGGGGGGCAAATTGGTAAGGTAATGACGGATAACTCAAATGCAAAAATTACACCTCAAACATCAGGTGCTTCTGCTGAAAATATGGAAACCTTACGAGCAGGTGAAGCAGAATTAGCGTTTACACAAACAGATATTGCTGCCTATGCAGTAGAGGGAAAAGAAATGTTTGAAGGAAATGCGATTGACTCGATTCAAGCAATCGGTTCCCTTTACCCAGAAACGGTTCAGCTTGTCACAACTGCAAAAAGTGGAATAGAAAGTGTAGAAGATTTAAAAGGAAAATCTGTATCAATCGGAGCTCCTGGTTCGGGTGTATATATTAATGCGATGCAACTATTAGAGATTCATGGTTTATCAACAGATGATATTAAGCCTCAGAATCTATCATTTGATGAATCAACGGATGGCATTCAAGCAGGTACAATTGATGCGGCTTTCATTACTGCGGGTACACCAACAGGGGCAGTTGAAGCATTATCAGCACAAGCTGACATTGTGATTGTGCCAATCGCTAGTGAAAAAGTAGCTGAGCTGATTGAAGCATATCCATATTACGCAGAGGACACAGTAACATCTGGTACGTATGGAATTGATGCAGACGTGAGTACTGTTGCTGTTAAAGCTATGCTTGTCGTGACAAAGGACCTTGACGAAGCGTTAGTCTATGAGTTGACAAAAGCTATGTTTGAAAATACGGACAAAATCACTCATGCAAAAGGGGAATTTATCACACCAGAATCAGCATTAGAAGGACTTGGGAATCTTGAATTACACCCAGGTGCTGCGAAGTATTATGAGGAAAAAGGGTTAAAATAACGCAACTTCGCTCAAAAGGGAAATCTCCCTTTTGAGTATTTCTCTCTATAGGGTGAAAGAGTATGAAAAAACGTTTCTTGCTAGTAGGCAGCAGCTTCCTTTTCCTGATCTTCGTCTTGTTTACTCCCTATCAACATGTTCTCTCCTTTACGTATGAAGATACAGAAAAAATGCTTGCTTATGTAAAACTTTCTAATAAAGGTTCATTTTCTATTCAATATACACATTCAATCCATTTATCGGATGTCGTTGAATCGTATTCATACAACGAAAATCACATAATCTTAAAGGAATTATCCTTTGAGGATTTTGCAGTAGGAATGCCGTCAAATGCAGAAGGTAATGAGATTTTTGAAGTGAAGGATAATCGCTATTCTATTAAAAAGATGAATCGAACCTTTCTTTTTATTGACCTACGAATTGGACAAGTGAGAGCGAACCACCAGTTACTTTATAAAAACAAGTCGTACACTCTAGCGGATACCCTTCATGCTGGTGAATGGGTACGAATATCAATGAAGAAACTCTCAATTTGGCAACAGCTGAAAGGAGTGAAATTACATGAATCATGATAGTCTTTCGGATAAAGAACAACAAGAGCTGCTCGAAAAATATGATCCCGAAGCAGGAACAAGAAAGCTGTCTGGAATCATCGGTTGGATCGCCTTCATTGGATTATTAGCCTTTTCCTTATTTCAGTTATATACAGCAATATTTGGGGTGTTTACAGCACAGATTCAACGAACCATTCACTTAGGGTTCGCGCTAACGCTCATCTTTTTATTGTTTCCTGCAAACCGCAAAAAGAAGAAAAACCACCGATTGCAAATTGCGTGGTATGATGGATTACTCGCTTTACTCAGTATAGGAGTCGGCTTATATTGGCCACTCTTTTTTGAAAAATTAGTCATGAGTGTTGGGAGACTCTCAACCTTAGATTTTATTGTAGGGATTCTTGCGATTTTACTAGTATTAGAAGCGACTAGGCGTGCAGTGGGCTTACCTATAACCATTATTGCCGTGGTGTTTCTTTTATATGGATATCTAGGACCTTATATGCCAGGCTTTCTCTCTCATCGTGGTTTAACATCTGAACGCTTAGTTCAAACGATGTTTTTTACAACAGAGGGGATACTTGGAACACCGTTAGCGGTTTCTTCCACCTTTATTTTCTTATTCCTTCTATTCGGTGCCTTTTTAGTTCGAACAGGAGTAGGGCAATATTTTAACGACTTGGCTGTCACAATCGCTGGTCGAAGCATTGGGGGACCAGCTAAGGTAGCGATATTCTCTAGTGCCTTACAAGGAACAATTAGTGGTAGCTCAGTTGCAAACGTTGTAACATCGGGTTCCTTCACCATTCCAATGATGAAAAAATTAGGCTATAAAAGAGAATTCGCAGGAGCGGTAGAAGCCGCAGCCTCGACAGGTGGACAATTAATGCCGCCAATCATGGGAGCTGCAGCCTTCTTAATGGTCGAATTCATCGGAAACGGAATTACCTATTGGGAAATTGCCAAAGCAGCTGCGATTCCAGCCCTTCTTTACTTTGCAGGAATATGGATCATGACCCACTTTGAAGCAAAGCGAATTGGGTTAAGAGGGCTAACGAAGGAAGAAATGCCTAATCGTAAAGAAGTTCTGAAAAGGCTTTATCTTTTAACACCCATAGTAGCCGTTATTGTCCTATTAATGTCAGGAGTGATTGTGACACACGCAGCCCTTTACGCAATCTTAATTGCCATTATCGTCGGGTTTTTAAACAAAGAGACGAGAATGGGACCTAAGGAATTTATTTTGGCTTTAGTAGAAGGAGCTCGATCCGCATTAGGAGTAGCCGCTGCCACAGCTGCAGCAGGTATCATTGTGGGAATCGTGACAAAAACGGGGTTAGGCCTAAAATTAGCAAATGGTCTAATCGATTTAGCAGGAGGCTACTTAATTCCAACCTTAATGCTAACGATGGTTGCAGCCATTGTCCTTGGAATGGGCTCACCTACAACAGCCAATTACGTTATTACATCCACAATTGCAGCACCAGCAATTATTTTACTTGGTGTTCCAGATATATCTGCCCACTTATTTGTATTTTATTTTGGAATCATTGCAGATATTACGCCACCAGTTGCACTTGCAGCCTTTGCAGCAGCTGGGGTAGCAGGAGGAGAGCCATTACGAACCGGCATCAATTCAGCCAAACTAGCTATAGCCGCCTTCATCATCCCGTATATATTTGTTCTATCTCCTCAGCTCCTAATGGTTGATACAACATGGAAAGAATTACTTTGGGTAATCGTTACAGCCTTATCAGGTATGATTGCAATTGGAGCAAGTATCATAGGCTTCTGGATGAGAAAACTCTTAAACGTGGAACGTGCAATCGCCCTGATAGTGGGGTTACTTCTAATTTATCCTGAAGGAATATCAGATGTCATAGGGATCATTGCCTTTGTAGGATTATTAACGCTTCAATTATTCTTTAAGAATAATAGTAAGATCAAAAAGCTAGAAGCATAGAATGGCAAGAAACATGTCAAGTAGACGGAAAGTTATCATCTATTTGACATGTTTCAAGGTTATTTTCTGGGAAATAAGTCGAATGATGATATGGGGAATAGTGAATTACGTATTAATACGAAAATTCATTGACTTTCAGCAAGTTGGTTTTTATAATAGAAGATGTAGCTTTAAGAGCTACAAACGAATTACATACGATCCGATAGTTCAGTGGGAGAACACTACCTTGACAGGGTAGGGGTCGGGGGTTCGAATCCCTCTCGGATCATCATTCTATACGTATCAATGGTTTTAGCCATTTATAAAAATTAAAAAATGTTATGGTCGGAGTAATAACCGCCATACAAACTAAAGACCACTTCACTAAAAATGTGAGGTGGTCTTTTTTTGTTAATTAAATTTGCCCTACAAGATTTTTTAGAGGACAGAGAATTTAAAAATGTTTCCCAATCAACCCTTGAAAGTTACAAGGTAATCTTGAAACAATTTGAAGATTTCTGTACTACTAACGAGTTACTTAATGTTGAAGATATTACCGTTAATACTATCAAGAAATATCTAATTTATTGCCAAAAGAAAGGTAACAACGCAACAACAACTAACTCAAAGTTACAGCGTATTAGAGCATTCTTAAACTATATGATTGAATGTGAAGTTATCGAAAAGAACCCTGCTAAGAAAATTCAAAAGGCTAGAGAAGATATTAAAATTGATGTTTTTACAGATTATCACATTAAACAAATGTTGAATTATTACAGAAGGTTAAAAAATAGAGAACATGCCTTTCATTCTTATAGAGATTACACAATTATCGTTACCTTATTAGGCACTGGTGTACGCTTATCTGAAATGTGTGCATTGAAATGGAGTGATATTGATTTCACTCAACAAACTATGTCACTTTTCGGTAAGAACAGAAAGCGTGAAACTATTCCAGTTACAGAAAAATGTATGAAAGAACTGTCAGCGTATAAAGTCTTTTGTGAACAACATTTCAAAGGAAATTTAAATGAATACATCTTTACTAACCAAAAGAACGAACAAATAACACCTAATGCAGTAAAGAATGTGTTCAAACGATTAAGTAAAATTATGAATTTTCGTGATGTTAGACTATCAAGTCATACTTTTAGACATACGTTTTGTCAGAAATGTATCCAAGCAGGAATGAGTACATTTGCAATTCAAAAATTAATGAGACACTCAAATATATCAGTTACAGAGAAATACGCAGCCATGTGGGGAAATGACCTCAAAGAACAAAATGACAGATACAATCCATTAAATAACTTAGAGGTGTAGGAGGTCTATTAATGACTGAACCAACTAAAAGTGAATGGTTGGAATTGTTCTTGGAAGCGAAAAAAATTGGGTTGACGATTGAACAGATTAAATCATTTTTAATTAATCAAAAGGGGGAGCCAAAATGAACTCTATAAAAGAAACTATCTATATGATTGACGCTTTTCTTTTACAGAAACAATTTGGAACTTTAGTAATAGAGGATAGACAAGCCTTCTTACAATTGCCTGTAGGTGAGTTAATTACTCTAAATGAATCAAATTTAATAGAAGTTATTAATGATGGTGAATACTATCCCATTACTTATGAGGAAGCAGTAAATACAATATCTACTGATGGTTGGTCATTATTTGCAGGATTAGATTGTAGAGTGAAAATTTAAAGGGAGAGATTAAAATGAAAACAAAAAATAACCAAAAATATGAAGTGTTTGGCACTATAAACTTGCCTATATCTATAGAAGTAGAATGTTCTAACATGGAAGAAGCAATTTATCATGCTCAAGTAAAACTAGATGAATTAGGCATAAAGGCGATAAAATTACAAATCACTACCATTAATGAACAATTAATTACCCCAAAAGTTCATGATTTTGAGGTGCAAGTCGAAAGAGCGTTTGAATTATAAAGAATAAAAAAAAGAGACAAGGTACTCGCAATACCTTGTCTCCACGCTTTTATTTTGTCGAATAAAAACTGAATAAGAAACACCTTATTCCCCTCTATTATAAAATTTTAAAAAATAGATTACAAGGGGTCTAGTTTCCTATTGTCTTTTTTCTGAAAAATGACCAATATTTTCCGAATGGTTCTCTTAAATCCATTGGTAGGACTAGGTTTATTTTATAAAAAAGTATCTGCAATAGGAAGGGTGTTTCAGTCGAGGTTGCCGATTAAATCGACTATAAATATCCATCGTCAGGTTTAGGACTGTGCCAAAGCCATAAAAACAGGATAGGATACAATAAGCATTTTCCCTTTTTCATGCTAGTGTCTGAATGGTGCGAACGACCGTTAACGGTTCGGTTGGAAAGTTTGAGGTAGATATACCTGCAAGACAAACCACACTTCCTGTCATGGGCAAACTTTTGACAGTAGGCTTGTTGAGAAGAAAATTCTCCGACAAATAGGGTTGATACATACGGATACTATGACCGATATACAATCAAGTCGCTTGTCTATTGTCATTGATTTTTTTATCTTTGACAGTAGGCAACAACTTTGTCCAGCCGTTGCTATTCCCTCAACCAATCAAGCCGAAACCACAAAAGCAAGTCATGCATTAATTTAAATAGTCCTCAATAAAAAGTCAATTTTATCGTAAAAATGTATTACAATATAATCAAAGGAGATAATCAATATGCCAAACTATAAATTTATAGAAAAAATCAGTGAAGTATACAGTGATAATTGGGTTGGAACATCTAAATATTACATTTGGGATGAAGTCGAGTATGCCAAACTTATAATTAAGATTGGAAAGACAATTAGTAATCACATGTTCAAAGATGTATTCCTTATGGCTAAATATTACTATCATGTTGAAAAGATAAACAATGATAAATTGATAAAAGAAAAATTAGAGGAATTAATAAGGATTAAAAAATTCCCAATCAATAATCAATTAATATTTAAGGGTTTGATTGATGGTGCTATTAGCGGATCAAAGAAGCAACACATGAAAGTTTGTAGAGCTATTAGGATTACACAAAATGAGATAGATCAAATTAATTCTTTGTCAGATAATACAACACGTAAAATTGCATTCACCATGCTATGTATGTGGAAGGCGAATGGTAATAAACCATATAGAGCATCAATGCATCAAATTGCAAATGAGATAGGGATAAATGCAAATGGGAAAAAATTGAAGGATATATATTTTACTTTGTTATTTAAGGAAAAAATAATATATCGTTACAACAATAGGGTTGAAAGAAGGAAAAGGTTACTTGAGAAATTAGTGGAGGTTGATAGTCAATATGGTGAGTTATTTATACCTTACGATGCGATAAAGTATGAAAGCCACTTGTTAAGACCTACAAGAAAAAGTGCAATTGCGATATGGAGATATGAGCAGGATTATTATGAAACTCCTTATTTAAAAACTTCTGATTACTATAAAGAAATGACACCTGAGCAGAAAGAAGCATTTAAAGTAAGTAGACATAAAGTGAATGAAGAAGATATGCTTGGTGATGATGAACTAGATAAGTTCTACAGTAGCATTAACTTGGACTACATAAAGAAGAATATTGATTATATAGCATGGATTTATTCTAGAAACGATTTTGCAAGGTTAATAGGTGGAGATGTGTTTTATGAAGAAAATCAAGCGCATGAAAAGATAAAGGTATTATTTGCTGATAGTGAATTAACTGATGGAATAGTTATTGATGTAAATAATTTATCAGGCGAGTATGATAAGTTGTTTGGTAGAAATAAAGTGTTATTTGGTAATTGTACTGATTGTGGAATTAAGATAGTGAAAAACAGCAATAGAACTAAATACTGTTCTGATTGTAGAATTAAGGTTAGAAATGAAAAGGTAAAAGAAAATATGCGCAAAATGAGAAATAAAACTGTTTAGTTGTTATCAAATAGAAGTATTTTTACTATAGGTGGATACCTGTGGATGATGAAAAATACAGAGTATCCACCAAAAATTGCTCGAAAACAACAAAAACGTTCAGACAAACAAGCCTTCAACCCTTGGTGCTATTAAGTTTGTATTCTCGATAATAGGAGGGGGAATGTGTCCCCAAGAATGTCACGCTCAGTTTCATCCTGTTAGGAAAATAGAACACGCTATCCCTTGATAATACTACATTTTTTCTATGTTTTTTAAAGATACGTTAATCGTCTTTAAGGGAAGGGAACAGAAAAACAAAAAGAATATCGTAATAAAACACGTGGACACTTAGGTAAGTCCTGAAACCCTTGATACCATTGACTTTTTAGCACATCGAGTCTAAAAATGTATATGGAAGAAAGAGAATATAGAAAATTAAGACCGTTATTTAGTTTATATATCAGTATGGATAACACTAGTAATTTTCATTGGTTGCCAATTGCTAATAATCTGATTGACCACGAATGAAGGTTATTACCTTCACGAAAGAATCCTCCAATATACATTCTTTCATTTTTACAACCTCTCCTTTCATCAGAGTCACTTATTATAGTGGCTCTCTTTTTGTTTATTCCCCGATTTTATACCTTCATTTTTTTCACTCATATTTTTTACAATTAATTTTTAGGAGGTGTTTACAGTGGATATTACTACTGTTCCAATAGATCAATTAGTATCGAATGGAATATTTGCTTGTTTGTTTATTTGGCTTTTAGTTAATCAACAAAAAGATAGTAGAGAACGTGAACAAAGATTAACTGCACAAATTAATAAACAAAATGAAGCACAAGAAAAAATTGTCCAATCGCTTGAAAGGTTGGAAATGCAAATTACAAATTTAAAAGAAGAGGTTAAGTAATTACTTTCCTTAATAGGGTTGGGTATAGAAAATTCCTTTACCTGTAAAAAAAGGGTCAAAAAATAATCTAGGAGGTTAGAAGAATGGCAGAAGAAATCAGTTTTACCCAGGAGCAAGTTGATCAAATGAAACAAGAATGGATTGAGCTAGAATTAAGTCCGATTGTTTCAGAAAGGGATGAACTTTTACAGTTCAAACCAAAAGATTTGTCAGAAGATGAAAAAGCAATGCTAACTAAACAGAAAGAGTTATTTGATAAAGAAGTATCTCTTGAAGTTAAGGCAGCAGGTCTTGGTAAATTTGAAGAGTTCTTTGTTGTTGAGTCTACTGAACAACTTGTAGAAAAAATTGAAAAGTTTCAAGCAGTTTTACAAGAATACAAAGTGGAAAATTCTTATGTTCCAACAGACCATAAGCAAACAAATCCATATGATAAGTTTGAACAAGAAAAGAATACTAAAGGCATGATTGGTACAAAATTAGCAAACCTATTTAAGTAAGCACTTTATACATTGTATATGGTGCTTTTTTATATTAAAAATATTGGGTAGTGACCAACACTAGAGGAGAATTTATATTATGTTTACATCTGAAAACTTTACTAAAACTGAACAAATTTCATTATCACAAGAAATTGCTATTATCGGTGTGCAAGCAACTCCATTTACTTCTATGCTTATGGCAAAAGGTAACATTGAGAAAGCACTTAGCACAGTTTATACATGGAGAGAAAAAACATTGGATCAAACTGATGATTTATCAGCACTTGAAGGTGAAGATACTACAGAATTTTTCGAGTCTGCTAGAGCAGAATTATCTAACATTCTTGAAATCTTTAAAAAAGGTGCTTCATTAAGTGGAACAGCAATTGCTATGAAACGTAACCAATTAGCAGAAGAAGTTAATGACCGTTTACTTGAATTGAAAATTAACATGGAGAAAAAGTTTATCAATGGATTAAAGGCAGATGGTTCTGTAACTCCATTCAAACGTCAATTATCAGGTCTTATTGAAATGGCAGACGCTTCTAATGCTGTAAGTGTTACTGGTGTTGTTACAGAGGAAAAAGTTAAAGAGGTAATGCGTAAACTTTGGAATCAAGATTTAGCAGAAGGTACAGTATATGCTTTCCTTAATGCAGATTTAAAGGAACAAGTTGATAACATCTACAAAGACAAATATGGTTACAATCACGTAACTACATCATTTGGTCTATTAGTTGAATCAATCAATACTAATTACGGTAAAGTGAACTTTGTTCTATCTAAACATGTTCCAGCAGATAAGATTGTTGTGTTTAATGACGCTTATGTTGATTTAGTTTACCTTCGTGAGCCACACTTTGAAGCACTTGCTAAAACAGGTGATTCAGTTAAAGGTCATGTAATTGCTGAATCTACTCTTAAAGTTGGTTCTAAGAAAGCAGTAGCAGTTGTGACTGTTACAGAATAATTAATACATAATCAAGAAGGGTCTACTTGCATATGCTTGTAGGCTCTTTTTATTTAGGAGAAAAAGGAATGATTAAAAAGGATGAGTATTTTTTAAAACGTAGACAAAAGAAAATTTCAATGAAGGAATTAGCAAAAAATATAGGCTGTAGCCAATCATTGATCAGTCGCTATGAGACTGGTGATTGTGGTATGAGTGACAGCAAAATAAAGAGATATAGAGAATACATAGATAAAAAATAATTCTAAAATACAATCGGAAGTTGAGGTGAAAAAGTGAAAGAATTTAGAAATTCGTCATGACCACTCCTTTTATTTTATGACCGTTTGAAGAAAATGAGGAATATACTTCAAACAATTATGGTCACTGAATAAAAGGAGAGTCTACCCTTTAATTTTGTGGGGTAGATGGTTAATGACGACAAATAATGTTGTCAGTGTATATAAAAGGTAGTGGGAGAGTTTTCTCTTTCACAAAGTTATGAAGCAAGTATTGAAAGAAAAATTTCAAAGTTGGACAAATGATATTAATGAGGATTATAAATTAATCCTTACAAATGACTTGGATAGTTTATTTACAGTAGCTGTATTAAAACATTTATTCGGGTGTCAGGTAGGTTTATTTTATGACTTCAAAACTTTATATTCTACAAAGTCAGAAAGATTTGATAAAACAAAATTAATCGGTGCAGATTTAGCGATTGAAGATAAAGAGATTAAAACTTTTTGCAATCACGTTACAAGAATGACAAAGGGAGATACTGTAAATCCAATGTCGGCTAATTTGAATAATTTTGCAAAAGGTGTATATGGTGGCGGTTCAATTCAATCAACAACTTATTTCCGTAAATATGGTGGGTCTACCGCATTAACTGTTTTATCACTCTATGAAGCATTTGATAAATTATTATTACCTAACCATAAAGAATTAACGGATGAACAAAAAAAGATACTTGTTTCCATTGATAGTTACTTTTTAGGTGCTTATTTACATAAACACTATGAAGGATATGACTACTTTTACAGATGGCAACGAGTATTGGAATTAGAAATGTTTCAAGATATATTTGACAATAGTACACAAAAGGAATTAGAACATTTTCAAAAGGATAAAAAATTAAAAGGAAGTATATTTACTAAAGGAACTGGTTTAGGAACTGGTTTAGATTTAGATTATTTAAAAGAACATTTCCCGATGTTAGATTTTAGTTTGGAAATCACTTTCGTAAATTATTTTGAACTAGCTAAACCAATTAATACAAAATTTTATACAGGAATGTCTAAACATGATCTTAATGGTCATGTTTTTTCTTTGTCTGTAATTAATCGGGATAAAGTAGTTTATACAAGTTATCCAGCGTAATACATAACTCTGTGGGGTGTCTTAATGGCACTCCTTTTAAAATTCCAGGAGGTAATCACATGAATAAATCAGATTTTTTCTTTGTTTATAACAAACGAGTAAGCGACTTTCTAAAAACTAAAGGAATCAATTTTATATGTGTAGCAATTGAGCCGAAATCACAGAAAATGTTCTCACTTTATTACATTAATGACGATTTACAAAAGGCACTTGCAGAGTACAAACAACTAAACAACTAATCATATCCAAAAAAACAATCTTAAATTTAATCGGAGGTTTTACCATGAAATACGAAGATGTAAAAAAACTATCAGGATACAATGATTTTAAAGGATTCGAAACCGACTTATATATGCCTAATGAAATATTTGACGATTTGAAGAAGATACAATTTAAATCGACTTCACATTTAGCATTTTCTTATTCTTACATTTACTTAATTACTTGGTTTTATAGATACGCTAAATATGGACAAATATATGTTAATGTAAAAATGATTAAAGAAATTCTAGGTTATAAACCAAACTATGAAAAAATTGATTATATCATTAAGAAAGATGGAATTCTTGATCAAATTAACTACACTCTCACTACTAAAGACTATCCATTGACTTGGGAGTTTAAAGAGGGGATTAATTTGGATATAGAATTCTGTTTACTAAGTGATTTAGATGAAATAGTGAGATTAGATGAGGTTAAACGTAGAGGTAGAAATACTAAGATCAAATATCCAGTTAAACATTTTCATAGAGATAAAGAATCATTTGAATGTGGTGATTTAGACGGGATATTTTACGATATTAGTAATACTCATATGATTGACTTTCAAGTGTTCTTATTCTGTATGAGTAATAAGGAGTTAGGGTGTACAGGGTTTTATTTATATTGTTACTTGAAGAAAATGAATGATAAGTATGGTGAAGGTTATGATGTACCGTTGCCAAATTTAGCATACGAAACAGGAATTAAACCTAGAACACTAGATAAATATATTGACGTACTAAAGAAATTCAGAATGATAAATTGTATTTATAATCAAGAATATTATGTTGCAGGTTTAAGTAAAGAAGAAAGAAAAGCAAACACTTATATTACTAATGAATACGTTGCTTTTTCAGATGAAGTAGTGCCTATCATGAAAATGAGATCAATGACTTTAGAGGATTATGAGAAGAAAAAATTAGAATCAGTGGTAATTGAGGAAAATGTTAATGATAATTTACCTTTAAATTTCTAATTTTTAAAAAAACCCCTTTTATGCGATACATATAACATAGAGTGATAATGTGAATGGAATGTTAGTTATTATACTCTATTATTATATATTATATTTAACGTTAACTATTATAAACTAAGTATAAATATTAACTATCTATATTTCATATAGCGCAAAATGTGGGGTTTTTTAAAAATACATAAATTTGGTATGTGGGCTAGGTCTAATCTAGTCCTTTTTTTTTATTCTTAAAACAATCCAGGAGGAATTTATAATGAAATTATTTAAACGTCAATCTAAAAGAAAAGTTATTCATTTGTTGAAAGAAGAAATAAGAGAACTTAATGATATGAAGGTTATGCTTAAGGATGTTAGAGAAAATGTTGAAACTATACAATTAGATATAGATGAATTGCTTAATCATACACAGTATATGAGTTTATTTCTTGAAGAAGCAAAAGGTGTTTTAAAGGAAATGCGTAAGGAAGGTGAAAATTAATGAGCATCTATGAAGCGTTGAAGCAACTTAGGGGTTGGAAGAAAGCAGAGTATTTCAAATGGAAACATGATATTCGTTATGATCAAACTCTTCCACAAAAGACAGCGGAAGAATTTTTAAATATGATTGGCAATAAGACTATGAACGAGTTTATTAAATGGGAACGTACAGCCGAGTATAAGCAACTACTAGCAATTTACTTAGACAGTTGTATTGCTAATGATTTAGATGAAATCTATAAGAAGGTATCTGAATTAGCCAAGACAGGAGAAACACAAAGTGTAAAATTATTTCTCCAATTACAAAAGGATATATCTAATTATGCAAAGGCAGCCGAAAAAGCATTTAGTGTAGATGAAGAAATAATTGAAGAAGATGATGATTTAGAAATTTGAGAGGTTCATTGGAAACTTCTCTTTTTATGTTGGGGGTGAGAATATGACAACAAAGATGACCAAGCAACAAAAACTGAAAATGATAATGGATGACTTTACACTGTTTGCAAAAAACTTTGTTTATATTATTGATAACAACAACGAGAAGGTTAAATTAGAACTAAATACTGCACAGTTAGAGTTAAATAACCTTATGAATAAGAATCGCTTTGTAATTGTTTCTAAGGCCCGTCAAGGAGGGATATCTACTTATACCCTGGCTAAAGCATTGTGGAGAGCATTAAAAAACGAAAATGAAAATATTATTATTGTTTCCTATAAATTAGATTCATCAAAGGCATTATTTGAGAAGTTGAAAACTATGCAAGAATGGTTGCCTAGAGACAAATATCCTGATTTATTCCCTAAAGTAAGAAGGGAAAATAGAGATGAAATATTCTTTAATAACGGTTCTAGGATTAGTTGTATTGTTGCAGGTAACAAATCTATTGGTCGTGGTAGTACATACAGTTATATCCATTTATCGGAGTTTGCTTTTTACAGTAAACAAGATATGCAATTGTTATCTGCTGAACAGTCGCTTATGAAAGGTGATATTAGTCAATTAACCATTGAAACTACTTCTAATGGTATCGGAAATAAGTATTATGAATTGTTCATGTCTGCATGGAAAGGTAATTCAAAGTACAAGGCTATGTTCATTCCTTTCTATCATGACTTGTATAAAAAGCAATTCAAAAATGACCATGACGAAGCCGAGAAATGGTACAAGGAAGATAATAAAGGTAAACGGTTATCTGTAGCAGAATTAGAGCCAGAAGAGAAGATGTTACATAAAAGTGGTGCTAATTTACGTTTCCTAATGTGGAGAAGATATAAATTACTTGATATGGATTTACAGGATTTTCAACAAGAGTATCCTTCAAATCCAATGGAAAGTTTCATTAGTACAGGGTTAAGTGTATTTGATCAATCTAAGGTACTAGAAAGGATTAATTATCTACTTCCACCAATGGAAAAGGCTACAGTGCAGCCTGAACTAGATGTTATACTTCACAAATATGTGAATCGTGGTTTATATATCTATCATTTACCTAAACGTGGTATGAAGTATTACGGTGGTGTTGATACGTCTGCTGGTGGTGGCGGTGATGATTCTACAATTTCATTATTTGATTCAGATGGACAACAGGTGCTTAGTTTCTACAATAACAAGGTACCTGTTTATTTATTTGCAGAAATAGTAAATGAGATTGGTAGATTGTACAATTACGCTTTTCTTTGTGTGGAAAGAAATAGTTACGGTTCTCCATTATTAGAGCGTTTAAGAAGAGATTACAATTACATGAATCTATATAAGCAGAAGATGTTCGACCAAAAAGGTAAAAAGAAAATGCAATTAGGTTTCATGACAACAGTAGCAAGTAAGAGTGTACTAATTAGTGATTTCAAAGAGCAATTTGAACGAGGATTAATAAATATAGAGTGTAAAGAAACGCTTCAACAAATGCAGATATTCCAAGAGTCAGATGGCAAGATGGGTAACAAAAAAGGTGAAAAGAATCATGATGACTTAGTTATTTCATCTGCATTAGCAGTTCAAGGAATTAAAGTTGGTAAATGGTACGTGGATATAGCAGGTTAGGTGCATTTAAGTCCTAACCTTATTTTTATTATAAGGGGGAAATACAGTGAAAAGTGAACTACAGGATAAATTAGAAACCTATTTGAAACAGTATCATGAGAATCGTTCAGAGTGGTTCTTAGATGAAATAGGAATGGTTAGCCAGCAACAAAGGGTTACTAAAATAAATGACTTAAAAGAATATTTAAACGGTTTTCATGCGATATTAAATAGACCTAGTGAATTGTACAATGGAAAAGAGTTTAAACCGAGAAAGATTATACTGCAATATGCTAAAACGTTATTAAACTTTCAAACAGCATATTTATTACAGAATCCTATTACATTGACAGGTAAAGAGAATGTTGTGAGAGAGTATCAAAAGGTAAATAAGAAAGGTAAATATGACCGTTTAAATATCTCTATTCTCGATAAGATAAACAAATATGGAATCTGTGCTGAATATATCTATATGGATAAAGGAGTTATTAAAAGTAAGTTAATTGATCCTTCTGCAAGTTATCCAATATACGATAATGAGAATAACTTAATTGCGTTCATTGAAGCATATGTCCAAGACGCAGTTAGTTATTATACTGTGTTTACAGATGAAATTGTATATAGTTATAACAATCTAGGTGGTAAATTACGCTTAGTAGGTCAGAATCCTAATATTAGTGGATTACCAATTGTATATCATAATCAAAATGAATTGAGTGCCACAGAAGGTAGAAGTGAATTAGAGGATTGGATTAGTCTATTAGATTCAATGGAAGATTTAATTAGTAAATATACAGATTCTTTCTATAAACATCATAATCCTATTCCAGTTGCTATTGGTCAACAATTAAAAGGTGAAGGTATATCGGCTAATGTTGTAGGTCAGGGTATCCAATTAGATGATGGCAGCGATTTCAAGATGGTAAGTAATCAATTGGACTATCAATCATTTAATACTATCTATAAGACTCTAGTACAATCATTACTAGACATATCACAGACACCTGCTGTCAGTATGAACAAGACAGATATATCTAATCTAAGTGAGGTTAGTATAAAGTTATTGTTCTCATTGGCTAATATTAAAGCAGGAATGAATGAACAGTTTATGCGTGATGGGTTAGAACAAAGATTTGATAAGATTAGAACATTGTTAGCGTATAAAGGTATAACGTTCAGTGAAGATGATTATGAGAGTTTAGATATTGTATTTCAATATGCTATGCCTTCAAATGATAAGGAGATTATTGAGAACATCAAAGAATTACGTCTGTTAGGTGGATTGAGTTTAGAAAGCCTACTATCACATAGTCCATATACAAGTGATGTGCAAATGGAGTTACAAAGGATAAATGAAGAGGGTAGTCAGATAGAGGATAAAGTAGAGGTATTAGAGATTTAAATAGAATAAGATTGATTAAATGGAATTGTTGATATGACAAGGGTGAGAGGGTAAAGTGATATATTGAAACTTTCGCTCTTGTTATGAAACGGTCAGCGAGCCAGTCAAAAAAAATAGGCTAGTTGGGTAGAAAAAAATATTCTGTCAAGTATATTAACTTTACAGTGTTTTTATTCAGATTCCATGCATATTTTAGAGATGATAAAACCAAAATTTTATACAGTTTTTAAAGAGTAGGAAGAGTTAAAAACGTTGATATATCAAGGTTGTATAAAATACTGTATATCTTATAATAAATAGAAGTTGCTAAAGCGTTGATACATAAGGGTTCTTGGAAAACTTAACTTCCGATAGGTGCTATTATGTAAACTAGATTCGTATACTATATACACTTATATACATATAAGATATACGAATGACTGAATATAGATACCCCTAATCAGAAAAATGAGTCCGCAGCATACTAAATTTTTCACACGAGAAGTATTTCTCTTTTCCCTCTCGCTAATAATTATGTGTGGAGGTGCTTTATGAATTTAATGCAGAAAGAAAAAATCATTGAACTAAAATTAAATGTTATTGGTGTAATAATTAATCTTGAGCAAGACCATTTATATACAAAAGAGGATGCAATAAAGAAATTAAGAGAAGTTCTTTCTATTTTAGATGATGAGGATAAACATATTAAATACACGTAGAAGGAAATCATTCCCTTGTGTCGAATTAAGTAGGTATATGGGAGGTGTGCGAATTGATTGTAGATAAAAAATATAAATGTTTAAATTGTAATACCGAAACGAATATAGAAAATAGTGAACAAGAAAAAATATTCAAATTAATTATTCCTAATGAAATTGTACCTAATGATTCATTAGAACTGGTATATGCAAATCATTATAAATTTGGTCATCATAAATTTTGCAATGAGAAATGTTATAATCTTAAAGTTTTAGACAATGCAATTAATGATTTAACTCATTCGTTAAATTTTCCAGAAGATCACTTTTTACCTTTGCATTTTGATAGAGATATTTCTAAAGCAAAAGATACGTTAATTAAATTAAAAGAGTTCAAAGAAACTTTACAAAAAAATTGATTCAAAGATTAATCTTTTAAAAACACTCATTAATTTGGGTGTATTTTCTTATTAAGAAACATAATTGTTCTTTATAATGTCCTGGCGTGGTAAAATTTAACTATACTACATAAGGGGGATTAATTTTGAAGAAATTATTGTCTGTAAAGTTTATCATTGCTTATGTCATTTCATTAAGTGTTATTATTGTAAGTTTTTATTTCTATAATAACAGATTTATTGAAGATGATTTCCCAAAATATGAGGAAGCAATCTTACAGAATGAAGAAATTAATGAATATATTAATGATGTAGTTTTCTTTCGTGATGAAGAATCAGTTAATAAGACAGAAGGTTTTAGATTTGCAGATTATTTTGTTTCTAGTAATCCAACAGCAGATTTCGAAAACTTAGACGATATTGAAAAATTGAATATCATGCAAACTATAATCGAAACTGTAAGAGACGAGAGTTCGAATAATAGTGTAGCAGGTGGAGACTTCGATTGTGGCAAGAAAAATATTTGTTCATTTAATACATTTGTAATAAGTGGTGAGAAGGATGGGAATAGAACTTATTATCAAATATCTAATGTGGATTTAAATGAGGAAGTTAATTATTCAATGGAAGTTTCGTATGATGAAAACGGAGATTACAATCCAAGAAATGTTTCAAATGAGAAAGAAAATATTACTACAACTAATTCAGAATCTACAGATAATACACCAAGTATAGAAGTGGTGGAGCATAAAGGCACAATTGACGGTGATTATATTTATGTTACAGGAGCAGTTAAAAATAACAGTGAATTTGCTTATAGTTTTGTAGAAGTTAAGGTTACATACTTTGATAAAGATGGAAATGTACTTGATACTGAAACATCTTTTGTAAATAGCAGTGATTCACTATTACCTAATGAAAGAAAAAGTTTTGAGATTATGACACAAATGGTAGGACAAAAGTATCCAAAATATAAGGTAGAAGTTGTCGATTTTAATACAGATTATTAGGGAAGTGCCATTTTCGGCACTTTTTTTTATTTTTTATGAAAGGAGTGTGACCAATGCAACAATATCAATATGACGCTATCTATAAAGTGAAATATCATGATTTTATTAAGCAGTTTAGTGAATATGTCAGTGAATATTTATCTACTGATTTCATTAGTAAGATTGAACACCAAGAAATTAAACATTCTACAGGCGGACATTCTTATTTACGTGGATTTCATAAACAATATGGTAATCAATTTAGAAGATACATATTAGATCAGAATGGTAAATGGTTTGAGTTTAGTAAATCTTGGTATGTTGGTCTAGGTAATGAAGTAACAGAAGATACAGTTAAAGCATTTATCATTGATGTTTACCACGAATATCACATAAACAAGGAGGATTAACAATGACAAACTTACAGCGGCTACAATTAGAAGTAAAAGGAATTACCTTATCTCAAGAAGAATTATCTATCTACCTTATGGAAGCCGATTTAAACCCACATCAAGAATACAATCCTCAATCATCCACCTCTAAACGCAGCATATATTGTGCAGCATTAAGTATCCTTGAATCAATTGCTAATAATCCATCAAACATGAAAAACTACAAAGAAGATGATATGTCTGTTTCTGACTTTGCGGAGAATATACAATCACGTATAGATCAATTAGAGAGGAAAATTAGAACTATGAAAAGAGATGAATCAGATAGTAATTTCTTTATGCTATTTAACTCTTAATGGAAGGGGGATATAGATGTTTAATCCACTTGAAACGAATACAAATGATGTTCAATTCTTATTAGATAACGCTGGAAAAGATGTTTTGATAAATGGAGAAACAACAAAAGTGTTAATTACTAACCCCTCTATTAGTGAAGCGGAGGAAAGATATATACATACTCTTTCAGACGTTTCTAGGGGTGATTTGGTTGAATTAGAAGGTGAGTATTACTTAGTTATCACAGAGTCTATAACTAAGCGAAATTCTAAGTATAAAGCGCTTATAAGACATTGTAATTATGTTATTAATATTCCTGGTGAAACGACAAAAACTCAAGTTGGCACAGATGTATTTGGACTACCAATCTATGAATACATAGAAGGTGAATCTATATTCGTTCCAATAATTATAGAAAAAACAATGTTTAGTGTTAGTCAATCTAGTGCTATAAGGTTACCTAATAATCAAATGAGTTTAATTCTACAGGATAATTCCTCAAACAAGGATATGTTTAAAATTAACTATGAATATGATCTCTATGAATCTAAATGGAAGGTAATTAATAGAGACTTCACTAAAAATGGACTATTAATTTTAACTTGTGAAATTGTTTAGTAAAGGAACACTTTACAAATTTATACAACCACTTTATAATAGAAATTGTAAAAATAATAAGTGAAGTGGTCGATTTCTATAAATGTTTATTGACTAATTGATACATAAATAATTGATTCGGTCTACCTTGACAGGGTAGGGGTCGGGGGTTCGAATCCCTCTCGGATCATCGAATTAGAAAGCTCCAATTCCTTATATAGGGATTGGGGCTTTTTTATTTATCTTGATTAGCTAACCCTTTTATCAAAATGACACTCCAATATATGTTCAAATGCAACATCTAAAAGATAATAGTACTCAACAAATAAACAAAATGAAAAAAAATAAGCAATTGCATCCGATTATAAATGAATTATTTGCAGGTGATTTTAAAGAAGTAAATACATCAAACATAACTAAGATTTATAAAGTCAATTGTTCAAAAATGAAAACAATTGATGATTTTTCCTTTGATTCAGTAAGGGAGTTTTTTAGCGAAAGTTTCTTTGCTGCAGATGGAGGCATATTTATTCAACCTAATTCATGGACGCTTATTAATGAAATAGCAGAAACAGTCACCCTTAGGTACTTCGCATCAAAAACAAAAAATACTTATCTTATTACTGATGATATAACTAAAGAAATAAAAGCTATTTTTGTCAGACCTTAGTAATAATAAAAAAAGATCTTTAATGGAAGATCTTTTTTTATTGCCTATAAACCTAAAGCTTTATGTTGATTTAAGTTGTATATATAACCTTTTGAATATCTAATTTAACTCCCTCTACTTCTAATAAATTAAACTTCGTGTGAAATATCTATTAACACAACAAAGAATTAATAGTTAAAACTCCTTAAATCCTTGATAGAACTGGATATGAGGCGTTTTTTTATTTTATCAGGAACGAAAGATAAGTGTTATTAACACGTCTAGAGGAATGAAACATCAAATTCTTGTGTGATTGAAGGAGATCGTGTTAGTAGTAGGTATCTTTCTAAAGGTAACAAGATAGTTGTAGTAAACTTTTACAGGAATAGTAAAGCCTAAAATTCTAAATAATACTTGATAAAAAATTTTTTTCAGTTATAATCAATTAAAGACATGAAGACTCTTTAATATGATTTATCTTGAGATTAAAGTGTCACCTGTATACGAATGTATTTTTATATTTAAAAATGCCAAAGAACCAAACAGTTGGGGTTGAGCAACTAGCGAAATCTTACATTATATCACCTATCACCAACCTATCATTCAAAGATACTGACAAAATTGGTTTAAGCAGAACGAATAACATTCCCTGGTGTTAATACCGGGACAGTTTTCTCAAACATTCAACTGATCCCTCTTTTCTAGATGGTGTTTCACAAAATGAACAATGACAGATGTAATTAACAAATGAACATCTGTGACAGCGCTGAACAGATGGATCTAAAATTTGATGTAAGATAGTGATTGAGCAGTTCAGATTTTTTTAGATTAATTATAGATATTAAGTGTCTTTTATATATTTAATTAAATGAAGGTTGAATGGGTCATAATTAATGAAGGAACAGCTGGCTTGAGTGCTTTTATTAAAAATATGGAGGTAGGGAAGGAATGGAATTCTGGGAAACAAGTTTTATTGAAAAACAAACAATGTGGGGATTTAACCCTACGGATACTGCTATTATGACTAGGGATTTTTTCCTTGAAAGAAATGTTAAAGAGATATTGATACCAGGGATAGGATATGGTAGAAATGCGAGTGTTTTCATCGAAAGTGGAATGAATGTAACAGGTATTGAGATATCAAAGACAGCCATTGAATTGGCTAGGCAAAATGGGGTTAATAGTACTATTTTTCAAGGTTCTGTAACGGAAATGCCCTTTGATAACAAACTTTATGACGCTATATTCTCTCATGCGCTTATCCATTTATTAAATAAGCATGAAAGAAAGAAGTTTATTAAAGATTGTTATAATCAGTTGAAGCCAAATGGATATATGATTTTTACTTCGGTTTCACAAAAAGCTCCAATGTTTGGTAAAGGAAGAAGATTAGATAAAGACTATTTCGAGATAATGAAAGGAATAAAAATGTTCTTTTACGATTCTGAATCGATTATAAAAGAATTTGGAGAATATGGATTAATAGAGTTTTCAGAGATTGACGAGCCAGATAAGGATGTAGATAATAAACCACCAATAAATTTTTTCTTAATAAAATGTAAGAAAAGAGTATAAAGAGAACGATTTGATTAGTCACACGGTTGTACAATTATTTAGTGAATTGTATAACCAAAAGGGGAGAATATCACAAATGGCAGAAATCTATGGCCATTACGTACTGTAGCTTAGTGTTGAACAAAAAACTGATTTACTATTTCTGTCCAGTACAAGAAACCATTTTCGGAGGCTTGTTTATAACCTTTAGTTCTCCGAGTTCTATTAAGAATTAAGACGTTTACATTACTCACATTTAGTTATTAGATCATCTTTAACAATCACGTTACGTCAGAAAGAATAACACATTTAATGTGTGGAGACATTTACTATGCTTCAGTGGGATGAGACTATAAAACATAGATTTGAAGCAACAAGCAAGTTAGTCTAAATTAAAAAAATGGTCATTAGCTTTCAGTCTAGTGATAGAATTATTTATAATAAGGATATCAAGAGTCTTAAATATCTGTTTTAAAAGAGGAGGTTATGTATGTATGAAATATTCAAACGCGACAAACTATGCCTTGCATACGATGGTTCATTTAATGCTGCAGCCAGGGGACAGCTCAGTGGGAGTGCAGGAATTAGCCGAAATGCAGAATCTATCCCCGACTTACCTTTCAAAAATATTAACCAAACTTGCAAAAGCAGGTCTGATTGAGTCGACACCTGGTGCAAAGGGGGGCTATAGAATCTCCAGAAGAAAATATGAAATATCCTTTTTAGATGTTATTCATGCAACTGAAGGAGATACTAGCTTATTTGATTGCTCCATTCATCATGAAGGCTGCTTAATTGAAAATGTAATGAGGCAGGCAGAGGAAAATATGAAAACTGAACTGAAATCAAAGCTATTGATTGACATCGCTAAAGAGGCAAAATCCAAACAGATAGAACAAAATAACGTAAAATAAAAGGAGTGAATAAGGTGATAGTAGACTGCGCTGTGATAGGTGGAGGTCCGGCTGGACTTAATGCTGCATTAGTTCTTGGAAGATCAAGACGTAACACGATCCTGTTCGATGACAACAAACCAAGAAATTCAGTTGTTTCAGAATCTCACGGTTTTATCACTAGGGATGGTATTAATCCTCAGGAATTCAAAAGAGTCGCCCATGAAGAATTAAGTAAGTACCCAGATGTGAGGATTGAAAAGCAACGGGTGCATCGTATTAATAAAGAAAACACTTTGTTTCAGGTGGAGACAGAAAATGGGAGAATATACAGCGCAAAAAAAATCATTCTCGCAACTGGCTTTAAGGAAGTCCTTCCGGATATCCCACGGGTGAAAGAGTTCTACGGCAAGAGCCTGTTCAGCTGTCCTTTCTGTGATGGCTGGGAATTAAGAGATCGTCCGCTGGCAGTAATAGCAAATGATCAAAGGGCACTTCATATGGTGAAAATGGTTTCCAATTGGACGAACGATTTAATTGTTTTTACAAATGGCAATAAGATATTTTCGTTGGAAGAACAAGAATTGCTCAATAGCTACGGAATCAGTATAAAGGAAAAGAAGATCGACACTTTTATTGGTGAAGACGGGATGCTGAATAAAATCCAGCTTGAAGATGGTACGGCAGTGCTCCGTGAAGGAGGATTTATAACTGCGGAATGGAAACAGGCTGCTTCTTTTGATTCTACACTTAAATACACGTTAAATGAGCATGGAGGAATTGAAACTGACAGCTGGCAACGCACGAATACAGAAGGGGTATTTGCTTGCGGAGATACGCGCATTGCCGGTCCTTCCCAATTAATTATTGCTGCAGCAGAGGGTTCTATGGCTGCCATTTCTGTGAATGCAGCACTAATAGAAGAGAAATTTAACCAGGAAAAACACGTGTAAAAACCAGAAGGAAATAGATGCATCCTCCAAATGATCCTCACAGAAATAGATGAAGGCGCGTCTATGCTTAATAAGAGTAACAAAACTAAGAATGTGTTGCACCGCTAAACAAAAATGACTAACACATCCTTGAAGAGACGTTTACCCAATTAGGTAAACGTCTTTTTTCATATTTAGAGAGGGGGATTTTAGAAATTAAGAAACTGACCATACACAGCGATGTTTTTTACCAAATCCTGTATAGGAAAGGTCTTTATTAGCAGACAGCATTTTGGAGGCATCCTCTTAAACTAGACTAGAAAGTATGTGTAAGAACGAGTGAACGTAGTTTAATTCATATGAGACATAGAAGGCGCGCCACTTTCTTTAAGGAAATACTCTTTTTTTTTGATTTGATAAAGAAGTAGACGGGATAAGTTTGTTTAAGAACATCTCTATATCCTAAGAAGGAGTAATGTTTAATTTTATAGAATAACAGAAGGGGAATGCTTGATGTAATGGATAAATCGAACAAAAGGTGGGTTTTAGAATGGAAGTAATAGCTGAAACTGAAAGGTTACTATTAAGAGTATTTAAAGAAACAGATGTAGAAGATGCAATGGCATTTTGGGGAAATCAGGAAGTTATGGAGCATTGTCTCGGAGCTATACCTCACAATCACTTACATAAGGCATTAGCTGCATATGCAACTTGTCAAAAGGAAAAAGGTCTTTCTATGTATGCGGTAGTAGAAAAGGAGTCAAATAGGGTAATTGGTGCAGCTGGATTTAACGTAAGAATTTCGAGTGAATCAGTAGAATTGCTTTACCATTTTGCTAAAGTCGCTTGGGGAAAGGGATACGCAACTGAAGCTGCAGCAGCATGTGTTAAATTTGCTATTGAAAATGCTAAGGTAAAGAAGATATATGCCTCCGCTGACAAAGGAAATGCAGGTTCTTTGAAAATCTTAGAAAAAATAGGGTTTGAGAATAAAGGTATGAAGTGGTTTGATGATACTAAGCAGGAAGAGCCGTACTTTGAATTAAATGTTAAAGGTTAATAAGGTTTTATCGATGCTGGAGAGCCCAATAGAGGTCGCGAACAGGAAGTTATTACTACTAAGCATCTACTAAATACGGTTTAGGAAAAGGATGGAGATCATTCTTTTTTTACTTTACATGAATTGGATAAAGAGGACCTTTTAAGAAATGTATTTATCAGAAGTGAGAGCCATACAGTTTTAATGCGATAGGGGGCCGATTGCTTATTATGTATATGAAATTTGGTTAGATTGTTTACATTGGAAAGCAATTAAAAATGAGACGTGGAACTCCTTAAGTATACCTATAGAGAAATCTGAGTGAGGATTACATAAGAGAAATGAAAGAAAGAATAATTTTTATAAGACATGGACAAGGGGAACATACTTTGAACATTCCACAAAGTTAACATATAGATGATCCAGCATTAATCAATAGCGGAATAATGCAGGCTAGAAATTTAGCGAAAGTATTTCCATTTACTGAGGAGGTATATTGATTTTAAGTCCATTTCAAAGAACCTTACAGACTACAGTGTCGTTATGGTCTCAAAATACTGTGCATAAAAATAACATCACTGACTGGCTGTATTAATTTAGAATTATATAGTGTAATGATCAACAAATAAACGCGAATGAGTAATCTCATTCGCGTCCTTTTTTTTATATGGTAATTAGTGTAAGGGATATTTAACATCATTTTTAAATAGTAATCATTTAACTTTGCATTTCCAGCTCAACAATCTAATAATTATTTCCTTTAATAGCAAAAGAACGAGAAATTCCGTTAGGACTGAACCTGTATTATTGCCTTGATATACAGCTAGAATGCCCGTTTGGTATAAGTCGTATAAGCAATCTATTTCTTTATACAGGAGTACCTACTATAATTTGTTCTTCAATCCAATCTAGGTAGTTTTACTTCCTATAAACCTAGTGAAAACAGCCGTGTAAAACTAAATGGAGTACGATTCTCTTATTTAATTTGGAATCCAAATTCTAGAGAAGTCAAAGTGCCCAAAAGAATGGAACTTTACATCCTTAATCATAGGGTGGAAGCTTCTTATTTTTATGGGATGGTGAAGGAATATTAATAGATTGTTTTCTCTAATATGTTCTTCAATCTTTTCCATGATAGCTTCTCTCTTTCTTAGATCACCTTGTTTGAACAATTCCAGCATATCATCAATCCAGGCAAGAGAAGATAATGGAAACATCCTTCTGAATAAAAGAGTGTTATTGTAGAATGCCCCTAGAAAGGATAGATGTGGATCCAAGGAAGAGACTTCTCCCATAAAGATTAAGTCTGCTTTCTGATCGATATCTTGACAGTAGAAATCTTGTAAAGTAAATGGGTATAAAACAAAGTGAATTCCGTACTTCTCTCCTTGCTCTTTATACCAATTAGCTACTTTGATAGCATCTGGATAATTCATATGATAAAGAGTAATTGGTTCTCCGTTATACCCAGCTTCCTTTAGAAGAGGGAGGATTACTTTTGGATCCTTTTTTTGGGGAAGTGATCTAGAATTGATGAAGCTGCTTGCTTCTATCCATTGACCCCATTGTAGTTCATTAGCCAGTTTATTCATATCCATTAAATGATAGATTGCCTTTCTAATAGATACGTTTTGAATAATTGTTTGTCTTCTTAAATTGCACATTAAGAATCGAAAGCCTGTTTCAATTCCAAGTTTTTTTTGTACTTCATTAGAAGGTGAATTTTCTATTGTGAAATTGACGATTGAAGCGGCATCATGACTTACTTTATAAAAATGAATTTCATCCAAGAGAGGTCTTTCGAGAAAGTAGCGGTCGAATGCTGCTAAGACTAATTTATTTTTAGTACGTTCCTTTAGAAAAAATGGGCCGGTGCCAATCCACTCCTGTTCGTCAAAAGGTAAAGTTGAACAAATGATACAAAAATTGGGTGAGGCTATATATCTCAAGAAGAATGGGTTTTTCTTTTTTAATGTAATAGTAATTTTATATGGACCAGCGCATTCTACGCTTTCAACATCATCTGCAAGCCATTGGTAGGAAGAATGAGCACTATTTTTAATCCTCTCAATAGTATAGGCTACATCTTTGCTTGTCAGAGGAGCTTGATGGTGGAAAACAATTCCCTTTCTTAAATAAAATGTCCAATGACGTTTGCTAGAATCTGACTCAAAGTGATGTGCTAGGTGGGGGAGAATTTGGTCTTTTTTATTATCATATTTTAGCAATGTATCTCCAAGGTATTCTATTAAATGAGCTTCAAAGGAGATTGATACCTTTAAAGGATCTAATGTGGTAATATCTCTTGAAATAAATGCATGTAGAACATCCTTTGACTCAGTTCCTTGCTGATATCCGAACATTTCTTGTATTTCAGAGGAAACCTTAGCAATCCAGGATTTTGGGATAGGAAGCCTAAGTAGCTGAGCAGCTTGATCAAGATTCCCATTTTCTACCCATCTTTTCATGGCTTCTTCAACTTCCTTTTGAAAAGGTTGTGCAAAGGTGATTTTTGAGGGATTTCCTCTCCCTGCTCCAGGTGTATATGATATTTTACCAGCTTCTTCAAACTGTTGAAGGATTCTTTTTACATTTTTTAACGAACAAAACCAGAGTTGTTCAAGCTCTTTTAATTTAAAGAAGCATTCTCCTTTTGCTTCTCGTTCAAGAAAATGAGCTCTCATGGTTAAATAACGGTTATTCATGTTTAATCTACTCCTAAAAGGGGACATTTTTTTTAATATTGTACCCTTTTTATCCCTTTTTCACTAGCACATAATGGAAATACAGAGGAGATGATAGTATGTTTAAAACACTACACCCTAATATAAAAATTAGAATTTATACATCTTTTTTAAGTAGGGTGGTTGGCTCGTCGGTATTTCCATTTATGGCTATCTATTTTACGAAAGAGATCAATGCCACTATTGCAGGGATTCTTGTTTTAATCCAAGTTGCTGTTCAATTTCTTGCAGGGCTTTACGGAGGATATTTGGCTGATATTATAGGAAGAAAAAGACTAATGGTTGCAGGTGAACTATTAAAAGTTGCTGCATTTGCAGGTATGCTTGCAGTGAATTCACCATTATTTTCTTCGCCATGGATTACATTTGTAATGATGCTATTAATCGGCATTTCATCGGGGATTGTTAATCCTGCTTCAGAAGCAATGCTAATTGATGTGAGTACGAAGGAGACAAGGGCATTTATGTATTCAATCAATTATTGGGCAGTTAACTTGTCTATCATGATTGGACTAATGATAGGTGGATGGTTCTTTGAACATCATTTTTTTGAATTAATTGGTGTATTACTACTAATGGGGATCGTGACACTTTGGATGACAAATTCATTCATCATAGATACCTACAAAGTAGAAAAGGAGAGAAAGGCAGAGACATATGGAATTAAGCCATTGATTAAGAGCTATGGTTTAGTCATAAAGGACTGGACATTTATGTCATTCACTTTCGGTGGAATCTCAATCCTTTCGATTGAGTTTCAGAGGAATAATTTTATTTCAGTGAGACTTGAAGAAGAAATCATTCCTCAAGCCATACAATTATTTAACATTATGTCACTCGATATTGACGGTATCAAATTGTTGAGTTTATTGACAGTGGTCAATACATTGATGATTGTTCTATTTACAGGTGTAATAGCGAAATGGATTAGTGGTAAAAAAGATGAGCCGATTATGTATACTGGATTTATACTTTTTGGGCTTGGGTTCTTCTTCTTAGCCTTTAGTAATGATATCCTCACCCTTTTTATATCCACTGTTGTCTTAACTATTGGTGAATTGCTTTATGTACCAACACGACAATCACTTTTAGCGGATATTGTGGATGACGGTAAGAGAGGGGCTTATATGGCCATGAACTCATTAGTGTTTCAAGTTGGGAAAATGATTGGTGCTTTAGGATTGATTTTAGGCAACATTATTGGTGGAATGGCGATGGGAGTAGGGTACTTGGTACTAGTCATAATAGGAATTATCTTTTCAAAGATAGCAATAAAGAGTGTACGGAAAAAATCAACAATCGTAAGTATCAAAGCAGCTGTAGGAAAATAAAGAAGGTGAGTCTTTGAATTGAGTAGGTGAAAAATGGTTTTTCGAATTTGGGATAATAGGAAAGGAATTTCTACGTTATATTTAATGGATGTTCAAGGGTACTCAAAAGAAGTAGTTTCCTAAGATTTATATTTAAGTTCAATTAGCTGAAAGATTGTACGCCTTAGTCCATGGTTACCTTTGGATTAAGGCGTATTTTATTGTAAAAAATGTTATACGCACAGTTTCGTTCGGGAGGCTAGCTCTCAAGCTTATAAAGGAGATAATAAATACTTGTATTTCTTGGTATTTATCATTTTATTTTATTAAAGCCCTATCCAATAATCTTTTAATTGAAGTGTTTGCTTCGTGTAGCACGAGTTTTTTATTCACAGTTTTTAAGAGACCATCTTCCATGACAATCTTGCCATTGATAATGGTCGTTTCTACATCTGCACGGGTAGCGGAGTATACAATTCTTGATATTGGATCTACTCCATAAGAAGGGAAGGTGTGAAAATCATTCAAGTTTAATATTGCTAAGTCTGCTTTTTTACCAACCTCTATGCTGCCGATTTCACTTTCCATTCCGACTGCCTTTGCTCCACCAATAGTTGCCATTTTAAAAACAGTATGTGCATCCATCGCGGTAGGACCATGTGTAGGTTTTTGAATGAGTGCTGCTAATCTCATCTCGTTAAACATGTCAAGATTATTATTACATGGGGACCCATCAGCACCTAAACTTAGTGAAATGTTTTCGCTTAGCATATAAGGAGTTTCTGCTATTCCTGAAGCTAATTTAAGGTTTGAGCCTGGGCAATGGCTAACATGAACACCTCGGTCACGAATAATTCTCTTCTCTTCATCATCCAACCAAATACAATGGGCGAGTATAAGTCTGTTAGTTGCGAGACCTAAATGGTCTAAATAAACAATGTTTCTCATACCTGTTTCCCTTTGAACAATCTCAATTTCTCCTAAGTTTTCAGAAGCGTGTGTATGAACCATTACGTTATAATATTCTGAGAGAGTTTGTACTTCTCGAAGGAGTTGTTCTGTACACGATACTACAAATCTTGGAGAAAAAGCATACTTGACCCGACCATTATCATAGTTATGCCATTTTTCTAATAAATCGACACTTTCTCTAATTGATTGGTTGGTATTTTCTTGTAATGCAAGAGGTACCTCTTCACCCTTATCCATCATAACTTTGCCTGATAAGGCTCTAATTCCACTTTCAGCGATGGCTTTAAAAGCATATTCTGTATGATTTACTGTTTCCATATCGACTATCGTTGTTGTGCCACTTTGGATAAGCTCTCCAATTCCTAACATAGCAGAATAATATATTGATTCTTCGTCGTGGGAAGCTTCTAACGGCCAAATTTTATTTCTTAACCAGTCCATTAACTCAAGGTCGTCGCCTTGACCACGGAAAACGGTTTGGCATAAATGGATATGAGTTTGGACGAAACCTGGAATAATTGTCTTGCCAGTGGCATCAATTATTTTATCTGCTTGAGGAACATCTAAATTTGCTCCAATACAAGCAATTGTATCGTTAATAATATGGAGATCCGCCGTCAAAATTTCTTCTTTTTTATTCATTGTTACTATCTCAGCATTTTTAATTAACATATTCATCTATATTATCCTCCAGTTCTCATCTATATTAGAACAGATCAATGACCTTTCCACCCAAATACACTCTTAAAAATTGAGAAATATATGAGGGGAAGGACTAGGTAATTCATTATTTATTAAGTTCATTCAGTATAATCAGTACCTCTTATTTATATTTTTGGTTCGCTATTAAATGACATAAAAAAGCTACGAAAAAATATGCCAAGAAAGCATATTTTTTCGTAGCTAGAAATTTACGGTTTCTAGTAGAGACCCTTAATCCAATTATTAAGGTTATACGAAAAAAATAATAAAAGGTAATGTTTTTTATTACTATTAATTTAATAAATTGAACCCTTAGAGGCTCAAGACGCAAAAAAGGAACGACATCGTGTCCTTATGTATTGTGGCTTTTTGGATTGTATTAATGCCATGTCAAATCAGCAACAACTTGCTTAAGATTTAGAAATTCGAGCTTTTTTTTAAAAAAGCATTTATGAATTTAATTCACATAGTAATAATAAAAAATAATAATTCTTCTCACAACAACATTGTGAGTTAATCTCTCGTTATTTTTGAAAGTTCTGAATTTTTGTTGTGCTATCTTTCATACTATAGATTGAAAGAAAGTTTGATAAAAAGATAAGATTTCTTCTCATTTCCTTTAGTTAACTAGTAAAAAGATAAATCATGTTTCCTTTAATTAAATAAAGGAAGTACGTTCACACATACCTCCTTTACATAAATCATTTTTTATTCATTTAAAACAGTCTGAAGTGTCTCAATATTTCTCTCCATAATACTGAAATAGTCTTCATTATTTTCTATATCTTCTTCTGTAACGGATTCAAGATTATGAAGAGTAAGTGACTCGGCACCTATTTCTTCTTGGATTACTTTAGCTACGTTAGATTGTACGTTTTGTTCAAATAAGACATAGTGTAAATGATGTTCTTTGGATTCTTTAATAATTTCTGTAAGTTGTTGTTGACTAGGCTCCTGAGAAGGAGAAAGACCTGCTATTGCAATTTGTTCAAGACCATATCGATCCTGCCAATATCCGTATGCAGCATGAGAAACTAAGATGTGTTTTGTTTTTGATTTATTAATTGTTTCTTGGAAAGATTGATCTAAATTGGTTAAATCTGCTTTTAATTTTGTGAAATTTTCCTCAAATGTATCCTTTGATTCAGGTTTTATTTCTATTAGTGCATCTTTAATGTTTTCAGCTAGTTCGATCGAGCGGATTGGGTCAAGCCATACATGTGGATCTTGATCTCCATGATCATGATGGTGCGCCTCTTCATCTGTATGTTCATCTTCATGAGAAGCATGGTCCTCTTCATCTGTATGTTCATCTTTATGAGAAGCATGGTCCTCTTCATCTGCATGTTCATCTTCATGAGAAGCATGGTCATCTTCGTCTGCATGTTCATCCTCATGTGAAGCATGATCTTCTCCGTCAGAGTGTTCGAGGAGTTCAATACCTTCTGCTGCTCTTAATATATTCACGTCTTCTTTCTCTAACGTTTCTTCTGCTTTTTCGGCAAACCCTTCTATGCCGGCGCCAGTAAAGATAAAAAGATCTGAGTCTGCAATATTTTTCATTGTTTTAACTGTTGGTTCATATGTATGAGCATCAACATTTGGAGGGTAAACGCTAGTGACATTTATCTCGTCGCCACCGATTTTTCTCGTGAAATCCTCTAATGGGAAAATGGTTGTGTAAACCTCTATTTTCCTAGTACTCTCATTGTTGCTTTCTACCGTACTTGTTGATTGATTTTCTTGCTTTCCGCATGCTGATAGTAAAAGACTTATAGTCAGTATTGAGGTTACTAAAGATTTAGTTTTCATAGTTAATAAAACTCCTAGCAATTAGTTATTTGTTTACATACATGTTTCATCGGTAGAAATTATAACAAGTAATTAAATAATTGTAAATAGGAATAATTACGATTTTCATATTATTTGAATGGTTGTTGTTTTTAGTAATTATGAATTTCCATTATTTTTGATGGTTATGTGTAGTCGCTTTTTTATAACAAGTAGAAAGTAACTCATTCTAATAGGAATAATTTCGATTTGTGATGGTATATATGTAGAGTGGCCGTTTGATAGGAGGGAAAGTGATGGAAAAAATACCAGTCTATATCTTAAGTGGTTTTCTAGGGAGTGGAAAAACAACTCTGTTAAAGCAATTACTACATACATGCAGTGAAAAGAATATTAACCCAGCAGTGTTAATGAATGAAATTGGAAAGACTGATACAGATGGAGAAAGTATATCAACAATGTTAAAGAATAGTCACCTAGAAAAATTACTAGATGGGTGTATGTGCTGTAATAAAAAGGATGAGGTAACAGATTATCTAAAGGCACTTCTTAGCCGTAAGCCAGAAGTTATCTTTATTGAGTTAACAGGGGTGGCGGATCCAGAAGAGGTTGTGGATTCTTTAACTGAGCCCGATCTTCTCCCTCTTCTTTATTTGGAAAAAGTTATAACCATTGTAGATGCGGAAAATGTGCTTGCTTATCATAGTGTGTTTGAGTCAGACCGTGAACTTGTCAGAACAACAAAAAAGCAAATAAATGTGGCTGATTATCTCATTATTAATAAAGCCGATTTAGTTTCGGAGGATAAAAAGAAAAAGGTCGAAAAGCTTGTAAGAAAAGAAAATGCAACATCACCTAGGATTTATACAACTTTTAGTAGAGTAGATGTAAACGATATATTCTTTCGTAAAAGGTGGGGAGGTAAGAGAGAGGCATTAACAAGAAAAGAAGAGATAAACTATAAAAAGAACACAAGCCACTCCTTCTCCCGAATTAAAAGCATTTCTCTTCCGCTTACAACACAAACAACTACAAAGCAAATCGAGAAATTTATAAAAAGATGGAAACCTCATTTACTGCGGGCAAAGGGATACCTTTCTGTTAAAGAAGGTATATATTTGATGCAATGTGTAATGAATCGAGTGAATTGGGAACCTTCAACATACAATGGTCAATGTTATATAGTCGTGATTGGAGTCAATCTTAATACAAAAGAAATCAAAGAAGAATGGGAAAAAAATTTTGAAATACCAGTGAATGCTGAAAAATAATGTGTACAGGCTGACTTAATTTTTTCTGCAAATCATATAAAAGAGCGATAAGTTAAGTGCCAAAAATGAAGAGTGTTTAACTTTATAAGAAGAATGGAGCTGACATGCAATAGTTGGCTTCCTCTTCATCTCAACAGTAATCACAGAGATTAGATATTGAAATGTGGGAGGTAGTTGTGGTGATAGTAGGTAGAGGATTAATAAAATGAGAACAAAAGCCAATAGTGAATTAATAGGCTTTGTCTTTCTTGGCGCTTGTTTTTTGCTCTTTTCCTTTCATAAGGAGATAAAGCTAAGTGAATCTTTCTTTTCAGATTCCCTATTAACCTTCAATGTGATTTTTATTAGTATTTTACTAGAAGCGTTACCCTTTGTTTTACTTGGAGTTATGATTGCTGGAATGATTCAAATATTTGTATCAGAGGAACAAATTAGTAGACTCATTCCTCGTAACAAGTTTTTAGCAATTATCATGAGTTGTCTGATAGGTGCATTATTTCCGGCATGTGAATGTGGTATCGTTCCAATTGTTCGACGGTTGGTCGGAAAAGGAATGCCGCTTTTTGCAGGTGTTGGTTTTTTGCTAACAGGACCATTAATCAATCCAATTGTTATTTTTTCTACGTACATGGCTTTTGGTGAAGATCTAAAAATGGCTTTGTTACGGATGGGAATAGGATTAGTCATTGCTATCGTGATAACAGCTTTTATTAGCGTACTATTTAAGAAGAATCAATTGAAATTATCTAAAGATTCATTTCATACTGAAGCTCAAATACATGTGAAGCAACCACTAGTAATTAGATTACGGTCTATGGTTGAACATGGTATTGATGAATTTTTCGACATGGGAAAGTTTTTAATTATTGGAGCATTTTTGGCGGCTTTTGTTCAGACGTTTATCTCTACACGTTCTATTTTAGATCTAGGAGATGGTTTAATAGGATCAACTATCGTCATGATGGGACTTGCTTATCTATTATCTCTATGTTCAGAAGCGGATGCATTTATTGCAGCATCGTTTGAGCACCTTTTTTCAAAAACTTCCTTGCTCGGCTTTTTAATTTATGGTCCGATGCTAGATTTAAAGAATACGATGATGTTAATGTCTGTTTTTAAACTTCGTTTTGTCATAATATTAACGATTCTTATAACGGGTACTGTGCTTGCTGTTTTATTACTAATTCACCCATTGATATAAAGGAGGAACTATTTTTTGATCCTACAAAAGAGACAAGCAATAAAGGCGATCATATTGTTGCTATTTGCCAGTTTTATTTTCTTTTTGCATCAATCGGGTGAGATTACACAATTTATCCATCCTGATTATCTTTCGTTTAGTCAGTTGGCTTCAGTTCTTTTTTTTATTCTTTTTTTCTTTCAAGTCCCCCGAATTTTTAAACCACTTGATGCTGAGGTTGATCATAGCCTTTGTGGTCCTTTTGGATGTAATCACGAGGAAGAGGCGAATTCACTTAGCGTGGTAGTGTCTATTGGAATTATTTCCATTCCACTTTTAACAGGATTTATGATGCCTTATAAAACCTTTGGGGCTGATGAAGCGTTGAAGCGGGGTATTCAATACTCAAATTTAGATCACAAGCATGTAGGGGAATTTGAAATAACGAATGCTGCCGTAAATCATCTTATGAGTCAGAAGGTTATTTTATTTGATCATACAAGTTTTGCTGATAACATGAGTGTTCTTTCGAAATACCCTGAAGTGTTTGAAGGGAAAACGATTGAGATGGAAGGGTTTATTGCAGAAGATACACAAATGGCAACAAACCAAAAAGTACTTACTAGATTTCAAGTGACCCACTGTGTTGCTGATGCAAATGCAAGTGGATTTGTACTCGCAAATAGCAATGAGTTTGTATTAATGAAAAATATGTGGGTACACATTAAGGGAACCTTGAAGATGAAGGAAGACAATCAGCAGTTTATTCCTGTTATTCATATAGATAGTGTGAAGAGGATAAATACACCTGAAGATCCTTATATTTTTTCTTAATTTTCACAAAAAGACGGCCCAATAATTAATATGGAACTAACAAAGTGTAAAATAAGAGAAGAAGCAAAAAAATCACTAGTTGAATACATTGAGTTCTTTTACAATTCAAAGCGAATTCATTCGACATGGGGTTATTACATACCATGGAGTGTTTTGTAGTGAATCTCAAACGAATTATCAAACTTCTAAACGAATAAATATCGTAATTATTGTTTAATAAATGCCTGTATTTATCCAAATTTGGATAATGCAGGTTTTTTTCATATTGTTAACGGGTAAATCTCCAAATGAAACTGAAAACGTCAGTTTTCCAGCAGCCTCCGTCAAAATTGCGTGGGAAATTATAGAATTAAATGGACTATAACTGAGTTAATTAAGTATTGGTATATCAATGTTTTTGGCTTGTGATTGTAAAAAAAGTTAAGTAAATTCAATCGAAAACAATTAAGATAGCTCAGTCGGAAATGTAGGTTTTAGGTGTGCTATTAACCTAAGTAGGACATCTATTAAACACTAAGGAATCTTTTTCACATAAAGTTTTTCGCTAAGGACAAACTATATATAAAATAAAGGAGATTTCAAGATGACTCATAATAACAAGGTAGCATTGGTTACAGGAGCTGGTTCGGGAATTGGACGCGCAACTGCACTTGGTCTTTCTAAAGCAGGAGTGAAAATTGGCTTAGTTGACTTAAAGGATGATCGGCTAGAGAATGTCAAAAAAGAAATATTAGATTCTGGAGGAGAAGCCATTTTTACAGATACAGATGTATCTGATCCGAAAAGGGTGGAGCAAAGTGTTAAAGAAATATTTGAAGAATGGAACCGAATAGATTATGTATTTGCTAATGCCGGGATTAATGGCACTGTGTCTCCTATAGAAGATTTGTCTCCTGAGGATTGGGATCAAACACTCTCAACAAATTTAAAAAGTACTTTTTTAACTGTTAAATACACCATTCCACATTTAAAAAAGAGGGGTGGGAGTATTGTTATCACCAGTTCCATCAATGGCAATCGAAAATTTACAGGCTTCGGAATGTCGGCCTATAGTTCTTCGAAAGCAGCACAAGTAGCCTTTGGAAAAATGGCAGCATTGGAGCTTGCTCAATACAATATACGTGTAAACATTATATGTCCTGGTGGCATAGAAACGAATATTAGTCAAAATACATTTGTAGAAAAAACAAAATTAGATAAAATTAAAATCCCAATTGTATATCCTCAGGGAAATCATCCCTTGGGGCATAGATCTGGGAAAGCGGAAGAAGTTGCAAGCTTAGTACAATTCCTATTATCTGACCAATCTCATCATATAACCGGTACAGAAATATATATAGATGGTGCAGAATCATTATTATAAGAAATTCTAATAGAACGATTTAGTTTGTAAGCCCGAATTTTTAAAAAAGTGCACCTTCTCGGTACGCATCACAAATAGCCGTAAATTCTAATTTTTTCAATTGAATTACGGCTATTACATTTATTTGCTACATTCTGTCTGGATCATTTTTGACCAAGGCATGTATTGATCTAAGGTTTCAGGTTTTTGTTGGTTACTGAGATTTTGGTAGATCAGTAAAAAGTTTCTTTATATATTCATAGAAATCAACGCCGTTACTTTTGATCGTTTCAGCGATACTCAAATCAAACAGACGGCATTCGCTTTTGCTCCAGCTTCACTTACACTAAAAGCCAATTTTTTATTTCAAATAACGTTAGGATGGATGGCGTTCTCAGCCGGATTATTAACTATTTCAATTCGCCCATCAATCAGGAATACTTTGAGTCCATTTGCCTTGTTCAATGTGTAATCAGCTGCTTTTGCTAACGCATTTTTCCCTAAAATGGTGATGTTTCTACCCAATGAAGGAATCTGTCCACGATTGGCTTAGAGTACTTCTTACGTTTTTCTTCGTTTGCTAGGTGATAAACCTTAAATTGCCTTTCTAGCCGATATAAATCATCACAATACTTCACACCGATTCTACCATTTTTGCTATCAGCTTTCAGCCAATAACGACGAACATGTGCCCAACAATTTGCGTTCAAGACCATATTACTTGAGAGTATTCCCTTGTTGGTGGGTCTTCAAGAAAGATTGTTGCATAGCTTGTTGGTATTATATTAGAATCATAAGTGCCGAATTTTTACCCTTGTAAAGGTTCTTTCTTTATTACCTGAGTACTTCATGTCTAAAATAACCTATTCTAAATTTTATATATTAAATTGCAACGATATTTAAGAAAAAAGAAAAGGACCTAGATACTACAATAGCTCTAAACCGCTTAAGTTTAGTAATAGTATTCTATAAGAAAATAAAATTGATTAAAAAATTTAGAGGAAGGTCTTTCTTTGATCTTCCTCTCGTTGACTTTAAAGTTATTCGTTAATAGTAATTTATAGAAGTACCTATTATTATAGAATGATTTTCTATATTATTCCTCTATTGAATTTCATTGAGAGCTTATTTACCTATAAAATGCTATCTATAAAACAAAACAGTCGTTCTAATAACAGTCTACTCATATGTAATGAGCATGTCGTCAGAAAAGCCCCAAAGTAAAGGGATGTCTACTAAAAACTAAATCTTTATATTCTTCGTATTGTTAAAGATTTAAAAATCTCTTGCTTAGCCCATTTATTTAGCTTATCTTTTTACTTTGCAAAAAGATTGAGTCGCAAAACCAAAAGAGAATAGCTGAAAAAAAACTAGCCTTATAATACCCTTCCATTTTAAGTATACCTAATAAAGTTCCATTGAAAACAACTATACATGCGGCACATACAGCTAAGAACGAACAAAGAGTATAAAATACAAGATAACGAAAGGCAAATTTCTTTGGGTTCCTATTTAGATAAAATTGAAGAGGTATGGTAAAGAGTGAATAAATAACAACCAATAAAAAGGAATAACAGTCATACTAGATAATAGTAAGAAATAAAGGTACTCTCCATTGGGAATACTTAGTACAAGTGAAAAGAGTAAAGAAGAAACTACTAGAGTTAAAAAACAATAGGGGAGTAAATATACCATTTTAGATACATGTTGATTAATCATTTCCTATATTAATCTCCTTTTAAAGGTCGAGTCAGGATTAGTAGAATTTAAGAAAGTTAAAATCCTATTATTACTATTTTTAGTATACTTTGTTTGTTCAACATAATAAAGTAAATGTTTACCTGATAACTCCTATGTTCATATCCAAAATGGTTATAAGGACTGTTAAAGGTTCAATTAGTGACTTCATTTCCATATAATAGAATTTTTATTAATTACAAGAATTGACACCATATAATTCCATGGTATACTTCAAACATGAGAATTAAATAGTAACGATTCCGATTTGTTTGGTAGAATACTTTGCGGTAACTAGTATTGAAAGACTACTTCATATATATGGTTGTTGTGAGGAAGTACTCATATGTACTTTCTATTAACCAAAATTCAGGAGAATATTACAAGAGACCTTGAGTGAAGAGAATTACGAAAAATGTTGGACAAAGATATGAAATAATGATCTAGAGACATTTACTATATTTTATAAATAGGAATGATTACGTTTTATTAAGGTAGAAATGCTTATTTTAAGCATTTGACCTGATAAATACATAAAAAAGGAAGAGGAAAAGGAGAGAAGTAAAGTGAAAAAAAGTAAGTTACTCGGTCTAATAGTATTGATTATATCTATGCTAGTTGCCTGCTCTGCAGAAAATTCTTCTAGTGAGAAAAAGGAGGATCATACAGCTGCTAATAGTGAGAGTGAATTAATTTACGCATCTGCTAAAGACATCAATGATCTAAATCCTCATCTTTACACAGGTTCTATGCCAGCTCAAGGAATGATTTACGAGTCATTAGTTGAAAACACTGAAGATGGAATTAAGCCTTTACTAGCTGAGACGTGGGAAGTTTCAGAAGATGGAAAAGTTTATACGTTCTTGTTAAGAAAGGATGTGAAATTTCATGATGGTGAGCCGTTTAATGCTGAGGCAGTGAAGAAAAATATTGAAGCTGTACAGAATAATGCAGAAAAGCACTCATGGATTAAGTTATCTTCAAAAATTAAAAGTGTGAATGTAATTGATGAACACACAGTTGAAATAGTGTTATCTGATGCATACTACCCAACTTTGGTTGAATTGTCTATGACAAGACCGTATGTATTCATATCCCCTAAAGACTTTAAAAACGGTGAGACTAAAGATGGCGTAAATGGTTTTAATGGTACGGGTCCGTACAAGCTCTCTGAACATAAAATTGATGAGTTTGCGACTTTTACAGCAAATGAAGACTATTGGAATGGAGCGCCAACAATTAAGAAAATTACATCAAAAGTACTTCCTGCTGGAGAAACCACATTGTTAGCTCTACAAAAATCAGAAGTGAATTTTGTATTTACAGACGATCGAGGCGCAGATAGTCTCAATGTTGAAGCTATGAATCAACTGGAAGATTCCGGAGATTATCAGATTGTTAGAAGTGAACCAATGAATACCAAATTGATTGTAGCAAATAGTAGTAGAGCTGATAATCCTATAAGTGAAACAGCTGTTCGTGAAGCCGTTTGGTACTCAATTGATAGAAAGACGATTAGTAAAGATATTTTTAATGATACAGAAACTGTGGCCAACACACTTTTTTCTCCTAATGTGAATTATGCAGATGTTGATTTAAAGAAGCGAGACTACGATGTAGAAAAAGCGAAGGAGATTTTAGAACAAAATGGATGGAAAATAGAAAATGGTGAAGATGTTAGAACGAAGGATGGAAAGGAATTAGCCATGAAGCTCTATTATGATAGCAATTCTGCTTCTCAGAAAACACAGGCAGAATTTATCCAAGCATCATTAACAGAAATTGGTGTTCAACTAGAGATTATTGGTGAAGAGTCAACTTCGATCGCTAATAGAAGATCAACAGGTGACTATGATTTATTATTCAATCAAACGTGGGGTCTAGCATATGATCCACAAAGTACAATTGCTGCTTTTACATCTGAGGCGTCGTATTTACACACGACAAAAGGCATTGATAAGGCAGATGAACTATACAATAAAATTGAGCAAGTTATGGTTTCTACAGATGAGCAGACAAGAAAAAAATTATACGCTGATATTTTGACAATTGTACATGATGAAGCAGTTTTTATTCCTATTACAAATGGAAGTGTTACTGTTGTAGCTCCAAAAAACGTAAACGATATCTCATTCAAGCAAACTCAATTTGAGCTGCCATTTGAGTTAATGAATTTCAAATGAAAATAAAATAGAAAGGGGAAATTCTTCCCCTTTCTATTTTTGAAGATATCTAAAATAGAAGGAGACTATATATGGGAAGTTATATTGTTAGGAGAATACTAATTGCAGTTCCTTTACTGTTAACCATCTCTTTTTTGACATTTATTTTGATTAATCTCTCACCTTTGGACCCAGCAGAAGTGGTCTTACAAGCTCAAGGTGTCCCAGAAATAACAGAAGATTTACTAGAAGAAACGAAAGAAGAGCTTGGGATGAATAAACCATTTATTTTACAATATTTCGACTGGCTTTTTGCTACCTTACAATTGGATTTTGGAGAATCATATATTAATGGAAAACCAGTATGGTCATTATTAGGTCCTGCATTTTTGAATACGTTCAAGTTAACGTTAGTTTCATCAGTTTCTATTATCTTCGTGTCAATACTATTGGGTGTCATTTGTGCGTTAAATGAAGGGAAGATGATTGATAAATCGGTAAGAGGATTTTCCTTTTTCTTAACCGCGATGCCTTCATACTGGTTGGCATCTATGTTGATTTGGTACATATCAGTTAAATTAGATTTATTACCAACAAGTGGAATGGAATCGTATAAAAGTTATATCTTACCAGTTATTGTCATCACCATTAGTTATGCCGGTATATATTTTCGAAATGTAAGAACATCGATGTTAAACAATTTACATGAGGATTATGTTTTATATGGAAGGGCATCTGGGTTATCTGAAGTGAAAATCACGAAGCATATTCTAAGAAATTCACTGCAGGTCGCCGTTACTATATTCGGTATGTCGATCCCCATTATTTTGGGAAGTACAGTAGTGATAGAGAACGTTTTCGCATGGCCGGGACTAGGTACTCTAAGTGTTAATAGCATTTTAAGCAGAGACTTTCCAATTATTCAGGCTTACGTTCTAATACTTGCAACAGCTTTTGTTTTGTTTAATACAATCTCCGATATAATCAATGCTGCGATGAATCCTAAGTTAAGGAATGATCTTTAAATGAGAATAGTAAAAAACTTAAGGAAAGATAAGATAGGAATGATTTCTTTATTGATTATTGTCGTCACCGTTATTGTGGGGATTTTCGCTCCTTTACTAGCGCCTTCTGACCCTAATGAAGTGAATATGAGTCTTCGATATGCTTCACCTTCGTGGGAATATTTATTAGGTAACGATCACCTAGGGAGATGTATTTTCTCTAGAATCATCTATGGAATTCAACCGAGTGTATTATGGGTGTTAGTTGTTTTGCTAGTATCTGTTTTAATTGGCGCTATCTTAGGTTTTCTGGCTGGTTATTATAGAGGGGTAGTTGATGCAGTCATTATGAGAATGTGTGACACCATGTTATCTTTTCCTGGATATGTGATGGCACTAGCGATTATTGGGGTTCTAGGTGTGGGTCTTGAGAACATTCTGATTGCCTTTGCTTTAATTAAATGGGCGTGGTTCGCTCGTATTATTAGAACTTCTGTCATGCAGTATACTGAATTAAATTATGTGAAGTTCTCCAAAGCATGTGGTGTGAGCGATATGAAAATAATCTTTAAGCACATTGTTCCCGTTACCTTTTCTGATATTGCCGTTATTTCTAGTGGTTCTATTGGATCGATGATTTTACAAATTTCAGGATTTTCATTTTTAGGCTTAGGAATTCAGGCACCAAATGCTGAATGGGGAATGATGTTAAATGAAGCAAGAGAAGTTATGTTTACAAGACCTGAGTTAATGCTAGCTCCCGGTTTAGCCATCATTATAGTAGTATCAGCATTCAATTTTTTATCAGATTCGCTTCAAGTTACCATAGATCCTAAATTAGCAAATTCAAAAAATAAAATGAAAGATACTATTCCACTTTCGAAAATGAAGGTTCGAGAAAAAGAGGTGGCCAATTAGATGGAAAATCTATTAGAAGTTAGTAATTTAAAGGTGTGGGATAGCCATTCTGGAAAAGAAATTATTCAGGATAGTTCATTTGAATTAAAATACGGGAGCTGCCTTGCAGTTGTGGGGGAAAGTGGAAGTGGTAAGTCTGTTACTTGCAGAGCGATCATGAGGCTAAACAGGTCGACCCTTCATCAATCAGGAAATATCTTATTTAAAGGGGAGAACATTAGCCAATTATCTACAAAAGAGATGAGAAAGAAGAGAGGAAAAAATCTCTGTATGATTTTACAAAATGGGATGAGTGCCTTCGATCCTTCTTATGTGGTTGGTGTTCATTTGAGAGAAACACTTGCAGAACACTTCAAATGGAGTAAAAGCGAAATAGAGCTAAGAATGACAAGAGCCATGGAAAGCGTCATGTTGAAGAATCCGACAGATATTATGAACAAATATCCTCATCAGTTATCTGGGGGAATGTTGCAACGAGTTATGATAGCATTGGCCATTGTGTTAGAGCCGGATATTATTATTGCTGATGAACCCACTACAGCACTTGATACCATTTCTCAATATGAAGTAGTTGATCAATTTATTAAATTGAGAGAAAGAATGGGATGTTCCATGATCTTTGTTTCCCACGATTTAGGTGTTGTAAGAAAAATTGCAGATGAAGTTATGGTTATGAGGGATGGGAGAATTGTAGAACGAGGGCAAACGGAAGCCATTTTCAATAAGCCTCAACACGATTATACAAAGTATTTAGTATCCACTAGATTGGCGTTGAGTGAACATTTTAAAAAAGTTATGGGGGAGGGACTATTAGTTGCTGACAGTCGATAATGTTGGGAAAACCTATAAAAAAGGTGGCTTGTTTTCTTCAGAGAGACAGAACGTTTTGAAAAATATTAGTTTTGAATGTAAGAGTGGAGAATGTCTTGGTATTATCGGAGAAAGTGGAAGTGGAAAATCGACGTTAGGACGTTTGTTAGTGGGAATTGAAAAGCCGGATTTTGGAAGGGTTTTGTTTGATGGGAAAAATGTAGAAGGGAGAAAAGTAAGATTAGGTAGAATTAGCGCTGTTTTTCAAGACTATAAATCTTCCATTAATCCCTTTTATACTATGGAAGAGGCAATCTTAGAACCATTGAAACTTCAGAACAAGAGTAGTAGAGAAAATAAAGGCAAAGTTGTCAAACTGTTAAATCAAGTTGGTTTATCTGAATCTTATCGGAACAAATATCCTCATGAGTTATCGGGGGGAGAGATCCAAAGAGTGTGTATTGCCAGAGCGGTTTCAACTGAACCAGAATGTATCGTATTAGATGAAGCAATCAGTTCATTAGATGTATCCGTTCAAATGCAGGTTCTTGATTTACTTAAAGATTTAAAGAAAATATATAACATGAGTTACGTTTTTATCACGCATGATATACAGGCTGCGGCCTATATTTGCGACAGAATGATGATTTTTAGAGATGGACAAATTGAAGAGATTGTTAATGTAGAACATTTAAAGGATGTTCAGTCTGTTTATGCAAGAAAGTTATTACAATCGCTAATTACTTTTTAACCCGATGATGAAAGGAAAAGAATTTTTATAGATGGAGGAAGAAACTGTGAATGGAGCAATGTCCTTGCCTTTCCTGCGTTTGTATTTATTAGTGCTTCTTTATTTTAGTGCAAACGCCATACTAAATGTTATTATCCCATTGCAAGGGGGTGCGTTGGGAGCCAATAATACAACAATAGGTTTGATAATGGGGGCCTATTTATTTACAACCATGTTTTTTAGACCTTGGGCCGGCCAGATTATTCAAAAGCACGGACCGATAAAAGTGTTGCGCATTATTCTTATTATGAATGGTTTTGCATTACTTTTATATACGGTAACCGGACTTGGAGGCTACTTAGTTGCTCGTATGTTACAAGGGGTATCAACAGCATTCTTTTCAATGGCTTTACAGATAGGTATTATTGATGCACTGCCAGAGAAGGATCGATCTCAGGGAATTTCACTTTATTCCTTATTTTCGTATATTCCAGGTATTATCGGACCTTTAGTAGCATTAGGTATGTGGCAAGGGGGAATGAGCTCCTTTGCATTCGGAATGATAGCCATTGCTTTAGTAACGGGAGTGGTTGGCTATACTGCTAAAATGGATAAACCTCAAACACAGCCTTCTGCAGAAGATACTGATCAACATGTAAATATGTTTCATTCATTTGGTCAGTTAGTCAAAAATCCACATTTATTTACATGTAGTGTATTAATGTTAGTTGGTTCGATAGTATTCGGAGCAATAACGGTCTTCATTCCTCTTTATGCCGTACAGATGGAAAACGGAAACGCAGGAATTTATCTGATGCTTATGGCTGTAACTGTTGTCATTTCTCGATTTACTCTTAGAAAAAGAATCCCTTCTGATGGAAAATGGCATTCTAAATTTATGATGGGAACGATGCTACTTTTAGCATTGGGTGCACAATGTGTAAGCTATTCGATAATTGGGGGAGTAGTGTTTTTCTATGTTGGTGCTGTTTTATTGGGAGTAGCTCAGGCGATTCTCTATCCAACATTAACAACCTATTTAAGTTTTGTCCTTCCTCCATTAAATCGCAATGTGCTTCTCGGACTTTTTATCGCAATGGCGGATTTAGGTGTGTCACTTGGTGGCATTGTAATGGGACCAATAGCTGACATATTCTCATACTCAACTATGTATCAGATATGTGCGATTTTAGCTATGGTCATGATTCTTTTTTCCATGGAAAGGCGTAAAATACTTGTTAGGTAATTCTATTGAAGATTCGTGGTAGAACATCACAATTACGAGATGGAAATGGAAAGAAATCCTACAGAAAATTCAATACTAATAGTCTGCGTAGGTAAAGAAATGAATGAAGGAAACTTAAAATCATATTTTAGCTAGATCTAGATGAAGCTAATAGAAGGACTGCTTCAATTAAAAATATGAGTTAATCAGCCTATTAAGGTATCTTACTTCAATGTATTTATCATCTAAATATTTCTCTGTAGTAGAGTCAGGATGTGTCTGAAAGATTTCCGTGTCAATTTCTGCATTTTCATAAACATTATTAGGCTCATCCTTAAAAATAATATTCGCAGTAAAAAATGTAAAAGGTATCTAACATTGTGTAGGTCTGTGTTTTTTTAAATAAGCAATTATGAAGTTTAGAATTACTAAGCTTTTTTAAATGAATTGTCTTAAGAACCAAACGATTTGTCTTGTTTCTTGTATAAAAGTAAAAGATGAAACTAATACTACTTTTGACTTTTCTTGTTGAACATATAAGTGAATTGTTATATAGTAATATACGGATGCAACAGGAGGTGGTTTATGTGTTAGGAACGACAATTGAAATTGAGAAAGCTGCGACAATCTTAAAGCTATTAGGTGATAAAACGCGGTTAACAATGGTTAAAATGTTAGATTCTAACGATTGTTGCGTGTGTGAGTTTGTTGAAATTTTTAAAGCGAGTCAACCTGCTATTAGTCAACATCTTCGTAAACTAAAGGATGCAGGAATTGTAAAAGAAGCAAGAAGGGGACAGTGGATTATTTACTCGTTAAATAAAAATAGTGAGTATTATTCATTCGTTCAAAACATACTTGAACAGCTTCCTAATCAAGATTATCGAATAAAAGAATTAGAAGTACAAGGATTACGAATTTCGTGTGAATAAAAATGGGGGATATAACAAATGACATCAGTAGTTTTAGCGTCAGTCATCTTTTTACTCACACTTACTCTAGTCATATGGCAGCCGAAAGGACTATCAATTGGGTGGTCTGCATGTGGTGGTGCCGTATTAGCTTTATTAGTGGGTGTTGTAGATTTTAAAGATGTAATTGATGTAACATCAATCGTTTGGAATGCAACCTTAGCGTTCATAGCGATTATCATTATTTCTCTAATCTTAGATGAAATAGGATTCTTTGAATGGTCGGCTCTACACATGGCTAGAGCGGCAAAAGGTAACGGTATTAAAATGTTCGTTTATGTAAGTATTCTAGGAGCTATTGTCGCAGCCTTCTTTGCGAACGATGGAGCTGCTTTAATTCTTACCCCGATTGTTCTAGCGATGGTTAGAAATTTAAACTTTAGTGAAAAAATGGTCTTTCCATTTATTATTGCTAGTGGCTTTATTGCAGATACGACTTCTCTTCCATTAGTAGTAAGTAACCTGGTAAACATTGTTTCTGCTGACTTTTTTGGTATAGGATTCGTGGAGTTTGCTTCTCGAATGATTATTCCGAACTTTTTCTCATTAGGTGCAAGTATTTTAGTTTTATTACTCTTTTTCCGTAAGAGTATTCCTAGAAATTACGATGCTTCTCAACTGAAAAAGCCTGTGGAAGCTATTCGTGATGAAAAAATGTTTAACTTGTCTTGGGTCGTTTTGGGTATCTTATTAATTGGGTATTTTGCAAGTGAATTTATTGGAATTCCTGTCTCCATTATTGCAGGAATTGTGGCGATTTTCTTCCTAATCATGGCACAAAGAAGCTCTGCGGTTAATACAAAAACTGTGATAAAAGGGGCGCCTTGGGCGATTGTTTTCTTCTCGATTGGAATGTATGTCGTAGTTTATAGTCTGCGAAATGTTGGGTTGACTGATGTATTAGCAGATCTAATCCAGGTTACAGCAGATCAAGGATTGTTTGCTGCAACAGTTGGAATGGGTTTTATTGCAGCGATATTGTCTTCTATTATGAATAATATGCCTACTGTTATGATTGATGCGTTAGCCATTTCAGACACAAATACGACAGGGGTTATAAGAGAAGCTCTCATTTATGCAAATGTTATCGGTTCTGATTTAGGACCAAAAATAACGCCAATTGGCTCACTTGCTACATTATTATGGCTACATGTCCTTTCTTTAAAAGGTGTGAAAATTTCATGGGGTACGTACTTTAAAACAGGAATCATCTTAACCATTCCGACACTGTTTATTACACTTGTTGGCTTATATATTTGGTTACTTATCATTCATTAATCTTACTTAAAAAGGAGCAAAAATCATGTCTAAAAAAACAATCTATTTCTTATGTACTGGAAACTCTTGCAGAAGCCAAATGGCTGAAGGCTGGGCTAAAAAACATCTTGGTGATGAATGGGTAGTAAAAAGTGCTGGTTTAGAAGCACATGGATTAAATCCAAACGCAGTAAAAGCGATGAATGAAGTTGGAATTGATATTTCTACTCAAACATCTGATGTGATTGATCAAGAAATTTTAAACAATGCTGATCTAATTGTTACATTATGTGGTCATGCAGCAGATAATTGCCCAGTAACGCCGCCACATATTAAACGTGTACATTGGGGATTTGATGACCCAGCGAAAGCTGAGGGAACAGATGAAGAAAAATGGGCATTCTTTGGTCGAGTTCGTGACGAAATTGGTGAAAGAATCGAACGTTTCGCAAAAACTGGAGAATAAAAAATTGAAAGCCGTGAGATCTTCTCAAGGCTTTTATTTTTCATGATTCATAATTAATTTCTCTCGCTGAAAGGAATGAAGGATATGAAAATTGAAATATTTGATCCTGCCATGTGCTGCTCAACGGGTGTATGTGGGCCAAGTGTTGATCCTGAATTAACCCGTGTCGCAGCAGCTGTTTACTCCCTTGAAAAAAAAGGGTTCGAAATCAAACGATATAATTTAGCAAATGAACCTGGTATATTCGCTGAAAATGAGACGATAACTCAAATTCTGAATGAAAAAGGACCAGACGCATTACCTGTCACGATAGTAGATAGCCAATTGAAAAAGTCTGGGAAATATCCTACCAATGAGGAGCTCTCAGAATGGTTCGGTGTGGCTAAAGCTGAATTAACCGAAAAGCCGAAGAAAAGAGTATCGATCCAGTTAAAGCAACTGTAAACCAAGGAAGGAGGGAGACGATGTTTCAACCTTTTCAACTTGAACGTATCAATACCCCTTTTTTATTTTTCACAGGGAAAGGTGGGGTTGGAAAAACGTCAACAGCCTGTGCATCAGCAGTAGCGTTAGCAGATGAAGGTAAAAAGGTTTTGATTGTTAGTACTGATCCAGCTTCTAATCTACAAGACGTCTTAGAAATTGACTTAACGAATACACCGAAGGTCATTCCGAATGTTCCTAATCTATATGCTTGTAATTTAGATCCAGAAGAAGCAGCTAAAAATTATCGAGAAAAAGTGGTTGGGCCTTATCGTGGGAAACTACCGGAATCAGTTGTGGCCACGATGGAAGAACAGTTATCTGGTGCCTGTACTGTAGAAATAGCGGCTTTTGACGAGTTTACCCGTTTATTAGCCGATGAAACGATCATAAAAGAATATGATCATATTCTTTTTGACACTGCACCAACTGGGCATACATTAAGACTTCTGCAGCTTCCGACAGCATGGAGTGGATTTTTAGAAGAAAGTACACATGGGGCTTCATGCTTAGGACCATTGTCAGGCCTAAATGATAAGAAAGATGTGTATTCAAGAACTGTAGAAGCGCTGTCTGACTCAGTTAAAACTACTCTTTGCTTAGTTAGCCGACCTGAAGTCTCATCCTTACAAGAGGCTAATCGAGCATCATTAGAGTTAAAGGGGATTGGTATTACCAATCAACTGCTCATCATGAACGGCTTGTTAAAAGAATTTACTTCAGATGATGTAGTATCGACTGCTTTTTATCAGCGTCAGCAGCATGCCGTAAACTCTATTCCTAAAGAGCTGAAACAAGTACCTACCTATTCACTTCCCTTTGTCTCTTTTTCGTTAACAGGAATTCATCATCTTCGTTCTTTCTTTAATGGAGAGTCTTTACCTCCAGTAGAAATAAATGCTGAGCTGGATTCTAATAGGTCAGTAAGTGAGTTACATGATGTGATCCATGATTTTTCAGTATCAAATAAAAGAATTATTCTATCTATGGGAAAAGGTGGAGTAGGCAAAACAACTGTTGCATCTGCAATTGCTGTGGGGCTAGTCGAAAAGGGACATAAGGTTCATTTAACAACAACAGACCCTGCTTCGCATGTAAATGATATGTTTACAAATAATCATTTACATAAAAACCTAATTATTAGTTCCATTCAACCGCATGAGGAAGTTAAAAAGTATAAGGAAGAAGTTCTTTCAAAGGCAAGTGAAGAACTTGATGAGGAGGGTCTTGCTTACTTACAGGAAGATTTAAACTCACCTTGTACAGAGGAAATAGCTGTATTCCGAGCATTTGCAGACGTTGTCGCAAAGTCAGAAGAGGAAATAGTTGTAATTGATACAGCACCGACAGGACATACTTTGCTTTTGTTAGATTCAGCACAACATTACCATAAAGAGCTTAGCCGTTCGTCTGGAGAAGTACCTGAAAATGTAGCTAAGCTACTTCCTAGATTAAGAAACCCAGAAGAAACAAGTGTAGTCATTGTAACAGTAGCTGAAACAACGCCTGTTTTTGAAGCCTCGAGACTTCAGGAGGATTTAAAGCGTGCAGGAATTCTACCAGTATGGTGGATAATCAATCAGAGCTTATATGCAACGAACACGAAGGACCCAATTTTATTAGGGAGAGCTCTTTCCGAACGAACATGGATTCATAAAGTGAACAAAGAGCTGGCAACGAGGTCTGCCATCATTCCTTGGCATAGTGAAGAAAAGATTGGATATGATCAATTGAAGGAATTGAGTTCATCCTAACGTTTTTTTCTAGATGTAGAAGGACGCTAAATAATATGCACGATGATAGGAGGAAGTAAAATGACAACGAAAAATTATCATGAATTAATTAAGGATCGTATTTATATTGGTGGTGCAGATGATCTTCATGATGTGATGAAAAATGAAAAGGTCGATGTTGCTTATGATTTAAGAGCAGAGGCTACAAATGAAGAATTACCATACAATCGCGTGCACAGTCCAATTGTAGACAACGCAGATCAACAAGATGTATCGGTAAAGAGCGCAATTGATTCTGTCGTTCATGCTTATAACGAAGGGAAAAATGTATATTTTCACTGTCAGGGAGGTAGCAACCGAACAGGTACTGTTGCAATTGGGACGCTTTTAGCTCTAGGACAAGCTAAGTCGATTGAAGAAGCAGAAGAAATGGCGAAAACAGCAAGACCAAAAATTAATGTAAAACCAGAAATGAAAGAAACATTAAAAAGAATGTATCCAGAAGCATAAATTAAAATAGGGGGAAATGAAAATGAATATTACTGATGGAGCAAAAGAATTGTTACTACATTTTCTAAGTGAAAAAGGAGCAGAAGGAATACGTCTTACTTCTGTTGCAGGTTGTTGCGGACCACAATTCACCATTTCGTTAGATCCACCAGAAGAATCTGACACTGTTTCAATGATTAACGGAATCAACGTTGCAATTGATTCACAAATTACAGGCACAGAAGAATTAACTTTAGACAAAGAAGAAAGTGAAGAAGGCGTAGGATTAGTTTTAGTAGGTGCAAGTAATTGCTGTTAATGAAAAGCAAATAGGAATGTAGCCTAGGGAGGATTCGCTTCCTCTCTAGAGATTCTTCCTAAAAAACAATGTTTATTTTCTCCGCAGAAAGCGAGTGGAAACAACGAAATGGAGCGTTTTTTTATTCCTTATAGCACATGTTGTTTTCCGATCTTCTCCTAAAACCCGAAGTGTTTTTTCCTCTCTGAATCAGTTAATAGGATAATTTATATAAATGCCTCAATTTCATCATTGTTTATTTTAAAGAAGCACTTAAAAAGGCACTAACTCGTTCAACGGCCGTTCTCTGCTTATAAATCCCTTTCCATTTTTGAGAGCCTCGAGCTGGGGTAGTAAGCCTTGTGACCATTGGACTGAGATATATGAAGTTGACTCAAATTCGGAACCTTGCATGAAGTAGTCATGTTTAAGAATGATCTTTCTAACTTGTTTCCTGGATATTTATGTTAAAATTGATGGTACATAATAAAAAGCTATTCATAAACAATGATTAGCACTAAATGAGTAGGAACAATTGTTGTTCTCTTTTTATTGTTACTAGCAGTCTATTACGTAGTTTGGTTTGCTAATTGAATTTAATGTGTGTAAGAAGCTCAAGAATATTAAAAGAGGTGAACAGTGTTGAGTAATGCGAATTCTTCTAAAGTAGAAAAGTGGCGAATGAAATATTCTGCGTTAATTACTATGTTGGTCTGTTTGTATAGCGTGTTAATTAGTTGGGGGGACAACTGGGTATTAACCAGTATTTTAGGATTAGGAGTAATCGTTTGTGGCACAATCGGTATATCAGATTGGAAGAAATTTTTTAAAGGATAAATTTAAAGACTCTAGTAGGAGATGAATAAAATTTGATTCTAGAAGGAGCTTTTTATGAGTTTGAGACAATTACAATTCTTCCTAGCATTACCCTCTGCTATTCTTTCTTTGTTAGCCTATTTAGTAAAAAATGATTTTCTTTTCTTCCTTTCTCTAGGTGGTATTTTTATAGCAGTATGTATTCGAATGATTAGAATACATAAAAGAGGGCACATTCTTAGTCACCCTGACTCAAGATCCTTTGATGCTGTAGATGATGTAGTGAGCGACATAGAAGAGGATAAGTAAACAGGGCTTATCTAAAGCGCTTACTAAAAATCGACTATATAAAAGTAATAAGATAAAGGCCAGCATTTAGTATACTAAGGAAAGTTTTTGGTACAGGCAGTTCTGTTTTGTTCTTTTTGAAGTTCAATGATCACGATATCTAATTTTTGACTTAATGCTACTGTAGTTGGATGGCTTAAGCCTATTTGTAGTCCTACCTTTATTAGATCGGATTTAAGATTTTCAATTTTTTCATTTAACTCAATTAAATGATTATTCATCCATTACGCCCCCTTGTCCAATTAGAATTTTATTACATTTTAACAAAAATTAGTAAGAATATATACAATTTTATCTATTTTTCCATTTTTAAAGAATGTGAAATAGGATGAAGACTTCTATTAATTCAATCTCCAATTTTAGGGGATAGTAAAGATGGTTCACACATTAGTGATCATCTGTCTATTTCCCTTTCTTCATTAGATCAAGCTTTAAATTCCAAGACGTGATTTAACCACCTTTTTCCATTCATAATGAATAAATAAAAAAACTAAAGATAAAACACAACTGGCCGATATAATGAAAAGACTATTTCATAGGAGTGAAAGAAATGAACAAAGTAGATGCATTTATTATGTCTATCCCTTACATAAAAGAGATATTAAGAGAAGAAACTATGATTACGGTTTTTGATCATGAGAAATATTTGTATTACTCACCAAGTGCTGATTTAAACTTCAATCATAACCCTGGTGATGCATTACCTGAGGCATACGCTAATTATGCGATGGTAAACAAAATAGGAACGACTATTGTTAAGGTACCAGAGGAGGAATTTGGGGTCCCATTTAATAGCATTTCCTTTCCTATTAAGGATGAGAGTGGAAAAATGATGGCTGCTGTGAATGCTGCCATCAGTACAAAAAAACAAGATATGTTCGAGTCAATTATTCTTTCAATGGATAAAGTCGCTGATTCTTTATTAGCAAAAGTACAGCACATTGCGGCTCATTCAGAGGAATTATCGGCTACTGCAGAACAAATATCGGAAAACACAAAGGTTACGGTTGAACATTCTTCAAAAATTACACAGGTGACAGGCACAATAAAAGGAATAAGTGACCAAACAAACTTACTGGGGTTGAATGCAGCCATTGAAGCAGCGAGAGTAGGCAGTGCTGGAGCGGGATTTGGCGTAGTAGCAAATGAGGTGAGAAAGCTTTCTATTGATTCAAAAAATGCAACAATTCGAATTGAAGAAACGCTAGGGGCCATTCAAGATTCAATAAAGAAGCTACAAGAGGATTTTAGTGAAATTACAGAATCATCTCAAGAGGAAGCAAAACTTGTCACTGAATTTATGTTTGAAATTGAAAAATTAACTCAAACTTCTGCGCAATTAAAAGAATACATGAAGAGTGAAATAAGCTAATTTATACATGATAAAGAAAAAAACACTTCTATATCAGAATAGAAAAATTTTATCAAACTCTATCTTTTTAACCCTAAAGTCGTTTTTTGAAAATAGTGTACACACTCTACAAAGAATGATGTAGGCATATCATTTTGAAAGAAGCTGAAAATTAGATATAATACGGGATAGTCTAAATTACTAGGAGGATGACAATGGGTAAAGTTGCGATTATTACAGGTGCTGGTAGTGGATTAGGACAATCAACTGCACTTCGTCTAGCAGAAGAAGGCGTAAATATTTCTGTTGTAGATGTGAACGAAAAAGGTGGACAAGAAACGGTTGAATTAGTGAAAAAACAGGGTGTTGACGCTATTTTCATCAAAGCAGATGTGTCAAAACAGGAAGAAGTAAAAAATTATGTTGATAAAACAGTTGAGCATTTTGGAACAATTGACTACTTCTTTAACAATGCAGGAATTTCAGGTAGCGGTAAGTATTTCTTAGATACATCAATTGAAGAAATTGATAAGATCGTAGGAATTAACTTAATGGGTGCGTTATATGGTATTCATTATGTGGCTGATGTGATGGTGAAAAATGGTGGTGGTTCCATTGTGAACACAGCTTCAAGTGCTGGTGTGATTGGTCAGGATTCTGTTGTAACATACGCTGCAACTAAACATGGTATTGTCGGAATTACAAAAAGTATGGTGGCGGAATACGCAAAAGATGGTTTGCGTGTAAATGCGATTGCTCCAGGACCGACAGAAACACCAATGGTAAAGGAATTCTATGCTGCGAATCCAAAAATGAAAGAAAATGCAACAAGTGGAATTCCACAAAAACGTTTAGGTACTCCAGAGGAAGTTGCAGAATTAGTAACCTTCTTGTTAACTTCTAAAGCAGAGTACATAAATGGGGAAGTCATCCGTATTGATGGTGGATTTACAAATACGAAATAAGCTAAATAGCATAAGTATGTGAGTTGCTTATTGTATGACCATGTTTGCTATCATACACAAAGAAGGTATTCTAAGAAAAAAACCATTTCTCAATGATGAGGAATGGTTTTTTGTATGCTTTTGCGCCGACAGAAGAAATTTACAACCATGCCTAACACAGAATAATAATTAAAATAACCAATTTCTCCAAGTAGAACAGTGATAATCTTTCCTTTTTAAAGCTGTCTTATCACTTTAATGTTACCTTAGGACGGAATGATTGGTCTTGAAGGATAGACTCACTTCAAGCTAAGAAAAATAATCATTTACGGATGAACATAATCATGTAAGGATAGTAGTAACGGATAAACTAAAAGTTCTCAATAATAAGGAGTTGGAGTAAATTGGTTACTATCGGAATTATAGGTACAGGATGGTTTAGTGGTATACATGCAAATATATTAAGTGAGATGGAGGGTGTTAAGGTAAAAGCAATCTGCGGAACTAGTTTGGAAAAAGCAAGGACGTTTGCTTCTTCATACGGAGATATGACTCCATACGGTAACCTAACACAAATGCTTGATTGTGAAAAGCTAGATGCCGTCTATATATGTGTTCCACCTTTTGCCCATGGTGACATTGAATCCGAATTAGTTGCTCGGGGCATACCCTTTTTAGTAGAAAAACCACTAAGTGTAGATGAAGAGGCTCCGTCTAGGATACTGGATGAGGTAAGAAAAAAACCAATCATCACATCTGTTGGCTATCATTTCCGTTATAAAAATTCAGTAGACCTTTTAAGAAACGAACTTAGGGAGAGTACTTTAGGAATGGCGACTGGAGAATGGATGGGGTCAATGCCCGAAGTGCCATGGTGGAGAAATAGACAAACCTCTGGTGGACAGTTTATCGAACAAACAACCCATTTAGTTGATCTTCTTCGATATACAATGGGAGAGGTGAAGGAGGTTTATGCATCCTATGCGAATACATATGTATCAACTCAATATGAAGGAGTGACTGTACCTGATGTTGGGACTGTTAGCTTAAAATTCACCAATGGATTGATTGCAAACCTATCCAATACCTGTATCATCCCTGATGAGCAAACGAAGATTGGGATCAATTACTATACAAATAATGGAGTTATACATCTAGGCCCAGATAGCCTAGAGCTATTCAAAAATGGAGAAAAGCACATCATGGAAGATGTCGATAATCCGTACGTGCTGGAAAATAAAGCTTTTATTCATGCCGTTAGAACTGGGGATACGTCTGGGATATTATCCACTTACGAAGATGCTTTTAAAACTCTAAAAGTAACAGTAGCTGCCCAAGCTTCGGCCGATAGTGGGCAAGTGGTGAAAGTAAGCGAGTAATAGAATTCTTATACCTATAAAACGTAGCGTTTAACAGCTTATAAAGTCATAAAAAGCATGTGGGCTCTCTATTAAAAAGGGACCTACATGCTTTTTTAGTTACTTTGCTTTTCCTTTTTTAGGGGCTTTATTTGTAGTAGTAAATGTATATTCAAAAACACTTATTTTGTACTAGCAAGGGCACAAGAGGCCCTTTCAAATATTTTAGGTGTTAAGATCTGGCTAAGTGGTACAGAGCTAGGCTGCTCAATATAGTTTAACAGAGTTTCTACCATTTGTTGGGCCATTTCCTCTACAGGTACTCCTACGCTTGTTAACGGAACTTCTAAATTTTCCATTTGTGGAATATTGTCATAACTTATGACAGACATATCTTTTGGAATAATGTAATTTGCTTGTCGCAAGGCACGGATAATCCCGGCACTAATATCATAACTAGTTCCAATGATGGCTGTTGGCTTAAAGGAAGTGCTAAGCAGGCGATTCGTCGCCATATATCCATCATACCAGTCAAGTCCAGCAGTATTGACTAAATTATGTGATGATAATGTAAGACCGAGGTTTTCCATCGCCTGTTGAAAGCCGTGATATTTTTCTACTTGCCGTTCATCAACGATCGAAAAATCTCCTAGAAACGCAATCTTTTCATGTCCTAATTGATGTAAGTAGTGGACAGCAGTATGCATGGCTTCTCTATAGTTTACATCAATAACTGGAATAGAATTTTGCTGTTTTACACCATAGGTAACAATAGGCATAGGAAATGTATCAGGCATTTGATAATTCTCTTTATTAAATACAATCCCACCATCTATCTGGAAGCGTTTGAACATATCAATTGACTCTTCAATAGAATTGATGGAGAGAATCATTGAATAATTATGCTTACTAATTTCTTCATTTATTTTTGTAATTAATGTGGAAGGGGCTACTCGTTCTAAAGTCGGCCAAATTAAACCGATTACATTTGATCGCTTAGATACAAGTCGTTGTGCTGCGTAATTTGGTTCATAGCCCATTTCCTTCGCTAATTTAATAATTTTCTCTTTTGTATCAGGCTTTACAAGTGGACTATTATTTAATGCTTTGGATACAGTTGAATAACTAACCCCCACTTTTTTTGCGATATCCTTTATTGTAATTGACATTGATTTCACCAACTATCATGTATTTTAAACTCAGCCATATAAGTATAATCACGTTGTTAAAAAAGTAAAATGATTACGATAATATCATATTTTTACAGTTTACCAGAAAAATAAAACGCTCTCAAGAGGTGGTGAATTATTAAAAAAGTAGAAAAATTCTCTTGAAAAGTTCTAAATAGTAAGGTAGGATAATAATATAAATAACAACGTTGTTATTTAAAGAGATTAGTAAGACCCCTTTATTTTTAAGATTATTTGAAAACGTTTGCGAGTGGTGAAGCTAGCAAAACTCATTTAAATGTCTTTATTTTTTAAAAGAGTTTGAAAGGGGTTACAAATCTGGCGTTGGTTTTAACATACAATTCATTAGGGGGAAAAGAGATATGAAAATGAAAAAGTTATTATCAGTAGCAGCAACTGGCGTTTTATCTTTATCACTTCTAGCGGCATGTGGATCTAATAGTGCAAGTGAGAATGCAGAAAATGGAGGGAGCTCAGAAAGTGCAGAAGCTGTATCATTACGCTTGGCACATAATCAGCCTGAGGATCATCCAGTTCATACTTCATTAATGGAGCTATCAACTCTTACAGAAGAAAACTCAGATGGCAATGTCAAGATAGAATTGTTCCCGAATGGTCAATTAGGACAAGAGCGCGATGTCATTGAGCTTGTAAAGTCAGGTACTCTTGATATGGCGAAGGTAAGTGCCAGTGCATTGGAAGCGTTTGATTCTAATTATGCAATCTTCTCGCTCCCATATGTATTCCAAAGCAAGGAGCATTACTATGAAGTAATGGATAACAGTGAGGCTGTACAGGAGATTTTTCAAGGAACTAAAGATGACGGCTTTGTAGGAATTGGTTGGTATGATGCAGGTCAACGTAGTATTTATACAGCAGATAAAAAAGTAGAATCTCCAGCAGATATGAATGGGATGAAAATTCGTGTTCAAGAAAGTCCAACATCCATTTCTATGATTGAAGCTATGGGTGGAGCACCAACCCCTATGTCTTATGGTGAAGTATATACGTCTCTACAACAAGGTGTTATTGACGGTGCAGAGAATAATGAAACAGCATTAACAAACAGTAAACATGGTGAAGTTGCGAAGGCTTACACTTATACAGAGCACCAGTATGTACCTGATGTGTTGATTGTCAGCACGAAAATGTGGGATAAACTTTCTGAAGACCAACAAAAAGCGATTCAAGATGCAGCTAGTGCTTCAACAGAAAGTCATAAAGATGTATGGGAAAGTGCTATTGAAGAATCAATTAAGGCATCAGAGGAAATGGGTGTAACATTCTATACGATTGATAAGCAATCATTTATTGATGCTGCAACACCTTTACATGATACCTTCAAAGCAGAAAATGAAACGAATGTGAAATACTTTGATGAGTTCCAAAGTCATCTAAAATAAGGTATAGGAATAATAGGCCTCTACTTTCTGATTGTATGACATTCAGAAATAGAGGCCTCTACATTATAGAAGAAGGAGATGATCCTATTGAGAAAGGCAGTGGATAGGGTTACAGCGTTTTTAACATGCACCTTAATGATCGTTATGGTGTTAATTGCTTGCTGGCAAGTGTTTACACGTTTTGTGTTAAATTCTCCTAGTACTGTATCAGAGGAGTTTCTGAGATATGCATTAATTTGGCTAACCATGCTCGGTTCTGCGTATGCCTACGGTAAAAAGAAGCATTTAGCTGTTGTGTTTGTTGCAAGAAAAATTCCAGAAAAATATCAAATTGTTGTGAAATTACTTGTAGAAGCAGTCGTGTTGGTGTTTATTGTGGTTATTCTGCTTTTTGGAGGAACACAAGCTTACCAAAATGCAGTAGGTCAAGTTTCATCTGCGCTTGGAATGCCGATGCAGTATTTATATTTAAGTCTTATCGTTTCAGGAGTTTTATTCTTATTCTATTTAATTCTTCATGTGAAAGAGTATTTTACAAAAGGAGAGCAAATAGCAGAGTAAGGCAATTTACCCTATGTATTTAGTCTAAAGGAGTGAACAGTATGGCATTACAAGCTGGACTTGTTTTAGTCATTGTATTTTTTCTAATGCTTGTTCTAAGTGTGCCGATTTCAGTTAGTATCGTGATTGCTTCAATGGTTACGATTTTAACGATTTTGCCCATGGATATGGCCATTTTCACGGCAGCTCAGAAAGTGGTAACAGGACTTGATAGTTTTACACTGTTGGCGGTTCCATTTTTTATCCTTTCAGGAATTTTAATGAATAATGGTGGAATCGCTGAGCGTCTTATCAATTTTGCAAAAGTACTTGTTGGGAAAATGCCTGGATCCTTAGCTCATGCAAATGTATTAGGTAATATGTTGTTTGGCTCTCTTTCGGGTTCTTCTGTTGCAGCAGCAGCAGCTATCGGAGGAACAATGGGACCTTTACAAAAGAAGGAAGGATATGATCCGAAATTTTCAGCAGCAGTTAATATTGCTTCTGCTCCAACGGGATTAATTATTCCACCAAGTGGCGTTTTAATTATTTACTCATTAGTAAGTGGTGGAACTTCAGTAGCTGCGTTGTTTATTGCAGGTTATTTACCAGGTATCTTATGGGGCTTAGCCTGTATTGTAGTTGGATATATTATCGCAAAACGTAGAAATTATCCTGTGTCTGAAAGAGTACCATTTATAGTAGCTGTTAAAACATTTTTAGATGCGATCCCAAGCTTACTTTTAATTGTTATTGTCATTGGTGGAATTTTAGGTGGGATTTTTACAGCGACTGAAGCTGCGGCAGTAGCAGTTGCGTATACATTTCTTTTGGCAATGGTTTATCGAACAGTTAAGCTAACTGATTTACCTCGTATTATCATGGAAACAGTTGAGATTACAGCAGTCATCATGCTACTTGTAGCTGCTTCATCTATTATGTCATGGGTCATGGCATTTACAGGGATTCCTACAGCGATTAGTGAATTGATCCTGTCTATTTCGGATAATCCTATTATCATTCTATTAATCTTAAATATCTTCTTATTAATAATTGGTACATTTATGGATATTACTCCAGCTGTGCTTATTTTCACACCAATCTTTTTACCGATTGTAACGAGTTTTGGAATGGATCCCATTCATTTTGGAATTATGATGGTACTAAATTTGAGTATCGGTAATATCACTCCTCCAGTTGGAAGTGCCTTATTTGTTGGGGCGAGTATTGCAAATTTAGATTTAGAGGATGTAATCAAACCATTAATTCCTTTCTACGTTGTCATTATTATCGTTTTACTAGTGGTTACGTATATTCCAGAAATCAGTATGATGCTTCCTAGAATGCTCGGTTATTAAAGGGTAGAGAAGCAGGTTCATAGCCTGCTAGTCTACTATGAAAGAAAGATGACGACACACTTATAATCAGATAACTACAGAAAAAGGTGAATCAAATGTCATTAAGAGAAAGATACCAGTTTCAATTTTTAGCAGAAAAAAACAATACGCTCATGTTTCAATTAGATCAATCAGATGTGATCGCAAGAGTATTTGTATTAGAAGAAGATATGCTACGTGTGATGATGACGAAAGGTGAAGAGCTTGAGGTTAAGAAGACATGGCTTGTCGCTCCAGGTATGGATGATGTCCCTATGGAAGGGAGAGATCGATTTGACTTAACCCCATATTCACTCCCACACTATCGTTATAAAAATGAAGGGAGCACCTTTACGATTGAAACAGCTCGTGTAAAGGTGAACATTAACTTAGATGGATTTAAACTAACGTGGTTTGCAAAAGATTCATCAGGAAATGTGCAACAAATTGCCTCGGATCGTCAAACACAAGCATATAACTTCGATGGGTCACTAGGTGAAGGGATTTATCATTATCAAAAACGAACACTAGAAGAACAATATTTTGGGTTAGGGGAAAAAGCTGGAGAAACAGATCGATATGGTAAGCGTTACCGTATGCTAAGTGTTGATCCAATGGGCTATGATGCTCAGCACACGGATCCCCTGTATAAGCATATTCCATTTTATATTACTCGAAATAAGCAAACAAAGATCTCGTTTGGAATTTTCTATGATAATATGGCTCAGAGTGTTTTTGATATGGGAAACGAAATGGATAACTACCATGGATGGTATAGATATTATCAATCAATGGCAGGCGATTTAGACTACTATGTTATGTTAGGACCTGAAGTAAAAGATGTTGTGAAGAAATATTCTTGGTTAACAGGTAAAACCATTTTTGCCCCTAAATGGAGTTTCGGTTATTCAGGTTCAACAATGACTTATACGGATGCACCTGATGCACAGGAACAAGTAAAGAAATTCATTAATAGCTGTGAAGAAAACGATATCATATGTGATTCGTTTCAATTATCTTCAGGATATACCTCAATAGGAGATAAGCGTTATGTCTTCAATTGGAATACGGATAAATTTCCTGATGCAAAGGGATTTATTAATGACTTTCATGATAAAGGTGTAAAGCTATGTGCAAATATTAAGCCAGCATTATTGAAGGATCATCCTCTGTTTCATGAATTAAAAGAAAAAAACATGTTTATTTTGAATGAAGCTGGCGAAATTGAAATGGCACAATTTTGGGATGAAGTTGGCGCGTACATTGATTTTACAAATGAAGAATCAGTGAAGTGGTGGAAGCAAAAGGTGACGGAGCAGTTATTAGAGTTTGGAATCGATTCCACATGGAACGATAATAATGAATTTGAAGTATGGTCAAAAAATGCTGTTTGTAATGGGTTCGGTGAACAAACGAATTTTGAAAATGTGCGCTCCTTACAACCACTTTTAATGATGAAGGCTTCATATGAAGCACAAAAGGAGTATGCTCCAGAACTTAGACCATATTTAATTTCTCGTTCAGGAAGTCCTGGGATGCAACGCTATGTCCAGACTTGGTCAGGAGATAACTATACAAGCTGGAAATCATTAAAATACAATATTAAAATGGGAGTTGGCTTAAGTCTATCTGGTATTTATAACCTTGGCCATGATATTGGTGGATTTTCAGGCCCAGCTCCAGAGCAAGAGCTATTAGTGAGATGGGTACAGAACGGTATCTTCCATCCCCGTTTTACCATTCATTCATGGAATGATGATAAAACGGTCAATGTCCCTTGGATGTATGAAGAAACAACAGGTCTCATCCGAGATTTAATTAAGTTCCGTCATCGGATGATTCCTTATTTATATACGGCATTATACAATGCACATGAAAAATACGAACCGATTCTTCGTCCAACTTTCTATGAATTCGAACATGATGAAAAAACGTTTGAAGAAAATGATGATTTCATGTTAGGTGAATCAATGCTCGTTGCATCAGTTGTTGAAAAGGGTCAAAGAGAAAGAACGGTTTATTTACCGAAATATGAAGATGGTTGGTATGATTACCACACTTCCCAATGGTATGAAGGTGGGCAAACAGTAAGGATCCCCGCACCATTGGAATATAATCCTTTATTAATAAAAGCAGGAAGTATCATTCCGATGAATGATGCTGACTCTTCATTTGCAGATAAAACTAAGGATGAACGTGGATTCTTTTTATTCCCACAAAAAGACGCTGGAGTGACGACTTATGATCTTTTCGAGGATGATGGTATATCCGCTGATTATCAAGAAAATCACACAATTGTTTCAGTCAAAATGGAAGCGAGTTCAGATGTAATAAATGTTCACTACAGTATTGAGGGAGCATACAAACTTCCTTACGAAACCATTCGATTCTATCTACCTGAAAATGATGAGAGAAAATTACTTGTGAATGGGAAAGAGTTAACGAAGGAAAATAAAGGATACGTGGTAAAGATATAAGGATGATTTTGGGTACTATAATAAAATGGTACCCAAATCTATTCTTTATTGACGAAGGATAAAGGGAAATGATATTCTCATATTAATTAGTTTACAAAACAAATTAATAGATGATGATAGTCTGTTGAATCTTTTTGAGTGATTTATAGAGTCTATCTCTTCTATTAAGAAAGGAAATGGATATGTCAAAACAACAACAAATAGGTGTTATTGGATTAGCTGTAATGGGAAAAAATCTGGCCTTAAACATTGAAAGCAGAGGGTATTCTGTTTCCGTCTTCAACCGTTCATATGAGAAAACAGAAGAGTTTTTAAAAAATGAAGCAGAAGGAAAAAATGTTGTGGGGTTAAAAACGATCGAAGAGTTTGTTACTTCTTTGGAAAAACCACGTAAAATTTTGTTGATGGTAAAGGCAGGTGCAGCTACAGATGCAACAATTGCATCATTACGACCATATCTTGAAGAAGGTGATATTTTAATAGATGGTGGAAATACATTTTTCGAAGATACAATCAGACGAAATAAAGAATTAGAATCAACAGGCATTCATTTTATTGGGACTGGTGTTTCAGGTGGGGAAGAAGGAGCATTGAAAGGACCTTCTATTATGCCAGGTGGACAGAAGGAAGCTTATGAGCTAGTTGCACCCATTTTAAAAGCGGTTTCAGCTAAAGTTGGAGTAGAGGAATGTGTGACATATATTGGACCAAATGGTGCAGGTCATTATGTGAAAATGGTTCACAATGGGATTGAATACGGTGACATGCAATTAATTTGTGAAGCTTACTTTATTCTTAAAAACGTACTTGGCTTACGTGCAAAAGAGCTCCATCAGGTTTTTGCCGACTGGAATAAAGGAGAGCTTAACAGCTATCTTATCGAAATTACATCTGACATTTTCACAAAAGTAGACGAAGAAACCGGTAAACCTTTAGTTGATTTAATCCTTGATACCGCAGGACAAAAAGGGACAGGAAAGTGGACAAGTCAAAATGCCCTTGATCTAGGTGTTCCCCTTCCAATTATTACGGAGTCAGTCTTCGCTCGCTTCATTTCGGCTATGAAGGATGAGAGAGTAAAAGCTAGTAAGCTGTTAAAAGGACCAAAGCCTACTTCCTTTAATGGAAAGAAAGAAGACTTGATTGAAGCTGTTCGGAAAGCTCTTTACTTAAGTAAAATTGTTTCATATGCTCAAGGCTTTGCTCAGATGCGGGCAGCATCAGAAGAATACAAGTGGGACCTTAACTATGGAGATATTGCCATGATCTTCCGTGGTGGCTGTATTATCCGTGCTCAATTCTTACAAAAGATTAAAGAGGCATACGATCGTGATCCGAGCCTTGCAAATCTTCTTTTAGATCCATACTTTAAAGAAATCGTAGAAACGTATCAATCAGCCTTACGCCAAGTGATATCTTTATCAGTAGAAAATGGTATTCCAGTACCAGCATTTTCAAGTGCTATCGCTTATTATGATAGTTATCGTAGTGAAGGATTACCAGCGAATCTCTTACAAGCTCAACGTGATTACTTTGGAGCTCATACGTATCAACGCATTGATAAAGAAGGAGTATTTCATACAAATTGGATGGAATGAGAACATCATTAAGCTAGCAGAGGTGATATTTCGTCATCCATATTGGATAATGTACTAGATACACATGTAACCCTACTCAAGATAAAGAGTGGGGTTACATGTGTTGGAGTGTTCTATCGTAGTTTTTGCTACCTAAGGCACTTGCAAGCTTAATCAAACATAAAAGGGTGTAGTAAATATTTGTCGTTTCAGTGTCTAGCCCTTGTCGCCTTATGCTTATCTTATTGAACATCCTCAATGTGTAGTCTTAGATCAGGAATGTCTAAAAAGCTTTTAATCGCCAACGCACAGGCTCCCATTACAGCAGCATCTTTTCCTAAATCTGAGATAAACAATTCATGATAATAGCTGACGGATGAAGTAAGATTAGCCTTAATCTTATCAATAGCATGCGGATCTAGCTTTAATAGCTCACTATTTAACACTAATGTTTCAGGGTTTAATAAATTGATAATGTTATTTAGACCGATGGCTACATAGTTTATAAATTCTTCTAGTAGCTTTTGCGTAGCTGGCTCTTGTTCATCCATAAGCTTTTTTACATCCTTATAGGTTAGTTCTTGAGTTTGCTGCAATTCATGTAGCTGACGAAAGAAGCTAGCTTCAGAAGCATATAGTTCCCAGCAACCTGAGTTTCCACAATTACAGGCTTTACCCTCAGGAACGACGATCATGTGCCCCATTTCACCAGCGTATCCATGGTATCCCTTAAGCAGGTCCCCGTTGATTAAGATGCCTAATCCGATGCCAGAGTACATACTAACACTCACTAAATTCTCACTTTGATGACGCTTGTAGACTTTCTCTGCAAATGAGCATAAATTTGCGTTATTCTCAATACGTATAGTGATATTGAGGTCCTTCTCTAGATCTTCCTTTAGATGTTTGTGTTCCCATTTATGCTGAGGAACAAAATTAATCATTTGACCTTTTGTAACAATCCCGTGTACGCCAATTACAACCCCTATAAGACCAAAGTGACTGTCTGAACATTGATCATCAAAAGCTTTAATTTGGCTTTTAAGTAATTCAAGTGCATTTTCATATAGGGAGTTTTTCAGCTCAACTACTTCTGTTTGAACAGGGTTTCCAGCTAAATCAGATAAGGTAAATGTCACCTGTTTGTAATCTAAGTCTATCCCTAATGCAAATCCGGAAAGACGATTAAGTGAAAGCATGATTGGTTTTCTTCCTACATGGTTATGTTCCTGTTGAGATTCCACTATCAAATTTTCTTCTAACAAGTCTGCTACCTGAACGGAGATTGTAGCTCTTGTAAGGTTAGTGATCTTTGATAAATCGGCTCTTGAAATCATTCCTTCTTCAATAATTTTACTTATAATCAAACTTCTATTAATTTTTTTAATATAAGCAGCATCGCCTGTTGCCATGTTGTAATCACCCTTCTAATATATGTGGTAGAGAATACGCTCTAAATTGCCAATAAAATCATTATACATTCTACCATTACACTAGAAAATCAATCATGACATAAGGGGAGAAATGTAAAAATCAAATCATTGACGGGTAGTAGTAGAAGTGATATTCTACTGATAACACATTAATTTGTTTTGTAAACTAACTAATGTAATAAGGTAATTATAGCACAGAAATGATTTACTAAAAGCTAGGAAAATGAAAAAAATCAGGCCTTTCACCGAGGGGATTTCTATGGCTCACGTAAAAAGAGCAAAGAGTTTCGGTATTCAACTATTACTAACACTTGTTATATAGAATCTAAGAATACATACTAAAGGAATTTGGAGGAGAAAGAAATGAAAACGTTTTTAGATGAGAACTTTTTACTAACAAATTCAACTGCAGAGAAGCTTTATCATCAAGTAATGAAAGACTTACCGATCTTCGACTATCATTGTCATCTAAGTCCGAAGGAAATCTATGAAAATCAATCGTTTGAAAATATGACACAGCTTTGGCTTGCTGGTGATCATTATAAATGGCGTGCTATGCGTATTCACGGAGTAAATGAACACTTAATTACTGGTGATGCGAGTGATTGGGAGAAATTCGCCGCATGGGCTGAAACAATGCCTTATTTATTCGGAAATCCGCTCTACCACTGGGCGCACATGGAGCTAAGAACCTATTTCGGTATTTCGAAGCTTTTATCTGCGGATACAGCAAAAGAAATTTGGGAAGAATGTAACGAAAAGTTGCAAACTGATGACTTTAAGCCCCGCCGATTTATCGAACGGTCACAAGTACAATTTGTTGGGACTACAGATGACCCAACTGATTCTCTAGACTATCATAAGCTATTAAAAGAGGATGAAGAATTTTCTGTGGAAGTAGGTCCAACATTTCGTCCTGATCAAGCGCTGTTTCTTGAAAGACCTAGTTTCAAAGAATGGCTTACTAAACTAGAGAAATCCACTAACCTAAAGGTTGATACACTTGATGGTTTAGTAAAGGCCTTAAAAGAAAGAGTTCATTATTTTGCTGAAAACGGCTGCTATGCATCTGATCATGATATCCCACTTATGGTATACAAAGATCTTCCAAAGGCTGAAGTAGAAGAGATTTTTACTAAACGTCTACAGAATGAAGAGCTTACAGCTGAGGAAATTATTGGTTATCGCTCCTATCTTTTAGTTGAATTAGGAAAGATGTACGCAGAGAAAGAATGGGTTATGCAGCTACATATGGGTGCATTGAGAAATAATAACACGTATATGAAAGAATTAATTGGTGCAGATGGTGGCTTTGATTCAATCGGTGATCAATTACTAGCTGAAGGTTTGTCGCGTTTTCTAGATACCCTTGATCAAGCTAGGTCGCTTCCAAGAACTGTTCTTTATAATTTAAATCCACGTGATAATTATGTAATTGGAACGATGATTGGGAATTTCTTTGAAGAGGGTATTCCTGGTAAGGTTCAATTTGGTTCTGGCTGGTGGTTTAATGATCAATACAATGGCATGCTCAATCAAATGACAGATTTAGCGAACTTAGGCTCACTCAGCCACTTTATCGGAATGACAACAGATTCTCGTAGTCTTCTTTCATATGTTCGTCATGAATACTTTAGAAGAATTGTATGTACGATCATTGGTGAATGGGTGGAAGATGGAAAAGTTCCGAATGATGAAGCGATTTTACATCAAATGGTCAAAAATATTGGTTTTCATAACGCAAAAGAATATTTCTCGTTAAGATGATTACTTAAAGGAGCAGATAAAAGCGATGGGAATTCTTAAAGATCTACTAAAGGACATTCCGGTTCCGAAAATGGCGAAGGTAAAGCAAAACTTTGATCAAACTAAAATTGAGGATGTAGAACAAGCCATTAATGAAAAATTACAGGTAGAAACGATTCGTTCAAAAGTAAGGCCTGGGATGGAAATTGCGATTGCGGTAGGCAGCAGAGGGATGGATCGTCTAGTTGAAGTAACAGCAACGACCGTGCAGTTTTTGAAAGATTTAGGTGCAAGGCCATTTATTGTTCCTAGTATGGGAAGTCATGGGGGAGCAACGGCAGAAGGGCAAAAAGAGGTATTAGCCCATCTTGGTGTAACAGAAGAGAGTGTAAAAGCAGAAATACGATCGTCAATGGAAGTAATTAAACTAGGTGAGCTACCGAATGGCTTACCAGTTTATATTGACAAATATGCCTCAGAGGCAGATGGAATCATCGTTATCAACAGAATTAAACCACATACGGCATTCAGAGGTCCAGTTGAAAGCGGCATAATGAAAATGATTAGTATAGGCTTAGGTAAGCAAAAGGGTGCAGAAGCAACACATCAACTTGGCTTTAAATATATGGCGGAAAATGTTCCGGCTATGGCTAAAATGATGATGCAAAAAACACCGATTCTTTTTGGAGTGGCTACACTTGAAAATGCATTTGATAAGGTGGTTCAAGTAGAGGTGTTAGCCGTGGAAGAAATTGAAGAAAAGGAGCCAGATCTCCAAGCATTAGCCAAACAGCTTCTACCTAAATTGTTTTTTGAGCAAATCGACGTCCTTGTTATTGATGAAATTGGAAAAAACATTAGCGGTGACGGAATGGATCCGAATATTACAGGGCGTTATCCAACACCTTACGCTAAGGGTGGTCCTGACGTAAATAAAATGGTGGTTCTTGATTTAACTCATCAAACAGAAGGAAATGCCAATGGAGTTGGAACAGCTGATTTCACAACCCAGCGTTTAGTTGACAAGATGGATCGTGAAGTAACCTATGCAAACGGATTAACATCAACAGTCTGTGCACCGACAAAAATTGCTACAACATTAGCAAATGATGAAGATGCAATGAAAGCGGCCATTAAAACCTGTAATATTTTAGATTTTACACAAGTCAAAATGGTTCGGATTAAAAATACGTTAGAAATCGCAGAAATTGAAGTATCGGAAGCTTTAGTTGATTATGTGAAAAATCATCCTGATATGGACTTACTATCAGATTTATATGAGCTTTCCTTTAATCAGGACGGAAATTTAAACTAATTGATTCTCTTGAATTTAGTACACAACCTAGTGGATTATAATGGAATCTTTTTCATCTTTTTAAGTCTATGTTTAAAGCGTATGGTTGATTTTAAATTTTAGCACATTGGTAATTGGAGTAAATGGCATGGACACTCCTTCGGGAGAAGCTGTCCTGTGCTTTTAATAAGAGGCTCCAAGACAGCAAGTGGATCGAGAATGCTTTTATCGAATCACAAACAAAGTTTAATTTAGTCATTTTAAAGAAAATCAATAAAAGATGTAAAAACAATTTAAGGGGGATGATCTATATGTCAAATTTATTTGATTTAACAGGAAAAACAGTCGTAGCTTTTGGAGGAAACAGTGTATTAGGATCCTCAATCACAAAAGGAATGTCTGAACATGGTGCGAACATTGCCATTGTAGGAAGAAATATTGAAAAAGCAAAACAAGTTGTCCAAGAAATTGAAGAAGCCGGTGGAAAGGCAAAAGCATTTCAAGCTGATGTTAGTAAGCGAGAATCTTTAGAAGATGTAGCTAAGGAAATTGAGGAATGGGCGGGTGGCTTCGATATTCTTCTAAATGCACCGGGTAAAAATAGTGCAACTCCCTTCTTTGAGTTAGGGGAAGAAGAGTGGGATGACATTATGGATGTTAATTTAAAAGGAATGATGGTTACTTGCCAGATTTTCGCTAAGAAAATGATTGAGCAAGGAAGAAAAGGAAGTATTATTAATATTTCGTCTGTATCATCAACAACTCCGCTTTCAAAGGTGTTTACATATTCTGTTTCAAAAGCTGGAGTTAATAGCATGACACAATTCTTAGCAAGAGAGCTTGCTCCAAATGGCATACGTGTGAACGCGATTATTCCTGGCTTCTTCCCAGCCGAACAAAATAGAAAAATCTTAAGTGAAGAACGAATTGATTCAATTATGAATCATACGCCAATGAATCGTTTTGGTACCCCTGATGAGCTACAGGGAGCAGCGGTTTGGCTTGCATCTGAGAAAGCGTCAAGTTTCGTTACAGGGGCACTGATTCGTGTTGATGGTGGATTCGGCAGCATGACAATTTAATCTGTAAATATTCAGATATTTTCGGTATACTATTGAGTAGTTTACTAGTTTTATAGATGTAGAAGGGAGAAGACAAGCATGAATGAAAAACTTCTTAATTTAATGTCTATTCTCCAAGAGATGGAATCAGTTGTTGTCGCATTTTCAGGTGGAGTGGATAGTACCTTTTTGTTAAAGGTTGCCGTAGATACATTGGGGACCGACCGAGTGTTAGCTGTAACGGCTGACTCTGAGACATACCCATCGAGCGAGCTTCAAGAGGCAAAGGAGTTAGCACAAAGAATTGGCGCTACACATCGAGTCATTGAAACATCAGAGCTAGCCATTCCAGGATATACAGAAAATGATCGAAATCGATGCTACTTCTGTAAAAATAGCTTATTTGAACAGATTATCCCTGTTATGGAAAAAGAGGGCTTGAACAATGTAGTATATGGCGTCATCGCAGATGATATGAATGAATTTCGACCTGGGATGAAAGCTGCAAAGGAAAAGGGAGTACGTGGGCCATTACAGGAAGCAAACTTATTTAAAGAAGAAATAAGAGAGCTGTCAAAGGAAATGGATTTGCCTACATGGAACAAGCCGTCCTTTGCTTGCCTTTCATCTAGAATTGCGTATGGTGACAAAATTACAATTGAGAAGCTAACGAAAGTAGAAAAAGCAGAGGCTTATTTAAAAACGCTTCGTATTCGTCAAGTTCGAGTCAGAACCCATCAGGATATGGCGAGGATTGAAGTGGAGCCAGACGATATGAAAATCATACTAGAAAATCATGAGAAGATTGCCACTAAGCTACTTGAATATGGTTATAAATATATAACGTTAGATTTAATCGGATATAAGAGTGGGAGTATGAACAAGGTTCTTTCATAATCAAACAGGCTTTGGAGTTATTTCCAAGGCCTTTTCTTTGGTGAGAAAGCGAAGTGGTGCAGGTTGGTACAATATTTTTGAAGAGGAAGATGAAGCTATGACAAGAGAAGTAGTAATTGGACTTGATATAGGTACAACAAGTGTAAAAGCAGTTGTTTTTCAATTGAATGGTAAAGTTGTCTCTGAGTCAGAGGAATTGATTACCTCTTATTATCCTAAGCAAGGATGGGTGGAGCAAGATCCAGACGAAATTGAACGGTTAGCAGTCAAAGTAGTACGGACTGCCATAGAGCAAGGGGATATCAACAATACGGAGATACTTACCGTTGGCTTTTCTTCTGCTATGCATTCTCTTATCTGTATAGGAAAGGATCGTCAGCCATTATCACCTGCACTGATATGGGCAGATGGTAGAAGTAGTGAACAAGCTAAAAAAGTGAAGCAAGAAAAGGGTAAAATGCTATTTGAGAAAACAGGTGTACCCATTCATCCTATGACTCCACTCTCAAAGCTTATCTGGATGAAAGAAGTTGGCTATGAACCATACCTTAGCGCAGCTTATTTTTTATCAATTAAAGAATATCTTCTGTTAAAATGGTTTGATCAACGCATTGTTGATTACTCAATGGCTGTTTCTACGGGATTGCTTAACGCTCATTCACTTGACTGGGACGAAGATCTTTTAAAGCTTGCAGACATTCAAAGAAATCAGCTTTCAGAGGTTGTTTCACCGACTACTATTCTTACTGGGCTAAAAGAACATATTGCGGGAGAAATGGGAGTAGACAGTGACTTACCTTTTGTTATGGGGGCTGCTGATGGTCAATTAGCTAACCTTGGAATCGGAGCGATATCTCCCGGTGAAGTTGCGATTACAGCCGGGACAAGTGGCGCGATTCGCCAATTTGCAAATGGATTCAACATTACAGAAAAGCACGATACGTTCAGCTATGCTTTTACAAAAGAGTTCTCTATTATAGGTGGACCTACAAACAATGGTGGAATCGCGTTACAATGGTTAAAGGAACTCCTCAATTATGAAGGTAGTTTTAATGAATTTACACAAAAAGCAGAAAAAGTAGCACCTGGTGCAGAAGGATTATTGTTTCTCCCATACATAAATGGTGAAAGAGCACCACTATGGAATCAGCAGGCAAAAGGGAACTTTTTTGGAATGTCTGTTACTCATAAAAGAGAACATTTCGTTCGCGCAGTATTAGAAGGAATCACATTGAACCTCTATCAAATCGGACAAAGCTTAGAGAACTTAGCTGGAGCACCCGATAAAATCTATGTAAATGGCGGATTGGCCAGATCAAGTCTGTGGCTACAAATGCTTGCTGATATGTTTGGGAAAGAAGTGTATGTATCAGAAAGCCATCATAGTGCAGCATGGGGAGCAGCATGGACAGGATTAGTTGCACTTAATAAAGTGGCTTCTTTTGAACAGATAAAGGAAAACATTCCAATGAGTACACCTATTGTTCCAAATGAGTCAAATCATAAAACGTATAGAGAGCTCTATAAAAAATATGAGCTACTAGTAAATGATCTAGTAAAGCATTTCTAATAATCTTAAGTTTTTTACAACTATGAATAGTGGAATGAATGCAGCTTAAATCTTTTAATAAGGGTGAATAACAATGCTAGAAGACATTTTAAGACAAGTACAATCTGGATCATTAAGTATCGACGAAGCAAAGGGACAACTATCAACCTTTGAAAATTTAGGATTTGCAAAAGTCGATCATCATCGAAAAAAGCGTCAAGGGTTTCCTGAAGTTATATACGGTGAGGGAAAAACGAAAGAACAAATTCTTTCAATTATTCAGTCCATTCGTTCTAATGATCATGATGTACTAGCAACAAGAATTTCTAAAGAAAAAGCAGAATATATCCTAAAGGAATATCCTGAGTTTACGTATAATGAAATCGCACAAATCCTGTTCTGGAAGGATGAAAAAAAAGCCGTAGCATCTGAAGGGTATATTGCCATTGTTTGTGCAGGAACGTCAGATTTAAAGGTAGCAGAGGAAGCCGCTGTTACAGCAGAAGCTTTAGGAAGTGAAGTAAGAAGATTTTATGATGTGGGCGTAGCAGGAATCCATCGTTTATTTGCTTCAATTGAAGAAATTCAACAAGCAACCGTTTCCGTTGTAGTGGCTGGAATGGAAGGTGCCCTTCCAAGTGTAGTAGGTGGACTTGTTAGTCATCCCATCCTTGCTGTCCCAACAAGTGTAGGCTATGGCGCGAATTTTAACGGGTTATCTGCATTATTAACAATGTTAAATTCCTGTGCTTCCGGCATTAGTGTAGTCAATATCGATAATGGCTTTGGAGCTGCTTATAATGCTGTATTAATCCATCAAATGGCCCAGAAAGGAGATAGATGACAATGAAAACTCTTTATCTAGATTGTTTCTCAGGAATTAGCGGTGATATGATGATTGGTGCTCTTCTCGATATAGGTGGAGATCCAGAGTGGCTAAAAAGTGAATTAAAAAAACTCCAAATCGATGAAGAATATGAGCTTCAATGGGAGAAAGTTGTAAAGAACGGGATTACTAGTACAAAATTCGATGTGCTATTGAAAGATGATCACCACCATGAGCATAATCACGACCATGGCCACGACCACTACCATGGGCATAATCACGACCATGAGCACGACCACAACCACAACCACAACCATGAACATAGTCACGACCATGGGCACGACCACAATCATGCTCATGACCACAATCATGCTCATGACCACAATCATGAGCATGATCACCACCATACTCATCATCACCATCATCGGACATATAAAGATATCGTAAAGCTAATTGAGTCTGCTGACTTCTCAAGTGAAGTGACAGAAACAGCATTACAGATCTTTAAGAAGATTGGTGAAGCAGAGGGACATATACATGGTGTGCCTTTGGACAAGGTCCATTTCCATGAAGTGGGAGCTGTCGATTCTATCATTGACATTGTTGGGACAGCTATTTTAATTCATCAATTGGAAATAAAGAAAGTAATCTCTTCTTCAATCCCTGTTGGTACAGGAAGAATTCGTATTGATCATGGAATTTATCCAGTTCCAGCACCTGCAACGTTAGAGATGTTAAAGGGGGTTCCCATTGAGCAGAGTGATGTTCGGTTTGAATTAACGACTCCTACTGGAGCGGCAATCGTAGCGGTTTTAACAGAAGAGTTTAGTACTCTTCCATCTATGGAAGTGAAAGCGATTGGATATGGAGCAGGAACGAAAACGTTTAAAGATCATCCAAACGTACTTCGAGTAGTGATTGGAGAATAGGCTAATCATTAACTGTGTAAGTGAGAGGGGGATACAGATGATTTCTCATCCACCTAATGAGGAGCATATTGATGATGAAATGCTTAAGGTTGAAGTGAATCTTGATGATATATCAGGAGAATGGCTTGGTTATGTCATGGATTTACTCTTCGAATCCGGTGCTAATGATGTATTTTATACGCCTATTTATATGAAAAAAAATAGACCTGGTGTCCTACTTCAGTTACTTTGTCACCGCGATAAGCTTACAGCTATGAGAGAAATATTAGTAAAAGAAACAACTACACTTGGAATAAGATATTATCCGTTGACTGTGTTTAGAGCCGAGAGAAGGTTCACACAGGTCCAAACGGAATGGGGGCCTATAACCGTTAAGGAAGGGATCTATGATGGTCAAGTAATTCAAAGATCTCCAGAATTTGAAGAGTGCAAAAAAATTGCGGATGCCCATCAGCTTCCATTAAAAAAAGTGTACGAGCAGGTTTGGAAGCTCATAGAATAGCCATCTATGGTTTCACATTATTATAAAAGTATTCTTAATGAAAGAGTGGTAAGTAACTATGACAATTAGTTTTCTTTCTGTTTTATTCCTTGGGTTGTTGATGGGAATTAAACATTCATTAGAGCCGGACCATGTCATTGCGGTTGCAACTGTTGCAGGAAAGGGTAAAAAGCTGTGGATTTCTACATTAACAGGAGTTTTTTGGGGGATAGGCCATACATTGACACTCTTTATAGTAGGAATTGCTATTATTCTCTTAAAAGGTGGTATATCTGCCGAGTGGGCAATGTCATTAGAATTCCTTGTAGGAATAATGCTAGTCTATTTTGGTGTAAAAAGCATTCTGACTAAAAAAGAACAGCTACAAGATACACAGCTCCATCAACATTCGTATGTAAAATCAACATTTATCGGGTTTATTCATGGTCTTGCCGGTAGTGCAGCAATGGTTTTATTAACAATATCAACCGTGAACTCTGTTTGGGAAAGTATCATTTATATTTTAGTTTTTGGTGTAGGAACCATTCTAGGAATGATGTTCTTTACAACGATTATTGGACTTCCTTTTGTATACAGCCGAAAAAACATAGGAGTAAGCCGTTCACTAACAATGCTCACCGGGGCAGTGAGCTTTGGATTTGGTCTTTATTATATGTACAATTTAGGAGTGAATGAGGGTTTATTTACGATATGGTTAAAATGATGTAAATGAATGGTGAAATACCAAAAAAAGAGGCTGGGACAGAAGTGCCTGGCACCTTATCGTAACGACTATATGTACGCACTGATTTATCTAGTGCACACAATAGATTGTATCGGAGGGTGCCTGGCTCTTTGTTTTGTCCCAGCCTCTTTTTCAATGCTTAGCTATAGAGCTTCAAATGTGACAAATGTTGCTAGATCAATTCAAGAATAAGTACAGATGAAGCTAATTACGCTTTTGTTCCTAGTCGCTGTTATTAGTAGGCTCGCTTACTTTGAACACCATAGAGCAAGCTGAAGAGTAAGGGCATCTTTAAAGTTTTTCGGATCGTAGCCTGTTTCTTCATGTATTTTTGTTAATCTGTAAATTAAAGTGTTACGGTGGATAAAGAGTTCATCTGCTGTATGCTGAATGTTTAAGTTCTTATTGAAAAAAGTTCCTAGTGTATGGGAGTATTTTTTTACGCTTTTGTTCATGACCCGGTCTGAGAATTTTTGGGTCCATGCTGGATCAATTAGATGAATGAGTGCTTCTGCCTCAATGTCTGCAAATGATATAAAATCTTCATCAGCGGAGCTAATCTTCAAGGCAAGTTCACAGCTAGTGTACGAATGCTTGAAATCTTCAAGGAGTGTAAAAGGGGTGCTAAACGCTAGTTTAAATGCTAACTTTTTCTTCTTTAATTCCTTATAAATTAGCATGCGTTTTTTATCGACCTCAGCCTCTGAAATTCCTGAAAAAACAAAGAAAAGTCGATTGATGTTTATAAAACATGAAAATCCATGGCCATCACCGATCATTCTTTCTGTTAGTTGAAGAATTGTTTGATTGGAAATGGATCTGTCGAATAGCTGAACAACATGAATGGTAAACGGTCCATTAAGTGTTGTTTCAAGTAAATGTAGACCACGGTCTACATTTTTATAAGAAGGAGCTTCCTTTAATAATTCCTCAATAATCATTTCCTTCGTCCGTTGCTGCCACTCTAACTGATTAGCAATAAATTTTTGCTTAATCATAAGCTCTGTAATCATTTTGACAATCCCGGCAAAGTCTTTTACTTCTTCTGGATTTCCTGTAATCCCAATAACTCCTACAATTTCTTCCTGAAATTCAATTGGTAGATTAATTCCTTGATGAGAACCGCGCCAACCATGTTTGTTATCAGCTGAAATTGTAAGGGGTTGACGGGTTTTTACTACTTCCTGGGCACCTTCGTGAATATCGCTAATTCTTTTTGGATCAGTAGAAGCAATGATGATACCTGTATCATTCATGATATTGATATTTCGATTTAATTTATTTGAGGTTTCATTGACAATGGTCTGGGCTATTTCTTTTGTTAACATAGCTTTTCCTCCGCAAAATTAGTTATAGCACACAAAAAATTCTTAATTTTCTTACTATATTTCATATTGTACACACGATGTTTTCCTATAACAAGCTTAGTATAATAAGTTATAAGATGTAAACGTTTTCTTTTTTGAGGAGGGATAGAATGAAGATTCTACTTGCACCTGACTCATTTAAAGGTAGTTTAAGTGCAGTTGGGGTCGCACTAGCGATGGAAAGGGGAATTAAAAAAGCGTTTCCTAATTCGGAAACAATTTGTATGCCAATCGGTGATGGTGGTGAAGGTACACTTGAAACATTGATTACGGCTACAAATGGTATAACGAAGCAAATAAAAGTAACTGGACCCTTAGGACATGAAATTATGTCTGAATATGGAGTCCTTGGTGATGGTAAGACCTGTATTATCGAAATGGCAAAAGCCTCTGGACTTGCACTTGTTGATGAGAAGGATTTGAATCCACTAAAAACAACGACCTATGGCACAGGAGAACTAATCCGCCAGGCGTTAGATGATGGCTATACCTCTTTTATCTTAGCATTAGGTGGTTCTGCAACAAATGATGGTGGAGTTGGAATGCTACAGGCACTTGGTTTAAAAGTGGTAGATGTGAGAGGGGAAGAGATTGGTTATGGTGGGGGCGAACTTGCAAAGGTCCACAGGATAGACGCAACTAAGTTTGACCCTCGTATCCAGACTTCAACGTTTTTAATCGCTTCTGATGTAGAGAATCCATTCGTTGGACCTAATGGTGCTTCGCATGTATTCGGGCCTCAAAAAGGAGCAACTATGGATATGGTTAGAACACTTGATGCCAACTTGTCCCACTGGGGAGATTGTGTGGAAAACGCAACAGGTAGTAGAATCCATGACGTAAAAGGAGCAGGGGCTGCTGGTGGTATTGGCGGTGCATTCCAAGTTTTCTTTCCTTCAGAAATGAGAAGAGGGATAGATGTTGTCATTGACCATATTGGATTTCATAAGGCAATTGACGGAGCAGATTTAGTTATTACAGGAGAAGGTCAAGTTGATGATCAAACCGCTTCAGGCAAAACGCCAATGGGGGTTGCACAGGCTGCCCAATCCTATGGAATCCCAACGATTATTCTTGCGGGGTCTATTGGAAAAGGAATTGAGGTTCTTCATCGTTATGGTGTGGTAAGTGTGAATAGTATTATTAATCGGCCGATGACATTACATGAAGCAATGGAAAATGCCGGTGAACTCATTGAATTTTCTACGGAACAAGTTGTTCGTTCTTATTTTTGTAACCATGAATTTCAAAAACGAAAGGTGGTTCTAAATAATGAAAATTAAACAATCAATTGAAAAAATCCCAGGTGGTCTTATGGTTGTCCCACTTATGTTAGGTGCAGCCCTCAACACGATTGACCAAATGCATCTTCCGTTTATAATGGAAGGCTTGAAGTCACTAGGGGTGTCTCCAACAGCGGATGGGCATTATGAATTCTTAAGAATTGGGGGTTTTTCTCAACAATTATTTAAAGATGGTGCACTTGTGTTAATTGCATTGTTCCTATTCTGTGCAGGTAGCCAAATGAACTTCCGCGTAGGAGGTACCGCCTTGAAAAAAGGTGTTCTTCTTACTTCTTCAAAATATTTAACTGGTTTAGCTATAGGACTTTTATTCGGATATCTTTTTGATCCAATGTCAGGACTATTCGGTTTATCTACTGTCGCAATCATTGCGGCCATGACAAACGGTAATGGTGGTATGTTTGCAGCACTAACTAGTCAATATGGCAACCGATCTGATGTAGGGGCTGTAGCCGTTCTTTCCTTAAATGATGGCCCGTTTTTTACTCTCATGTCTTTAGGTTTACTAGGATCTCAATTTCCAATTATCTCGTTTATTGCCGTCTTACTTCCAATCTTAATAGGGATGCTATTAGGTAATCTTGATTCTGATATTCGTGAGTTTTTAAAGCCTGGTGAGATTCTCCCGGTTCCATTTTTCGCTTTTGCATTAGGAGCGGGTATGAACTTCGCTACATTCTTTAACTTAGAAGTATTAGCTGCAGGGCTAACACTTGGCTTTTTGACAACAGGTTTAACAGCGCTTACAGGAATTCTCGTCTTTAAGGCGTTTAGAGAAAAAAGCTTTATTGCTCCAGTTTCAGAAGCATCTACTGCTGGAAACGCAGTTGGTACACCAGCCGCAATAGCCGCAGCTGCTGCAGTTGCAGCAAACGCTGGAATGATGACAGAGGCCGAAGCAGCGGCCTATGCAGGAATCGTCAACATTGCAACAGCGCAAATCTCCATTTCAACCTTGACGACAGCTATTCTTTGTCCGATTGTTGTCATCCTTGTTGATAAGTGGCAAAGGAAAAGGGGAATTGACGGGAAACAAGAGCAGGGCAATTCTACTTTCGTGGAAACTGGTGAGGAATCTATTGCTAAATAAACCTACATTACCCCTGGGAATCTCAGGGGTAGGCTTATTTTTAATAGGCACTTTTCATCAACTATGTTGATTAGTACGATACATGTAAAAAGATGATCAACTTCCACATGATTAAGGTAATTAAAGGGATTAGACTCATTCTTACAGAAGTGTGTTTTAAGAATTCTAAAACGTAGTTATCTTATAACCGAACGTTTCTTTTTCTTGGGAAACTGGATTCATGTAACGTCATACTACAGGATATAACAAAGTCAAATTTAGAGGTGAAGATTCAAATGGAAACAACATTATTATATGGAAAAACAGGATTATCTCTTACTCTACCAGATAACACATTTGTAGTAGAGCCTAATAACCTATCTAGAGTGGAAAATGATATGGAGGCGTTAAAGGATGCATTGAACAATCCAATAGGCACTCCACCTTTACGAGAAATGGTGAAATCGACAGATAAGGTTGCGATCGCGATTAGTGATATTACAAGGCCAACACCGAATCACAAATTAGTTCCCGCTCTCCTTGATGAGTTAAAGCATGTACCGCTTGAAAATTTTGTTATTATCAACGGTACTGGAACACATCGTGATCAAACGAGAGAAGAATTTATCCAAATGCTTGGTGAGTGGGTAGTGAATCATATTCGAATTATTAATAACCAGTGCCATGAGAAAGAGACACATGTGAATGTAGGAAAAAGCAAATTTGGCTGTGATGTTTATTTGAATAAAGAATACGTGGAAGCTGATTTTCGAATTGTCACTGGATTTATTGAACCGCATTTCTTTGCGGGATTCTCCGGTGGCCCAAAAGGTATTATGCCAGGAATAGCTGGAATTGAAACGATTATGACATTCCATAATGCTCGGATGATTGGTGATGCTCGTTCTACTTGGGGTAATATGAACGAAAATCCGGTTCAAGATATGACAAGGGAAGTTAATCGGATGTGCAAACCTCATTTTATGCTAAATGTAACGTTGAATCGTGAGAAAGAAATCACCTCTGTATTTGCTGGGGAATTGTATGAGGCACATGATAAAGGCTGTGAATTCGTGAAGGAACATGCAATGATTCGCTGTGAAGAACGCTTTGATGTTGTTATCACCTCTAATTCTGGGTATCCACTTGACCAGAATCTCTACCAGGCTGTAAAAGGGATGAGTGCTGCTCATAAGATTGTGAAGAAGGGTGGAACGATTATTGTCGCTTCAGAATGCTCGGATGGTTTACCTGATCATGGAAACTATTCAAAAATCTTTGAGTTTGCTGATAGCCCGCAGGCATTACTAGATTTGATAGAAGACCCTGAATTTAAAATGTTTGACCAATGGCAGGTTCAAAAACAGGCCGTTACCCAGGTTTGGGCTGATATTCATGTTTACTCAAAGCTAACAGACGAACAAGTTCGTTCGACAATGCTCAAGCCTACGCACAATATAGAAAAAACGCTTGAAGAGCTAAAACAAGTGTATGGGGAAAATATGACCATTGCTGTCTTACCTCTAGGACCCTTAACAATCCCTTATGTAGAGGAGTAGAACAGGCTAAAGAGAAAACAAATAGACAATTTGCAGACTAACAACATCTGACTCAAATCAACTAATGGTAAGGATGATCCAAATGATTGAAAATAAATATGGAAGATTACAAGAAATCTTGAAAGAAATGAGAACTGTAGTCATTGCCTTTTCAGGTGGAGTTGATAGTACATTTTTGTTAAAAGCAGCACTTGATACACTTGGTAGAGAAAATGTGTTGGCAGTTACTGCGGATAGTGAGACATATCCATTTGAAGAGCTTCAGGAAGCGATAAAGCTTGCTGAAGCTCTCGGAGCGCGTCATGAAGTTATCCAAACGTCCGAGCTCGCCATTTTAGGATATGCCGAGAATACTTCTAACCGTTGCTACTTCTGTAAGAAAAGCTTGTTTGAGCATTTAATTCCAATCATGCATGAGAATCAATATAAAAATGTCATCTTCGGATTGATTGCTGATGACCTTGGTGAGCATCGACCCGGAACAAAAGCGGCAAAGGAATATAACGTGCGAGGTCCTCTTCAGGAAGCAAATCTATATAAAGCTGAGATACGAGAGCTCTCGCAGCAAATGGGCCTACCCACATGGGATAAGCCATCATTTGCCTGTCTTTCTTCAAGAATTGCATACGGTGAGCAAATCACTATTGAAAAACTAAGAAGAATTGATCAATCAGAGCAAGCAGTAAGAGCCTTTGGAATTCGTCAAGTTCGAGTACGGAATCATGGAGAGATTGCTAGAATTGAAGTAGAACCGGCTGACTTCAAAAGATTACTTGAGAATCATGAAGAAATCGTACACATCTTAAAGGGGAATGGATATACGTATGTAACACTAGATATGTCAGGATACAAAAGTGGAAGTATGAATAAACTGCTTAAAGACAGTGTAAAGCAGGTAGAGAGAGTGTAGTTGGGAAGAAACGAAAGCTAAAGTCAGCAACTAGGGGGATGTTAGTTGGATAAGAGAATTGGAATCATAGCTGATGATTTGACAGGGGCCAATGATTCAGGCGTTCAATTAGCAAAAAAAGGATTTTCTACAACAGTCATGATAGACATAAATGGGCTAGTTCAGTCGACTGTGGGAGAAGGTACCGAGGTCCTTGTTATTGATAGTGATAGCCGGGCGATGGATCCGTGTAAAGCGTGTGAAAGAACGGCTATGGCAGCTTCTTTTTTACTAGAAGAAAAATATACCTATCTTTATAAAAAAGTAGATTCTACACTCAGAGGAAATATAGCAGCTGAATTAAAAGAAGCTGTTGCTATTTATCAACCAGAAATTGTCGTTTTTGCCCCGGCATTTCCTCAGCTAAATCGAACAACTAAAAACGGAAATCATTTTGTACATAACGTACTACTACACGAAACAGAATTTGCTCATGATCCTAAAACACCAGTGGCGACAAGTTCTATCCCAGATCTTTTGCAGTCAGAGGTAGATGAAGAGCTGTTTCTTTTAAATATTGCGGCAATTCGTAGTTCGCATGAAGAGGGAATTAATACGATTAAGAAAGCTCTATTGGCAAGTCGGTGGTTTATATGTGATGCTGAAACAGAAGCGGACCTTGTTAAAATTGTTAGGCTGTTCGCAAATTTTAGTGAACGTATTCTTTGGTCTGGGTCAGGTGGATTAATTGACTATATCCCCGAAGTGTTAGGACTATCTCCAGGGAAAAAGAATGGATATGAACAGCATGAAATAAATAAGATTTTAACAGTATCAGGAAGCCTATCCCAAAACACACAACAACAGATTAAGAGACTACGAACAGAAGAGGATTGTGCTGTTATTGAACTCAATCCAGTTGAATTACTAACCAAGACATTTACTAGTACAGATATACTAGAAAAGCTAAATGGTAGGAAAGAGAAGCATCTTGTCCTCTATTTGGACAATTCAGGTGAAAATCGACGTGAAGCAAAACTTACAGGAGCTATGCTTGGATATGATCATCATCAGGTGAGTGAAAGACTTTCAGGTGAACTGGGACTCATCGTCGCTTCAATTATAGAAAAGGAAGAAGAGATAAATGGATTCATCTTAACAGGAGGAGACACAGCTAAATCTGTGTGCTCCGCTTTAGGAGTAACAACCCTATCGCTCATTTCAGAGATTGAGCCTGGCTTACCATTTGGGAAGATAAACACAGGAGAGCGGACGTTCTGGACAGTAACGAAAGCAGGAGGATTTGGAAACGAAGATGCTCTAGTGTCTGCTTTGAAATTCATGACAAGAGAGGGTGATCAGGATGGCAAATAAGCCAGTAGTCGGAATAACAATGGGAGATGGCGCAGGAATTGGTCCTGAAATCATTTTGAAAAGTCTCGCTCATGAAGAAATTTATGATAGCTGTCATCCATTCGTTATTGGAGATAGAAAGATTCTAGAACGGGCAAAGAGTTATGTGAAAAGTGAACTAGAGATTCAATCCATTTCAGTTACCGAACTTGAAAGAATGTCGTACAAATATGGAACGGTTTTTTGCTTAGATTTAGATTTGCTTCCAGCTACTCTACCGATCGGGAAAGTATCTGCAGAAGCAGGTCATGCTGCCTATGAATATTTACGAACTGGAATAGAGTTAGCCAATAAAAAGCAAATTGATGTGATTTGTACAGCACCACTAAACAAAGAAGCCCTACATAAAGGTGGTCATCTATATCCAGGTCACACAGAAATTTTAGCAGATTTAACTAATACGAAGGATTTCTCCATGATGTTATCAGCACCAAACTTGAATGTGATTCATGTTACAACCCATGTGGGGATTATAGATGCAGTAAAGTTAATCAATCCAGACCGAGTGTATCATGTACTAAAGCTTGCCCACGAGACACTTGAGAAAGCAGGTTGTCCTCATCCTAAAATCGCGGTTTGTGGTATTAATCCACATGCTGGAGAAAATGGGTTATTTGGTTATGGGGAAGAAGAGGAAAAAGTAGTTCCTGCTGTGGAAAAAGCTCTACGTGAAGGAATGGATGTCAAGGGTCCGCTGCCGGCTGATACATTATTTTTCCGAGCAGTCCGTGGGGATTTTGACATTGTTGTTGCTATGTACCATGACCAAGGGCACGGACCAGTTAAAGTACTTGGGCTCGATACAGGTGTCAATATTACAGTAGGCCTTCCGATTATTAGAACAAGTGTAGATCATGGCACGGCGTTTGATATTGCAGGAAAAGGGATGGCGGATGAAAAAAGTCTACTTGAAGCGATAAAAAAAGGAGTGGAGCTCGCTCCAAAAAAATAATGAAGAGGTTACACAAAGCGCATGGCAGTTAGGCTATGAAACACTCTTAGTAGATAAAAGCGAAGGAACTACTAGACTGGCACTGAAAAATAATTGGAGAAGGCATGTCTTAGATTTTTAAGAAACTTATATGGAACCGCTGTTGATAAGATCAATAGCGGTTATTTTTACGATCGGAGTGGGTGTCATATGCTTAGGCAAAGATACAAAGATAGGACTGCATTCCAACAGCGGAGGAAATCTCAATGGAATACCAATGAAGGAATGAAAACGTACATATCGATCATTTTCGCATGGGAATTTAATAAAAAGCAACAACATAGTAGAAGACAGCCTTTGAAATGGACAAATTATCCCTTTTTTACTGCGTTTCTGGTCAAAGATATGATGAAATGATCCTCTTTAAGTCTATAGATGTCATTAACTTTCTTAGTTAGGGCTTTTAGCGTTAAATGCGAGTTCGTTTCACTGTTTTGGGAGCTCTATCCGCGATAATGGGGGCTCTATCCGCGATTAAGGGAGCTCTATCCACGATTAAGGGTGTTCTATCCGCGATTAAGGGGGCTCTATCCGCGATTAAGGGAGTTCTATCCGCGATTCCCGGTGCCCTATCCGCGATTAAGGGTGCTCTATCCGCGATTAAGGGTGCTCTATCCGCGATTATGAGTGCTCTATCCGCGATTATGAGGGTTCTATCCGCGATTATGAGGGTTCTATCCGCGATTCCGGGAGCCCTATCCGCGATTCGGGTTCTTTCAACAAGTTTCGCATAGAGCGAATACCTATATGTTTCCCATTCATATTAAATTAAAGCAAATTCTGAGAAAAGAAAGTAGTGAAACGTCATTTTGCAAAAATAAGTGACTAGCACATTGTCATTTTGCTTATCTATGGTATAATCAAACTATAACGAACAAAAATGAACATTAAAGTACATAGTGGTGGAAAGGGGAGGTAGAGTATGCAATCACTTTTTTCTTTAGAAGGAAAAGTAGCGCTTTTAACTGGTGCCAGTCGGGGCTTAGGCCAAGGGATGGCGGTTGGGCTAGCAGAAGCTGGTGCAACTGTCATTGGAGCTGGTATGAGTGATATGTCAGAAACACGTCAAAAGATTGAAGAAATTGGTGGAACCTTTCATGATCTAAAAGTGGATCTATCCAGGGAGCAAGCTGCTAAACAACTAGTTTCAGAGGCGTTAGAGGTAACAAATAAGATTGATATCTTAGTAAATAACGCGGGCATTATTCGACGTGAGAATGCAGAGAATTTTTCAGATGATGATTGGTATGAAGTGATTAAGGTTAATCAGCATTCTGTGTTTCAGCTCTGTAGAGAAGTAGGGAAGCATATGCTTGAGCATGAATCTGGAAGAATCATTAACGTGGCCTCTATGCTGTCATTCCAGGGTGGATTAAGGGTACCAGCCTACACAGCTAGTAAACACGCAGTTGCAGGCTTAACGAAATCATTAGCTAATGAGTGGTCAAGTAGGGGAATTAATGTAAACGCTATCGCGCCTGGATATATGGAGACGGATAATACAAGTCAGCTAAGAGCAAACAAAGAGCGAAATGAATATATCACTTCAAGAATTCCGCAAGGTCGTTGGGGGACTCCAGAGGATTTAAAAGGAGCCGTTATCTTTTTGGCTTCTAACGCAGGTAGCTATGTAAATGGACATATTTTATGTGTAGATGGCGGATGGATGAGTTCATAATGGAAAGGGGTAAATGAAATGGAAATTAGACATGCGACAAATCCAACAGATTTTAAATCATATACGACAGAGAGCCTAAGACATGACTTTTTAATAGAGTCTTTATTTGTTCAAGGTGAACTGAAAATGACCTATTCTCATTATGATCGTGTTGTAACAGGTGGAGCTATTCCAACTAGTCAACCTCTTAAATTAGAAGACCAGGATTCTCTTAAAACAAACTACTTCCTAGAAAGACGTGAAGTAGGCATTATTAACATTGGGGCAGAAGGTAATGTGGTAGTTGACGGGAAATCCTACACACTTAATAAGAGAGATTGCTTATACGTGGGACTTGGGAATGAAGAGGTAGTATTTGAAAGCGCAAATGCAGAGAATCCTGCGAAGTTTTACCTTGTTTCCACTCCAGCTCATAAACAATATCCTACGAAAAAAGCACCAATTGAGGATGCGGAGCCTACACATTTAGGGGCCGATAGTGAGTCAAATAAACGGACGATTTATAAATATATTCATGCCGATGGGATTCAAAGCTGTCAATTAATGATGGGCATGACACTTTTAGAGCCGAATAATATGTGGAATACTATGCCTGCCCATCTTCATGATCGACGTATGGAAGTGTATCTCTATTTTGATATGGATGAAAATTCAAGGGTCTTTCATTTCATGGGTCAACCAAACGAAACTCGTCATTTACTTGTCAAGAATGAACAGGCCGTTCTTTCCCCACCATGGTCCATCCATTCAGGTGTTGGTACGAGCAACTATACCTTTATTTGGGCGATGGCTGGAGAGAACTATACGTTTACCGATATGGACGCGGTAAGTATGGATGAATTAAAGTAGTTTTTAAGTGTCAAAGGTTATAGGTTAATAAAGGTGAGTGAGCAGAAGAGATACTATGTGTACCCTTTCTGCTTATTTTACGTTCATAGGATACTCGAGATTTAGATGTAGAAAAGGTTAATTTTTATTACTGTTAACATGAATAAAGGCTGTTTTCACATAGTTGTTGCTTTCCTAAAAAAAAGTCCCAAGTGCCGGATGTTTCAGCGGGGTACAAGGTTCTTCTGTATGTATAGGGAGAGCAGCGCTTGGAGGGATGAATGATGACTATATTCTTTAAGGTGAATATTACTTAGGAATAGAGTTTGTTTGAAGCCTAATCCCTTTTGTTTGGATAAGAGTTTTGGATGCGTATTCGAGTTATTATTAAAAAGAATCATACTGATTAACACCTTCTTATTTTTTCTACTAGTACTCATTAGCTTTTTTTGGTTTTTGACCCAGAACCAGTCAAAGAAATTTGACATCTTTGTCCTTCATATGATAAATAGACGATGATATGGGAAGAGTAGCGTAATCGATAAAACGTAGACAGAAATGTATAAATTAGTAGGAGGTTGATCCTTTTACCTACCAATTGTCATGGGTAAATATCTTATTCTTTTTATTTTTTATTTTTATTCTTATTGCCCACGTATCGTAGGACGACTCGTGAATAGTAGTAGACGCTTCGTCTGCGATTAGTTAGTTAGCTAAGCAAAATAAATGAAATTTATCTCGATACTTGATAGGATGGTAGATGAATAAAAAAAGGAGGAAATATAACGATGACACTACTTAATGATATAGCTGCTTACAAAGAAGCATTCAAGCAAAAAGCACCAGAGGAAAAACAAAAATTAATGGCACAAGCAACAAAGGAATTAGAAGAATCAGGAGTTGCGCAAGGGCTAAAACAGGGGGAGAAAATTCCCAATTTTCAGCTTCCTTCTGCAACAGGAGAAACAGTTTCCATTAAAGATGAGCTTGCAAAAGGTCCTGTTATTTTAACTTTTTACCGTGGTGGCTGGTGCCCTTACTGTAATTTAGAGTTAAAAGCGTATCAACGTGAGCTTGAAGCAATTAAAGAGGCTGGTGCTACCTTAATAGCAATTAGTCCTGAACAGCCTGATGCTTCAATGACAACAAAGGAAAAGAATGACCTAGAATTTATCGTTCTTAGCGATGAAGACAATAAAGTAGCGGAGCAATTTAATCTTGTATTTAAAATGCCGGATTACTTAATTGATATTTATAAAGAGTCAGGTTTAGATGTTGAAGCACATAACGGAAATGCGGATTGGGAATTACCTAAGCCTGCTACGTTTGTTGTTGATCAATCAGGAAGCATTGTGTTTGCAGATGTAGATTCTGATTATACAAAACGTGTTGAGCCAGCTAAAGTAATTGAAATCGTAAAGAATATGTAATAGTAAGTTTGATGACGCGAGGCTGGGACAGAAGTGCCTGGCACCTTATCGTAACGACTATATGTACGCACTAATTTATCTAGTGCATACAATAGATTGTATCGGAGGGTGCCTGGCTCTTTGATTTGTCCCAGCCTCTATTATTAATGTTGATTTTTGTCGAAAAGTTAATACATAGCGTTTTTTCGAAAATAAACATAGTGAAAGCGTGAATAAAGGTGGTAAATTCGAAAATAAACTAGCTAAAACCGAAAATATCCGATTGAGCCCCTCTCTATCATTTTTTTATACCTAATCTAGTAAACTTCATTCTTTCCTCACAAATACCATCTATAATCCTATTATTCATAACAGATAACAATAAAAGGAGCATATGACAGTGACAGAAGGATCTAAAAATAAAAACAAAGTAGAGAAGAAACAAAGTCAATCCATTTATAAAACGATTTGGCGTTGGCATTTTTATGCTGGGATTATCTTTGCCCCGTTTCTTATTATTCTTTCAATTACTGGGGCGGTTTATCTTTTTAAGCCACAAATTGAGAATATTCTTTATCAAGAATATTATGAAGTGCAGGAACAAGGGGAAAAAATCTCAGCTACTCAACAGCTAAATAATGTAAAGGCGGAGTATCCTGACGCAATGGTTAAAAGGTATCGACCGGGAGATTCAGATACAAGATCGAGTGAATTCTCCATTATTAATAATGAAGATTCATTGACAGTGTTTGTCGATCCTTATACAGGAAAAATTATTGGAGAATTAAATAGTGAAGATAAAATTATGAACAAAATTGAAGAGATTCATGGGGAATTAATGGCGGGAACACTTGGTGACAGAATAGTGGAGTTAGCTGCTTGTTGGGCAATTGTTCTGATTGTTACAGGTCTTTACTTGTGGTTTCCGAGAAAGAAAAAAGATCTCTCAGGTGTGTTAATTCCAAGGGTGAACAAAGGGAAAAAGGTCTTTTTAAGAGATTTACATGCTGTGCCAGCGGTTTGGATTTCAGCAGGAATGCTATTTCTAATCTTAACTGGCTTACCATGGTCAGGTTTTTGGGGAAGTAATTTTCAATCTCTTGCAACAAATGCTGGTGTAGGCTATCCACCATCTATTTGGGGAGGAAGTGCGCCGACATCGATAGTTCAAACAAAGGATGTAGCTGAAGTACCGTGGGCTGCAGAAACATTGGATGTACCTAAGTCTGATCTACAAGGATTTGTCCCACTTTCAATTGATGAAGTAGTTGAAATTGCGAATCGGGAAGGAATGCATCCGACATATGCTATTAGTATTCCGAGTGAGAAAGAAGGCGTGTATACCCTGTCAGCTTACCCACCTAAAGCAGAGGATGAAGCAACCATTCATCTTGATCAATACTCTGGTGCAGTTTTAGCTGATTATAGATTTGATAATTATGGAGCTGTTGGGAAGGCAGTAGCACTGGGGATTACCTTACATAAAGGAACTCAGTTTGGCTTATTTAATCAGCTAATCAGTCTTTTCATATGTCTAGGGATTATCCTTATAGTGGCTAGCGGATTTTATTTGTGGTTAAAGCGTAAACCAAAACAAGAAATGGGAGCACCAAAGGCACCTAGAATGTTCAAAATGGGACCATTTCTATTTATTATCGTTGTGTTAAGTTTCCTATTTCCACTAGTCGGTCTATCCATTTTAGCTGTATGGCTACTAGATTTAATCGTTATTAAAAGAATCCCATTCTTTAAAAGATTTTTTAACGCATAATTGGCGGAGAAAGGAAGCAGGCTTGTGAAAAAAATGACATCACTATCGTTACTCTTTGTCGTCTTTCTTACAATGAGTGCGTGTTCTCTCGAAGTGAACGAGAATACGGAAGAAAAATATAAGGAAGAAAACCCGTTAGTAGCAGATATCATATTACCTGAGACGATTACAACAGAGAAAGAAACACTCTTTCAAGTGAGCTTGACACAAGGTGAAACAAAGATTGATTCACCAGAGTATGTCCATTTTGAAATCTGGAAATACGATCATTCCGTCACATATGACATGGTAGAAGGAAATAGTGTAGGAAATGGCTTGTTTGAGCTAACTAAGAAACTAGATGAAGAAGGCTTATATTTTGTAAAAGTTCATGCAGGTTATGAAGATTCCATTATCATGCCGAAAAAGCAATTTATTGTTGGAGAATTATCAAAAGCTGAAGTAGAATTCCTGCAGGAAGGTACAGGAGAAGAGGAATCTGGTGGAGAGCATCATCACTAAGATTGATAGAAAAAGAGTAAAGGTGAGAAAATCACTTTTGCTCTTTTTTTTAGTAAATAATGGTGGTTTTTACTAAAGAGAATAGGGATAAGAGCTTTTACTAGATTTAAATTCTCCTCTTAGTAAAATTTCACTAAAACATATGATATGATAAGAAAAACATTAAAATCTTCGAGGGTAAATAAAGGAGACGTTATGGCAACGATTAAAGACATAGCAGAAAAGGCGGGAGTTTCAATTGCAACGGTATCAAGGGTGCTAAATCAAGATCCTTCTCTGTCTGTGAGCCAAGAAACAAAGCAGAAAATCTTAGATGTATCAGAAGAGTTAAAGTATAGAAAGAAAACAGGTCGTCGAACGGTCAACTCCTATAAGCTAGCTGTTGTTAACTGGTATACAGAGGAAGAAGAGCTTGAGGATATGTATTATCATTCCATTCAGCAGGGTGTAAGAGAACGCTGCGATGAGAGGCAGATTGAGACAATTCAAATAACCATGAATGATTTAAAACATGTGGATGAAGTAAACGGTATTATCGCCATTGGTAAATTTAGTGTGAAGCAGGCGAATGAATTAAAGAAGCTTTCTCCTCATATTGTGTTTGTGGATTGTTCTCCAGATGAAGATCAGTTTGATTCGGTTATTAGTAATTTCTCGAGAGCAACTGAAAATGTACTGCAGTATTTTTATGATAAAGGACATACACGAATTGGATATATTGGTGGTAGAGAAGCTTATAAGGATCAGACCTCGTTAATTGAAGATCCACGAAGTGTAAGCTATGAAAGGTATTTAAGAGCAAAAGATTTATTTGATCCTTCTATTGTCTATATAGGGAGCTTTACAGTTTTGGATGGATATAATTTGATGGAAAAAGCGTTAAGGGAACATCAAAATTATTTGCCTACCGCTTTTTTTCTAGGAAATGACTCGATGGCAATAGGAGCATTAAAAGCTCTACATGATGCGAAGATTTCAGTACCGAAGGATGTAGGGATTATCGGTGTGAATGATTTGAGTGTCTCCAAATATGTATACCCACCTTTAAGTACAGTGAAAGTGTATACGGATAGAATGGGGAAAGAAGCAGTGGATTTATTGGTGGAAAGATGGAATGATCGGGAAATCACTAAGAAAATTGTACTTTCTACTAGTTTAGTGATTAGGGAAAGTAGTTAAAAAAAGACAGCCAGGATTTTCGAACAGTCGATTATCTTGGCTGTTTTTTATTAATTAATTTTAGTAAAATTAATTAATAAAACTTTACTAAAACTATTGCCTAATTTTTATGTGTGAAATACAATGAAGGTAACAGAATGATGAAGGATCTTATAGATGTAAGCGTTAAAATAATTTACAAATGGCTACCACTCATAGGATTAAATATTGGGGGAATTAGAAATGAACGAACAAACACTACTAACAAAATTTCATGAAATATTTCATAAAGATGAGACAAATTCAACGAGACTATTTTTTTCACCAGGACGAATTAATTTAATTGGTGAACATACTGACTACAATGGTGGTCATGTATTTCCATGTGCCATTACGTATGGAACATACGGTGTGGCAAGAAAAAGAAATGACCAGCTTATTCAGCTCTATTCTTTGAACTTTGAAGATCAAGGGATTATTCAATTTTCATTAGATGAATTAGATTTTCAAAAGTCAGATGGATGGGGGAACTATGCGAAGGGGATGATTCGTTATTTACAAGAATCTACCGCCAAGCTACCTCATGGCTTTGATCTTCTTATTGAAGGGAATATTCCTAATGGAGCAGGGCTTTCTTCCTCAGCATCACTTGAGATGTTAGTAGGTGTGATTGTCACAGAAATGTTTGACCTTCATAGTGAGAGATTAGATCTTGTGAAGCTTGGTCAAAAAGTAGAAAATCAATTTATTGGTGTGAATAGTGGCATTATGGATCAGTTCGCAATTGGTATGGGTAAGGAGGATTGTGGAATCCTTCTTAATTGTCAAACATTAGAATATGAATATTCACCACTAAAGCTAGATGACTATCAAATTATTATTATGAATACAAACAAACGACGTGAGCTAGCGGATTCTAAATACAATGAAAGACGTAAAGAATGTGAGACAGCCCTTGAGCGTCTACAGCAAAAGCTTTCAATTGAATCATTAGGAGATTTAACGGAAGAGCAATTTGAAGAGAATCGTCACCTTATTGGAGATGACATTTTAGAAAAAAGAGCAAAGCATGCAGTGTATGAGAACCAAAGGACCTTTAAAGCCTTTAAAGCATTAAACAACGGGGAGTTAAACGTATTCGGTCAGCTTATGAATGAATCGCATTATTCATTACGTGATGATTACGAGGTGACAGGAACCGAGCTAGATGCCCTTGCTGAAGCTGCTTGGGAGCAAGATGGCGTTATTGGAGCAAGAATGACAGGTGCTGGTTTTGGCGGTTGTGCCATTGCCATTGTTGAAACAGAGAAGGTTCAAGCGTTTATTGAAGCTGTTGGGAGAAAATATGCGGAGCAAATTGGCTATGAAGCAACCTTCTATGTGGCGAGTATTGGAGACGGGACTAAAGAATTAAAATTGGAGGAATCACGATGAGTATATTAGTTTTAGGTGGAGCAGGATATATTGGTTCACATGCTGTGTATCAATTAATTGATCAGGATGAAGACGTAGTCGTAGTAGATAATCTTTTGACAGGTCATGAGGATGCCATTCATCCAAAAGCGACTTTTTATCAAGGTGATATTCGTGATAAAGCATTTTTACAAAGTGTGTTTGCAAAAGAACAAATCAATGGTGTTATTCACTTTGCGGCAAGCTCTTTAGTTGGTGAATCGATGACGAATCCAATTAAATATTTTGATAACAATGTGTATGGTACACAAGTTCTACTTGATGTCATGATTGAGTTTGGAGTGAAAAACATTGTATTCTCTTCAACAGCTGCGACCTATGGGGAGCAGGAAATTATGCCAATTACAGAGGAAATGGACACAACTCCAACGAATGCGTACGGTGAGACAAAATTAACAATGGAAAAAATGATGAAATGGTGTGATACAGCGCATGATTTAAAATTTGTTTCCCTTCGTTATTTTAATGTGGCAGGAGCTAGATCAACTGGTGAAATCGGTGAGGATCATGATCCAGAAACACATTTAATTCCTGTTGTTCTTCAAGTGGCATTAGGTCAACGTGAGAAAATATCCATTTTTGGTGAAGACTATGACACAAAGGATGGAACGTGTATCCGAGATTATATCCACGTAGAGGATTTAATTAACGCCCATATTCTAGCTCTTACCTATCTTAAACAAGGTGGAGATAGCCAGGTATTTAACCTTGGTTCAAATCAAGGCTTCACGGTGAAAGAAATTATTGATGCAGCACGAAAAGTAACAGGACACGACATCCCTGCAAAAACAGTTGAAAGAAGAGCGGGAGATCCAACAAAGCTTATCGCTTCTTCTCAAAAAGCACAGAATGTACTCGGCTGGACTCCAACTCGTACGTCAATTGAACAAATTATCCAAGATGCATGGAATTGGCATAAAGCAAATCCAAATGGTTATAAAAAATAGGGGGAACTGATTCTTATGACTGAGGTAATTTCAACCATACAGCAACTCGTTCAAAAGGCGATTGATGCACAATTAATTTCATCTTTAGATGAGCTTTATTCACGGAATCAATTGATGGAAATCTTTAAACTTGTTGATTTCAAAGAAGGAGCATCTCTTGAACAAGAACAGACCCTAGATATACCCGACCTAGTTGAGAAGCTAGTTGATTATGCAGTTGAAATGGAACTTATTCCAGATATACTTGATGAAAGAGAAATTGTTGCAAGTAAAATCATGAACGTTTTTATGCCAAGACCTTCTGATGTTAATGCTGCTTTTTATGATAACTATAAAGCTAGTCCGAAGAAAGCAACGGAGTATTTTTATAAGCTAAGTCAGGACAGTAATTACATTCAAACGAAGCGAATTGCAAAGAATATTAGCTATAAAGTGGATACTAAATATGGTGAACTAGATATCACCATTAATCTGTCAAAGCCTGAAAAGGATCCAAAGCAAATAGCATTAGAAAAAGAAATGAAAAAGCCGACAAGTCATTATCCTAAGTGCTTACTATGTGTGGAGAATGAAGGGTATGCGGGAAGGATTGGTCACCCAGCACGTTCGAATCATCGTGTGATTCGAATGGAGTTAGGAAAAGAAGAGTGGGCCCTTCAATACTCGCCGTACGTTTATTACAATGAGCATTGTATCCTTCTTTCAACAGAGCATCGTGATATGAAAATAAGCAAAGAAGGCTTTGAGCGTTTAATAGAATTCGTCGAAAAATTTCCACACTACTTTATTGGTTCGAATGCGGATTTACCAATCGTAGGTGGTTCAATCCTAACGCATGACCATTATCAAGGTGGAAACTATGAATTTGCCATGGCGAAGGCAAAAGAGGAAATCCTTTTTTCAATAAATGAATTTCCAAAAGTGCGTGCTGCAACGGTTAAGTGGCCGATGTCTGTTATTCGTCTGAAGGGGACCAATAAAGAACAGCTCATAGCTGCTGCTACTAAGGTGCTAGATACTTGGAAGGAATATTCAGACCCAACAGTAGAGATTGAAGCTTATTCTGGTGAGATCCCTCACAATACAATTACACCTATCGCTAGAATGAGAGATGGGGAATTTGAGATAGATTTAGTGTTACGAAACAATCGTACGACAGAGGAATATCCACTTGGAATTTTTCACCCTCATGAAGATGTGCATCATATTAAAAAAGAAAATATCGGGCTAATCGAAGTGATGGGCTTAGCTGTTTTACCTGCCCGATTGCAAACGGAGTTAAAGAGCGTTGAAGCATATTTAGTGGATGGAACAAACGAAGTACCTGCTTATCATAAGAGCTGGGCAGATGATCTGAAACAGCATTATCAAAAGAACTTAACAAAAGAGACAGTTGCTGATATTGTTGAGAAAGAGGTCGGGAAGAAATTCCTACGAGTTCTTGAAGATGCGGGTGTGTTTAAGCGTGATGAAGCTGGTTTATCGGCCTTTAAGCGTTTTACTGAATATTTAGCGAGCAATTAAAGCTTGGAATACTATAAAGTGGTAAGAAGTTGAAGGGATGTACCTTTCAACTTCTTTTATAAAGGAGTGATGTAAGTGAATATTACAAAAACAGAATATGGACATATACAAGAACAAACCATTTATCAATATCGACTCAAAAATGATAAGGGCCTAGAAGTAGCAATCCTTAACTATGGCTGTATCGTAACCGAAATAATGATGCCAGATAAACAAGGGCAACATGAGAACATTGTTCTTGGTTTATCCTCTTTAGAGGAATATCAGGTGAATGCACCATACTTTGGAGCTGTTGTCGGTCGAGTAGCAGGAAGAATTAAAGGCGCATCTTTTCAATTGGATGATAAAACATACACGCTCGATCAAAATGATGCCAATAATCATCTCCACGGAGGTAACGAAGGATTTAGCCATAAAGTGTGGGAGGCAAAAACTGTCGAAGAAAAGGACTGTGTAGCCGTAGTTTTCTCTTATGTAAGTAAAGACGGGGAAGCAGGGTATCCAGGTAATCTTCAACTAAAAGTGACATATTCCTTAACGAATGAGAATGAACTAAAGATTGATTATAATGGACAATCGGACAAGAAGACGATTCTTAATCCAACAAATCATACGTATTTTAACCTTAGTGGAAATAGTAAGCGAGATGTACTTTCACATACTTTGCAAATGGAAAGCGATCAATTCCTTGAGTTAGATCATGAATCATTACCTACAGGTAAGAAACTGCATGTCACTGGTACTCCGTTTGATTTTCGAAATGGGAGAAAGCTTCAAGATGGTGTAGCTTCCACTCATGAGCAGAATCAGCTTGCTGGGAATGGGTATGATCATCCTTTTCTATTACAAGATGATTGTAATTTTACTATTTCATTATATGATGAAGAGAGTGGACGTGAAGTGAAAATCAAAACGGATCAACCCTCTGTTGTTCTTTATACAGCCAACCATCTCAGCGACGAGTACAGTTTTTATGGTCATCCTTCACGTAAATACTTAGGCGTTTGCCTTGAGACACAAGGGTTACCTGACGCTATTCATCATCCTGAATTTCCTTCTATTATTTTAAATAAGGGAGAACGCTATCACACGTCTACTGTTTATGCATTTAAGGGTAGATAAAAGGATTGCAATTTTGCATTAATTAATTTGATAGATACTAGTGTTACTATAATCTTTGTCAATATACTCTGCATTTCTAATTCCACCTCTTGTTAATATTTTGAATTTATTTACATATTTAATTCTAGTATATCGGTGGAAAAAAGCAACATTGTTCCAAAAAAAGGAGAGGTCTTATGACTAAAATAGTTTCATTACTAGTTTTATCTATTCTTTTTGGATTAGTATATTTTCTGTTTAACCCTGAATTTCCTGACGTTATCTATGTAAGTATTGGAGCTTTACTTATATTGATAATAAGAGAGTTTTTGTTTTCATTTATAGATAAAAATAAATAAATTCCCAACTCCCCCACACTCTAATTAATAATTTAAAGTGTGTGGGATCTTTTTTTAAAAGTAAGATTATTTATTTTCAAAATAACCTTCGAAATATCCTTTTTGATATTACTCTCCTAACGTTCCCCTTGTTTTTCCAATCGTTCTTCTATGTACTTCTGTTGCTGATCCATCTTTTTCATTAATTCCTGTAGCAATTCATTCTGCTGACGCACAATTTCTTTTACCTCCTTAACCTCAACTTGAGATATCACTTCTTTATCACTTTCATTCCTATTAACGCTTAGCGTGTTTAAAGCCTTATTATCTGCCTTATACCTTAATACAACAGCTTTTATCGCGTTATCACAAACTCTAGTTTTATCAATTAGAGAGTTCAATTCAAATAACATATTTATATCAACTTCATAAAAAATTCTCTGATCCTTGCATGGAGAAAAGCCCTTATATAGAGAGTGAGAGTATAAAATAAACTTTGACCTCTAGCAAACTTTCTTTATTCGTGAGAATGGAAGAGATGTTTCCTTTGATCATAATAAATAATTAAGGTTTTTTTGATTGTATTTTATATCTAAAGGCTGTTTTTCGTATAGATTGTTGCTTTCCTTAAAAAAATCCGTAGTGACGGATATTCCACCCTAAGTATAAGGTGAGCAGCATTTATTGTATTGCAGTATCGTTTAAGAATAATGTCCTAATAAAGATCATATCCTTTGACACCGTTTACACCTTTGTGTTAACGTATTAAATAAGTTAATGATTAGTGGTGGAGAAAAGAGAGCACACGTTTCAAATTCTAGTCCTATCTAGAATTGCTTCGTATGCTCTCTTTTTTTTATAAAAATGAAAAGGTAACTTTTCTTACCTTGTGTCAGTGTATAGGAAAGAAGGTCTCTTGTAGTATGAATAAAGCGCTTACACAAAAAATACAATGATTGAAAGGGGGAAGAGTTGGGAATCCGTTATAAAAAAATAGAATAAGAGGGGGATTTTACTTTGAAAGGAATCAGTAAAAATTCAAAGTTTCTAGTTTTTGCATTAATTTTATGTTTGGTCAGTATGATTGGAGCATCATTCGTACAAACTTCTGGTGGAAAAGTAACGGTAAAAGATTTACGTTGGGAAACACCATCTGGTCATTTAATGAGTGCTTTATTGTTTGTACCTTATGGAGTAACAAAGGAGAATCCAGCACCCGGTATCGTGACAAGTCATGGCTGGTACAATAACCGTGAAATGCAAGATTTAAATTATGTAGAATTGTCGAGACGTGGTTATGTCGTGATCTCGATTGATATGTATGGTCATGGGAATTCTGATGCAATCGCAGCAACAGAGTGGCAAAATCGTGGCACAGGTATGTATGATGCGGTCGAGTTGATGGCAGATCTTCCTTATGTTGATAAAGAAAATATTGCGGTAACAGGACATTCAAATGGCGCAAGAGCTGCAAACTGGTCAATTTTAGAAGATAATAAAAAGCCAATTGAGGATCAATTAATTTCATCTGCTTTGCTTATTGCAAACGATGCAATGTATACTAATGACCCGGGTGAACCGCTATATTGGTCTTTACGAAATGATGAACAGCAATATGCGAATGTCTATGGAACGAGAGATGTCGGTATTATTGCTGCGCAATATGATGAATTCTTCTTCCGTAGCTTACAAGAAGATGGTACTGTAACTCCTCCACGTGAGTATATTCATACAGAATATGCACAATCATTTTTGAATTTTGGTATTGATCCTAGTGAGGAAGAAACACGTGATCAATCTACTTTCTATAAGCAATCAATAGATGGTGTCGAGGCTCTAAGAGTCATTTATACACCAAACCAAATTCATCCTTGGAATCATTTCTCTGCTAATGTTGTAAACGATACGATTGAATATTTTGATGAATCAATCGGTGCGCCAAATTCAATTGAACCTTCTAGTCAGGTTTGGCAATGGAAAGTATTCTTTAATTTCCTTGGGTTAGTTGGATTCTTTATGTTTATTGTAACCTTTACTAAATTTATGCTCTCTACCGAAGCGTTTAGATCTCTAAAAGCTCAAAAAGAGGCTGTTGCTTCAAACGTACAAGGTAAGAAAGGACAGCTATGGTTCTGGGGTGGTCTAATTGTAAGTGCAATCATATCTGGTTACTCTTATTTAGCACTTTATAATTGGAGCATAGAAAATCGCCCAGCATTCTTCACGCAATCGCCTGTCTTCTATATAGGAGCTTGGTCAGTGGTCATGGGGATCGTGACGCTTGTTATTCTCTTCCTATCTTATAAGTTCTTCTCTAAAGGTCAGGGCTTGGATTTACGTGAAGTAGGTGTAGTAATTAGTCTTAAATCATTATGGAAAACCATAGTGTTAGCTGTTATTGTATCGAGCGCAGCATACAGTTTAGTGTTTATAGCTGATTATTTCTTCAAAACAGACTTTAGAATATGGGTAATTGCGATAAAAGCATTCACTCCAGATAAATTAGTAGAAGCTCTTAAATATTTACCATTCTTTTTAATCTTCTATGTTGCAAATTCAATTGCTGTTAATAGCTTTAATTTTATCGCATCTTCAAAATCAAGAGAATGGGTTAATACTAGTTTACTTGCAATTTTTAATGGTTTAAGTGCAGCGGTTATCGTCCTGATTCAATACACACATTTCTTTATTCAAGGTGATGTGTATTTTACAGATGTATCTAATATTGTAGGGATATGGTTGTTCCCAATTATTGTTATTATACCACTTGCTGCAATTATTACCAGAAAAATATTCAGGGTTACAAAGAACCCGTATCTTGGTGGTATTATTTATGCCATTATCGTCACAATCATGATGGTGACAAATACATTAACTCAGTATTAAGAATGATTATTGAATTAGAGGAGAAGGCTGGGACAAAACAAAGAGCCAGGCACCCTCCGATACAATCTATTGTGTGCACTAGATAAATTAGTGCGTACATATAGTCGTTACGATAAGGTGCCAGGCACTTCTGTCCCAGCCTCTTTTTCTATTTTATAGTAGAATGAAGAAAGAAGAATATTAGAATAGGTTGTGAAGCATGAATAATAAAAAAACACTCATACTATCTACTATGTTATTTGTTGGAGCCGTATCATTATGGATACTAGCAAAAGACTTCTCGGAGATCGCTGTGTCTATTCGAATCTTGATTGCGCTTGGTGGTGCTCTTCTTTCTGGAGGGATTACCTATCTTCTTTCGATGAATAACAAACATGAGGATGAAGAAAGAAAATAAGTAAAAAGGGTTCGGAAAGTTCCGAGACCCTTTTACTTTTATGAGCTATTTATTAGATAGTCAAACTGTTGTTGTTGTTGTGTCGTTTCATTGAAAAGGGCTGTTCGTTTAAAGCATAGCTTACCAGGGTATTACGTGTGAGCGATGACTTTATTGTTTAGATGTTACGATCTAGGAACAGCGTTTAAAAAAGAGCGATTAATAAAGCTAAGTACAGACATTAGAACAAATTTGCTAAAGGCTTATAATTCATAGTATTGAATTTTAATTCCTCAAGACTAAAATCTAAATGCTTGATTAAGATCGATTGGTACGCTTCCATGTCATTTGTTTTAATGGCTTCAACAAGGTCCGTATGTTCCTCCCAGCCTGTATCAAATTCTTTTTCTAATTCGTGAATCGCATTGTAAATTAGTAAATAAAGATCAATTTGATTCAGAATTTTATCTAAGTAATCCGTTAAGAACTTGTTTCCACATGCATTCGCCATGACCATGTGAAATTGTTTATTAATTTCAAGGTAGGCCATAATATTCGATTCGTTTAGTGCTTTTTTTTCCTGTTGAATGAGTGCGCTCATTTTGTCTGTATGGTGAGTTGTCATAAGAGGAAACCCTTCTCTGACAGAAATGAGTTCTAATTCTTTTCGTATAAAATAGGCCTGTGCCATTTCCTCTAACGAAGGGTGAATGACAAACGCTCCTCTATTTGGAATCACATTAATGAATCCGTCGTTTTCGAGACGTTTAATTGCATTTCTCACAGGTGTACGACTTACATTCAATTGTTCCGCAATAGACATTTCAATTAGCTGCGTACCAGGTGCCAGCTTCCTTTTGACGATTGCTTCGGTAATTGTTGTATAGACGAATTGCTCCATTGACTTCTTCATAAAACATACCGCCATTCTATTATCCTTTACATAATAGTACCATAAATGCCTTATGGATATGAATGGTATACGTTAGGAGTTCGATTACATGAGCTTTCTAAATCCGTTCCCAATAATCTCACTTGTATTATGAACCGTGACAAATGCTTTCTGGTCAATAGTAGAAATATATTTTTTAAGCTTTAAAAACTCTTTTCGTCCCACATAGGTGGTAATGATATCGCGATCTTCATTTGTAAATGCCCCTGTTGCCTGTTGAATGGTTGCTCCTTTACTTAAATCCTTTACAATATATCGTTTAATAAGCTCAGATTGCGTGCTAATAATCATAACTTGCTTAGAAAGATTCGTTTGAGTGAGGAGGAAATTAATAAAGAATCCTAACATGAAATTTCCTAGAATTGCATACATTCCGTTTTCAATTCCAAACACGAAAAAAGATCCAGACGCAATAACAAGGTCTGCGATGATAATCCCTGTCCCAACATTGATGGAGAAGAATTTATTCAAAATCATTGCCACAATATCGGTACCACCTGATGATGCGTTCTGTTTAAAAATTAACACAAGTCCGATTGCATCGATAAATAAACCGATGATTAGTTGGATAATGCGATCGTCGCTTAATGGTGCAGCTAGAGGAAGAAATTCCTCGAATGACCATATGTACAAAGAAAGCATAACACTACAATAGAAGCTTTTAATCCCAAATTTAAAACCTAATAAGATAAGCCCAAGAATAAATAAACATAACTCTAAAATTAATAAAATAAGGCCAACTGGCATGTTAGGGAAATATTGATGAATCATAATACTAAGACCGCTAATTCCCCCGATGATAAAGTTATTTGGTACTAAGAAAAAATGGATATTTATCGTGACTAAAAGTAAGCCAACATTTAAAAGAAGAAATTCTTTTAGAGTACGAGACATGATGAAAACCTCCTGTTGTATAAATTGTAGAACAATGTTGTACTACAATGAACAGATTATAATGGGTATAGGCATGGTTGTAAATAGAAAATGATAATAAAAAGTAGATAAATTTTAATATTATTTCATATAGAATAAGATGATGCGCTTTCAATTGTAAATCGTTACAAATTAGGAACTCTCTATCATCTTACTTATAAATAAACTAGTGATAATAGCTTGTAATTAGAATGCACGAATATTTAAGCGGTATTAAGTATAAGGAATAAGGTGAATTTAGTTTCAAGAAGTAAAGTGATTTGCTTTTTATTTGCAATTCGTAATCATTACGATTAATATATAAATAACAAATAAAAAAGAGGTGTTGTTAAATTGAAGCCATCTATTCATCCAGATTATCAAAAAGTCGTTTTTATGGACACAAACAGTGGATTTACTTTTCTAACAGGATCGACGAAAACATCAAATGAAACAATAGAGTGGGAGGATGGAAACACGTACCCATTACTTAAGGTTGAGATAAGCTCTGACACTCATCCCTTTTACACAGGTGTACAGAAGTTCACTGATAAAGGTGGAAGGGTCGATCGCTTCTTAGAAAAATACAAGATGAAAAAAAGTGAATAATAGATTAAAGCTTTAAGTAAGACGGATTAATCAAATCTAAATCGTAATGATTATTATTTAATTGCAGGAGGAAGAATACTTGCTGAGATGAGAGTAGCAGGTATCTTTTTTCTATTTCAAGTTTTTTAAACTATGGCTGTTTTCATGTTGTTTATAACACTGATTGGAGCGAAATCGCAGGGGCTTATGGTCTGAGAGCGGGAATGAATGCCTCTATCTAACACATAGTCAACAATCAGAGCCCATAGTAGAGCCTACACTAAAGGAGAGAAAAATTATGGCAAAAAAATCAAAAGTTGCGAAAGAGTTAAAGCGCCAGAAAATGGTCGAGCGTTATAGCGAGATAAGAAAAGAACTGAAAGAAAAAGGAGATTATGTTGGGTTAAGTCAATTACCTAAAGATTCAGCGCCTGCAAGACTTCACAATCGTTGTCAAGTAACAGGAAGACCAAGGGGATATATGCGTAAGTTTGCTATGTCTCGAATCGCCTTTCGTGAATTAGCTCATAAAGGGCAAATTCCAGGTGTGAAGAAAGCAAGCTGGTAACTCATCATGAATGAGAAAATCATGAATGTCCTTTCCAAAGCCATCATTGCGGCTCTACCTAGGCAAAAGAAGAAGGTGTATCAATTTATTGTCGAAATAGAGGATCAGTTAGCACAGCAATGTACCACGAAGGAACAGTTTATGACGTTGCTAAAAGAGCAGTCACCACACAAGCAGGCTGCCAATAAGTTTCATATGTCATTTGAACATCTGATGCACTTTATGCATGAAATTGAGGATGAAATAAATAGAAAGCTTGAAGAAAAACTAAAGGATTATCGCTGGATAGAAGTAACTGATGTTAAAGTAAATAATCGTACTGAAAAAAAGCAAAAAACATATGTAGTAAAATTTTAAACCTTTTTTCCTTAGGTTATATTCATAGAGATAGTCGGTTCCAGATAATTTCTATGAATATAAGTTTTTGAGTAGATAGTGCTTAAAATGAGGCTTACATTTATATGCTCCTTCTGAATTTGAACTTTCTTCAAAATCAAAAGGAGCTTTTTTATGTAGATAAAAGTGACGAACTCAAGCCACTTGGTGCTCCACTCAAATGGCAAATAGGCGCCTTGTACTTTACTTACTTATTAGCTCTCGACCCTTCGCTCCACAACCGCATCACATTTCACAATCATGGTTGTTAATTCCTTTAATAAATCAATATCATAAAAATCAGCAATGGAAAGCTTATTTCCCTCTTTATCCATAAAGATTCGTACCCTTGGTCTTTGTGGGTACTTTTGGTTGTAGCCCACTACTACACCTTTTTCACCTGTGCTTAATGTAACGGTGACACCAATAGGGAAGATGGCAATGGCTTTTTTAAAGGCATCAATTATTTCTCTGTCATACCTTATATAGCAATACCCATATAATACCTCCATCGCCTCATGAGGGAGGAGAGCTTTATGTCGAATAAGATCGTCAAATTTTTCTGCAACAGCGACTATTTTGGCAAATTGATGAATATCATTCCCTTTCAATCCTCTTGGATAGCCACTTCCGTCAATATATTCATGATGCTGATAGGCACAGTGAGCAATTAGCAGGTGGAAGTCAGATTCCTTTCTTAACATTTCAAAGCCTAATTCAGTATGTATTTTCATGATCTCTTTTTCTTCCGCTGTCAACTCTTTCTTTGTCATGAATGATTTAGGTAATTGTAATTTCCCGATGTCATGAAAAAGAGCTCCAAGCCCTAAAATATGTAGAGATTTCTCTGGTATACCTAGCGTTTTTCCAATGGAGAGGGAGTACAAGCTAGTATTTAATGAATGCTCAAAAATAGAGTCGTTATTGAGTTGTAAGTGCGAGATGAGATTGAGATGATCGTGTGAATGCTGTAATTCATGAACGACCTTTGTGAATGTTTCCTTTAGATTTTTAAAGTTATTAACACGAGATGTAATTGTCTTTTTTGTCTGCTGTTTCTCTTTGGATAAGTCAGTGAAAACGCTTGATATTGAAGAAACGGTTTTTAGGCGCAGTTCAAAAGGTATATCTTCTTTAATTTGAACGATATCATCAGTCATTTCTGATTTTACATAAAGAAACGAAATTCGTTTTTTTAATCGATCAATATGGTTGGCAGTTAAGTTAGTTCCGATGTTTAGAAGAATTCTAGCTTTTTCATCATAGATCGGCTTAGCCAAAATCATTCCTTCCTCACAATTATGGATCGATACCATTCTCATTATTTACCTACTCCCTTAAATAAAATCTCCTTTATTTTACTATGGAATATGGTTTGAGAAAATCATAGATTTGCACGCTTTATCGAACGTACGTTCTTTATATTGCATGTAAAATAGGATATACTAGTAATGAATTCATACTATACGAAGGAGTGGTTTAAGTGAATCAGCAAGCAACACCTTACTTAACATTTAATGGAAATGCAAAAGAAGCGATAGAATTTTACAAAAATCTTTTTCAAGCGGAAATAACAAACGTACAAACATTTGGGGAAGCTGATTTCCCTACACCACCTGAAATGGATGACAAAATTATGCATGCTCGACTTGAAAAGGGAAGCTTGCTTTTAATGTTCTCTGATGTATTTCTAAACCAAATAGTTGAAGTAGGGAACAACATTTCACTTGCACTTGAGTTTACATCAGAAGAAGAAATTCTAGCTGTTTATCAATCACTTAGTAAAGAAGGAACCGTTTTGATGGAACTTCAAGATACCTTCTGGGGAGCTAAATTTGCTAAGGTAAAAGATATTTTTGGTGTCATTTGGGATTTGAATTTTACAAAACAATCCTAGGTAGCATACTCATTTTAGGTGTAATCATAACAGATTGCGCCTTCCTCGTTTTTCATCAATACCTCTATAAAAATCCCCCATGGTCAACATTCATTTGATTTAAGAAAAAGTTAAGAATTGCGTAAAGTTTGTATAAGGTTTTCTTTTTATACTATCTTTAAAGGAGAAACAAGAACATTTTACTTTAAAAATAGTGATCCATATAGCTGATTTCTTCGTTTTGCTTCATGTAAGGTGGTGTGTATGGTGATTTTTTATTCATACAGAACACTATAGTTATCGCAAATTTACCAACAGAAGCCGATAAATAACGAATCGGAATCGAGATTTCTATAAGAAAATGTTCAGTCTTAGTGAAAATATATGTGTAAGGAAACATCGCTTCTGCTTTCCTAGGAAGAGTGATTTTGTTCATTTGAATCAGAAGATGTGGTTAAAGGAGATTGTAAGAATGAAAGTGTTGATTGTGGATGATGAAGAGAATATTATCGATGTTTGTACACGTTATCTGGAATTGGAGGGGTATGAGGTTCTTTCCGCTCTAAATGGGAACGATGCTTTGACCCAATATAGAATGCATTCACCTGACCTAATCATACTAGATATTATGATGCCTCATATGGATGGGTGGCAGGTTGCGGAGGAAGTAAGAAAGCAACATGATACTCCGATTATTATGTTAACAGCTCTTGGGCAAGAGAAAGACCGGATCTATGGGCTGACCATTGGAGCGGATGATTATGTTACTAAGCCATTTAGTCCGAGAGAGCTTCTTCTTCGAGTAAAGAATGTATTAAGAAGAATGAAAAGCAGTGTTGAGGAGGAAAAAGGTAGTATCTTCCGGCAAGGTGACCTTTATATTGATAAACAGAAAAGACTTGTCACGGTAAATGACATACCCATTGATATGACGGTGAAAGAATTTGATTTGTTAGCTTTATTAGCCTTTCACCCATTACAGGTTTTTTCAAAATCTCAGTTACTCGAAACGTTGTGGGGCTATGAATATCTTGGTGATGCGAACACAATAAATGTTCATATTCGTAGATTAAGGGAGAAGATTGAAAAGGATCCCTCACAGCCACAATGGATAAAAACAATTTGGGGAATTGGCTATAAATTTGAGGGAGCTAAAGATGAAAATTAGAACATTACTACTGTTAGCCAATATAATCTCCTTACTTGTTATTTTAGTTTTCCTCAGTTTTGCCTATGCAAAGATGTTTTTTTCAAATGAGGTTATTCTCATCTTAACCATTATTACGTTACTAGCAGGTATTCTATCAATTGGTGTAAATCTTTTTATTACATCTCCCTTATTAAAATCTGTTAAACAAATGACAAGGGAAGCAAGAAAAATGGCAAATGGAGATTTTAATAGTAAGGTGATAGAGGAAGGTCCAGCAGAAATGAAGGAACTAGCCGTAAATTTTAACCACATGTCAGAAAAGATTGAATTCATGTTCGAAGAGTTAAAGAAATCGGAGCGATTTAAAAGCGAACTAATTGCCAATGTCTCTCATGACCTACGTACACCACTATCAGCAATACATTCATTTGTGGCTGCACTTAATGATGACATTATAGAAGATGAGAAAACGCGAAAGCATTATTATCGAACAATCTTAACAGAAACAAATCGTCTAAGCTCTCTAATTGAAGAGGTGTTAGAGTTATCAGAGCTTGAAACAAATAAAATTCCGTATTCACCTGTTCCTTCATCGATTGATCGAATGATTATTGAAACGTTACAACAGTTTGAAAGAAAATTAGAAGGTAAAGGGATAAATATTACTGTTAGTCTCGAAGAAGATATGCCAGCTATTCCATTAATGCCTCTACATATTAAGAGGGTCATGACAAATTTTTTACAAAATGCTATCCATTTTTCATCACTAAAGTCCTACATCACTATAAGGAGCTGGATAGAAGACGATCAATTTAATTTTTCAATTGAAGATGAGGGGCCAGGTGTTCCTAAAGAAGAACAACATGAGATTTTTCAACGGTTTTATCGAGTGGAAAAATCAAGGAATAAAAAAATGGGTGGATCTGGATTAGGGTTAGCCATTTGCAAAGAAATCATTGAGCTACATGATGGGAAAATCGGTGTTCAAAGTGATGGAGTAAAGGGAAGTATATTCTGGTTTATATTACCGATAAGATAAGGGTGTGATAAAGGTGAAAAAAATCTTACGTACGATTGGAATTCTTTGCTTGTTAGCTCTCGTTGTTTTAGTTGGCCCAAACATATATGCAAGCTTCACAGAAAAATCAGTAGGTAGTGAGCCTATTGATAACAGTCAAACACTATCAGGACATGAGATTGCAACATTTGCGGGAGGGTGCTTTTGGTGTATGGAGCCTCCGTTTGAAAAGCTGGATGGTGTTTATTCAGTTACTAGTGGCTATACAGGTGGAGAGGAGAAAAACCCCACTTATAATGAAGTTTCTGGAAAGCAAACAGGACATGTAGAAGCTGTTCAAATCGAATATGATCCGGAGATTATTTCGTATGATCAGCTATTAGAGGTGTTCTGGAGACAAATAGATCCGACAGATGGAGGCGGACAATTTGTCGATCGTGGTCCACAATATGTTAGTGCGATTTTCTATCATAATGAAGAACAAAAAGAGCTAGCGGAAGAATCAAAGAAGCATTTAATTGATTCTGGAAGGTTTACTAAAGAAATTGTCACAGATATCATGCAAGCAAAGATTTTTTATCAGGCGGAAGACTATCATCAAGATTATTATAAGAAAAATGAGCTTCAATACTCATACTATCGAAATAATTCTGGAAGGGATGATTTTCTTGATAACGTTTGGGGAGAGGATCGAAAGTATAAGCCCGTTACAAACGCCAAGTATCCTACCTACACAGACGAAGAGCTAAAAGATAAGCTAACGGATATTCAATACCGTGTCACACAAGAGGATGATACCGAAAAGCCTTATGATAATGAATACTGGGATTTAAAAGATGAGGGAATCTATGTTGATATTGTATCAGGTGAACCACTTTTTAGTTCGAAGGATAAATATGATAGTGGAACAGGTTGGCCTAGCTTTACCAAGCCTTTAGCGCCGGAGAATCTTATTGAAAAAGAGGATTATACCCTTTTCACGAAGAGAATGGAGATTAGAAGTAAGCATGCGGATTCACATTTAGGTCATGTCTTCAATGATGGACCTGAACCAACAGGCTTACGCTATTGTATGAATTCTGCTGCGTTGGAATTTATTCCAAAAGAAAAGCTAGCAGAAAAGGGATATAGCGAATTTATTGATGAATTCAATTAGGAAGTAAGAAGGACTAAATAAGAAGCGGATTCTAAGGAGAATTCGCTTCTTAAATAGCTTGAAGGCTTTAGTGTCTTAAAAGCTACAAGTATCTTTCCCGTTGGTCTTCTTTATTATTCGTTTATGTAAAAGAAAATAAGGGAATAGTAAGTTGCTTTAAACCCATCGAAGCTTGCAGAACAAATCAAGTAAACAGTATTCTCGTATAAATGAGGAGAAAGATGAGTTTACTGTTTTCTATAGGCTAGATGTTTTTACATAATAGATCCCTTGAAGTGCTGAGTAAGGAGTCCCCTGTGTTGTACATAGCTTTTTCTTCCTTTCCAGAATACTTTAATTAAAGAATCTAGTTAGTAGATAAAATCAACATGTAAGAAAACAGTTTAATGCCAAGAGGTGTAAAGAGTAATAAATGTAATCCGACTTACAGTTTGAGACGCAATCGTTTGCTATGATTGGTTTACCTTATGTCATTTAAGAGGTCGGTTTGGCAAATTATCTGTAAGGGTAATGATGGATTTCGTAATGAAAAGGGGTTGATGATATGAAAAAAATAAAAATTGTCGGAAGCATGTTGATATTATTATTCGTCTTAACAGCATGTGCAAATGAAAGTGATCGAGATAAGGAAACAAATAGTCTACAAAAAATGGAATGGACAGACATTGAAAACGAGGCAGAGGGAACAACGGTAAGAATGTACATGTGGGGTGGAGATGAAGGAATTAATCGCTACATGGATGAATGGGTGGCACCTCGTGTGGAAGAGAAATACGGTATTACTTTCGAGAGAGTCCCAATGGATACACCAGAGCAATTGAAGAAGCTTATTAACGAGAAGCGAGCGAACCAAACAGAAGGAAATATGGATATTATTTGGATTAATGGTGAGAATTTTAAAAATGCAAAGGAAAACGAGCTTATATATGGACCTTTTACAGAAATACTTCCCAATGTCCAAAAATATGTAGATATGGAAGCGTTAGACGTTCAATATGATTTTGGAACAGAAGTTGAGGGGTTAGAAGTGCCGTGGGGAAAGGTTCAATTTGCCTTTCAATATAATGAGGAAAAAGTGAAAAATCCTCCAAGTACGTTCGAAGAATTAAAGCAATGGGTAATAGAGAACCCTGGTAAATTTACGTATCCTGATCCATCAGATTTCTCCGGAAATGCTTTTTTACGCCAATTGTTCTATGAATCTGTTGGTGATGTGCAAAAGATTTTAGATACAGGCTATGACGAAAATTTTGCAAAAGAAAATAGTCAAGAAATGTGGGAGTACCTTAATGAAGTAAAGCCATATCTTTGGAGAGAAGGGAAAACCTATCCTAACAATTTAACGGAGCTTGATCGATTATATAGTCAAGGTGAGGTATATATGACCATGGGCTACAATGAGGCGAGAGCGGAAAAATTTATTGAAAAAGGCATTTTTCCTGAATCAACGCAATCCTTTATTCTTGAATCAGGCTCGATTGGGAATACTCATTTCTTAGCGATTCCGTTCAATAGTCCAAATAAGCAAGGAGCTATGACTGTTATTAATTTCCTTCTTACACCTGATGCACAATTAACCAAGCTGGATTCAACATATTGGGGAGATAATACAGTATTAGATCCTTTAAAGCTTTCGTCTGAAGAAAAAGCAAGCTTAGAAGCTATTGATCGTGGAGATTCTGTGTTACCAGCTGAAACGTTAAAAAAATATATCAAACCAGAAATACATGCAGAGTATGTAACGTGGCTGAAGGAGAATTGGGTGAATGAAGTGGTACAAACAAAATAAACACTATCTATTATTAGCACCAGCCGTACTATTCACCGTTTTGTTTGTCTGCTGCGGAATGATGATGGCGTTTTTAGAAAGTATTCAATACAATCAAACACCGACCTTTGAGGTCTATGTAGATTTAATAAATGAAAGAACATTCACAGATTCATTATTTTATAGTTTGAAAATAGCGTTTTTTTCTACATTACTCTCTATTGTGATTGGTTTTTTCCTAGTAAAAGCAAGCTATCCGATATTAGAGCGCTTTTTCCCAAGATTAGTAGCATGGTTACCGATGCTTTTTCCCCATTTTATTTGGGGGTATATGCTCTTTCTACTATTTTCACAAACAGGAATCCTTTCCTCCATTTCTCTTTGGCTGGGATTAACGAACCAAGCTAGTGATTTTCCTATTTTCTTTAAGGATCCACATGGAATTGGAATAATCCTTACCTATGTAGCCAAGGAAGTTCCATTTGTTATTTTAATGCTATTGCCAGTTTATCAACAGCTTTCTTTTTCGCAAAAAGAGCTTGTCTACACATTAGGAGGCAAGAAATGGGCAGTATTCCGATATGTGGAATGGCCATTTGTGATCCCCGTTTTGCTTGAAACGTTTTTTATCATCTTTGCTTTTGTCATTGCAGCTTATGAAGTGCCTGCTTTATTGGACGCAACCTATCCAAAGATGCTACCAGTATTAAGCTATGATTGGTTTTTTGGTTCTGATTGGTCGAAGCAGCCATACGCATTTGCTTCAATGATTGTTACAACCATTACCATCCTATTCTTTGTTTTCGTTACGTTTTTCCTTACAAAAAAACAAAGAGACTATCTTGGCCAATCTTATGGAACTGTAGAACGAAAACCAGTGAATACATCTCTTTCAAAGATGACATTTTACATTCTAGCTTTTTTCATTCTTTGTCCTACAATTCTCCTAATCTTGACTAGTTTCGTGAGAAGGTGGAATTTTGGGGAGTTGTTTCCGATAGAGGTAAGTTTGAGAGCCTGGAGTGTTCTTTTTGACAATCAAACAGCAATCTGGGAAGCAGTATCAACAAGTGTTTTCATTGTTTTATTCGTTTTGTTGCTAAATTTAATTATGGGAATACCAGCTGCAAAAGCCATGGCCTTTTATCAATTTAAAGGGAAAGCTACCATAGCAGCGATTCTTTTAGCTCCTATCTTAATACCGACAATTACAGTAGCGATGGGACTTCATTTAGTATTTATTCAACTAGGTCTAACTAATACAATTTTTGGCGTTGTACTGGTTCACCTTTTACCGACACTTCCATATACGATTAAGATATTACGCGCTGCTTTTGAAAGAATAGGGAAAAAGCAAGAAGAGGTGGCTATCTCACTAGGTGCAAATTCTGTACGTGTTTTTCTAGCCGTTTATCTTCCCCAGCTTCGGCAAAGTATTCGTAGTGTTACTTTTTTAGTGACAGTTATTTCGTTAGGACAATATTTGCTAACAGCTTTGATTGGTGGAGGAAGTGTTACGACTATGGCTATAATCTTTTTTCCCTTCTTCCAAACGGCAGATGATGCATTAATAGCGAGTTTTGCGATTCTGTTTGTTATCGTCCCTATTATTATTTGGCTCCTGTTAGAAGGGATGTTGAAAGTTATTCTTATGATAAAAAATTAGGTGGTACGTATGGAAAACGTTTATATACAGTTTAAGAAAATACAAAAATCATATAAGGAAGAACTCGTACTCTCCGTTGATGAACTGTCAATTCATAAAGGGGAGATTCTCTCCATCATAGGCCCTTCAGGTATCGGGAAATCAACCTTACTTAGAATGGTGGCTGGTCTTGAAGAACAGGATTGTGGAGATATCATTATTGATGACCAAACCGTAACAGAGCTATCACCGCAGAAACGCCCAGTTGTGTATATGTTTCAGGAATCTCTATTGTTTCCTCATATGAATTTGCTTGAAAACATTACCTTTGGTTTGAAGATGCAAAAGATGAGGCGTAAAGAACGTGAACGGTTAGGAAAAGAGATGCTTGAAAGAGTAGGATTACTCAATCTTGAGAAACGTTACCCTCATGAAATTTCCGGTGGACAAAAACAACGAGTTGCGTTAGGTCGATCATTGCTCGTAAAGCCTAAAGTTCTTCTGTTAGACGAACCCTTTTCAAGCCTTGATAAGGAGCTACGAAAAGAAACAAGACGGTGGATGAAAGGGTTGTTAAAGGATGAAGGGATGACAGTCCTATTCGTCACACATGATTTGGAGGAAGCCATGGCATTTAGTGATCGAATTGCCATATTAGGAGAAAAGCGAATTCAGCAAGTGGCACAACCGGAAGTGTTGGATCAATATCCCCAAAATCAATATGTATCACATTTTTTACGAAGTGGTTTATGGAGGGATAATCGATTTGTTTCGAAAGGAAAACTCTGCTTTTCTATTCACCCTCCTTCTGGTCAAAGTGATTTTTGGAAAGCAGAGGTAATTGAAGGGTATTTTGAAGGTGGAAAGACTAAGCTTGTTTTTGACATCCAATTCACTAACGAACAAGTTACTCTTGAAACAGATATAAAACTTAAGGTAGGACAAGAGGTTTACTTATATGAGAGTAGTACTTAAAAGGTGGTGAACGTATGAACAAGAAAACAATAGGCGTCATGTTAAGTCTTATCGTGGTTGTTGGATTTATCATTCTTATCAATCAAAGGGTTCTAAATTTCACTCCTGATATGATACAAAAATGGATACTGTCATTAGGGATACTCGCTCCCATCATTTATATCATCCTATATACGGTTCGACCGTTCATTTTATTTCCAGCTTCTGTTTTATCTCTAGCTGGAGGTCTTGCACTCGGTCCCTTATATGGAACGCTTCTTACAATAACTGGAGCGACGTTAGGAGCCTATCTCTCCTTTTTAGTATCACGTAAAATAGGTGGGAAATGGGTTGAGAAAAAATCTGGGGAACGAATGGAAAGGATAAAAAGAATTTTAGAGAAAAATGGGTTGCTAGCGATCCTTCTTTTACGCCTCATTCCTTTATTTCCGTTTGATCTGATTAGCTATGCAGCAGGATTATCTAAGATAAAAGGATGGCATTTTATACTGGGGACGTTAATTGGGATTATTCCAGGAACATTTGCTTATAATTTTTTAGGGGCAAGTACTACAACTAATAGCATGGTCACAATCGTAGGAGCGGTGATTATTTTCTTACTTGTTATGATGATTCCTGCTTTATTTAAAAATAAATTCAAAGCCTTCTTAGATCAACAAGAAAAAAAGTGAGGTGGAAGTATGCTTGATACACATGCACGTAAATATGTTCAGCCGTCCATTGAGAAAACAGCAAAGGGCTTAGTTAATCTTGGTTTAACAGCCAACCAAGTAACATGGATTGCATTTGGTATAGGGGCATCATCTGGATTGTTTATTTTCTTAGAGCAACCGATTTTAGCTGTATTGACCCTATGGTTTTCGGGCTTTTTAGATGCTGTAGATGGAACGATGGCGAGATTAACAAAGCCTTCCTCTTGGGGAACGGTGCTTGATATTACATTTGATCGGATAGTTGAAATCAGTGTGATTTTAGGATTAGCATTTGCCTTTCCAGATTCACAATGGGCCCTCTTATTATTAAGTGTATCTATTATTGTATCTATGACGATTTTTTTAACAGTCGGTGCGGTAACAGAAAAGCAAGGAATGAAATCTTTTTATTATCAAGCAGGGTTAGCTGAAAGAACAGAAGGATTTATATTATTCTCCCTCATGATTCTTTTGAGTCCTTATTTAACGATTGTTACATTGATTTTCTTTGGAATCGAGCTATATACTGCATTTCAACGACTAATGGAAGCAAAAAAAATCCTACAATCATAAGGGAGGTGTGAAATCATGAAGAAGTATGACGTCATTATCATTGGTGGTGGAGCTGGTGGTTTAACGGTTGCATCAGGCGCTAGTTCTTTAGGAGCAAAGGTTGCTTTAATTGAAAAAGAACAAAATCTTGGGGGAGATTGTCTTCATGTCGGATGTGTTCCTTCAAAAGCATTTATTCAGGCAGCGAAGGAGCTATATACGGCAAGAAACAAGGCAACAAGCTTAGGATTAACGGTAAGTGGAGAAACAACTTTAAAGCAAGTGAACGAGCGTGTGAAGAAATCAATCGATGTCATTCAAGAGCATGATTCAGATGAACGATTTACAAGTATGGGGATTGATTTGTACAAAGGATATGGTCGCTTTACGTCTGACCATACTGTACTCATTCATAACGAAGAAATATACGGAAAAAGAATTGTGATTGCAACAGGCTCAAGACCCTTTGTCCCTCCTATTAAAGGACTTGAAGAAGCTGGATATTGGACAAATGAAACGATCTTTAAACAAGAGCATTTACCGAAGGAGTTACTTGTGATTGGGGCAGGACCAATTGGATTAGAGCTCTCTCATGCGATGGCAAGACTTGGTTCAAATGTAACAGTTGTAGAGCGTGCACCTACTTTGCTTAGCAAAGAAGACAGTGATATTAGCCATGTGGCAAGTAAGAACCTTGAACGAGAATTGACCTTTCTTTTAGAGTCCGAAGTGAAGGAAGTAAAGCGTGAAAATGGGAAAAAGAACGTTATGATTGACGTAAAAGGTACAATGAAGCAATTCACATTCGATGAAATTCTTGTTGCTGTAGGACGTACCCCAAATAGTGACAAACTTCAGCTTGAACGAGCAGGTGTTCAAATGGATGAGAAAGGGTTTGTTCCAACCAATGACAGGCTACAATCGAATGTAAAACACATTTATGCCATTGGTGATATTAATGGGAAATATCCTTTTACACATGTGGCCGGTGAAGAAGGGAAAACAGTTGTCCAAAATGTAGTCTTGGGAATACCGAAAAAAATGAGCTACAATGAGATCCCTTGGATAATTTATACAGATCCTGAAATTTTTCATGTAGGAATTACAGAAGCGGAAGCAAAGAACAAGGGAATTGAATACTCAGTGTATAAAGTTTCTTTAGAAGATGTTGATCGTTTTGTAGCGGATCACGATACTTCAGGACTTGTTAAAATAATTACAAATTCAAAAGGGAATATGATCGGAGCTCACGCAATTGGTAATGGATCTGGAGATTGGATGCAAACGGTCATCTTTGCTATGAAGAACAAGAAAAAAATAGGTGATCTATCTCAAATGATTTTTCCATACCCAAACCATGCAGCTGCCATTCAACGAACAGCCGACTTGTACTGGAGAGAGAAGCTGTTTAGTGGAATTATTCCAAAGCTTACTAAAACATATATTAAGTGGTTCAGATAAACAAAAAAAAGAGATTGAACTTTTGAACTAAAACTTAAATAAGGGACAAAGAGGCTGACCCAAAAGTCTAGATTTTAGACCTTGGGTTAGCCTCTTTTCATACTTTTATCTTATTAATTCAGTTAACGTAAAAACCGGGACGTTCCATTGCGCTCCAGTCACTTGCTTTCCGCGGGGAGGAAGCTGAGCCTTTTTAAAAGAATAATTAAACAACAAAAAAATCATGCAAATCAATATACATTTGTTTGGAGAAAAGCGACAGGAAAGTACGAAAAAAGTTTAGATGACCAATATCGTCAACTCGCTTTACAAATTGAGCAAATCCTTGAAGAAGAGGAAAAGTCCGCTCCTTCCGCGGGGCTAGAAGAAAAGCTGAAAGAAACACCGATTACTTCAGAACAGATTGAACATAGTATTAAAAAGTTAGAAAAACATTTAGAAACAGAACCCAAAAATAAAGAGGCGAAAAAAGTTGTTCGATTACTAAAAAAAGACTATCTTCCTCGAAAGATGAAATATGAAGAACAAAATCGACTATTCAATGGAAGAAATAGTTTCTCGAAACAGATACTGATGCGACCTTTATGAGACTGAAGGAAGATCATATGCGAAATGGGCAATTAAAACCAGGATATAATGTACAAACAGGAACAGAAGGTCAGTTTATTATAGGTTTCTCACTACATCAAAGAGCAGGTGATCCAGGCTGCTTAATCTCTCATCTTCAACACCTGAGGGAGCACGGAGTGAAACCAGAAAATTGCCGATTCTGGCTATGGTAGCGAGGAAAACTATGACTTTTTAAAAAGAGAAGGACGAACAGCGTACATAAAATATAATACATTTGATCAAGAACAAAAAAGAAACTGGAAAAAGAAAATCGAACGTGTAGAAAATATGGAGTACGATGAGGAACTAGATGAGGTTATATGTGCAAACAGTCAACGCCTTTTATTAGGAATGAGTGACTTAAAACAACGGATTTTTCTAGATGATTTTCTAAAAGAATAGACAAATAAGAGAGTAGTAGGCGAATGACAGGGTTTGAAGAGATAAGGGTTTGGAATGGTCACAATTCAAGCCCTATTATCTCCGGAATTTGTCTATAGTCTGACAGTAGCATGTTAATAATTGGTAATATAAGGATAAGCTCTATGGTATAATCGATAGAGGAGATAGTAGGAGAGTATGTATTAGGGGGAGAAAGGTGAATAAAAGAAAAAAGATAATATTTTTGATAAGTGGAATAGGGTGTGTTTTTCTATTAATACTTGGAATTGGTCTTTATTTCCTACATCATTTTTTTGAAAAGAGTGTTAATGAGAAAGTAGGTCTCCTTCAAACAGTTGACTCCTTTCTAACCCTTAATTTTGATGGAGAGAAGGAGAAGCAACTAAAAGAAGAAAGAAGTATGATGAATGTTGAGCATGTGTCCATTTACTATTTTGAAGATGATGCTGTGCTGTTACCTATTACAAATGAAACACTAGATTGGGCAATAGAATTGAATGATGACCTTCTTGGAGACTATAAGAAAAGACCATTAGATTTGATTTACTTTAAAGATACTGAAGAATTGTCACATTTCACATCGTTGAACAATATTAGTGGATATTATTCAGATTTTGATAAAGTGATTGGAATTATAACTGAAGGTAAAGAAGGAATTGTGAAAAGGGTAGAAACACCGCTGTTTCATTTTCAGAAAACTTTACTTCACGAGTATACACACTATGCTTTTAATCAAAAGTTAAACCAGTTGAAGATTACAACTACTATTCCCCAATGGTTTGAAGAAGGTGTATGCGAATATGTTAGCTATGACCAAACCATATTAAGTCCTAGTCCTTTTACATTTGTTCCATTGAATGAATTGACTAGCTATGAGGATTGGAACCATGCACGTACTATTGATGATATCGAGCCATATAAACAAAGTTACCTTACTATTGATTTTTTAATTGGAGAATATGGAAAAGAAGTAATCGTTGAGATTTTAGAAGCGACAAAATCTCATAGTGACTTTAATAAGGGGTTTGAAAATGTAACGGGAATACCTTTAGTTAAATTAGAGGAGCAAGTAATTCAGAGTGTTAAAATAGAAAACTAGATTTAGTATAGTAAAAAATAAATTGAGAATTAAATAACCGCTTGGATTTTTATCAAAAGATCCAAGCGGTTTTGTTTGCATAGTAAAGATTCGTTCCTCATTCTTTAGTAGTTATTGTTAGTAGAATTTAGTGTCAGTAAGTTAATGTATTAGCCAGTCTCATACAATACATAATCTGAATTAGTGAAGTAAACCCTTTGTTAAGAAGGGGTTTTTTTTCCCGTATTTGCCTTAACACACGGAATGGGGAATAGTAGAGAATAGAAGGAGAAACGCAAAGAAATTCTTATAGTAGAAAAAATAAAAGCTAAAATAATGCCTTGTAAACAAGGATTTAAGAAGACTTTTCAATTTTTTGTTATTATTTTAGAATATTTACCAAGTTAACTATAAACATTTTTTACTATATGTCGATACTATACGTATAGTTGTGTTTAAACAAAAGGAGGAATTCTTATGAAATTAGAAAATAAAGTAGCTGTCATTACAGGTGGAGCAGAAGGTATTGGGAAAGCGACTTCTTTGAAATATGCAAAAGAAGGAGCAAAAGTTGTTGTCGCTGATGTGAACGAAGAGCTTGGACAAGCTGTAGTAAGTGAAATCGTTGAACAAGGTGGACAAGCTGTTTTCACTAAGGTCGACGTAACAGTATTTGAAGAAGTAGAAGGGTTAGTGAATTTCGCGGTCGAAACATATGGCACGATTGATGTTATGTTTAACAATGCAGGAATTGGAATTACAAAGCCGTTTCTTCAGCATACTCCAGAAGACTACCATAAGGTTGTAAATGTGAACCAGCACGGAGTTTATTATGGAATGCTAGCTGCTGGTAGAAAGATGAAAGAATTGGGAGTAAAAGGTGTCATTATTAACAATGCTTCTGTATTCGGTTTCGTTGGAACTTTAGGCATTACAGGGTATCAAGCAGCAAAAGGTGCGGTTGTTATGCTAACGAAGCATGGAGCACTTGAGCTTGCTCCACTTGGTATTCGTGTAGTTGGCGTTGGACCTGCAGCGGTTAATACTAAGATTGTCCAAGGCTATAGAGATGCGGGATTACTTGACTATATGAAACAACAACAAATGACGAGAGAATTAATTGAACCAGAAGAGATTGCAGATGTTGTGGCGTTCCTAGGTACAGATGAAGCTCGTGTATTAAATGGTTCTGTCGTAATGGCGGATGATGGTTTTTCTAGCTTTAAATCAGATGTAAGACCTTGAGATAGACAGGTCTAAGCACTAACGTTTGTTCCCTTAACATGATAATGATGTTCCTTGTAAATGAAAACATCCTGCGCAAGTGCCTGAGTGTGACCAAGGTACTTGCGCTTTTCATAAATTGAGCGTTAGGATATGATGACCTTCTATAATAAAATGGAGGAACAATTATGGTAGATATTAATAAAATGATTGATCAAGATTTACGTAGTAAAAACCTACTCATGTTTTGTGTATTTTCTCTATCAATTCTAGCAGCGCTTGGGAAATCTCTAGCAACAAAGGAATTGTCAACGATTCTTTTATTTAGTGTTGAACTCATAAGTTTTATAGCTATTTATTTAATAGGAGAAAAAATGCTGAAAAAGAGATTCTATTTTCAGTATAGCGGAGTTATTCTTGTCAATCTGTTTACTATGGCAGGTGTTTTTGTTGCAGGTGGTGGCTGGACGGTTATCATTGTTACGTTTTTCCTTGCCGTCTTTTCTGTTATACCGTTTAATAAAATCATTTTCACAATAGGCTATTTGCTAGGCTTTGTAACAATTATCGTCGCGATTTTGATGAGCACGAAAGATGTCGAGTCAATTAGAGCGAATATAGCAACTGTCGTATTAATCTATGTGCTAACTGGTCTAATGTTAATTGTCCTAATTCATCTAAATGGAAAGTTAGACAAGAATATTAAAGGCTTAGTGGCTATGTCAAACGAAAATGCGGAACAACAAAAGAAAGCAAAAGAAGAATTAGAAGCAAAGATGTCAATCATCTTAAAGGATGTCACAGAATCAAGTGAAAGAATCCAACGAAATTTATATTCACAAGATGAAATGAAAGCTGCCTTAGGTGAAATTGCTGTTGGGAGTAATCAACAAAGCGAACAAATCTCCACGATTTCTCAGCATGCAAAAACAACACATGAGATTATGACAAACCTTCGTTCCTTTATGAATGAATTATCGTCGAGTGCTGGGAAAACCCTTGACATCACGTCGAATGGTGAAAAAAAGGTGGCAATCTTTAATCAAGATGTAAAGGAAATTCAAACCTTTATTCTTGATTTAAATAAGACATTTTTAGAGCTTAGTCACAAGATTGAAGAAACGAATTCATTTTCTGACAGTATTAAACAAATATCTGAGCAAACGAACTTACTTGCCCTAAATGCTTCAATTGAGGCAGCGAGAGCGGGAGAAGCTGGAAAAGGATTCTCTGTTGTAGCAGATGAAATTAGGAAGCTTGCCGAAATCACCAAAACAACAGCAGCAAATATTACATCTAATCTTGATCAAGTAAATATAGAAAACAAAAGTACGTTAAATAAGATGGAAGCTAGTGAAGTGAAAATAAACCACATGTTCCACTCATCAGAGGAAATTGTCCAATATTTTGAACAGCTAAAAAATATGTTCTCGATAATAACAAACAATTTCCTTAAGGCTGAGAAATTCACGGAAGAGGTGGTTTCAAATAGTCACGAGGTAGAAAAATCAACCTCTGAATTAGCGGCTATTATTGAGGAATCAAGTGCAAGCTTAGAAGAAATGAACGCAACTGTTGAATCACTTACATCAGACAGTGAAAAGATTTCGCTGGCAATGAATCAAACATCTGGTCATGCTAAGGATATTTTGGAGCAAAAATGATTGTAAGAGTGTAGGGGAATAAGGGTACATCATCTACACGGTTATAATATAGCAAAGGAAAATAGCAACGACTTCATTGTTGCTATTTTTCTTTTTTTTTATTAGGAAATGATAAAAGACATCGATCATTTCTACATCTTTGATAGTCAATTCTCAGTAATTTGTTCGGTAAGAGAAGGCAGATAGCTACTAAGTGCGTGATGCCGTGCTTTTAGACTACCTTGAGGTTGCAAAAGCACTATTGTAGTAGTTTTGTAGACTTTCCTATATGCTAGAGCTCTTCTAAAATCCCCTCAACTTTTTCTACATGTACTGACAATTTTAAGCCCTTTTTAATAAACCCATCACGTTTAAGCTGACTCAGGATTGCACTGGTTGTTTCTCTTGTTGAGCCAATCATATTGGCAATATCAGCGTGTGTAAGCTTCATATTAATTGTTTGCCACTCTTGCTTACGTTTACCAGTTTTTTCACTTAATTTTAATAGAAGATATAATAGCCGATATTTCACATCACTTAAGGCGATTTTTTCACTTAAGCTATAAACCTCTTTCAAGCGGTTAGAGAGAATATGAATAAATTTTAAAGCGATTTTTGGATTTTTCTCAATAAATGCTTCAAAATCTTCTCTACTTATCACGCATAAATACGTATCAATCATTGCCTCTGCATAGATCTGATCATCTGTTAAAGATAAAGTAGAGGTTTCACCAAAGATATTTCCACCTGTTAGGACATCTACAGTAAATTGCTTTCCTTGATAATTCATTCTGTAAAGGCGAACCTGGCCTTCTTTTAATAAAAATAAGGCTTGAATTGGATGATTTGGCGATAGAATAACCGTCCCTTTTTTTACTGGTTTCATTTCACTTAATTCATCAATAATCTTTAGCTCCTCCATTGGGAGTTCATCGAATAAACGGATTTGCGACAATAATAATAATTTATCCAAGAAAAAGCATCCTTTCAGCTTTTATATACTGATTTTTGTATTAAGTACGTATCTTTCATGAGCTAAGAGTTTATGAGAGTTTTTATTTGGAATCTCTCATATTTTCGTGAAGGCGGAAATGGGACCACCTCTATGATATCCATGCTTTCATTATACACATATTTATCGAATTTCCTGTCATTTAGCTTACTGTTATCAATGTGTCTACACTGTATAATCCACTTATAATAGTGATGAAATCCTAAGGGGGGAAAGTGTTGAAACCAATTTTATATACAATTGATGGGTGCGTGGAGTGTTTTCAGGTAAGGAGGCATCTACTTACAGCAAATATAGAGTTTCGTGAAAAGAATCTTTTAAAAGATCGAAAGTCAGCAACTGAGGTATTCACCCTAGTAGGAGAGGTGATAGCACCGGTATTTGTAGATGGAGAAAAAATTGTAAAAGGACTGGATATCTGTCATCTTTAACATGAGTTTATAGGATGGAAGAGAGAAGAAGGGAGAAAATGTTTCTCTCTGTCTTCTTTATCTCTCGCGCATTCCTTTGTAGATAGAGCTACGTTCTACCATACATATTTATTTATAAAGGGAGATTACGACGTTTAAAGACTAATACCGCCCCTACAAACGTTAATACTCCGATCAAAAACAATGTGATAGAGGAACCTATTATACCTAGATCGCCGCCCGCTATTTTATTCGGTTCATAAAGCGAAAATAATGAGATCTTACGTATCCATTCGAATTCCGTACTTAATTTTCCTATCATGTCTAAACCAAAAAAGAGAAATGTAAGACCGCCAGATAAACCTAATGCTAATTTTTGATCGTTTACTAGTGAAGAAATGAAAAAAGAATAGCCTCCAACAGCAAAGAATAAAAGAAATCCAACAATATTGAGTTGGAAGAAAAGCTCTATCCCAATTTGATATTGGTCATCAAGTAAGAGCTTTCCCGCACCAAGGCCTCCTAAAAATGTGAAAAGCATGATTAAGATTAATCCACTAATGAAAACGACTGCTTGTGTTAAAGCAACCTGACTACGTGTTACCCTTGTAGATAAAAGATAAGCCATAGAACCCTGGTCTACTAGCTTGGCGAGTAACTGTGTAGTCACCATGACACAAAAAACTCCTAGGATAATGGGAAAAAGTAACCCAAAATATTCAGCTGAAATAAATTGCCCATAAGAACCGAGTGATTCAAGTCCTAGTCCTTGTTTTAGTGACTCTGGAAATAGCTTAATAAATTCATCAATTTCTTCTGTGTTCTCGGCTATCATAGGAAATAAAGAGGTCATCAATGCAACATAAATAGCTGATCCGATTCCAAAACTAAGAAATAGATGTAGGTTTGATTTCATCATTTGTTTATAGAGTGAGAGGTTCATTGTGAATCCTCCTTTATGTCATAATAGTTCATGAAGATTTCCTCTAAGGTCTGGTTACCTACATTTATGTTGGTAATCTCAATCTTTGAAATTTCTTGTAAGAATTCATGATAGTTTCCTTGGATGGCGATGCGAACAGAAAGCCCATTGATTGACTCAATACATAGATTGGTATTCTTAATCGCTTCCAAATCATGTGAATTCTTCAATGTAAGATCGAACAGCTTTCTTTGCATAGTCTGTAGCTCATGGATATTTCGAACAGTGACAATACGTCCACTTTTTATAATGGCAGCACGATCACATGTTTTTTCTATTTCGTCAAAGCTATGAGAGGACATAAGGAAGGTTTTTCCGTTTGCTTTCTCTTCTAATACAAGGTCAACAAATGTTTTTTGCATAAGTGGATCTAGTCCAGAGGTCGGTTCATCTAAAATATAAACATCCGGGCTGTGCATGAATGTGACAACAATGCCAACCTTTTGCTTCATGCCTTTTGACATTTTACGTATCGGGGTTTTAGGATTAAATTGGAGTCGTTCAATTAATTCATCGCGTCTGTTTTTATCATGAACTCCTTGCATACCAGCCATCATATTAATAAAGTCCATACCGTTCATTCCATCTAAAAAGGAAATTTCTCCTGGTAAATAGCCAATTTTACTTCTTGCTTTTCCTTGTTTTTCCCAGGTATCAATGCCATCTATCTTTGCAAAGCCCTTTTGAGGCTTCATATAGCCCATTAAATGCCGAATCGTTGTTGATTTTCCAGCTCCATTAGGACCTAAGAATCCAAATACCTCCCCTTTTTCTACCTGAAACGTAACCTCAAAAATACCTTTACCATTTGAAAAGGCTTGGGTAAGATTATGAACATCAATCATAAGGATCCCCCTGTTAAATTATGAAATTTTTTAAGTATATTATTACATATATTTTAGGTTTTTTATTTCATAAAGTCAATGATATAATGAAATATATGAAGTTGAATAGTTCATTATTATGAAAGTATAATCGGGTTAATTCGAAATAGAAGTAAAAGGTGATGAAATGAACGGGTTTGAAAAACGTGCACTGAAAATTAAAGAGAAAATTAAAAAAACGACAATAATTCTGTTATCGACTATGGAGCCCAGAAATATGAGGATTTCCGATATTGCTGATGCTGCAAAGGTGTCACAAGTTACGATATATAAGTATTTCGGCAGTAAGGAGGAGCTAATAAACGAAGCTCTTAGATCCTTTTATGTAACAACTATAGAGGAGTATGAGGATTTTCTGAAAGATCCAGCACACACCTTTCATGACATGATTGAATACATCATGTTCCATAAAAAAAGGGATCTAAATAAAATTTCAGGGGAAAAGCTTCAGGAGCTATTAGTGCAGAATGAAGAGATACAGGAATTTGTTACCGAGCTATATAAGACGAGGACTTTACCACTTTTTATGCAAATAATTGAGAGAGGAAAAGAGAGAGGAGAAATAAATCAACATCTCCCAGCCTCGCTTATCATTTTTTATTTAGACTTATTTAAAGATAAAACAGATGCAATGATTCAAGCATCGAGTATGTATAAGGATAAAGAAAAATTTGTTGAAGATATAACGACACTCTTTTTTTACGGGGTTGCGGGAAAACCTGAAAAAGACTTTTAGAGGAAAGTGTTCACCGTTTGATTTAGAATTTTATAGTAGTTATTAGGGCTGAAATCCTCCATTGAAAAAAGGATAGTAAAAACCGTAGCAAGCTAAAATACAAAAGAAGATGCCTGCAGATAAACGACGAAATAACTGCAGGCACATTGAATCGTTGATTAGTTGTTAGAAAAACATAATGCATATATGAGAAACAACTAGTTGCAACCTAAAGCTTATGTTTCTCCATAAATTTTTGATCAATGTAATGCTTTAGTTTCCAAGCAATCCTGCCATGAAAAGAAAAGGAACCGTATACGAATAAGCCTTCTTTATCGCCGGTAGATAGTATGGATAAAAACTGTTTTTGAGGTGTAAAGGTATTTAAGGGTTTGTTCTCTAAATAATGGTTCATGTTATCCCATAAAACTGAGCCTTGACGAACTGCGTACACACCGTTTTTAGGAAGAGTAGGATTGTCCTCTATCTCTATACAATCACCTGCTCCGAAAATATATGGATAGGTGGGATGTTGTAAATAAGAAGTAACCGGAAGAAAGTCGTGAGAAGATGAACATGATTTAAAGAGTTCATGACCGGTTGGACCTGTCAAAGGTAACACATGTGAATAGGGGATTATCTCCTCTTTATCCGTTAAAATATACGTTGATGCAACTTCTTTTACCCGCTGATTCTCATAAATGAGTAAGCCTTTTTTCCTTGCGACATCAGTGATACGTTTTGACGCTTTTTCCCCATATGTAGACAATATAGGGGTTGAGCTTATTAATATTACAGGATTTTCTTCGTTATGCCTTCTTCGCCATGCTAGAGTTGATAAAGCTAGCTCTATTCCAGCTGCACCACCACCAATAATGACTGGACGTTCTGATGCACGGAAAATGGAGATTTCTTTTGTAAAGTGGAAGTTAGGTTTTATCTTGTTTGTATCAAAAGCTTTACTTGTCGAACCGATATTAAACGAGACAAGATCAAATGAATAGGAACCTTTTTGACCCATTACTTTCTTTGTTTGAGGATCAATTTGTTCGATTGTATCTTCAATAAACTGTACGTTTGCTTCCTGACATAGTAATTGTACATTCACTCGTATGTCATCTTCCGTATAAATTCCTTCTGTAAATCCAGAAAACATTCCTGAGTAATACTGAAAAGGAGAAGGAGAGATGAGTGTTACTTTATGGATGATGTTTTTTTTACGTAATGAACGTAGGATGCCAAGATGAGCGTGACCTCCTCCAATTAACACAATATGACTCATTAGTTTTTCACTCCAAATCATTACCTTAGGGACCAAAAGTGTCTGGTTCTTTGTTCTGTCCCAGCCTCAGCTCACATTATTTAAGGTTTTTCCCAATATATTGAACAATTTTACGAAGCTCTGTTGTTGTGGGTCTGCCAAATGGACTCGTTTGTTTTTGTTGATAGAGAAGTTTTCCTTCTTCATCGACTAAGAAGTAAGCAGGCTCACCATGTGTTCCGTGATCTTCGTATGGTGCATCCTCACCATGATAGAAAACGCCAAAAGACTTAAGAGCTTCCAGGTTTTCATCAGCTAACACTGGGAAACTAAGATTGTTCTCTTTGACCAAGTTTTCAAGATTTGCAAGCTCATCTGTCGATATCGTTACAAAGTGAACATTTTTGCTTTCAAAATAGCTTATGTTCTCCTCTAGATCCTTTAACTCTTGCACACATACTGGACACCATGCTCCCCTAAAGAAAATAATAAGATGCCATGCTTTATGCTTTTCTTTATGAGCTTCGTACGAAAATTGTTCTCCATTTGCTGATGGTAGGGAGAAATTCGGTATTTGATCGTTTACTGATAATGTTGTCATAAGTAGCCCTCCTAAAATAAATCTCTTATTTCCACCTATAATATCTTTTTTGGATGATGTAATATGTAAGTCATATTACATTTACCTAAGTTATCGACTCATAAACATGTTGTGTTGATTAAACAACTAGAATCACCTATTATTTTATCTATATATGAGTTTTTAGAGGAGTAATGATATTTTGGTTATTAGTGAGCTATTTATTAATTTAACAATTTTAACATCGTTGCTATTTTTGTATCATCAATTTTTTAAAGACGCAACTTTATCACGAAAGTCTAGGTTGAATAGTAAGATTCTTATTGGATGTTTAAGTGGGGCTTTGGGAATTATTTTAATGCTCTACAGCATTAAAATTACGGAGAATACCATTATTGATTTAAGGCAGATTCCCGTCATGCTTGTTGCCTTATATGGTGGATGGGTTCCAGCCTTTGTAGCAGGTATCATGATACTCGTTACAAGATTTATCATTGGCTTTAATTTGTCTTCCGTTCTGGCCTTTGTTTTGTTGTTAACGTCAACAGTTTGTTATGTGTATGTTTCAAGTAAGGTTAAAAATATATGGAAAGCCACGTTCATTTCCATGATTTTCACGAACATTATGTTCACGATTCTTACGTATTTATTACTTCCTGATGGTGAAACATACCTTATTGTTAATCTTTTCTATTGGCTTGTATCATTCGTTGGTGGCTATTCTTCTATTTATATGATTGAATATTTACGAAAAACAAATCTGCTGTTTAAAGAATATCGAGAAAATGCCTTTATCGATCCATTAACAGGCTTAAATAATGTGAGAAGCTTTGATAAAGAAATCAATGAATCTATAAAAAGGGCAAAAAAAGTAAAGGAAGAGCTTTCCCTTCTTGTGATCGATATTGATTTCTTTAAAAAGATTAATGATACGTACGGTCATCCTGAGGGTGACGCCATCTTAAAACAAGTAGGAAAGCTTTTACAAGAACAGGCTGGAGTACATGCTGTTGTTTCCCGAAATGGTGGAGAGGAATTTACTGTAATCTTAAAAGGCAGTTCGAATGCTGAGGCAATCCAAAAAGCGGAGAAGGTCAGACGAGCAATTGAAGAGTTTGCCTTCCTCATTAACAAGGGAGCAACGACAATCCATCTTACAGTTTCAATTGGCGTGAGTACGTATCCAGATTCTACACAGGATACAAATGAACTCTATCGATTAGCCGATCATGCCTTATATGAGGCGAAGCAAGACGGGCGTAATAGAGTAGCAACGCAATAGATGGGAAGGAAAATTCCATATAGGCTGTAACTCTTTTCCTTCTTGACTCGTGAAGGTATTCTTAAAATATTATAAATAGAAATAAAGTGAAAAAGAGACGTAAAGTGAATTGCTTTACGTCTTTTTAATTGAATTTGCGAAGACTTCTAGCAATCTCTATCCTGTAGCAGTACCTCTTGTTCAGATTAAAATTCTTATTAATATTGATTATTCCTAGTAGTTTACAAGGGTTTTACTATTGTTTTTCTTTATTTCTTCTATTACTATTAAGAAAAAGTTGTTTAAGGGAAGAAGTGATAAAAGGTGATAAAGGAATTTTTACAAGATTATTCGAAAAAGACGTCATTAAAAAAGACTCTTTATCAGCTTATACATAAAAATGGACCTATCTCCAAAGTGGATTTGCAGCCTCATTTTGATGTTCCTCCAACGACAATGGCGAGAATGATTTATGAGCTTGAAGAGCGGGGGTATATTGAATCGGCTGGTTTTGGAGAGGCAAAGGGTGGTAGGCCACCCATTTTATACAAAGCGGCTACGAACACAGGTTATTTAGTCGGTGTCGAAATCGCAAGAACTCATGTGAAAGTGATGTTAGTCAATATTGGATTTGAATTAGTAGAAACGAAAAGCTTTTCTTTAACGAACATACATGACCCAAAACGGACACTAAAACTTTTAGTAGAAACGATTCAAACGTTTCAGCAGGTTTATGAAATTTCAGACGAGTTGTTATTAGGGATTGGAATTGGTGCTGTAGGACCTCTAGACCGAAAACGTGGAATCATTTTAAATCCAGAAGATTTTCCGGCAGAGGGTTGGGAAAATGTCTCTTTATTTAAGGAGCTACAAACCTTCTTTTCTTGTAAAATGACATTAAATAATGGAGCAAACACCGCGGCACTTGCAGAATACCACTTCCAACCACAAATAAATCGCCAGATCCTCTACTGTATCAATGGATATGGTGTACGGTGTGGCTATATTCATGGGGGAGCTTTACTGCACAATGATGCAGGAGATGCAAGCTCATTTGGCCATATTGTTATTGAACCGAATGGACGTTTATGTACTTGTGGGAGAAGGGGATGCTTAACAGCCTATACCTCACTTCGTGCAATCTCTCAAACAATTGCGATGAAGGAGCAAGAACAACAAGTTATAAAGACAACCGATCTTTCTTTTGACCAGCTGATATATGATTATCAAGTTGACAAACAGTTTGTCCGCGAAGCCGTTATGGAAGCAGCCTACTATTATGGACTAGGTTTATCAACAATGATTAATATTCTTAATCCTAATGAAGTGATATTACACGGAAAGCTAATCTATCAAGTAGAAGACTATTTTCAGGAAGTAATCAATGTGGCTAAGAATCATATTTATTCAAACCAAGAAATGAAAATCAGAAAAGGTACATTTGGAGAAGATGCTGCTCCAATAGGTGCTGCAATCCAACTTTTCTATGACTATTTCTAAAAGAGCCTGACACAAAATCAGAAAAAAGAGGCTGACCCAAAAGTCTAGATTTTAGACCTTGGGTTAGCCTCTTTTCATACTTTTATCTTTTTAATTCAGTTAACGTAAAAACCGGGACGTTCCATTCCACTATCGATCTAAAATTGTATTCATAGAAGCAAAACCCTTATGAAAACAGTCTTTACAGATAAAAAAAGTTACTAACCGAAAATATCTACTTTATGTGGTTAAGTGGTAGTCAAACTCCTGATTTTCGAACGATCAATCGGTTTCGATCTGATCGTATGAAAGACATTATCTATCAAGTCTTCTTACCAATAAGGGGAAGGAATCCCTCTTTTTTCATTAAAAAAGCCTAATTATTTGTTTCTACACGAAAGATAAAGAAAGGGTGCTCAAAAGGTCGTTATTTAACAACCTTTTGAGTCACCCCCTTTTTTTGTGTATTCGAATAACTTATTGCTTTGAACCTCAATTTCTAGGTTTTTACCTAGATAAAGGGTTTACTCTCTATATAGTGTGTCACTATATTCTTTCTTGCTTACTAAAGTATTTCAAGTGAAAGAGGACTATATTCTCTGAAGCACTTATCTCATATAGCAATAAAGTTGAAGGATACAGTCTCTATTTAAGAAGTTCTTTCTATTAAAAGCTAATCTAATTATGCTTGCTGGTTTTCAACTTCTTGTTTTTCTAGTTTTTTAATAGTGCTCATTGTCATCCATGTAAGGAAAACGCTAATTATACTTCCTAAAAAAAAGAAGCTAAGTCCTGGTATCGAAGAAACCATATAAGAAATACCAAAGGATCCCACAATCATCATTAATGTTCTAAAAGGATTAATGATTCCAAATAAAAAGGCTCTTTTTATATATTGAAATGATGTTAGTTTGTAGTGCGCAAACAACGGAAAAATATAAACCAATATGATGACATAGAAAATGCAAAGAGAGAATAATGCACCAACAAATAGGATTGAGGTCCATCCAGTTAATGTTCTTGTATACATCAAATCAACATAGAGAATTATACCTAAAAGATAAAAGATTAAGGCAAGAATATTGGCTTGTATAAACTCACGCTTATAGGTGTTCCAGAACGTCTTAAAAATTGGTATGTCAACGTCACCCGAAACCCACTTTCTAGTAACTGAAAACATCGCTATGGTAGCAGGGAAAAAACCAAATATGCCTAATCCTACAATTGTAAATAGCAACCAAAGAAGGTTAACAATAGCTAATCGTGTAATCCATTCTGCGGTTGCATATAATTTTTCTGACATTCCCATATTAAAAACCCCTCTCGTTAAACGGTAAGACGCATTCTATCTTCTTTAAGTATAGGTTATTTTAACTGATAGTCAATGGGAGGTAGGAAGTCTATATCTAGGTTGCTAATTCATTTCTGAAAGGAATCTTCTCTTCTAGAGGCAGTGTTCAAATGAAATGTTCGCCCCTAAACAAGTTCAAGTGCATGATTTCTCAGATGGTTACAAGAACTGTCTCTTTGTGTAGAAGAGTGACTCTTTTTTACCTGCTATTTAACATTTTTTGTGTACAGCTTGATGGAATTATTTGACACTTTTTCACGCCGTTTTCAAAATTGTTCTGCTAAGAACTTTAATGAGTACGTAAAAAATGAAGGTTGCTTGGTAAAAAAGTATAGTGAGATAGGTTTTCATATTTCGACAAGTGGGAATATAGGTATCATAGACAAACACATATGAAGGGAGATAGGTAAAAATGGGATTTCTATTGTATTTAATTGTTGGAGGATTAATCGGTTGGTTAGCAGGATTAATTTTAGGTAAGGATGTACCTGGAGGTATCATTGGAAACATTATATTTGGTATTATTGGTGCTTGGCTTGGTGGAGAATTGTTAGGAGACTTTGGACCGCAAGTTGCAGACATTGCGATTGTCCCAGCACTAATAGGTGCAATTATTGTTGTATTTGTTGTAAGCCTCATTTTAAAATCTATGAGAAAAAAATAAGAGTAGAGAGGCTGGGACAGAAGTGCCTGGCACCTTATCGTAACGACTATATGTACGCACTGATTTATCTAGTGCACACAATAGTTTGTATCGGAGGGTGCCTGGCTCTTTGTTTTGTCCCAGCCTCTTTTTTTTAGGTGATTTTTCAAGGATCGTATTTTCCTCCTGGATCATGTTCTCATTGAAAAGGAGAACAGCTCTTTTCTTTCTTACTCACTTGGTATGGCGTATGAATGATGACTATATTTGTTGAAGTGAATACTAAATAGCCTTATAGTAAAAATTTAGTGGCAGGCTATAAATTTTCAAAAATCACGAAAGATTTTGGTGAAAAAATCATTGTGCAAATTTAGTTTGTATGATATATTTTTATTGCAAGGTTAGTGCAAACGATTTCACTACTTGTTGCACAGACATAGTTCGACATATTCGAGGGAAATCTAACTAATTCCGTAATACATTGGATATATTTCCACCAAATTACTTAGGAATTATGTTTAATTAAACTCATAAGTGCAATCGTTTTCGCGCATACTTGTAAGCGTATTAACTATATAGGGGGTAATAAATATGAACAAAAAATGGTTTTTAGGGCTTTTCTCTATTATGTTACTTGTAAGCGTTGTATTATCTGGCTGTTCTGGTGACGATTCAACTAAAAAAGAAGGCGCTGGTTCAGATACAGAGGGAGAAGAAGTAACATTAGATATTTTCCAATTTAAAGTAGAGTTCAAGGACCAATTTGAAGCGGTTGCGGAACAATACCAAGAAGCGAATCCAAACGTTAAAATCAACATTCAAACTGTTGGTGGCGGAGAAGATTACGGTGCAGCATTAAGATCAAAATTCGCATCTGGTGATGAGCCAGCAATTTTTAATATCGGTGGTCCTACTGACGTAGTGGACTGGGAAGACAGCTTAGCTGATTTAACAAACTCTGCTGCTGCTGGTGCAGCGTTAGAAGGTACACTTGATGGTGTAACGAAAGAAGAAAAAGTTCTTGGGTTACCATTCAACCAAGAAGGTTATGGTTTAATCTACAACACTGAAATTTTTGAAAAAGCGGGAATTAACCCAGCTGACATTAAAGATATGGCTTCATTAGAAGCGGCTGTTAAAACGTTAGACGAAAAGAAAGCTGATTTAGGCTTAGAAGCAGTATTTGCATTACCTGCAAAAGAAACGTGGGTAACTGGTTTACACTTATCTAACGCATTTATCTCTCCAGAATTCGATGGTAATGTAACAAAAGCTTTCGAAGCGGATAAAGTTGAATTCAAATTTGGTAATGAAATGAAGAACTTCATTGATCTTCAAAACAAGCACTCTGTACAACCTGTCGTAAGTCTTGACTATTCTCAACAAGTAGAAGAATTATTCTCAACTGGAAAAGTTGCTATGATTCAACAAGGTAACTGGGTATATGGTTCTATCGCTGGTATTGATGAAGAGTTAGCGAACAACAAAGTAGGGATCTTACCAATTCCAGTACCAGGATTTAAAGAAGATGCAATTCCAGTAGGGGTTCCAATGTACTGGGCGGTTAACAAAAATAAAGATGAAAACGTAATCGAAGAAGCAACTAAATTCTTAGATTGGTTATACACTTCTGATGAAGGTAAAGAAACAGTTGTAAAAGATTTCAAATTCATTCCTGCATATGAAGGCTATGATGCTTCATTAATTACAGATCCACTTTCTAAACAAATTTATGAGTATGCTGAAGCAGGAAATACAATTGGATGGGTATTCATGGGTTATCCATCAAACTGGGGTCAAGATAAGCTTGGCGCAAACATCCAAAAATATTTAAGTGATGCAGCAACTTGGGATGAAATTATGGAAGATTCTAAAGCTGCTTGGGAAGAGTCAAGAGCTGAATAAGGTAAAATAATTCAAAACAAAGTAGCAGCTTTGCTACTTTGTTTTGTTCATAGAATCAGGACTTCCTGATTTTGGAGTGAATGAGTTTAGTGATCTTATGGCTCGAACATAAGCCACTCCATAATGGAAGGTGCGAAGGGAATAGGTTCGGGTAGGTTCGGGTGCCTGGCCCCCACCGCTTTAAAGCGGTGAGGGTCAGGCACCACAAAACCACCTTCTATTATGAAGCGTCTTATGGACAAGATAGCTTTGACGCTTGTGTGATATATAAAATTTAATGTAAAAATTTAGATTATTAACGTTGGAGGGATTCAAATGATGCGTACTAAGGATCTGTCATATTGGTTGTTTTTAGCTCCGGTCCTATTGGCATTGACGGTTGTTATTATTATACCTTTACTTATAGGTGTTTATTATTCCTTTACGGATTGGAACGGTATTAAAGTTGGTTCCTTCGTAGGATTTGAAAATTACATTGATTCGTTAAAGGACAAAGAATTTTTAGATTCACTATGGTTTACAACAAAATTTTCAATTGTATCAGTTATTTTAACGAATGTGATTGGATTAAGCTTAGCACTAATCGTTACAACTAAGATTAAATCTAGTAAGTTCTTAAGAACTATATTCTTTATGCCAAATTTAATCGGTGGATTAATTCTTGGCTTTATCTGGCAATTTATCTTCATTAAAGTTTTTGCAGGTATCGGTGATCTTGTCGGTATCGAATCATTAAAAGGCTGGCTTTCAACAACGGAAACAGGATTCTGGGGACTTGTTATTCTAATGAGCTGGCAGATGTCAGGTTACATTATGATCATCTATATCGCTTACCTAGAAGGACTTCCTGGTGAACTACTAGAAGCGTCTGAAATTGATGGGGCTGGACCGTTCCAACGTTTACGCTATATTATTTTCCCACTAGTTGCACCTGCATTTACAGTAAGTATGTTCTTAACACTTTCAAATTCATTTAAGCTATATGATCAGAACCTTTCTTTAACAGCAGGTGGACCATATAACTCAACACAAATGGTTGCGATGGAAATTTTCAAAACAGCTTTCGGAGAAAGAGATATGGCTTATGCACAAGCAAAAGCGGTTGTTTTCTTTGTTATCGTAGCAGTCATCTCATTAACTCAAGTATACATTAACAAGAAAAGGGAGGTTGAAATGTAATGAGAAGCAGATACAATTTTCCTGTTGAAATTCTAGGGATCCTGCTTGGATTACTATGGCTATCACCTTTCTACTTAATGATTGTTAACTCATTAAAAACGAAAAGAGAAATTTTTACTGATGTATTAAAGTTACCACAAGAATTTACGTTAGATAATTATATTGAAGCGTTCGAGGAATTAGATTTTATACAAACATTCTTTAACTCCCTAATTATTACAGTTGTAAGCGTGGTTATTATCATTATCTTCTCTTCAATGGCAGCATATGCATTGTCACGTAATAAGAGCAAAACAAGTACCTTGCTATTCATGGTGTTCGTTGCAGCGATGCTCATACCGTTCCAATCTGTTATGATTCCACTTATTACGGTGTTTGGTCAGGTAGATATGCTTAACCGTGTCGGCTTAATCTTTATGTATTTAGGATTTGGTAGTAGCTTATCAATCTTCTTATTCCATGGTACGTTAAATGGTATTTCCAAATCATTAGATGAAGCAGCTACAATTGATGGATGTAACAAATTCCAAGTGTTTTGGCACATTATCTTCCCAATCTTAAAGCCAATTACAGTAACAGTAGCAATCTTAAACATCATCTATATTTGGAATGATTACCTGTTACCATCGCTGGTTATTAACCAAGAAGGCTTACAAACAATCCCGTTAAAAATGTTCTTCTTCTTCGGTGAATACACAAAACAATGGCATCTTGCTTTAGCAGGTTTAACGATTGCGATCATTCCAGTAATTATCGTGTATTTCTTTGCACAACGTGAAATTATTAAAGGTATCTCTGAAGGTGCTGTAAAATAAAGATTACATTTCGCCTTATATACACTTTAGATTTCTAAAATCTAATTAGGGTAGGAAATGAGCTGTTATGGTAATTGCCAAATGGTCAAACCTGCCCTGTTTTTTAGCAACATCTGAAGATTTTCCTTTACTAAACCTTACTATTCATAAATACTCAGATAGTAAGAATAGTGAATTAAGTAATCGTTCTCAAGACCTACTCCAATGTATTTTCTTAAAAGAGAAAGAAGGAAAGGGTGTTAAAATGGAGAATGAGTACTCTATCCTAATTAAACAAGTAACCCCTTAGGTGCATTGGTAAGGAGGCAGCAATGATCGTTACAATAAAAGATGTCGCAAAAAAGGCAAACGTAGCTCCGTCTACAGTTTCGAGGGTCATCGCAAATAGCCCTCGCATAAGTGAGAAAACCAAAAAAAAAGTTCGAGAAGTGATGGAGGAATTAGGCTATCATCCGAACTTTCAAGCAAGAAGTTTAGCAGCCAAGAGCACACAAGCAATTGGCGTTATTATGCCAAACTCAGCTTACTATGCTTTTCAAAACCCCTTCTTCCCTGAAGTGTTACGTGGAATAAGTACGAGTGCCCATGATAATAAATATGGAATCTATTTATCAACTGGATCAACAGAAGATGAAATATATAATGAAGTAACGTCAATGGTGCTTGGAAGAAGAGTGGATGGAGTTATTCTTTTATATTCTAGAATCAATGACAAAACGATGAATTTTCTTCAATCATCCAACTTTCCATTCGTTGTTGTCGGTAGACCGGATGAACATGACGAACGTATTTCCTATGTTGATAACGACAACATTTTTATTACAAAGCAAGTGACAAATTATCTTATTGACCTTGGTCATCAAAATATAGCATTTGTTGGAGGTAGCACCGATTTTGTCGTAACGGTTGATCGATTGAATGGCTATAAGCTCGCGTTAAAGGACGCAGGCATTTCATTTAAGAAAGAATATATGGTTTTCGAGGATTTTATTAAAGAAAACGGACGAAAAGCAATTGAATCGTTAATGAATCTAAATGATCCGCCAACAGCGTTAGTCACGCAGGACGATTTAATAGCATATGAAATGATTAGTCACTTAGAAGATATGGGGATACGTGTACCACAGGATATCTCTATTGTGAGCTTTAACAACTTAATGTTATCAGAACACTCGAAGCCACCGCTAACATCAATTGATATTTGTATTTATCAGCTTGGCTTTGAAGCAACAAAATGTTTGTTAGAGAAAATTAGCATACCTGACACACTTCCAAAACGGATTACAATCCCAACGAAGTTCATCGAACGAAAATCATGTGAGCAAAAGAAATAAAACGAATGATATCATGTAAAGGAGGATGAGTGATAAAAAGTGTGCGAGCTTTTTATCAATTATCCTTTTGCTTTTATATAAGGTTTGGAATCTTTAAAAGTATAATCGGTTATAATGGTAAAGTTTTTTTAAACAAACTGTTTATGGATAGAATGGTATTTACGTGAAATTCCAAGTACGTGTATTATCCTGGAAAAGGTATTTCTAGCTAAGTTGTTTGTTGCTTTACGGGTTATATTGTGTGAAATTCAATGAGCTCGTAACTAAAGAAGGTAAGAAAAAGTCTTTTAAAAAAGTCAATGTATATAAGTGAGGAATTAAAATGAAAAAAGTATGGTGGAAAGAGGCAGTGGCCTATCAAGTATATCCTCGAAGCTTTATGGATTCGAATGGTGATGGGATCGGTGATCTTCAAGGATTGATTTCAAAATTAGATTATTTAAAAGATCTTGGCATTGATGTTATTTGGATATGTCCAATGTATAAATCTCCTAATGATGATAACGGCTATGACATTAGTGATTATCAAGATATTATGGATGACTTCGGGAATATGGCCGATTTCGATCAGTTGCTCGAAGAAACACATAAACGTGGTATGAAATTAATTATTGATTTAGTGATTAATCATACAAGTGACGAACATCCATGGTTTATTGAATCCCGATCCAGTATAGAAAGCCCAAAACGTGACTGGTATATTTGGCGAGACGGAAAAGCTGGTCAAGAGCCTAATAACTGGGAAAGTATCTTCAGTGGCTCTGCATGGCAGTATGATGAAAAAACAAATCAATACTACCTTCATATCTTTTCAACAAAACAGCCTGACTTAAATTGGAGAAATGAAGAAGTCAGAACGGCCTTATATAATATGATTAATTGGTGGCTTGATAAAGGAATTGATGGCTTCCGTGTAGACGCAATTAGCCATATTAATAAGGAAGATGGTCTAGTGGATATGCCAAATCCAGATGGTGTAAAGTATGTATCTTCATTTGATAAGCATATGAACGTGGAAGGCATACACACTTATTTAGAGGAATTGAAAAATGAAACATTTGCGAAATATGACATCATGACTGTCGGCGAAGCAAATGGAGTAAAAGTAGATAATCAAAAAGACCTAGAGCTTTGGGTGAGTGAAGATAAAGGGAAATTTAATATGGTCTTCCAGTTCGAACATCTAGGACTTTGGGATGCTGATTCAGAGCAAGGCTTAGATATTCTAGGGTTAAAAAGAGTATTAACAAACTGGCAAAAGGCTTTAGAGAACAAAGGCTGGAACGCTTTATTTATTGAAAATCACGACAAAGCGCGTGCTGTGTCAACTTGGGGCAATGACGAAACGTATTGGTTCGAAAGTGCAACAAGCTTAGGTGCCATGTATTTCTTCATGCAAGGTACACCATTCATTTACCAAGGACAGGAAATTGGAATGACAAATGTAAAATTCAATTCTATTGAAGAGTACAATGATGTTGCAGCAAAAAACCTCTATAAATACAAGCGTGAAGAAGGCGTATCACACGAAGAGATCATGAAGAGTATTTGGGCTACAAGCCGTGATAACGCAAGAACGCCAATGCAATGGTCTAATCAGCCACAAGCAGGCTTCACAACTGGAACTCCTTGGATTGGAGTGAATGAGAATTACAAGAGGATTAACGTAGAACAGCAGCTTCAAGATGAAACCTCTGTTTTACATTTCTATAAAAAAATGATTTCATTGAAGAAAACTGAGGAAATCTTCACCTACGGAATGTACGATTTAATTTTAGAAGACCACCCATCTATTTATGCCTATACACGTACTCAAGGAGATGACAAAGTCGTTATCTTTACAAACCTTACAGATCAAACAGTCTCATGGGAAGGCTCATTAGGCTTCACTGTTTCCTCTAGTCAGCTACTATTAGCTAACTATGACATTGAAGAACATGACTCTGTAGACGTGTTCACACTGAAGCCATTTGAAGCGAGAATATATAAAATTTAGTTTTGTTGAAAACACAAAGTCGCTATTTTTAAGTGACTTTGTGTTTTTTTGTATGGATATATATCGAGCTCAGAATGCTTCAGGCTGGAACCAATGAAGTGATAAAGCTGTGATAGGCTAATGCTGAAACCTGCCCCTCCATTGAAGCTTCTTATATTGTGCTATGTGATGAACGTTACAGACATTTGCTTTCCGAAGGTGGTCCTTGAGTGTCATTGACGTACGTATTCGCCTGTCTGGTCTCCCTTTGATATGCTTCTCCCATAAGAGTCTTACTTAAAAAGTCATCATTTGAAATTTTCAATAAACTTTTCAATAAACTCTTGCTAAAGTGAATACGATTAGGTAAATTAAAACTAATAGTATTAGTTTTTAAGCTAATTTAAATAGTGGAGATGATTTGATTATGAGAATAAGAAGAGAAGCGAACTTGATTCAATTGACGTTTATGCCTCATTTATTCCCGATAAATTGCTACGTTTTTGAAGAAATGGATACGCTGACCTTAATAGACACTGGTATGCAAAGTAGCTACAAAGGCATAGTGAAGGTTATTGAAGAGTTGGGTAAGCCGTTAACTACTATTATTCTTACACATCCGCATGTTGATCACATTGGTGCATTAGAGGAGTTAAAGAATAAATTTCAGGATGCAACGGTATCTGTTTCAGCGAGAGACAATCGGCTATTACTTGGAGATCAATCCCTTGATCCGAATGAACCCCAATCACCGATTAAGGGTGGTGTACCAAAGAATATGAAAATAAGACCAGATCGCCTTCTTCATGAAGGGGACAAAATCGGATCGCTTGAAGTCATAGCAACTCCTGGTCATACCCCTGGTTCCATTAGTTTCTTTGACAGGAAAACGAAGACAATCATTGCAGGTGATGCCCTTCAGACAAGGGGAGGAATTGCGGTAAGTGGCCAACTTCGTGTCCTATTCCCGTTTCCAGCAATGGCTACATGGAACAAAGAAATGGCTTTAGAAAGTGTGAAAAAAATACATGAGCTTTCACCAAACTTGTTAGCGGTGGGACATGGAGATTTGCTTCGTAATCCAATTCCCCATCTGCAAAAAGCAATGTCAGAAGCAGAGGGAAAATTAAAGAAAAATAAGGTAAATGAAAGGTAGAGAGAAATGTCACCAAGAATGGGACTTGATATAGAAACAATCCTTCATGCAGCAAGTGAAATTGCAGATCAGCAAGGTGTAGACGCCGTTACGCTAGCTACGCTTTCGAAGAAATTATCTGTCAAACCTCCGTCACTTTACAATCATATAGATGGCCTTACTGGATTGAAAAAAAAACTTGCCCTTTATGGAATGGAGAAGTTATATCATGAACTTGCGTATGCTTCTATTGGGAAATCAAAGGATGAAGCCGTTCATGCTGTGTCAAAGGCATATATGACGTTTGCACGTCTTCATCCTGGTTTATATACTCTCACCTTAAGTGCTAAAGATCCAAATGATAAAGAGCTTCAAGAGGCCGGAAGGAAATTAGTCGAGCTAACAGTTAAGGTGCTTAGTGGATATGGCTTAGAGGATGACGAAGCGATACATGCGGTTCGAGGCTTAAGAAGTATTTTACATGGCTTTTCGTCCTTAGAGCATAATGGAGCTTTTGGTATGCCGTTAAATCCCGATGTTAGCCTACATTTATTACTTGAAAGTTTTTTAGCGGGAATTCATAAAATGAAACAAACATAGTGCTAGCCTATTTGCTGAGCATCTTGTATTAGAACAAAAGGCGATTCGTGTTAACATGGAGGAATCAAGAAGAAAGGGAGATTCCATGAGTCAACATGATTTCACGACTGGCAAAGTAACAAAGCAAATCTGGCTTTTTTCGCTTCCAATTATGTTAACAAATTTATTACAAGTCTCCTTTCAATTTATAGATAGCTTGTGGGTTGGGAACTTAATCGGAGCAAATGCACTAGGTGCTGTAGCGATCTCAGGAACAGTTATCTTTACGGTCCTATCCTTTATTATTGGTTTGAACAATGCCGCGCTCACTATTCTTTCTCAACAAAAAGGGAAAGGAAATGATGATGGATTAAAAAGCTATCTGAATACGTTTGTTGTGATCCAAACATTATTATCTCTTCTATTAGGTGTCATCGGTTTTGTTTTTGCAAAGGACATTCTCACTTTATTAAGTACGCCTTCATCTATGATTGATGATGCAACCTTGTACTTGCAAATTAATTTTATAGGTATTTTCTTTTTATTTGGTTATAACTTTATAAGTACAGTATTAAGATCAATAGGGAATAGTAAAACACCCATTATTTATGTGATGATCGCTGTCGGATTAAATGCCCTTTTAGATCCATTGTTTATCTCTATAATGGATTTAGGTATAGCTGGTGCTGCATACGCAACAATTGTGTCTCAAGGCATTGCCTTCTTATATGGGGTGTATGATACGCTTAATCGGAAGCTTGTGCCTTTTACAGTCCCTACACGACCTGATATGAGGGAAATCCTGACCATTTTAAAGCTGGGGATTCCTTCTGGTCTCCAAATGATGGTCATTTCTGCAGGTGTCATGGCGATCATGAGTGTTGTTAACTCATTTGGAGCAGATGTAGTCGCTGGTTTTGGTGCAGCTCAACGTTTGGACAGTCTTATTATGCTCCCTGCGATGGCTTTAGGGACGGCGGTTAACAGTATGGCGGGGCAAAATATTGGAGCGGATAAATGGGGACGTGTCCACCAAATTGCTACGTATGGTGTAATAATTAACTTCCTTATGATCCTCTCTATCAGCACCTTCATCTATTTTCTAGCTAAACCCGCAATTAATCTTTTTATTGAAGAAGAGGGTGCCCTGCAATTTGGTGCGAAATATCTTGCATTCATTGCTTTTTTCTATCCTTTTTTAGGGATAAATTTTATTTTAAATGGTGTTGTTCGTGCATCTGGAGCGATGTTTCAAGTATTAGTTTTAAATATCATTTCTTTTTGGATCCTGCGCTATCCCCTGACCTACTTTTGCTCATGGTTACTCGGAGAAAATGGGATTGCCATAGGAATGGGTATAAGCTTTATGGTCAGTAGTGTGATTGCATTTGGGTATTACAAGCTAGGGAAATGGGATGAAAAGGAAGTTCTTCAAAAGAATGAAACATAAGCGGGCTTACATTTTTAACTTTTTTTGCATTCAATCTTGACAGGTAGGAAAATACTCGGCATAATAATCTCAACGAAAAAGGAACTTTTATATTAGTGTGAAAATAATGATAATTGAACGGTGGATAAAGGAATAGTACGCGGAACTTTTTATTTCAGAGAGTAAGGTTTAGTAGCTGAGAGACCTTATAATAACAAGCCGCTGAACCTACCTTTTGAGTCCTATGAAAACATAGGCGCTTTCCTGGCGTTAATAGGATTAAGTGGGATGACTTTATTGTTTGTGAGGTCATTCAAACAAGGTGGTACCACGGAAGCTAAGCTCCTTTCGTCCTTATTTAGAGGATGAAAGGAGCTTTTTTATTGCTCAAGAAACTAAAAAAATGAATCGGTAGAATGTTAATCTATCATATTTACTTTGTAAGTGGAGGAAAAAGGGATGGAGAAAAAGCGAATTGTCGTTAAGATTGGAAGTAGTTCGCTCACAGATGTAAAGGGGCAAATTGATCAAGAGAAATTTTCAGATCATGTTCGTGCAGTTGCTGCGTTACGCGAGGCAGGTCATGAGGTATTGCTTGTTTCATCAGGAGCAGTGGCAGCAGGATTTGCTCGATTAGGCTATCCTTCTAGACCAATTACATTAAAAGGGAAGCAAGCGGCAGCAGCGGTTGGTCAAAGTTTGTTAGTGCAATCTTATATTGAACAATTTCAAGCCTTTGATCTTGTTCCTGCCCAAATTCTTCTTACCCGACAGGATTTTTCAAAGCAGGAGCGCTACAAAAATGCGTACGCTACATTGAGTGAGCTGTTGGAACGAGGGATATTACCGATCATTAATGAGAATGATACTGTTTCAGTTGAGGAGCTAACGTTTGGTGATAATGATATGCTTTCTGCGCTTGTGAGTGGATTAGTACATGCAGATCACCTAGTGATCTTGACGGATATAAATGGGCTTTATGATTCTAATCCGCGGAAAAATCCGTTAGCCAAAAAAATTACCTTCTTACCTGAAGTAACAGATGAGATGCTTTCAGCAGCACAAGGTGCAGGCTCAAAGGTAGGGACAGGTGGAATGAAATCAAAGCTAATGGCTGCAAAAACAGCTCTTACACTTGGTGTTCAAGTGTTTATAGGGTTAGGTAAAGGCAGTAGGAAGCTTGTCGATATAATTGATGGCCAAGGTGATGGTACCTACATTGGAAAAAAGGGGCTAACATTCATTAATAATAGTCGCCAGTGGATTGCGTTTCATTCTGAAGTATCAGGAACCATTTATGTAGACCAGGGGGCTGAGGATGCTTTGTTGTATAAAGGGAAAAGCCTCTTGCCAGCTGGGATTTATGATTTTAAAGGGGATTTTCATAAAAATGATGTTGTGGAAGTTAGGGGCCCAAGTGGTGTACTTGGCAAAGGGGAAGTCCTATTTTCTTCAAGTGAATTGACTAATGTGATGGGAAAACGAAGTGATGAACTATGTGACAATGAAGAAGTAGTGACTTCAATTGTGGTCATTCATCGAAATAAATGGGTGAAAATGGAGGAGGGAAAACGATGAGTGAAGTTAGTAGGAAAGGGTTGGCAGCTAAAGAAGCAAGCTTTGTTATGGTTGATTTAACCACGGAAGAAAAGAATGAGGCATTAGCTTTAATAGCAGATCAATTAGTGAACGATCAAACTACTATTATAGAAGAAAACAAAAAGGATCTAGAAGCAGGAAAGGTAAATGGATTAACGGATAGTGTTCTTGATCGCATCATGTTAAATGAAAAAAGAATTAAGGATATGGCAGATGCCATTCAGATGTTGATAGGTCTGAAGGACCCTGTAGGAGAAACGCTTGAAACAATCGAAAAAGAGAATGGGTTAGTGATTAAGAAGAATCGAGTCCCACTTGGTGTAATCGGTATGATCTATGAAGCAAGACCAAATGTAACAATTGATGCTGCAACACTTTGTTTGAAAACAGGGAATGCTGTTGTTTTAAGAGGTAGTTCATCAGCGAGGTATTCAAATGAGGTACTTGTTTCCTCCATTAAACAAGCTTTAAAAGGATCAAAGGTACCAATAGAGGCCGTCCAACTAATCGAAGACACTAGTAGGGAAACGGCGAAGGAGTTATTTCATTTAAAAGAATATTTAGATGTACTCATTCCACGTGGTGGGAAAAAGTTAATTGAAACGGTTGTTAAAGAAGCAACAGTACCAGTGTTAGAAACTGGAGCGGGAAACTGTCACATTTTTATTGATGAGACAGCGAATTATGACATGGCTGAAAAGATCCTGTTAAATGGAAAAACACAACGTCCATCTGTATGTAATTCACTTGAAACGGTATTAATTGAAGAAAAATGGTTTGTTGAACATGGAGTGAAGCTTCTAGAAGCATTAGAACGTGAAAATGTTGAGATCTATGGCGATGAGAATGTCGTAACTCAATTCAACTCGGCAAAGGTAGCGACAGAAGAGGATTGGTCTACAGAATACTTAGCATTAACGATAAGTGTGAAAATCGTTAAAAATGTGGATGAGGCCATTCTTCATATTAACAAATACGGGACAAAGCATTCAGAAGCCATTGTCACTGAAAATCAACAGAGAGCTACTACATTTTTAAAGAAAGTTGATGCAGCAGCTGTCTATCATAATGCCTCCACTCGTTTTACAGATGGTTCAGAATTTGGATATGGTGCCGAAATCGGAATAAGCACTCAAAAGCTTCATGCAAGAGGTCCAATGGGTTTACCAGCCTTAACCTCAAGTAAATTCTTCATCTACGGTCAAGGCCAAGTAAGGTAATAACTTTAACCTATTAAAGGAGTGGGGGCCAGGCACCACCACTCCTCACTTTGATACGTACAATACATAGGTTGAGCGGTCTTCGTCGATTTCGGCGGAGATTTTTTCGTATTCCATTTCGTCTATCCATAAGTAGTCATTCCCGATTAAGGTTAATGCTTCTTGATGGGAAAAGAGCTCGTAGGTGTATAGTAACGGTGATACACTGTATTCATGATAATCCCTCACCTCTAACGTCACATGTGAATAGACTTTTGCATCATCAAACACGTATTCATCTGTTTCTTCTTCCAGATAAATGACATAATACTCATCCTCTAGACTTGTTGAGGTTTTTTTAAATACCCTTTTTCCTTTCACAAAATAATCACATAATCTTCTGCAAAAAATTTCATTTGGTTCATCGAATTCATAATGATAGACAGCAGGATAGTTATTTCGCTCATCATTCATTCTGTATTCCAACTTATAACTTTTTTTCATTTTAACCTCCAAAGATTTGGTTATTTCTACTATACTATAATTGGAAGTGTTGAAGGGAGATCTCTTCTTAAACTTCGTGGCTTTTCCTTATTTAAGCATGTAAGAAAGAAAAGAGCTGTTCTCTCGATAGTTAGAGGAAAATCTTGTCCCTAGAGAGAAAGTCTGGCACATGGAATATGAGAAATAAAAGGAGGGTGGAGAATGGGCCATAATAAAACAAAAAAATTAGTAACAGGTATTGTCTCAGCCACAATGATTACAGCGACAGCGACTGGGTGTGGAAATGAAGAAGCATTACCTCCTGTTCCAGAAGGCTCTGATTGTGAAGACTGGGAATGGGAAGCGGATGAAGGTGTATGGGAATGTGATGATGATGATTCCAGATACTTTGGACATTATTATTACGGTGGTGCTTTCTTTCCGTCTAAAAGTAAATTAAAAGCAAGCTCTGCTTATAAAAGCTACAAATCAAGTAGCACTTATAAAGGTGGAGGAAAGGTATCAGGTTCTAGTTCAGGATTTGGTTCAGGCTCAAGCGGAGGTTTTGGAGGATAATGTCATCCCCCTATAATCTAGATCAGCATAAAAGAGAACGTACAGCTATATATGCAAGTATTCCAGGCTTTTGGCATGATCTGTATCAACAGGAATATGCACTATATGATCTTGCATATATGACAGAAGAGGAAGTAAAAACAGTTCAGCTAGTCACTAATAGGGTGGGACAAATATTCTTTAAAACAGCCAATTTACTTAGAAACTCTTCAGATGAAACGCTACTTCAATTAGATTTTCCACAAAATGTTATGCCATACATTCGCCACAGAGCGTTACCAGTGGAAACAATTATTGCAAGAGTTGATTTAGTGAAAACATCTGAAGGTCTAAAGGTGCTAGAGCTTAATAGTGATACACCTACATTTGAAAAAGAAGTATTTCATGTGAACGGTGTGATTTGTCAGGCATTTCATGCGAAAGATCCGAACGAATATTTACAGGATACAGTAGGAAAAGAAATGAGAAAGGCGATTGGAGAAGCGCTCCATCGTGCAAAGTTTACGACAAAACCAACAATTGTTTTTACATCACATAGCACTCATGATGAGGATAAACTCACTACGGAATTTTTAATGAAGACTGCAAATATAGAAGCTAAATACGTACCATTACATAAACTATCCATTAAAAAAGATCATGGTTTATATGATGATCAAGGGAATAGAATTGACGTGCTTTATCGCCAGACATATCCTTTAGAACACTTATTGTTGGATACATCAGAGCAAACAAATGAAAACATAGGGGAGCAGCTTCTTGATCTTGTCAAAACGAATAAATTGATTATCCTTAACCCAATATCGGCCTTTCTTATCCAGTCAAAAGCAGTTCAAGCTGTTATTTGGGGGCTAATGGAGATAGATTCTCCATATTTTTCAGCAGAAGAAAAGGAATGGATAAGGAATTACTTTCTCCCTACTTATTTAGAAGAAGAGCAATTTTTGAAGAATGGATGGCAATATGTGAAAAAGCCTAGCTTTGGGAGAGAAGGAGATACAGTCTCGATCCATAAAGGCAATGAATTAGTTGAAGAAGATCCTAATAAATCCTATGACCATTCGTTACCGGTGTTTCAAAAATATATTGACCTCCCAACCAAAACTATTAAGACGATAAATGGTCCTAAAGAAAGCAAAGTGTTAATAGGGAGTTTTCTTATTAACGGAAAGGCGTGCGGAATTGGTCTTCGCGCTGGAAATCAAATTACTGATAACAATGCCTACTTTTTGCCAGTCGGTATAAAACAAGAAAGAAGGGACTGAAAGTATGTCATTCACTGAGCTATTTTTATCAACTTTATCTTATATTGGTGTTGCAGCACTTTTACTCTTAATTAGTATTATTTTATTTGAAGTTACCACGAAAAATAAAGAATTTGAATTAATTAAGAATGGAAATAAAGCTGCTGTTTATGCATTTGGTGGCAGAATACTCGGACTTGCGATTGTGTTGTATTCAGCTATCGCAAATTCTGTGAATCTTTTTGATATGGTGATTTGGGGAAGTCTTGCAATTGTCATTCAAATCGTTCTCTTTTATCTTGCGGAGCTTCTCACACCTAAGTTTAATATTACAAAGGCAATCGATGAGGATAATCAAGCTGTTGGTTTATTTCTTCTGTTTTTATCTGTTTCAATAGGATTACTCATTGCTGCATCCTTAACCTATTAAGATGGGGTATTTCCTCATCTTTTTTCTTTGCCCTCCAATTAAGTTGCAAAAACCTCTCTGTCTATTTCATGATTTAAGTATAGGTTTGGTAGTGATTGTAAATATTATAAAAACGAAGTCGTGATTTTTAATACGCTGTTTTCCGGTGTAGTTTGAGTAGTTGTTTACAGTTTAGAAGATCATTCTGAGTTTAGCTTATAAAATTTCTTTTACGGAAACATTCTTTTGAAAACCTCTCTTTTATAACACTGTTGCTATTTGGTATAGATTTTTTAAAAGTCATAATACAGACTAAGCTCCTGGGAAAGGAAGAAAAGAGGGAATCTCTCTATTCAAATAAACGACCTCTACATAGAAGAGAAGCCGGCACTTTGTTTTTTACATGCTTTTCAAAGTATATAGTCATCATTTACACCTAATACCAAGGCAAGTAAGAAAGAAAAGTGCTGCACTCCTTTTACAGTGAGAAGATCCTTGTACCCAGGAGGGAAATCTGGAACTTGGAATTTATTCTGGAGATCAGCAATCTATGCGGAAACAGCCTTTATAAATTGCGAACAATAAACTTATATGACAGGAAGCTCTCAAATGACGTCAAAAACAGAAGCAATATTATGGAGTATAGCTTTACCTGGCTTTGCACAAATTCTAAATAAAAAATTTCTTAAGGGAATCGTGTTTATTTTTTTGGAATTCCTAATTAATGTAAACAGTCATTTTAATTCTGCGATAATGGCTAGTTTTTTAGGAGAGATAGACAGAGCGTTTCAGGTTGTTAATTTCCAATGGCTCATGTTTTATCCATGTGTGTATATGTTCGCCATGTGGGATGCGTTTAAGGACGCGGAGGGAGAAGTAGCAAAATTCTCATTTTTACCTTTTGTTTGTAGTGCGTATTCGGTTACTGTGGGACTCATGTATTCGCCACTTATTAAAATTAAAGGTGTTGTTTTGGGTCCAATATGGGCGCCCATGCTTGCCCTACTTCCTGGTCTCTTTATTGGATTCGTTATAATGACAGTAGTAAAGATATTTAGCCGGTGATTAGTCTGTTTGAAGTTTGAATTCATACCCTTATAAAAAGAGGAAATTCAGCGAAATACTATTGAATGGGATATATTCTATTCCTTTAGGATAAGAGCTAGAAGGAAACCATGTTTATTTGCTAGATGAGAAAGGGTATGGAGTTAAGACCTTTATACTATTTAATATGATGAAAATGGAAATGCATATAAAAAAATGATGGCTTTAAGCTAAGAGCTTGGCGATTAGCCAAGTTTTCTAGCTCATATTATGTAATGAAAATGAAACATAACATATCATTCATTTTTGCTAAAATAAACCAAAAGATACGTTAATTGCTGACTTTCTCTCTACAAAACATGACGGATGATGTATAAGTCAAATCTACATTTAGAAGGAAAAAGAATGAGATTTGCAGGAGGGTATAATGATAAATGAAAATCAACTGATCGAAAAGACTTTTTATAAGAACTATGTACAAGACCAGGATGGCTCACCTTTACATATTTTAGGTCATCTTTATTTTAATGAACAAAATCAAGACGGAGACTATGATCTTTCCTATATTCGATTTGCTCAAGGTGAACTTTATTATTCTTCACAAGACTATGAGACAGCGATTTTTAAATGGGAAAATATTGACAATGAGCTTGAAGCTTGGGCGAAAATGAATATTGGTGATGCTTACTGTAAGTTACAACTGCTTTCTGCTGCGGAAGATATGTACACGTCAATCATAACAGACGACGAGACATTAAAAAGTGAAGTAGCGTTGAAGCTATTTACTCTTTATTGTGACCGTCAAAAAATAGACAATGCGTATGAAACGATCCACACAGCATTGTTAATAAACCCTGATTATCCGAATGTCACAAGGAAGGCAAGGGAGTTCTACGAAGAACAACAGGATCATCAAAATGCGGTAATGCTCGCCGTATCTGAATGTATACGAACGTCTAAAGAAGAGTGGTATATGCCATTAATCACTTATGTCAAGAATCGTCAAACACTAAATTTTTCACCAGAATATTTTCTACCTGTTTTACAAGCAATCTATGAAAATAATAAACGCCTTTTCATTCAGCTACTTGAGGCCGTATGGTTTAGTTTTAAAGGGCAATCAGCTTATCTTGAATGGTTAAAAGCGTTAAATGAATTAATACCAACGCTACCAACGCTAACGATTGAGGACGAAAAAGAGTGGGATAGTATTGTCTCAATCTATGAAAATACGTTCATGGAGCTTACTGATGGCACGTATTATTTACGTGAGTTACATCATGTCATTCCGGAGTTCATCTCTGCGTGGCTTACATTATCAACGAGTAAAAATGGCTTACATCCATCTGCTACAGTTCTTGCTTGGAATGAAATTTTTCCAGGTACAGTTCGACAAGCCATCACGTCAAAAGCAGAAAGCATTATATTTGAAACGGAAAATGATCGGAATAGTCTATCCGATTCCCTACAGCTTTTCCACATGATTCATAAATGGGCAAACAGTCACTCATTAGATTTGAATCAAAAAACAAAGTGGTGGGTTGAGGAAGTAATGAATCGTGAGCTTTGGCATCATTTCTTGTTACTAGGGCAAGAAGGAAGCGGAAAGACAACGTTTGTACAATCATTATTAGGAGACAAAGTGTATTCAGGCACTACTTCTTCGTTTGTTGTATTGAAAGACTCCGATGAATTACGCTATGAAAAAATGACGGAGTACACACAACAAACCTTTTACAGTAAGAATGACCTTTCACGAATGCTAAACGAGGAGCCGGATGCACTTTATCAAGTGTTTCAGCCGAGTATTATCTTACATGAACAAAAATGTGCCATAATTGATACTCCAACAATAGGTAGCATTTCATCTATAAGGGAGGATATTTTTGATACGCTTTTATTAGTTGATGGTGTCTTTTATTTAGTCGATGCGATGGATCCACTAACAGATCAAGATTACGATCTTCTTCATCAAATAAAAAATTATGCACCAAATGTCAAAGTGAACTTTATCTTAAATAAGGTGGATTTTGTTGCGAGTGACTCAGATGCAGAAGCATTGATAATGGAGATGAAGGCAAAAATAGCGAGTATCTATCCACATGCTGAGGTGTTACCATATTCATCCTTGCATCCATTCAATCAGCAATTTAATCAGCTCTCTAGATTTATCGATACAAACTTTCCCTATGATGCAAAAGAGAAGGAAGAGAGACGAACAGCGAAAGTCTTAACGTTAATCCGTAAAATGATTGCTGATTTGCTTCAAAAACGTGTGGATATGGAAAAAGGCTACATCCATTCTATTCAATGGAATGAAGAAATTCTTAGTCGTTTAACAGCCTTCAGCCATAAAGTATCAGATTTTCAAAGTGAAAGAGTCGAATCAATTGGAAAAGCTTATCGATCCTTGCTATCAGCATGTCGATCCGAACTTGAAGAAACTATACCTAAGCTCCTAAAGGACAGCTCTGAGCAATTGAAAGAAGATAGTGATTTTAAAACGATTCATCTCACACTAAATGAGTATATGAACAATAAAATTAAAGAGTACGTGGAAGAGAATGTGCTCCCGACGATTGTTAACCAACTAGAAACCTGGGTCTCTGCTTCACATGAAGAACTTTTACAGAATCAATCCTTCCTAGTAGAGATGAGTGATACATTTAATGATATTTATCAAGAAGATAAGCTAAGTCTAACGTGTCAGTTCGCTATATTAGATGATTGGAAACGTGATATTGATCGAATGACTGCCCGGATTTTTTACGAAAATGAAAATATTTTGTTAAAAAATAAACCAACACAAATGCTTTTAAAAGGTGCTGGTAAGCTATTAGGAGCATTTAATCAAAATAATCAAGTCCTCTATCAACAATATAAGAAATATATTGAAAATGAACCTTATGCAGAAACAACCAAGGCGATTTCTGACAAGCTGTTCATGCCATTTGAACTGTTTGAAAAAGGCTTAAAAAAGGATATTGAATCCTTCTTCACAGGACCAATTAGTGAAGTGAAGGAAACCATTGAAGAAGCAGAGCAAAACATAGAAGATGGGAAAGAAGGATTGAGTAACATGAAGGCAAATCCTGAGGTCTTCTATGATCCGTTGAAGCTCTTTGAAGTGAACCTACTACAACAAGAATTCATGCTACAAGCCCATAAGGACTATACGAAAACCTATTAAACTTTCAGTTAAAGGGTAAAATGCTTGACAAATTGACGATATTCAATAGCTTGAAGAGGCTGGGACAGAAGTGCCTGGCACCTTATCGTAACGACTATATGTACGCACTGATTTATCTAGTGCACACAATAGATTGTATCGGAGGGTGCCTGGCTCTTTGTTTTGTCCCAGCCTCTTTTTTGTCTTGTGGATTTACAAATTACACTTTCACAATTAAAGCAATAAGGAAGCAAAAATGGGTCAGAAAGGAGTATAATGAGAGGAAATGGATAAAGAGACAGGAGTTATTGCTATGAAATCGATAAAAAATAAAACGTTGAAGAAATGGATATTGGTTTTCTTACTAGTTCTTCTCGTTGCTTTTATTCCAACACCCTATTACCTCTATCAGCCTGGCCCGATTGAAGACCTACAACCAAAAGTATCGGTTACGGATGGTTATTCATATGAAGATGGAAGCTTCTCCTTAACGACTGTTTTATCAGTAAAGGCGCTAAATCCTTATCTTTTAGCGTACGGTCTCTTCGCTCCACATACAGATATTGTGAAAGAAGAGGAAGTGAAGGGCAATCTTACAGATAGGGAATACTCCATTTTATTGGACTTTATGATGAAGGACTCCCAACAAAATGCGCTCGTATCTGCGTTTAAGTCAGCGGATGAACAGGTTGAAATTGATTACCACGGAATTTTTGTCCAATCCATCCTACCTGATTCTCCTGCTAAAAGCATATTGGAAATTGGTGATACGATCACAAAAATGGATGGTATGAAAATGAAGGATGTTTCCTCTTTTATCTCGTATATTGAAGATAATAAGCAGGAGGGAGACACCATTACGCTAACGATAAAACGAGACAATGAAAAAGAATTTAACAAAACCGTGAATTTGATGCTATTAGATCAAGAAACCGGAAAAGTTGGGATAGGGATTGTACCAGAAGAAGACTTCACCGCGACAATATCACGTGATGTCACCTTTAAAAGTGATGACATTGGTGGTCCATCCGCAGGGCTAATGTTTTCTTTAGAAATTTATAACCAATTAACACCAGATAATCTAACAAAAGGATATAAAATTGCTGGAACTGGCACAATTGATCACGATGGAAACGTAGGTCAAATAGGTGGAATTAGACATAAAATAACGGCAGCAGTAAAAGAGGGTGCGGACATCTTCTTCACTCCAAAAGATCTCCAACCCATCGATCAAAATGAACATGATGTGATCGAAGAAGTGAAGGAGCAAGGATATGAGATAAAAGTTGTTCCAGTTGCAACTTTAGATGAAGCAATTGATTATTTAAAAAATCTTAAAAAAATATAAAAAAAGTTCCGTTTTTAGGTTTAGCTTTTATTCTTTCGGGTATAAAGGAAAAGACAGTATCCCCCCTGATACTTTCTATATGAAAAACTTGAGGAACCTCCATACAATATGTTGGAGGTTTTTTCTTTTTTTTCAAAATGCAGCGAAGGAAGTAAGAAGAGGAGAGTTGTTTGTCAAATACTCGTTTTTTCCTCGAGAGTTAGATATTTTATCGCTGGAAGTTAGATATATCACTAGATTGAGTGCATTTTTCATAGCTAGTGGTCCTCCTTTTATCTCCCTCTATTCTTAATACATAAACTAAAAAACTGACCAAATGCTTCATTCTTCTTATCTATTTCTTAAGGAAATCTTCATTTTTCTGCTACCTTGATATTAAGAACTCCTGATTATACTAAGAGTAATTCGAGTGATTCCAACTCATGGTATACTTTGGAAAGGAGGTTAGGACTGATGAATACTTATACTATTTTAGTTGTCGATGATGAAAAGGAAATTCGAGATGCAATCCAAATTTATTTGAAAAATGAAGGTTTAACGGTAATTACAGCACAAGATGGCGTTGAAGCGCTTGAATATATACAAGAAAAAGAAATTCATTTAATTTTATTAGATATCATGATGCCAAGGATGGATGGGATTTCTGCTACCTTTAAAATTAGGGAGCAAAAAAACATCCCGATTATTATTTTAAGTGCGAAAAGTGAGGATACCGATAAAATATTAGGCTTACAGGTTGGTGCGGATGATTACATTTCCAAACCGTTTAACCCGTTGGAGCTCATTGCAAGAGTGAAATCTCAATTAAGAAGATATGTGACGTTGGGGCATTATGAAGGTCGAAATAAAGTCATCGATCTCAACGGTTTAACGATTGATCAGGAAGCAAAAGAAGTGTCTGTGAATGGGGAAGCTGTAAAGCTCACGCCAATAGAATATAAAATAGTTGAATTATTAATGATACATGCAGGTCGAGTGTTTTCAATTGCGGAAATCTATGAACGGGTGTGGAACGAGCCTTGCTATAATGCGGAGAATACGGTTGCGGTTCACATTCGTAAGATTCGAGAAAAAATTGAAATAGACCCTAAAAATCCAAGATATTTAAAGGTGGTCTGGGGAATTGGATATAAAATGGAAAAATAGGATACTAATTCTTATATGTAGTTTATTATTTTCATATGGAGTAATTGGGATGGGTTTAACCTTATCAAATCATAAGGTTTTATTGAAAGAGGACTTCTTTGAATCAGAACAATTTGAAGTAGAGGAATTGAATAATCTCATTTCGTTCATTTATTCTTTTGATATTTTAAACGATAAGCTTGAGAAAGCAAAAGGTACAGTGACGGCTACTCAGGAGGAAATCAACGAGCACCGCTATATGTACGGAGAGTTAGGAGATCAGCTTCAAAATATTGAGCAGCAATACGAATCAAGAATTTTAGAAGCAGAGAATAGTCATAATCAAAAAGTTGCGGATGCTTATCGGGAAGAACGGGATAAGAAAATGGATGACATCACAAAGAATTTTGAAAGTGATGAGTATATTAAGGAAAAAGTTATAAAGGAAAAGCTTCAGCAGATTGAAGAATACAAAAGGGAGATTGAGAATTTTAGAGGTGAGTATGAGAAGTATAAGGAGGCCTTTGTCTATTTTCTAGAAGATACAGAAACGGGTGAGATCTACTCAAATGTAGAAAGTCAAAATGAAAAGGCATTTAACGTATATTTATATGATCAGAAAACATTATTCTTAGGAGAATATCCTTCCAACCAGTATGGCTATTTAAGAGCGGACAGTGAACCTTTAGTATATGTAGATAGCAATATTCTTAGCTCGACAAATACATCACTTAAAGGAAAAATTGCTGTAACAGAAACTAACTCAGCCTCAAGCTTTTTACTCAATAAAAGTGACGAATATGAAACACATAAACAAATGCTATGGGGCTATTTTATTTCAGCACTTATTACGTTTCTACTAAGTCTATTTATCTTACGTAAATTTCAAATAGTGAAGAAAATCCAATTAGACCCTTTACATTCATTCTTTCGAAAGGTGCAGGTAGACATACAGTTTTTGTTATTTGGCTTAACAAGTTTAATAGCGATATGTATGTACTGGGATATGCAAAATTATTTTACGTATAATAGCTCTGGCATGGGCTTTGAGATGTTCACATTGACCAGTTTCGTAGGTTTATCCATTTTACAAGCAGTTATTCTTTATCCTAAACTTATTGATGTTTCTTCCAATAAGGAAATCCTACGGTCAACAATTAGTGCTGCTCTTCTTCGAATGCTTAAAGAGATGTTTCTAAAACGGAGTGTGGGTGTGCAAGTTTTCGTCATTATGGGAGTAATCTTCTGCTTTGGCTTTGGATTTGCCGTTGTAGTCATTCAACCGCAATTCATCTTACTATATGCACCGGCATTCTTACTAATAGCCGTACCAATCTTGATTCTCATAATGAGAAGAACCGGATACTTTAACAAAATCATAAAAAATACTAATGCTCTTGCAAATGGATTTTTTGAGCCTGATTTAAAGGTAGCTGGGAAATCTGTCTTAGCTACACTTGCTAAAGATATTAATACGATGAAGCATGGCGTAAAACAATCGCAAAAAGAACAAATGAAAAGTGAGCGGTTGAAAACAGAGTTAATTACAAATGTAAGTCATGATTTACGCACGCCATTAACATCGATTATTACGTACTCAGAGCTATTGAAAAATCAGCAAATCACTGACGATGAACGAAATTCGTATATTGAAATCATTGATCGGAAGTCAAAACGGTTAAAGGTATTAATTGATGATTTGTTTGAAGCCTCCAAAATGGCTAGTGGGAATATCGAATTATCGAAGAATAGGGTGGACTTAGTTCAGCTATTGCAGCAAGCACTTGCTGAATATAATGAGAGCATTCAAGAGTCTTCCATAGTTTTTAAGGTGCAAAGTCCTGATCATCCTGTTTATGCCGTTGTTGATGGACAAAAGCTGTGGAGAGTTTTTGAAAATTTAATAGGAAATATTTTAAAATATTCCTTAGAGAATACAAGGGCCTATATCCATCTTAAGGAGAACAACGGAAAAATTGAAATCACATTTAAAAATATTTCTAAATATGAATTGAATGATGATATTGAAGAGTTATTTGAACGTTTTAAACGTGGAGATGAATCAAGAAACACAGAAGGCTCGGGTTTGGGACTTGCTATTGCTAAATCGATTATTGATCTACATGATGGAATCTTAGAAATTGATGTTGATGGCGATCTATTTAAAGTTACAATTGAACTTGATCAAATTGAAGGATAAGGTAAGGGGACAAGTATATATGCTTGTCCCTATTTCCTTACAAAAAGTTTACTACTACTATATATAACGTTAACAATCTCAACGTAAGATTAAGAGGGGGAGTGGCACAAACAAGGTGATAACGGAGGTATTCATGAAAGAGGCAATTATTTTTATTCATGGGCTAACAGGTACAAAGCGTGCGTTTAAAAAGCAAATGGACTATTTTCAAACAAAGTATGATACATATGCGTATAATCTACTTGGACATGGTGAAGATCGTGGTAAGCCTATAGAATTTACATTACATCATTTAGTGCAGCAATTAGAAGAGTTTTATGAGGAAAACGGGATAAATGAAGCTCATATTTGCTCACTTAGCTATGGGTGCTATCCGAGTACCATTTTTGCATCTAAGTATAAAGATAAAGTGAGAAGCTTGTGCTATATAGGTGGTCATTACAATGCTCCTTCACAGTTATTTGATGTTTTAAGGCATCATTGGAACGTGAGAGAGGAAGAGTATTCTAAATGGTTGAAGCACTATACAAATGATATTTATCCAAAAGAATCTTTGATTGATCCCTATGCTGTGATTTCAAAGAAAATCTATTATAAATACGGTTTGGAGCTTGCAGAAAATATTTTGAAGAACGCAATTGAGCATCGATTATATTACGATCTAAGAAGAGATTTGAAATCCGTTACCGCCCCTATATTATGGGTAATGGGTGATCATGATACTCTCTACAAATCTACATTAAAAGAATTAGCAGAAATTGTCCCACATGTTATTTATAAGGAAATTAAGCATGCGGGTCACGCTGCCAACCTATTTCGACCAAATTGTTTTAAGGAATTATATGAAGGTTTTTTAATGCAATTTCAATTAGAAGGAGCTATCTCTTAGGTATCTAGCTAGCTTTTACCAAAGGGTGTACTTATGTTAATTGTTTATTTTTACATCTTGTACTGGAGTGGAGGACAAAAGACTTCTGCAGGAAAAGCGTGTCAATGGAAGAACCAGCAGACCGGATTCTTTACAATTTTTTGTAAAGAAGGTGAATACAAGGAAAGTAAGGAAGGGGATTTATACATAAAACGAGAATAATCGTCCGAATGATTCATTTATTAGATGGAATTGTAGGTATCGTTCTTATATTGGTATAGATTAAGAGAATTTTAGATGAAAAATTCTTGAAAAGATGATATGATAGAATTATCTTAAAATTTAATAGAATCTAAATAACAAAATGTAAGGAGAAGGTGACACATGACAACAAGAGTTGAAACAAATGATACAAGTCTATTGTTACGTCGCGATGTAAAAGCTCTAGGACATATTTTAGGTGAAATCCTTGTTCATCATGGAGGAACAGAGCTACTTGAAAAAGTTGAAAAGCTAAGAATGATGGCGAAATCACTTCGTCTTAACTTTGAAAAAGAAACGTATAATGAACTGAAACAAGAAATTATCAACTTAGATTCACCAATGAGAAGACAAATCATTCGTGCCTTTTCAATCTATTTCCATCTTATTAATGCCGCAGAATCTAATCACCGCATACGTCGTAGACGAGAATATCAGCTTCAAGATGACCATGTCGTACAACCAGCTTCTATTGAAAGTGCTCTTCATGCATTAAAGGAAAATGACATTACAGAGAGTACTATTCAAGAAGTATTGAACACGCTATCATTAGAGCTAATTATTACGGCACACCCGACAGAAGCTACGAAACGTTCTGTTATTGAAATTCAAAAACGTATCGGAACGATCTTGAAGAGCTTGGATAATACGATGTTAACGAAGAAGGAACGTAAAAAACTAGAGGATAGTCTTCTGAACGAAGTGACAATTCTTTGGCAAACGGATGAATTACGTCATCGTAAACCAACAGTAATGGATGAGGTTCGTAATGGACTTTATTATTTTGATCAAACGTTTTTTGATGTTCTTCCTGAAATTCATCAAGATTTAGAGGATGGACTATCTGATCAATTCCCAAATCATAAATGGCAGGTGCCTAACTTCTTACGCTTCGGATCTTGGATTGGTGGCGACCGAGACGGTAACCCTAATGTTACACCAGAGGTAACGTGGGAAACATTAGAAAGTCATCGAGAGCTTGTGTTAAAGAAATATCAAGATTCTTTAACAGATTTGATGAAGCGTTTCAGCCACTCGATTACTCGTGTAGAAGTGTCGGAAGAGCTGTTTGCAAATGTGGAAGAAGAGGAACAAATCTACCTTAAGGCAGACAAACAGTGGCCCGTGGAAACAGAATTATATCGACGTAAGCTAGCGATAATCTTAGCTCGTTTAGAAGCGGTTGGTAAATCCGATGTTGGCTATAAAACTTCCGATGAACTACTAGAGGATCTAGCTATTATTGAACGAAGTGTGAATAAACATCAGCCTGCACAACGTGAGCTGAAAATGTTAAGAAAGCTTATTCGCCAAGTTCAGTTATTCGGTTTCCATTTAGCAACGCTTGATATTAGAAATCATAGTGGAGAACATGAGGCAGCTATTACAGAAATTTTGCGTAAAGTAAAGGTTGCAGAAGATTATGCATCTCTATCAGAGGAAGATAAAATTAAGACATTAGAAAGTGTCCTAAAGGATCCTCGTCCCGTACTATTACTAAATGAAGACTATTCAAAAGAAACGCAAGAAATGCTTAAAGTCTTTACAATGATTAAAAAGGCTCACGATACGTTTGGGAAAAAATCAATCCTCGTTTATCTTGTGAGTATGACTCAAGCAGCAAGTGATCTATTGGAGGTACTTGTTCTTGCGAAAGAAGCAGGAATTTATCGTTTGCATGCAGACGGTACAGTAGAAAGTCATTTAAATGTGGCACCACTTCTTGAAACGGTAGATGATCTTATTGCAGGTCCTAAAATTATGGAAACGTTATTTAATATGGATGTATATCGTAAGCACTTATCTATTTTAGGTGATTCTCAGGAAATCATGCTTGGATATTCTGATGGAAGTAAAGATGGGGGAACGATTACTGCTAACTGGAAGCTTTATAAGGCTCAGCTTGAGATTCATGATATGGCGAAGCAATATCAAATTGGTTTAAAGTTCTTCCATGGACGTGGTGGTTCACTTGGACGTGGTGGCGGTCCATTAAACCGTAGTATCCTATCTCAACCAGCAGAAACATTAGGAGATGGAGTGAAAATTACAGAACAGGGTGAAGTGTTATCTTCACGTTACTTAAGTGAAGATATTGCTTATCGAAGCTTAGAGCAAGCAACTTCTACATTATTAGAGGCTTCTGTTAACCTATCAAAAGAGTCTGAACAACAACATCTTCGTGAACCTGTATGGGAACAGGCCATGGAAGAGATATCTGAAGTATCCCTGAAGAAATATCAATCATTAGTATTCGAGGATCCAGATTTCTTAACCTATTTTACAGAGGCAACTCCATTGAACGAATTAGCTGAATTAAATATAGGATCACGCCCGATGAAGCGTAAAAACCGTAACCGTTTTGAAGATTTACGTGCAATCCCGTGGGTTTTTGCATGGACGCAAAGTCGTCAGCTATTACCAGGCTGGTACGCAGCAGGAACAGGTCTAGAAAGCTTTGCTTCAAAAAGTACGGAGAATTTAGAGCTGTTAAAGCGTATGTATCAGGAATGGACATTCTTCCGTTCAACGATTGATAACCTTCAAATGGCATTAATGAAAGCAGATATTACAACAGCTAAGGAATATACGTTCTTAGTTAATGACAAGAACATTGCTGATCGTATTTTTGGAAATATTGTGGATGAATACGAAAAAACTAAATCAATCTTACTTCAAATTTCTGGAGTTAAAGAACTGTTAGATCATACACCAAATATTAAAGAATCCGTTCACCGAAGAAACCCTTATGTTGACCCACTTAATTTCCTACAAGTAGAGTTAATTAAGGAGCTTCGTGAGCAAGATGAACCAAATGAAGAACTTCTAACAGAAGTGTTACTAACAATTAGCGGAATCGCTGCAGGTTTACGTAACACAGGTTGATGAAGAGAAATTCAAGAGGCTTGGACAGAAGTGCCTGGCACCTTATCGTAACGACTATATGTACGCACTAATTTTATCTAGTGCACACAATAGATTGTATCGGAGGGTGCCTGGCTCTTTGTTTTGTCCCAGCCTCTTTTTGGTGTTCCGTTTCTTTAAAGCCATTTAGAAAGAAGTGCATATAGCAAGTATAAAACGTTACTATCTAAAGAAAAATAACCTTGTTACATAGTATGACAGCTATTTTTTTGGCTCCTTTCCTTGTTGTTGATTTTCGTAACAGGCATTCAATTTAGGCAAGAGGTTCAAAAGCCTGCCTTTGGGCGTTTCCATCTACAGGTCTTCTCATCGTCAGTTGTAGCTTTAGCTCCTAGCCTGACTAAGAGCGTTACGTGGAAGCAAAGCAATACGAGTTTATAAGAAGTAGTCTTATGCCAGCACTTAATGGAAAATATAAAAAATGAACATGAGAACAGCCGAAAATTAGTAAAAAAGTGTAGAAATGACTGTAAAAAAATAGTAATATATATGCAATAAGTCCTAAAATTTAGGAGGTAGAAAGAATGGAACAAAAACCTTTACACTATGATGGTAGCGCACATATGGAATTTGATGAGGGAGCATCCTTAGTTGAAAATGATTCTTTAGAATTGACAGACGAAGTAAGAAAGAATATTGGGAGCAACCCTTATTTTTTTAACAAGACAGAATAATTTTTCAATGGAGTGCGTAGAGATGACACGCATTCCATTTTTCTTTTTTAGGAGGGGGCGCTCAAGAGTGCAAATCTATATTCTATTATGAAAATGCTAATAACAAGGAAAAAGAATAATAAAAAATATCTCGAAACTAAAATAGTTGACGTTGAGATATATTTTTTATACAATTATCTCGAATTAAAAATAAATGAATTAAAAATAATTTTTGGTTAATTCGAAACGATTTGATTCAAACTATAATGAAAAACGAATAAGGAGAGGTCTAACAATGGCAAAATTACTTTATATTACAGCTCATCCACATGATGATACACAGTCTTTCAGTATGGCAGCAGGGAAAGCATTTATTGAATCATATAAAGAAGCAAATCCTAGTGATGAGATTGTTCATATTGACTTATATAAAGAAGATATCCCACAATTAGATGTTGATGTATTTAGTGGATGGGGAAAGCTACAATCTGGTAAAGGGTTTGAAGAGCTTTCAAATGAAGAAAAAGCAAAAGTAAGTCGTCTTAATGAGTTAAGTGAACAATTTATAAATGGTGACAAATACGTATTTGTGACGCCTTTATGGAACTTCTCTTTCCCAGCAGCTATGAAAGCATATATTGATTCAGTTGCCGTAGCTGGAAAAGCATTTAAATATACTGCAGAGGGTCCTGTTGGGTTATTAACTGATAAAAAGGCTCTTCACATTCAAGCTAGAGGTGGTATTTATTCAGAAGGTCCTGCAGCAGAATTTGAAATGGGACACCGCTACTTAAATGTAATCATGAACTTCTTTGGTGTACCTAGTTTTGAAGGGTTATTTATCGAAGGTCATAATGCGATGCCTGATAAAGCGGAAGAAATTAAAGCGAATGGAATTGCGCGTGCGACTGACTTAGGTAAAACGTTCTAATACATGTTAGTAAATAGGTATGTGCATCTAGTTACGACTACATTTGAACTTCGTTATCTAAATGCTAAGAGATAAATAGCTACAAAAAAACGCTCAGATTTTCTGAGCGTTCTTTTGTATAGTCTTCCATTTTCCTATAGACCTACCTAAAACCAAATCGCAATTCACAGAAAGCCTCTAAAATATCGTTCTACAAACTAACCTATTGGTCATATCGGTGGTAAACGGAAAAAAGAAGGTAAAATAGCCTTATGATTGCTTTGTGCGAAGAGACTGAAGCTCATTTTCAATTTGCGTTAATCTTTTTTCAAGCTTTTCAATTGAATGACCTGTTGACTCAAGTTTTTCAATATCTCCTTGAAGATTGATATATTCGAGTTTGAGATCGTCGATTTTATGTTGAATTTCTTGACTGTTCATACGCCCACATCCTTTAGCCTTTGCTTATCATACTAGCAAGAAATAGAGAGGATGTAAAAAGCAATGAATTCAGATGGAGAATTCATTGCTTTTTAGATAATTGTTTAGTAAGCGTTCTCATAAATAACGCCTTTAAAGATAATTTTAGAGTTTTCTTGTTGATCATTTAGTAATTGTTTCTTCACTTCTTTTATTTTATTTACAGCTTCCATCATACCAGAGGCAATAATTTTTTGTTCTTTTAATTCAATACCGTTATCAATAAGGAATACAAAGTTTTTCATTGATGCGCTTACTCCTTCCAAATTTTATTTCAGGTAAGTATATAAATTTCTTAATAGAGATAGTTCCTAAGTCACACTCAAATTAGGTTTATTTCAATGATTAAGTCCATTATAAAATAAAAAGGGTTACATTTGTGTAAGTGCTTACAATTAAATGTGAAAGATTTGTGAATGCGATTACATTGTTTCTTCTAGACTCTTTTCCTATAGGTTTGCGTAATAGGTGGAACATAAAATGAGAGTGGAGAAAAACGAATATAAAGCGTTCGTATATGAAAGGTTCATTGATATAAAAAAAGGGAAACTTGAGCAATCAGTTTCCCAAAAAATAGTTCTATTTCGTTAATTTAAATAAACAGCAAATGCGACAATGATTCCAATTGCAAGTAGGAGATAGATGAGGGAAAGTCTAGATATATTTCCTTTAGTGGATTCATCATAATCCTTATCGCCCCTACCACCAATTACAATTGTACCTATCAAAGCAAGAGCTCCTATTAAAATAACAATGAACATAAGTGTTTTCATCGTATCCTCCTCATCATTCGTCCTTATTAGTAGCCTATGCAACAAATTAACCTATCTAACTCGTAAAAAAGAATGTATCGCTCATTTTTAAAAATAGGATAAAACTCACCGAGAGCCTTGTATGACCCGTCTAGAAGGTACTATTCTCTTCTAATCTATCTTACCAAAAAAACAGTGGGTTTAACGAGGTATATTGTGTGGAAGTGTAAGTATATACCTACTCATGAGTGTTTTGTTTCCTAGGAAATATCTATTGTTAAGCGTTTCCAATAATATTGTGGTTTCAACACAATGAACAAGTGAAATCTTTGTATTGTTGATACATTGTTACACATAATGAACATATGTAGAATTAGCTTAAGAAGAAATTGAAGGGTTTTTAAACTCTTACCATTGTAATGGGGGTGTATGAAGTGTCTGTTATGACAAGAGATTTTTTCCTCTATCTATCAAAAAATAAAGCCTTAAACCGCGCTGCCCAAAATTGGGGTGGGAATATTGCTTCTGGCAAAATTGTTGGAGGTCTTGATTTTCCTAGCTCTGTCAAATTTATAAAGGAATTAAATGATTATGGACTTTCAGTTACCGTGGATCATTTGGGTGAATTTGTGACAAACAAGGCTGTTGCTATTGAGCGAGCGGAGGAATGTATTCGTACGATTGAAACAATTGCTGCTCAAAAGCTAGATTCACAGGTTTCACTTAAATTAACCTCGTTAGGTTTAGATATTGATGATCAATTAGTTTATGATCATATGACAAACATATTAGATACAGCTGAAAAGCATCAAATAATGGTTACTATTGATATGGAAGATGAGCAAAGATGTCAAAAGACATTAGATATTTTCAAAGATTTTAAGAGTCGTTACAACTATATTAGTACAGTTGTTCAGGCTTACTTATACCGAACAGAAGAAGATATTAACGAGTTGAGTAGCTACAAGCCGTTTTTACGTTTAGTAAAAGGAGCATACAAGGAATCACCTACTGTTGCTTTTCCAAACAAATCGGATGTAGATCAAAACTATAAAAAAATTATTAAGATGCATATGCTTAGTGGAAGCTATGCAGCAATCGCGACACATGATGATGCGATGATTGAGTACACAAAGGAGCTTGCAAAGGAGCATAATATCTCGAAGGATCAATTTGAGTTCCAAATGCTTTATGGAATGAGATCACAAACGCAAAGAGAATTAGTGAAAGAAGGCTATAAAATGCGAGTGTATGTACCATATGGGGATGACTGGTATGGCTACTTTATGAGAAGACTTGCAGAGCGTCCAGCTAATATTGCATTTGTATTAAAAGGTATGACGAAAAAATAAAAAAAAGGGAGTCGGATACTATGTCAACAACTTATAAACACGAGCCATTTACGGATTTCTCAATTGAAGAAAACAAAGTTGCGTTTGAAAAGGCATTAGAAAATGCAAATAAGATGATGGGGAAGGATTATCCGCTCGTTATTAATGGAGAAAGAATCTCAACGGAAGAAAAAATCGTTTCTTACAATCCTGCTAACAAAGAAGAGGTAGTAGGAAAAGTGTCAAAGGCAACTAAGGATCATGCAGAACAAGCAATCCAAGCAGCTGCGGAAGCTTTTGAAGACTGGAGATATTGGAATCCTGAAGAAAGAGCGAATATTCTATTTCGTGCAGCAGCAATTGTCCGTCGAAAAAAACATGATTTTTCTGCACTATTGGTGAAAGAAGCAGGAAAGCCTTGGAATGAAGCAGACGCTGATACTGCAGAAGCAATTGATTTTATGGAATATTACGCTCGTCAAATGATTGAGCTAGCAAAAGGAAAGCCAGTTAATAGCCGTGAAGGTGAAATTAATAAATACATTTACACGCCAACAGGTGTTACTGTTGTCATTCCACCTTGGAACTTCTTATTCGCGATTATGGCAGGTACAACTGTTGCCCCTATCGTTACCGGAAACACAGTGGTATTAAAACCAGCTAGCGCAACACCAGTTATCGCTGCATTATTTGTTGAAGTATTGGAAGAGGCAGGCTTACCTAAAGGTGTAGTTAACTTTGTTCCAGGTAGCGGGTCTGAGGTTGGGGATTATTTAGTAGATCACCCGAAAACAAGTATTATCACATTTACTGGTTCACGTGAAGTTGGTACGAGAATTTTTGAACGTGCAGCTAAGGTTCAACCAGGACAACAGCATTTGAAACGTGTGATTGCTGAGATGGGTGGAAAAGATACAGTGGTGGTAGACAGTGACTGTGATATCGAACTTGCTGCACAATCAATTTTTGCTTCGGCTTTTGGTTTTGCAGGACAAAAATGTTCAGCAGGTTCACGAGCGGTTGTACACTCCGATGTATATGATCAAGTGTTAGAGCGAGTTGTTGAAATTACAGAGCAGAAAATTACAGGTAACCCAGAAAAGCATGACACATATATGGGGCCAGTCATTGATAAAGGTTCCTTTGATAAGATAATGGAATACATTGCAATTGGAAAAGAAGAGGGTCGCTTAATGACGGGTGGTAATGGAGATGAAGCAAAAGGTTACTTCATTGAGCCAACCATCTTTGCAGATCTATCTCCTGATGCGCGTATAATGCAAGAGGAAATCTTCGGACCAGTTGTTGCATTTGCAAAAGCAGATAGCTTTGATGAACTATTAAACATTGCAAATAATACAGAATACGGCTTAACTGGTGCTGTCATTACAAGAAACCGCAAGCACATCGAACGAGCGAAGCAAGAGTTCCATGTAGGGAATCTATATTTCAATCGTAATTGTACAGGTGCAATTGTAGGCTATCATCCGTTTGGTGGTTTCAAAATGTCAGGAACAGACTCAAAAGCCGGCGGTCCAGACTACTTAGCTCTTCACATGCAAGCAAAAACAATTAGTGAAATGTTATAATAGTGAAAAGAAGATGAGGAGTGATTCCTCGTCTTCTTTTTTGAAGATAAATCCCACATTTAATTCCTAATAAAAATAGAATAGCGTATAGGGTTGATGAACCCTAATTTACGCGCTAAATAGATGGAGCTTTCATTTGACACATCACATTCCCACCTTGGTATGAGTTCTTCTTGAACACAGTGCTGTATAAATAACCTTGCTACATAAGTGGCTAGCCCTATACCTTGAAAATCTAAGTGTGTGGCAATATCTACTTCTGCAAACTGCTTAGAACGAAAAATAGAAACACATTCACTTATACTATTATTTTCATGAAGGATACAATATCCAAACCCAGATGTGTGAAAGTTAGCGAACGATCCCCAATATTCCTTTATATATTCTTCAGTAAATTCTACACTTTTCTTCATTGTTAATGATGTCATTTTACTAACACTAAATTCTTTAGGTAAGCTTTTTTCACGGATGTTTGTGGAGAAATCATATGTAAAAGAATACCGCTCTAGCTGTTTGACATTGTCTCTTAAAGTATCTAGAATCAGCATATCCCAGCTACTTGTGGATGAGAATAAGGTGAAACGTTTATTTAGCATGGCTTGTTCTTCATAAAGCTTAAGAAGAATTTCACTCACTTGAGAGTTTTTTTCGTCACCTACTAAGAAAAAAATGCCTGAGCTTGTCCCTATAATGGCTGCCTGTCCTAAGGAATCATAGTGAATCTGCCCTTTTATTCGTTCTTCTACAACTGAATAGGCAAAAGTGGGGGAGTACTGTGAGTTATTTAGCAAATCAAAAGCTTTTACATTGTAGGAGTTCATAAGATCTTCCTTTCTTTAGCAAACACTAGCTATTTTCCTCAGACGGTCTGAGGCTCCCTTTGACACGCTTCTTCCGCAGGAGTCTCTTACCTGTCACTCTCATTACTAAAGACCAAAAAAGTCCGATACATATTCACATTGCTTAATGAAGAGGGTTGTTCAAATATATTCAATTAAACGACAATCCTCATTATCTATAGTACAATGGTACGTAATAATAGATCTGTATAGGGGTTAACAAACATATGAAAATCATGAAGAAAATAAGAAGTATTGCTTTTTTTATTATCGGATTATTCTCTCTCGGTATGGGTATTGCTGGAACAATTCTTCCGGTTTTACCAGGTGGCCCATTTTATCTATTTGCTGCCTTTTGTTTTGCTAAGAGCTCTAAAAAAATGGATACCTGGTTCAAAAACACATCCATCTATAGTAAATATGTAGAGCCCATCCTGCTCAAGACGGGCATGACGAGAAAAGAGAAGATAAGGATAAACTGTATAGCGGATCTTTGTATTCTCATTTCTATTTTTTATATTGACTATCTTTTTATAAAAATTATTCTACTCCTTCTTGCCTTGTATAAGCATTATTATTTCATAAAAAAAATTAAGACGATTCCACCAAAAAATAACCAATCAAAAAGTTTCACTAAAGAGATGTGAAGGGGGATTGATTCATTTAAGCATAAAAGACTATTGTGACTCACATTGAAGATGTGTCTACAGTAAATGGTGAGGAAATTGGGCGAACAGAGGTTAAAAGACTCTTTTTGTAGTACCATCTTCGTGTACAAGCTTCCCAATGTCCTGATCTGTCATAAAATACCCGTGACAGGTCATCAGCTCTTGCTGTGTCTCTTTAGTTAAGCGATCTCGATTGTAAGCACATATCCCAATAATGTCCATCTCTGGCATCAAACGATCGATTTCAAATTCAAATTCTTTTAAAGCTTGATCTACATGTTGATGGGTTGGCCATTCGACATGTCCCCAACATCTTATTTTTACGTTTTGATTAAAATAAGGATCTAACGTATCAAAAAAATAGGTAAGGATTGTCATGATGTGAAAATTTCCTGTTGAACAGTAAAAATCAAAGTTATTAATGAATTGGATTTTTTCTAATTCTTGATTAGATAATACATTGTTTAAGTTAGTTGAAACTAATCGAGTAATTGGATCATTCTCTACAAAGAGAACATATTCCCCATTTTTTACTCCTGTAACGATAAAATCCACTGCATTTTTAACATATTCGTCTACTTCATCTGTAAAGTAAAGAATATGTCCACCACCGTTATCATTTAAATGGTTTGTAAACTCAAGTATAGATGGAATCATAGTTAGATTCTCCTTTGAAATCATTTCTCCCACTAGTATACAGGAAGATTTCGACAGTAATTATAATTTTTTCTCAATTGAATCAATTTCATAAGTCACAATCCAATGGTCACAAGGCTTTCACAATATAAAAAAAGGAGTACCTCCCCAAACCCATTGGGTTCGATAAACACTTCGCTCCGACTTGTGTTGGAGAACGTTTTTATTGATATGATAGTTATGATTCGAAGCATGAAATGTTAAAGTACACACGACCAAAAGAGTGCCGTGAGTGTCCTATAGTAGAGGATTCTCTCTGTCAAAAGGTTTATAAAGTGAAAATCACAACTGATTTACGGCGTTATATTGCCCCAGCTCTAAGCTTTCAGCAGAGAACGGCCGTTGAACGAGTTATTGCCTATTTAAAAGAGTATTTCGTATTGAACCAGGTTCGTTATCGAACAGGAAAGCGAGAGAACGTACATTTTGATTTGGTTCATCTTGTGTATAATGAATCAAAATTGGCTGCAGATCGTATCAGTGCCATGTTAAATCAGCAACAATCTGTTTAGGATTTAAAAATCTGAGCTCTTTTCTAAGAGATTGTTGCCTTTAAATAGGTTCTTTGAACGAAAACTGATTAAGGTTGAATGGAGCGGAAGTGCGAGACTCCAGCGGGAGGAGTGGGACAGGTGAGACCCCACAGGCGTTTACGCCAAGGAGGCTTACCGCCCGCCCCGCTAAAAAGGGAGCAACTGGAGCGGAATTCAACCAGACAGGACACTTGATTAATAGCCACAAGTTTACGAAATTAGCAAGAATTTAAAAGTATTTAACATTCTGTAGGTCTGTGTTCTTTAAAATAAGCAATGATGAAATTGATTCAATTAATGAGGAAAAGAAAAGAGTAAGAAATATTTACAAAACTATGAAACTTCTGTCGGTTGTAGTCGTATTACATAATGAAGATAACTAGTTACTTCCCACATATAAAGACAGGAGGAATGTGTTACATGTTTAATTTTATTGGCACTATTATGATTTTACTACCAATCCTTATTATTGCAGTGATTGCAGGTGTAGCTTACTTCTTTTGGGTGAGGTTTCGCTACCGTACTGCTCGTTCGAACCAAGCATTAATTATTACAGGACCTAAATTAGGAGACCCTGAAAAGGAAACAAATATTTTCACAGATCAAGAAGGCCGTTCGATGAAGATTATTCGTGGCGGAGGTTATCGTTTACGACGATTTCAAACGGCAACTCCTGTTAACCTTACTTCTTTTCAACTGAAGCTAGCAACTCCAAGGGTTTATACAAATGGTGGCGTACCGATTGTAGCTGATGCAGTAGCTATGGTTAAAGTAGCAGATACGTTAAATGGTATAGCAAACTATGCTGAACAATTTTTAGGAAAAGAGCAAGAGGAAATTGAGTCAGAAATTATTGAAGTACTAGGAAGTAATTTACGTGCTATCCTATCAAAAATGACAGTTGAAGATATTAATAGTGATCGAGAGAAGTTTAACCATGATGTGTCAGAGGTTGCTCAAAAGCAGCTTGATTTAATGGGCTTTAAAATTACATCGTTAGGTTTAACTGATTTACGTGATGCAGATGAAGAGAATGGCTATTTAGAGAATTTAGGTCGACCACGTATAGCGGAAGTTAGAAAGCTTGCAGAAATTGCCGAAGCAAATAGTGAGAGAGAAACTCGTATCCACAGAGCTCAAACAGATCAAGAAGCAAAAGAAGAGGAATATAAGCGTCAAATTGCTGTTGCAGAGTCGAAAAAGGAAAAAGATATTAAAGATGCTGCTTTTAAAGAAGAAACCGAGCGTGCTAGAGCTAAATCAGAACAATCTTATGAATTAGAAAAAGCAAAGCTCTCAAAAGAAATCAAAGAGGAAGAATTAACTTTACAATTCTTAGAGCGTGAGCGAGCAGTAAAGCTTGAGGAAGAGGAAAGTAAGGTTCGTAAAGCGAAAGCAGACGCTGATTATTATGAAACGACGAAAAAAGCAGAAGCGGAAGCACGTAAAGCAGAAATTGATGGGGAAGCGAAAGCTAAGATTCGAAGAGAAGAAGGTTCGGCTGAAGCGGATGTTATTCGTGAACGAGGTAAGGCAGAAGCAGAGGCACGTAAATTATTAGCAGAAGCAATGGAGAAACACGGTGATGTCATTATCACGGAAAAACTCATTGAGATGCTACCAGTCTTTGCTGAGAAAATTGCACAGCCATTAAATAACATTGAATCAGTCAAAATCATCGATTCAGGAAACAGCAATGGCATTTCCTCCTTTGGAAAAAGCATTACAAAAACCATGGTAGATATGCAAGAGCCCCTTAAGGAAATGACAGGTATTGATATGTCTGAACTGTTAAAGTCCTATGTAAACCGTTCAAACAATACGCATCATCATATCTCAATTAATGAAAAGAAGCATGATGAAGAATCAATTAAAGATGTAATTGTAGAGAACGAAGGCGAACAAAATTAATTTAATCTAAAACATTGCTTTCAAAAAATTACGTAAAGAGCCTTTTAAAAGAGTAGATAAGAATTTGTCTACTCTTTTTGTATGTTATACAAAACAATGTAACGTTTTCTCTCTTACAAACTATACAATCTTTAGAATGGGAAGTATGATAATGATAACTAAACTAACAAAGTAAGGTGTATAGATATGGAAGAGTTATTGGAACGGGTCCTCTCACTATCTGATTTAGATGAGATTGTGAATTTTATAAGCAATGAATTAAAAAAACCAGTAATTTTAGAGGATGATCAATTTTTCTTACTCGCATATAACTCGTATTATGTCGATCATTTTGACTTAGCTAACCAACAAACCATATTTTCAAAAAAATGTCCTCTACCTATTTTTGAAGTATTTGTAGAAACGGGGATTATTGATCAAGTAAAAACAATGGTAAAACCGTTTCGCATTCATCAAATGAAAGATATTGGATTAAATCAGCGAGTAGTTGTAAGTACAAGATATCAAGAGACGATTATGGGCTATCTATGGATACAGGAAATAAACGAGCAGCTTACACCTGAAGAAATGACTTTTCTTGATAAGGCATCCATACATGTGGGGAAGATGATTCATAAGAAAAATAAGCTTAAGCTAAAAAAGGCCGAGGAAGTTGAGAATGTCTTCAGAAAAGCAATTAATAATGAGTATAAGAGTGAGAAGGAATTTAAATGGGAAGCAACGCAATATGATATAGTGCTGCCATCCATTTTTACTGTAATGGTCGTAAATGCAGTTGATGCGGATCTTGAGCTTGTAGAAGAGTTGAAGGAGACGATTCGCTCCTATTTAAACTTAAAGGATAATACTAGCCATGCTCTTATCAATCAATCGAACATTATCATCATTGTCGGGTGCTATTCTTTGAAATATTCACCTAATGAGGCATCCCAACAAATTATTGAAAATCTCTTAACTAACTTTGATGAAAAGCGTTATTCCAACTTATATATTGGAGTAGGGAATGAATATCAAAATCTCATGTCTTTAAATACGAGCTACGTAGAAGCGTTAGAAGTAATAAACATCGCAGAAGAGCTCGAAACCCAAGAGAATGTTCCATATGAATATGATAAGCTAGGTGTTTTTCGGTACCTTGACGTCATGATTGAGAAAAACAAAAAAATTGATTACGAAAACAAAAATATACAAATTCTACAAGCGAAGGACCGAGAAAGTCAAACAGAGCTCGTCAAAACGCTAGAATATTACCTGGTCAATAACTGTAAATCAAAACCAACTGCAGAACAAATGTTTATTCATCCAAACACATTGAATTATCGTTTAAAGCAAATTTCAGATTTAACATCCATTGATTTTTCAGACTTTAATCAAAAATGTCAGCTATACTTAGACTTGATTTTAAACAAAAAGAAAAAGTAAAAACAAAGGTTGACCGTTATGGTGATCGGACGGGTGTCTTACACTCCATCATATAACCGAACTATTAGGTTTAGATTAATGAATGTCTTACCTAATAGTTCAAGTTTTTTAGATTTTATATCTGTTGTTTATTGCTAGTAGTTTTTTGATTTAGGAGCTAGCTTTTTTCTGGGTAAAGATTTGTTAAGAAATCAACGGATTGAGTAATTAGCTGTTTTAGTATTTCAATATCAATGTCGGCCATTTTATTGATGTAAACACATGCTTTACCACTTGTGTGCTTACCGAACTTTTCAAGTAGTTCTTCTCGTTTTGAATCGCCAGTTGCAAAATATAAACTTATTTTTGCTTTTCTAGGAGAAAAGCCTACTAACGGAGCATCTCCTTCGTGTCCTGTCGGGTATTTATAATGATATCTTCCGAACCCAATAATACTTTGTCCCCACATTTTCGCTTCATAACCTGTTGTTTCGGTAAATATGTCTAATAAACGATAGGCATCCTCACGTTTTTTTGGACTGTCAACTTGTTCAATAAACTCAATGACATTTTTATCATTTTCTTTAGTTTTTAGTTCGTACATACTCGTTCCTCCAAAAAAAGATATTTATGTATTGGTAAAAAGATACGATTAGAGTATCGCTAGTGATTTTAATCCATTATAAATGCCAGAATCTGTGACACTTGTCGTTTTGTGTTTCGCATATGGAAGCAAATCAGGATGGGCATTACCCATGGCAAAGCCTTCTCCGACTAATTGAAGCATTTCTTTATCGTTCATCCCATCTCCAAATGCAATCGCAGCCTCTTTTGGAATATGTAAAAGATTTAAAATATGCTCAATGGCATATCCTTTATTAACTGTATCGCGAATGACATCATAGCAATGTGTTAAACCTTCTACATTGACTTGAGATAAGTGGATGGAGGAATCAACTTTCTTATAAAGATCAACTTCATTTTCACTTACATTCATTAAGGTGATGCCAAGGATCTGATCAAGCTCATTTCCTGAGAATGGCTTGTTATAGTGTAAGTGGAAAGTACGAATAAAAGTTTGGATGAGCTCTTTGTCTATGTTTGAGAAAATATTATGTTTATGGGTATAAAGGACAAATTCATGGGTATGGCTGTTCGCTAATGTAATAAATTTTTCAACGCTGTTTTGGTTCATGGGTGTTTTGAAAATGTCTTGACCATCATGTACAGCATAGGCACCGTTGTAGCCGATGAATGAGCTGATTTCCAATTCTTTTGCAATGGATGAAATCTCATGGAGTGGTCGCCCGGTCGCTAAGAAAATTGTCATTCCTTTGTCTCTCACTTCTTTGATAGCTTGTTTCGTGCTTTCTTCAATTGTGTCATCTGGGCGTAAAATGGTACCATCAATGTCTAAAAATAAAATTTTATAAGGTGAATTTGTCATCATAATCTCCATTCTTTTTCTACAGTGTATCATAGTCATTAACGTGAAATCTTCTTCCTTATTAGTTTACATGAAAATCAGATAAATCACTTTCATACATGCTTATTATTAAAGAAACACAGATCTTTAGAATGTAGATCCTTTTACATTTTGGCTTTTGTCGTATCGTAAACTATTATATGTATACCAAGTGTCCGGTCTGGTTGAAATCCGCTCCAACTGCTCGCTTTTTTCGGGGCAGGAGGTGAGCCTCCTCCCGCAGCAGTCTCTCACTTTCCCTCCATTTATCTTCCTACACGCTTACTTATTTCAATATTTAGGGAGGTCTCACTTTTTGCGTCTTACTAGTCTCCGCGGCTCTAAGGATTAATTGATGAAATGAATTCAGTTAATAAAAAAATTTAAGAAAAGAGGTTTAAATAATGAATACAGGGTAATACTAAATATCGATATTATCATCAAACATGTTTTGATTGATCTAGGAGGAAATTGTAATGGCACAAGGAAAAGTAAAATGGTTTAATTCAGAAAAAGGTTTTGGATTTATTGAAGTCGAAGGTGGAGATGATGTATTTGTACATTTCTCTTCAATTCAAGGTGAAGGCTATAAAAGCTTAGAAGAAGGTCAAGAAGTTTCTTTTGATATCGAAGAAGGAAACAGAGGGCCACAGGCTGCAAACGTTCAAAAACTATAATAAGTAAACCATAATAAAAGGATAACTCTTTTTAGGTGCCTGGCACCTAAGGGTGTTATCCTTTTTATTTTGCATTTTTTTAAGTACTTCGTTCAACATAGCCCAGCAGTCTGATTATTTGACAGAAAGTCAGATGCCAAGCTCCTCAAGATAATACGTTCATTTATAAAGGCAGGCATAGAGTGTATTCTAGTCTCCGTATGACGATCACCGGAGAGAAGGGTGCCACTACTAAGTTGATCTTTTTGGATTGATTATTTCTGTACGTTGTATGATAATCTCCATATTGTTAAAGCTCCTCCATTTATTTTATAAGGCTGTGTTATTTTATATTGTTCTTTCTTTTTGTTGATTGGAGTGGAAGGCGAATTTGTACTTAAATCAATAACTGTGTTTAACAAAGCCTTTTATAAAAGGAGAAATGACAGATGAACAAAGCTGCAAATCAATTATTTTCGCTAGTCTAGGTCGATTACCTGATCAAACTTGTACTTAAATCCATTGTTATGGAATAGGGTGTACTATAGCCAATGACGGGAGGATTCTACATGGACGTTGTACTTCGGTTAAAAGAATTTATTGTAAATCAAGACATTATTCCAAAAACAATGAACATTCATCCGGATGCTCTAAAAGAGCTAGAGGAGCAAAAATATGTTTACTCCATAAGTAGTGATAACTATTCAACAAAACGGTTTATGGGAATAGAACTTGTAGAAAGTGATGAGGTAGATGTATTTGATATAAAAGAAGAGGACACTCGGAATGAGCGATGGATTGTCAAAAGAGAAGTGAAGAAAATTAGGGAAAAATATATTCATGAAGAAGGAGAACTATCTAAGGATATAAGTCTTCTTTTCGCATACTTAGGATATCTAGAGAGGGAACTAGAGGATAAAACGAATTATGTGGCCTACTTGAAAGAGCTAGAATATAACAAGAAGATGAAGGAAGAGAAGGCTTGAAGAATCTTCCTTAGCTTCATTTCCTATTGGAGCTGTGTTCTCGTTGTTTTTCATTCCTTAAGAAGGGGTATGAAATAGCAACGATGACTTTTAGGAGTGGTAGTATGTTAACATCAAACCAACTTTCGACACTAAAACAGATTGTAGTAAAAGAGTTACACCAATTAAAAAGAACGGATGGAGAGCTTAAAGCAGACAGTACAAGTGAACTTTCTACTTATGATAACCATCCCGCAGACTTAGGTACCGAATTAACGGACAAGCAAACTCAATTAACAATGAACGAGCATAGGCAAGCGGAAGTGAAGAAGCATGAAGAAGCTCTTCAAGCAATGAAAGAGGGAACTTATGGGATATGTAAAGCTTGTGGGGAACCTATCTCATATGAAAGACTAGAAGCAATACCAACAACGCTTTATTGTCAACATCATGCAATGAATGATTCAAAAAGCAGTGATCGTCCCGTTGAAGAGGATGTTTTATCACAATCAATGGAAAATGGTGAACAAAGAAATGATCGATTGGATTCATTTGAAGAAGTTGCAGCATATGGGACAAGCGAAACACCGTCTGATTTTCTAAGTGATGAAGTGGAATACGAAAAGAAAAGGGACACAGAAGGATATACAGAAGAGTACGAACAATATGGAGTTACAGACTTAGAAGGTAACAAAAAAGGATAAGAACGAAATGGGAAGAGGCTGGGACAAAACAAAGAGCCAGGCACCCTCCGATACAAACTATTGTGTGCACTAGATAAATCAGTGCGTACATATAGTCGTTACGATAAGGTGCCAGGCACTTCTGTCCCAGCCTCTTTTTCGTTTATTTTAAAGAATTACTTCAACAAAATGTTCGACAGTAGGAAATGGATCATAAAAGTGATGAAGTAGATTCCGCCACTCTTGGTATTCCGCAGATTGTCTAAACCCAATAGTGTGATCCTCTAAAGTCTCCCATTTTACTAAAAGCAGATACTTGCCTTCCTCCTCAATACAACGGTGAAGTTCATGGGAAAGATACCCGTTCATCGATGAAATAATGCTAGATGCTTGACTTATTGCCGCCTCATATTCTTTCATCTGATTTACCTTTACATTAAGCATAACAGCTTCCAGTATCAAAATATTCACCTCATTTCCATTTAATTCGCTAGATATACACATATTCCTTCTAGAGAATGAATGGTAGGCTTTCATTTCAGTCAATTTTCCCGTTTCCTCTATTTTTTTATTCCCTATTTTCATCTATATTTTCCTTTTGATCATTCACACATTAACAGGAAAATGAAGTAGACCTATTGATAATGCCTATCTTGCCATACATGGTATATCGAATTCTACCTAGGAAGCTGCCGCCGTTATTATTTGTTCTTTACCTAGTGTGCGTAGTTGGCTTGTTTGGATGCAATGTAAAAAAAAGAACCCATCACATAGGTTCTTTTATTTCACATAGATCTTAGCAACATATCCATAGCTTTTTCCATATTTAATTTTATGCCAAGAGCCTGATGTTGAAAGAATGGTCACAGTTTGATTTTTCTTTAGTGAACCAATCACAATTGCCTTTGTGGAGCCAGAGGATCGTACATGTAATTTGCTAGCTGTTACCTTCCCAGTTTTTGCTTTCGTTAAAGTAGTTGGCGAATGTTTAACTACAAACGAGGTGGCAGTGGAGGCCTGATTTCCATTAGGATCCACAGAGATGATTCCTGCTTTATAGGTTCCATTTGCAAGCTTAGTGATGTCATATGCCTTTACGACGGTTCCTGCATGAACAGGATTCCCTTTCATCACATAGTGAAGAATGTTTCCTTTTGAATCTTTTAGATAGAGTGTGACTTTTGATGCTTCATTTAACTTAAATGATAGTGTTAGATTCTTTTTCTTTTGATCAACCGTTGTTTTCACTTGACTAATGATTGGAGGAGTTTTATCAACGATTTTTTTCGGTTCTGATGTCTGTGGTTTAGGGCTAATTGCCACTGGTGCTGGTTTATGAACAGTTGTATTTTCTACGGATGGAACATGATTCACTCTTTCTTTATAATCGATATGCAGGGTAGCCCCTTCGTAATAAAATCCTAAGATCTCTTTGTAAGTATGACCTGCATCTGCTCGATTTTTTGCTCCCCATTGACTTAGGCCAACTCCGTGTCCGTCACCAAGACCAAAAACAGAATGTGTATCTGTAGTTTCCCCTACATTTGTCACATAATAACTTAACATCACACGGTTTCCAATCATAGCTCTTAACTTTGCAGCAGAGCTGTTTTGAAGCTCGAGCTTTTGAAGAACTAGCTTCCCAGAAGAATCTACATGATCTTTAATGAAATATTCAATGGTGATGTCCCCTTTTGAAACTCTCCCACCAGAGGTAGGGCTGTGCAAGGACAGCTTAGGAATGGACATGATTTTTAGGTCCTTTCCTTGGTGCCCGTTTTGTTGTAGCCATAGCTTAATAGAGGTAGCTAGCTGTTCATCCTTTTCCTTTGTTGTATTCCACCATAAAGAAGAGTTTATCAAATCAAGCCCTTCTAGCTGAATTTGTTTTTTGTGTAGGGTGAAGTTCCAATTTGTTCTCGCATCATAAGGATCCTCTTTAATTGGTAAATAGGAGAGTGCGATACTGCCCCAGGCATTTGCATTTGATTCTGTTTTGCCACCATTGCTGGCAGAAAAGACAGTACTAATAAGATAATTATTCTTTTTTAAAACCTCACCATATGTTTCATTAACTGCTTTGGAGCTATTCGGATGCCAATCATATCCACCATAGACTTGATAGGAAATCGTATCATCGATGTTTTTGTTTAAATAGCTAGCAGCATAGGTTCGGGCTGCAATAGCTTGGGCCTTAAGTGCTTCAATAGGCCAGCTTGCCATCATTTCAAACGGAACAACACCCTTTAAATAATCTTCTAAATATACGGTATTAGTAGGACGAATATAAAGAGAGTTTTCAACTTCAAAATGGAAAGCTCCTAAATAGGGCCTATTATTGATTGTAAGGTAACTTGTATAAGTCATAGGTATAAGATGGAGGCGATTCGTGATAAGAAGTTTATTCGCTCCCTCATACAGGTGTAGCTGTCCTGACTCGACTTTAATGATGTATGTTTTACCATTTGTCAACTTTACTTGATTGGATTCAATTTGAAAGTCACCTTGTACGGTTACTGTTAATTGTGTTCTGTTTCCAATATAATTTTTAAGCTTAACCTGAATGGTTGGTTCAGATGCCAGTGCCTCAACGACAGGAGGGGGAAGAATGCTAGTAACTATTAATACTAGTAGGAAAAAAATAAGGAAGGATTTTTTCAATTTAGGTTCTCCTCATCATTTAATAGGTTCATAGAAATCATATATGAGAGGATTGCTTGTAAACAACAGGATATTAAAGGGAAAACCATGTCAATAAATAATCAAGAACTTTAAGCGTTAAGTTTGGCTTAAGTCTAGATCAACGACAGTAGATATAACGTTTTGTCTAGTGCATATTTAGGGAAAAGCAATTGCGAATTGAAAACATATTCCTTACAGAAAAGCTAAAAATGTTTTATAATAAACTAACAAATAAATAACTAAAATAACAAACTAAATCACTATAAGAGTATAAGTTATCTAAGCTCTTATAAATCTATTACAAAGGAATTTTTTCTTAATGATTTCAAATCAACTACTTCCTTTAAGGATGTTTATGTTCTTTGTCAGTGCAATTGGTTCAATGGTTGTTAGTTTTTTACCGATATATTTTCAGCATAAAGGTCTATCAAGTTCTCAAATTGGATGGTTCTTAGCGATAGGTCCCTTCGTAGGTCTAGTGGCTCAACCGATTTGGGGCTATGCAAGTGATAAGTATAAAACGGTGAAAAAAGTGTTATTTGCCTGTTTAGTTGGATTTGTACTAAGTGTTACGTGGCTTTTTCAACTGAATTCATTCACTTGGATTCTTATTGCAGGATCATTTTTCTTTTTCTTTTTTTCACCTGTTAATCCATTAGCAGATAATCTTGCGAAAAGACAGTCGATTATTCACTCTGTTACATTTGGGTCAATTAGGATGTGGGGATCTATTGGATTTGCAATCGTTTCTTTGTTCAGTGGCTTTTTACTTTCTGAATATGGAATTGACTTTCTTGTCATCCCAATTACATTTTTTGCTGTTTCAACTTGTTTATTATCCTTAGTTCTAAGTGATGTAAAAGGGGGAAGTAAAAAAGTAAACTACAAGGATATGGGGGTATTTCTCAAAAATCCTACTCTATTGCTTTTTTTCTTTTTAGTTTCGTTAGTATTGCTTACACATAGAACAAGTGATTCTTTTATTAGTTTATATTTACTTGAAATAGGCGGTAATGAAATGCTTGTTGGATGGATATGGTTTATAGGTGTTTCAAGTGAAGCATTATTGTTTTATTTGAGTGCTAAATGGTTTCGTCCATCAAATCCAATCATCTATATAATCGTCGCTGCGTTTCTGTATTGTATTCGCTGGATTTTAACAGCTTTTGCGTCAGATCCTACTATGTTATTGATGATACAAGTATTACATGGTGTATGCTTTGCAGTCATCTTCTTAGGTGCCTTGGAATATTTATATCAAATTGTACCAGAGGAGCTGCAAGCTTCAGGTCACATGGTTTTTGTTGGAATTTGTTTTGGGGTCACAGGGATTTTAGGTTCATCAATTGGTGGAATAATCTTTGAAAAATACGGTGGGACCTTGCTTTATAGTCTATTGGCTATTTCATCCTTTATAGGCTTTATAGGTTTTATACTTTTTTACCTAAAGGAAAAGAAAAGTGAAGTTCGTGTGGTGAAAGAAGTATCATGATTCTGAGGCTGGGACAGAAGTGCCTGGCTCTTTGTGTTTTGTCCCAGCCTCATTACATCACCATTTAGCCGAGTAGATGGACTGTGAAGCTGTCTATTGCTGCGATTCTACCTCTCCACCACTGCCCAGCTTGAGTGGAAGAGGTGGGAGGTTGTTGGCCTGAAATAAATGCATCCTTAAGATGGATGAATGTGAGAGGAGTGCTTTCTTCTTCAGCTTCTTCACTTTTTTGTTTGGCGTATTCTTCTTTTAAGTCATTAAATTTCTTAGCAATGATTTTAGCCATCGTTTTATCCTGATTTTGTTTGGCTGCATCCGTTACTCCCTCATAATAATCTGTTGCACTAATCAGAGTCCCGCTAACAGTAGCTCCTTTAATGGTTAGCGTTAATTCAAGTTCAATGCCGTCTTTCTCAACTAAATCTAACAGCATTAAGATGATCGCATCATCCGTACTCATTTCTTTTTGCTCTTTATTTTTACCCGCCATAAGTGCACCTCACAATAGATTAAGTACACTTATTATGCCCGAAAAAGCTCACTTCATAAGATGAAAGTTATAAGTAAGAATAAAGAATCTATAAAGAGGTCTCATGCTGAATGTTGACTAAGAGCTTGTTTAGGATTGTTACAGCTTAACGCCTATAGCATTAAAAATAAATTAAGTTACTCAATGTAATAAAGTACTCATCTTTATTTTTTCTTAATTAAAAGAGAAGTTTGCAGTAAGGATGGACGAAAGGCCACCAGTTAATGTAAAAGTTAATCCTAACATAATAAATGGCATAGAATGTATCGTTCCTGTTTTAACTTTAACCAATTGTGGGAAAAAGCTAAGAAAAAGCGTACAATCTTTGGATAAGTTATATTTGAGAGGCCTTGCAAAAAGATTTTTATATAAGAATGATTTGCCTAAATAGATCTAGTAATGGGCCCAATTATTTTTATCAGATTAAACATAGAGAACAGATTGTGCTAAAACAAGTGAAAGTTCAAAAGTGGGAAGCGATGTGTGTGCTACAATCCCAGCTGAAATTCCAAGAGCAGAATATTTTTTTCTGCTAGTCTCTCTTGAGATATACTGCTTGATATACTAGCCATTGTGTCAGTACTAGGCCTTAGGTAAAGTAGAAAGAATTAATCGTTTAGAAAAGGTGGTTTACATATGAATGCCGAAACAAGTGTACTAACGCTAAAAAGGTTAAGAGAACAAACACCGCTGGTTCATAATATTACAAACGTAGTTGTGACAAATTTTACGGCTAATGGATTATTAGCCATAGGTGCTTCACCTGTAATGGCCTATGCTAAGGAAGAAGTAGCTGATATGGCCAAAATTGCAGATTCACTTGTTCTTAATATGGGAACTCTTACAAAAGATGTAGTTGAAGCAATGATGATTGCAGGGAAGTCTGCAAATATTCATGAGGTTCCAATTGTATTTGATCCAGTAGGTGTAGGTGCTACTCCATACCGTACGGAGACAGCATTTAAGATTGCAAACGAATTGAAGATTGCAGTTATAAGGGGAAATGCAGCCGAAGTAGCAAACTTAATTGGTGATGAGTGGACTATCAAAGGTGTAGATGCTGGTGATGGAACTGGTGATGTGGTAGCCCTTGCTAAAAAAGCAGCACGTACTCTTAAAACAACTATTATGATAACTGGTAAAACGGATGTCATTACAAATGGATTGGAAACATATATGGTCGAAAATGGTCACCCTATGTTAACGAAAGTAACGGGAACGGGGTGTTTATTAAGCTCGATTGTTGGAGCATTTTGTGCCTGTGAACAGAATTTTTTAAAAGCTACGGTATCTGCGGCAGTAGTGTACGGTATCGCAGCGGAACTTGCAGCAAAAATAGCTGCTGAAAAAGGTCCGGGTAGATTTCAGGTTGAATTGTTAAATCAACTTTATCAAGTTGATAAAGAGATTTGTGAATCAATAAAACTAGTTAAAGTATAAATGTTAGCTTTTTTGATATTTGTTATGACCAGGAAGTGATTTAAGTAGTTTCCATGCTTCAATTGCTTCCTTTTTAGATGTATCTCTATTTTTTTCATCTGCAAAAAAATCTCTGATGAATTGATTATATTCAAATTGTTGTCCAATTTGCCGTTTGTAAGAAGGGTCTTTTTTTCGCGTTTCTTCTTCATACCAGGCTGCAACAGCATCTTGGTAGGTGCACCCTGCATGTGTTTTAAAGTAATGTTGAATATGAGTGGAAAAGTGAAAGTTCGGGATGATTGATTTGAAAAAGGCTCTTACTTCTTGACTGCATCGATGATTTTCTGTAATGACGGTTTGGAGAGATAAAATTTCTGATTGGGTGGACCTAGACCTAGTAGAGAGCCTTTTTTTCTTGATAGGTGTAGGCACTTGCCCTGTTTCTAAAAATGAAACAATAGCCTCGGTTAATTCATTCTTTGAACCTGATTGTTTTAAGCCGTGTTCACGGCAAAATGCCTGTAGTTCTTTCTTTAACCAATAGTAGTCCTTAAATTCTTGTTGATTGATATCCTTTGTAAGGGTCGGCCTCATTAAATCACCTCCTCGATAATCTAATCGTAGAACATTCGTTCTTATTGGTCAATGTTTTTTTCATTTATTTGGTAAATAATCTTTCTTAAGGTCTAGATATAAACTTCCATCTTTCTGAACTTCCGCATAAAAAATACTTGAAATAGGTGGATTCCCTGCATGAAGAATTTTATCCTTTAACCAATGTTCATCTGTATTTATATTTTTAAGATTTGCTGAAATAATTCGTCCATCGGCAATTACTTCTGTAGGAATCGGGAAAACTGGTTTATTAGTGGCTATATTCATATCACCTTTTGTAAGTGGTTGTTGGTTTTCTTTTTTCATAACAGATAAACGACCATCTGTTTCAAAAATAGCAAAGTCCACTTCTGTAATAGAGAAAACATCTTTTTGCCTTAATAAGGCAGTTAGTTCATCAATATCTAATCGAACCTTCCGCATTTCATGCTCAAGAATCTGCCCATTTTTAACAAGGATAACGGGTTTTCCTTGTAGCACTTCACGCGCTTTTTTCGATTTTATGTCAACAAAGCCTAAGATGACTGTGAATGTACTCCAGGCAATAAGGGCAATGACCCCATTTCGTATGCTTACAGCTGAATTGACAGCTAGAGATGCTCCCATCGTTCCAAGTGCAATTCCCGACACAAAATTAATAAATGTCATTTCGGAGATCTCTTTTCTCCCCATAATTTTCGTTAAAATTAATAGGGAGGAGAAAGCTATGACTAGTCTAAGTATCTGCTCTATAATGTCCATAATTTTTTCTCCTTTTAGGCAACATGATATACATGTTACATTCTCCATAAATGGTATAAAATATTTTAAAATGACTCGTTTTCATAGTGAAAATATAGAAATAAATAGCGTGAAACGATAAATTAAAATAGAGGTATTAATGGAAAGAGGAGGAGAAGAGTATGGTTAGTATAAGTAAAAAACGATGGACTTTCCTTATTATTGCTATAACATTACCTCACCTAAAACGAGTGAGTAGACTAGGTGTCAAATAAGATGCTTGGATCATTTCTATTAGATAGGAATGAATAGAATATTGTCAGTGGGAAGTAACTAGCTTCTGGAGCCTGTAGCTTTTGTCTTAAAGTTTAAAGGATGCACATATAATAAGAAATACTGTTATTTCATACATAGTGAGATGTTGCAAGAAATAAAAAACCTGGTGGAACTAAAAGTTTAGTGTATTTATGCATTAATAGAGGCTGGGACAAAACAAAGAGCCAGGCACCCTCGAATACAATCTATTGTGTACACTAGATAAATCAGTGCTTACATATAGTCGTTATGATAAGGTGCCAGGCACTTCTGTCCCAGCCTCTATGTTATTAGTTATTTCTTTAGTAACCATTTTAAAAGAGGTGACATTTTTTTATCAACAATCTTTAACTCTTCCATTAATAACTTCTCTTCATGGTCGTGTATCCAATTTTTTAATTCTTTTTTTGAATTTAATTGGGTATAGTATGTTTCACCACATTTACCTACAGCATTAACTACATACCGACAAGTATTCCCCATAAATGCCCACCTTTATATCATGATCTTCACTTTGCATTATAACAAGTAAAAAGTTAAATTCTAGACTTTACTTATTAAAAATATGAGAGTAGAATTGATGAATTTTCTGTATAGTGATGGAGGGCTGTACCTCTTATAAGTCACTTAAAGTAAGGCGACACAGTATTTTTATAGGAGGTTCTTGAATACTGTTACAGCCTTAGACGTTCTTAGAGATGTTCCAGCAGCCAATCCGTCTGCCGTGTTATGTTATAATTTTTTCACCCTTACAAATTTCTAGGCAGGTGTCTTATGGCATGTAATCTTTTGATTAAGTACAAATAATCAACTTATTCATTAAAAATTAAAATGAGTAGGTTGTTATCAAAAGTTATTTTTCCTTAATGAAGTTCCTCATCACTAAGAAATTCATTCTTACTATATGGAATGCTTGTACAGGAGTGAATAGAACAATAAAATTTTCAAAACACCATTGACACTTTTAAGGTAAACATGTTAAATTAATATTCCTGTTACAGGGACAGATGATTCTGCTTGAAATTTTTTTTAAAAAAGTATTGCATTTATGACAAAATGTTATATAATATATCTTGTCGCTTCGATGAAGTGATGTGAAAATGTCTGGTGGCGATAGCGAAGAGGTCACACCCGTTCCCATGCCGAACACGGAAGTTAAGTTCTTCAGCGCCGATGGTAGTTGGGGGTTTCCCCCTGTGAGAGTAGGACGTTGCCAGGCGCCTTTTTATAAAAGGTAACAAAGTAAGTGAGATGGCCCATTGGTCAAGCGGTTAAGACACCGCCCTTTCACGGCGGTAACACGGGTTCGAATCCCGTATGGGTCACCATAATTTTTCACGCAAGGGAAAAATTGATATTATTAGGAGGATTAGCTCAGCTGGGAGAGCACCTGCCTTACAAGCAGGGGGTCGGCGGTTCGATCCCGTCATCCTCCACCATTATAATAAACATAGAAGCAGCTTGCTTTTTATTTGCGGGTGTGGCGGAATTGGCAGACGCGCTAGACTTAGGATCTAGTGTCCTTGTGACGTGGGGGTTCAAGTCCCTTCACCCGCACCATATACTTTTGCCGGGGTGGCGGAACTGGCAGACGCACAGGACTTAAAATCCTGCGGTAGGTGACTACCGTACCGGTTCGATTCCGGTCCTCGGCACCATCGTTTTTTCGTTTTAGCGAAAAAAATAAATGAGAGATAATTAGCGCCCGTAGCTCAATTGGATAGAGCGTTTGACTACGGATCAAAAGGTTAGGGGTTCGACTCCTCTCGGGCGCGCCAACTTGGGGCCTTAGCTCAGCTGGGAGAGCGCCTGCTTTGCACGCAGGAGGTCAGCGGTTCGATCCCGCTAGGCTCCACCAAGGTATAAGTAAGAAGGGTTAAGACAAATATAAGTTATAAGGTTCTAAATATGGCGGTGTAGCTCAGCTGGCTAGAGCGTACGGTTCATACCCGTGAGGTCGTGGGTTCGATTCCCTCCGCCGCTACCATATTAGGAGGAATACCCAAGTCCGGCTGAAGGGATCGGTCTTGAAAACCGACAGGGGTGTCAAAGCCCGCAGGGGTTCGAATCCCCTTTCCTCCTCCATATCTTCATTTGTCCTAACTAAATGATTTCTTCTATCATGTAATTTTATATCATCGCGGGGTGGAGCAGTTCGGTAGCTCGTCGGGCTCATAACCCGAAGGTCGCAGGTTCAAATCCTGTCCCCGCAACCAATTTTTTCACTTATTCGTGAAAAAAAAACGAAGGTCCGGTAGTTCAGTTGGTTAGAATGCCTGCCTGTCACGCAGGAGGTCGCGGGTTCGAGTCCCGTCCGGACCGCCATTTTTATATATAAAAAAGCTGGAGGGGTAGCGAAGTGGCTAAACGCGGCGGACTGTAAATCCGCTCCTTAGGGTTCGGCAGTTCGAATCTGCCCCCCTCCACCATCAATTTTACGAAGTATCGTATATGTAAACAAAGAAACATTCAATTAAAGTAGGGGCATAGTTTAACGGTAGAATAGAGGTCTCCAAAACCTTTGGTGTGGGTTCGATTCCTACTGCCCCTGCCAAAATATTGTGGCGATTGTGGCGAAGTGGTTAACGCATCGGATTGTGGTTCCGACATTCGTGGGTTCGATTCCCATCAGTCGCCCCATTTTAGTAATTGGGCTATAGCCAAGCGGTAAGGCATCGCACTTTGACTGCGACATGCGTTGGTTCGAATCCAGCTAGCCCAGCCATTTTTTAGGCATCATAGCCAAGTGGTAAGGCCGAGGTCTGCAAAACCTCTATCCCCGGTTCAAATCCGGGTGGTGCCTCCAGACTCATTATTTGCGGGTGTAGTTTAGTGGTAAAACCTCAGCCTTCCAAGCTGATGATGAGGGTTCGATTCCCTTCACCCGCTCCAATACATATTTTTATCTGGGCCTATAGCTCAGCTGGTTAGAGCGCACGCCTGATAAGCGTGAGGTCGATGGTTCGAGTCCATTTAGGCCCACCATTATACTTTCTATTCTGTTCCGCAGTAGCTCAGTGGTAGAGCTATCGGCTGTTAACCGATCGGTCGCAGGTTCGAGTCCTGCCTGCGGAGCCATTTTTATATAGAATCGTATAAAAAATACATACTATATGCGCCTTTAGCTCAGCAGGATAGAGCAACGGCCTTCTAAGCCGTCGGTCAGAGGTTCGAATCCTCTAAGGCGCGTAAAAAAGTGTACAATGATTTGTACGCTTTTTTTTGAATCATAATCTATCTGACTTTCCTTCGAATTCACTAGAACCCCTCTACAAGACTAACTAATTTCCTTTAGAATACTTCTTCCCTATAAGTTGACAGGTACGACTTCTTTTATGGGTACTTAATTTTCTCTCTAAACTAAAAGAATAGTTCTTATCCTACCTGAATTAACAGGTAATACAGGAATTCTATTAAATTGATGAAAAAATCTATCAAATGAGAAGGCTAATGTTCAAACCATATATTTCCTTTTACATATAGTAATAGCAAAGAAAGGAATTGCTGCAGGCCTAGTAAATTTCGCCAATTTCTTTCTTTAAAAAAATCGGCAAAGATAAACTTTACTAAACAGGATACTCCATGTTCTTTCTTACATCCTATTTTGACTTTTAAAACCAGAAGTAAGGTTTATCAAAGCCAATAAAGGAGCTGTTTGGTTATGGGAAAGAAGAAGCATTATGACAAAAGCTATGGTAAGTGTTATTGTTGGGGCTATAAAAAGTACGATTGTGAGATTGACTTTAAAAAGCATGATTACGATGACAAAAAACATTACGATAAATACGACTACGATTATAAGAAATATAAAAAACATAATCATGGATATAAAAGTAAACATGATTGGGAAAAATCTAAGAAGTGTGATTGCGGTCACAAATACTATTAAATCTAAATAAATGTGAAAGCGGTTACTAAATCGATATGAAAGAGAAGAGAATGAAATACGCTCTTCTCTTTTTATGCTTTTTCTTAAACGGTATATAGTAGTTTTATTAGGAAAGAGAATATAGAATATCGAAATGAAGGCAAAAAAATGATAGATGACCTTTTTAATCACTTAATAGATGGTTGTTCCATCTAGCATATTAACTTCCAATGATGGAGTTCATTCTTTTGCCATTCCCTTTCGAGTGTAAGCCTTACCTTTAATAGCATCATCTGTGCTACCAATCAACATAAAGGTTAAAAGATTACCCCAAAAGATAACCTCGTAAGTTGAGGTTATTTTTTATGGACTTTCAACATCTCAACTCCTGTATAATTTGTATTTTGATAGGCTAAAATAGCCATTATTTCTACTCGTTTTTCAAACTCCACATTCTTTCCTATTCGAGCCATCGGAACCAATAGAGGGATGTAGAGTAACTTTATTCTTTTATCGTACTATTGCTCGGCATTAAAGGTAAAGGAAAGGTCTTGTTTATTGAAGGGAGAACAGGGGAAAAATCACTGTAAAAATAATATGGGGGTATATTGTGATTAATCGATTGTTTTTTACGATAAAAAATAGTGTATGGCTCTTACCTGCGCTTTTTTCCATTAGTGCCATTATATTGGCAATGTTTGTTTCATGGGCCGATCAGACCATTGATATGGATAATAGCTTTATAAGCGAATTTTTATCAATTGACAATAGCCTAGCGAAAACAATTATATCAACTATAGCTGGCTCACTTTTAACGATGACAACCATTACTTTCTCTACAATTATGGTCGTTCTGACGACGTATTCATCACAGTTCTCTCCTAGAACCTTGCAAAATTTCATTAAGGATTCTGTAACAATGCGTGTTTTAGGAATTTTCATCGGAGGATTTGTTTATTCTATTTTTGCATTATTGCTTATGAGTAAAGATTCCAAAAGCTACATTTTGGCAACTTCAATTAGTGTTTTGGTTGCCAGTATATGCGTAGGTCTATTTGCTTATTTTATTCACCATGTTGCATCATCAGTAAGAGTTAGTAAATTAATTGAGAAGCTTTCAACGGATGTCTTAGAGACGATCTCTAAGAAGGAGAAGAATATCGAAAAAAATGATTACATAAAGCTAAGCTCAACCCTTGTTCCTTATACATTATATAGTCCAGGATTTAAAGTAGTTAATAAGGAGTTTGGATATATTCAACTTTTAAATGCTAAAGGGTTATATGAATTTGCGTGTGAGAAGGAGTGTGTAATAGATGTACATCATCCTATCGGTAGTTTTTTATCGGAAGGAACATGCTGGTGTACGATTTACTCACAGGAGGAAGATCATATCCCTCAAGTGGAGGAAGCAATAACAGTAGGGAACGAGCGAACGACGATGCAGGATATACAATTTGGTTTATTAAAGCTTTCAGAGGTTGCATTACGTGCCATTTCACCTGGTATTAATGATCCGAATACGGCGATTGACTGTATAAAACATTTAGGACTATGCTTGAAGGCTGCTAGTAAAATGGATAGTCCTTATCTTGTTTACCATGATGAAAAAGGAATCGTTAGATTAAGACTACCTCAACGTTCATTTGACGAGTTAATAAGATCTTCTTTTTATCAAATTTGCCATTATGGTAGGGAAGACATTTCAATAGTTATTGCTTTATATGATGCACTATTTGATGTAACTGTAGGCAACAAACAATCAATTATTCACAAATGTCTAGAATTTAGTGAGTATATAGAAGAAAAAATAGATCTTCAATCATTTCCTACCATTGATCAGCAGCTAGTACAGATTCGTAAAAAAAGATTACAAGAGAATGTAATTAAGTAAAATAATGGATATTTCTACATGGAATAGGATAACATATTCCTAACGTGGAGGTGTTAGGAAATGATAAGAAATCGTAAATTTCTCTTGTTTCTGTTGATGATCATTCCGTGGCTAACTATTCCCTTGCTTGGGAAAAAATCGTTTATTCGCTTTTTACCTGCAAGTATTTTCATTACAACAGTAGTAAAACTAGAGGATATGCTAGCAGAAAAAAGACGTTGGTGGTGGTTTTATGAGAAAATCCATCCTAAAATAGGTGGGAATACCCCCTTTATAGTAGGTCCTTTTTTTATTGGCTCTATGTGGATACTAAAATTCACATATGGGAAATTTTATATATACCTCCTTATCAATACTATTCTTGATTCCTTGTTTACTTATGTACTAACTAACAGTTTGCAAAGATTAGGTATTGCTTCGTTAGTTAGACTTACAAGAGTACAGCTTTCAGGTCTCTTTTTTATAAAATCGCTACTTCTCTATGGGTTTCAATATATGCAAGAAAGGCAAAGGAAGGAGGACTATTTTTGAAAACGGTGAGACAGTAGTGGATACATATATGATTTTTAAAGGTGACTATTTCATATGAGTTAAAACATCCTGCAATGGTCGCAGAAAGAATCCAAAACAGGGGGACACCTGTAGATTCAGAAGGTCCAGTAAAGGCTTGAACATATAGTCATTGACAGATCATCTACAGCCGTATTTTGACCTAATCTTCGAAAATTGCCTATGTATGTTTCTCACTATAATACGCAAAGGTTTCTTAAAGCACTGCATTCTCTATCAGATATTTGACTTAGAGAATCTCTAATTTTATACCAGGTGTTCTTTTTTCCGTTTTGAAACACGGTATTTACTTTCTGTAGGGAGGGCGGTGTTCCTCCTTCGGGAATAAACGCCCTTGAAGTCTTACCTGTCCCACACCTTTCGCGGAAAGTCTCACAATTCTCCTCCATTTACCCTTAAGTCGTTCTCATTAAAAGAATCTATTTATCAGGGATTAATATCTTTGAAAAGCACTCGAATTATTATATCTTCAGCAGCTTGTGATTGATTTAACATGAAGTTGATACGATCAACCAAAAAGCTGCAATCAAGACGGAATACGATAGCGTTCTTTATTCGCTTTACTAGGTTTTTATTAAATAGAACCCATTCAATAATTCTACTAGCAAAGGAGAGATCATAGCAGTAAGTATCAGCTAATCATATTTAATCAAGATCGATAGCTGAAAAAATAGCTTCACATATTTGGTGAGGTTCTAAATCAATTCACTCTGGTAGGCTAACAGGCTGCCTTGTCGTATAGTAGTCATAGGAATCTTCCTCACGTCTCAAAAGTTTGTGTGGTAATAACTTATATCGACATTTTTGGGAGGTCCTCTTTTTTGCGTGTTGAAAGCTTTGGGGCTCTATGGGTTCAATTAAGGGAAATCCTTCAAATAACCTTACTAATACAAAAAGCCTGAGTAGTTGTTTAAAACACTTACTCAGGTGATCCTGCTGATTGAAAAGCTGGTGGCACTCTAAGCCAACCGTGTTCCTTCATGACATTTTTTAAGGGTAAAGCAAATTTAATTAAGCCTAATTGCATAGAGAAAAAGAGCATTCCAACATCTGTTCGAATAGATTTGCTTCCTGCTTGAGCACAAAATGTAATGGCTGTCGCTATTTTTACCGAAACTAAATTTGATATCTCATCATCAGTTAACTTAACACCTTCTGGAACAGCCTGTGGCTTTGTAGTTGGTTTACTGGGATTAGCCCTAGGCAAAGGAATACCTTCATTTTTAAGTAACGTTTCTATATTTTTTGTATCGGATGAGCTACCTTCTAGTGCTTTTTGTAAAATATGAACTAAATCAGAGTTTGTCGTCGTATTAAGCCCTACTTGATAAAGGGATTGAGCTTCTTGGAAAGCTGTATACGCAGTCCATAAATCCATTACTTCCCCTACATGTAACGGGGGTTTCGGTTCGTTGTCTATGTATGTCTTAAATACAGCTGTTATTGCTTCGAACGCACTTGTCATACAAATTTCCTCCAATCGACATGAATGATAGATGTAGCATGTCCAGTAGTAGAGGGAAATATGTAGAATGTTATGCATATTTTTTAAAAAGTATTTTTTTTGAAAAAGTGAGAGAAGAAATAGACTAATAAGTGTAATAAGTTCCTACTGACTAGCTATAGTTGGGTTTAATTTATCTAGACTAGGTTTCAGCATTATCGAGCTAAAATACTTAAACATAAGAAAAGTCAGGTAAGTGGAGACACGAAAATACCCCCGCGTTCAAAATGAGACAAAGGGGTATCTTTAATCATCAATTTCTATCTGATGCAAGTGGTGTGACTTCTAGCTAATTATTGTATTTTCACTGTTCCACTCGAAACATCTACCTTTATTTCGTGCTCTCCCGATCCATGAGTTCCCCGAAAAGAATGTTTATCTTCTTTTGAATCTGTAAGATCGAAGTTTGTTGTTATAGTTCCACTGCCAATTTCTGCATCAATCGTAAAGTTAGCATGTTGTGGGAGGTCCATGAGTGCATATCCAGATTTTACTCCTAATTCAATATCATCTGTAAGTGAAGTAAACTCAACCTCCAACTTGCCAGAAGAGAGATCAGCAATGAGTCCGCCTGAATAGTCTTTCACATCTACATTACCAGATTTCATTTCGATTGTGCCGATTTCTGTTGCCACATTGTCAACTTGTATATTGCCTGATGATCCGGCTACGTGAAATGTATCTGCTTTCAGGTGTGCTAATTCGATATGGCCTGAGCTAACTTCTACTTCAAGTGTTTTGAGTTCTACTTCACTTTCATTCATTTTGACACTACCTGAGCCAATTTCAAGGGACAGGTCATTATGATATTTTTCTGGCAAATAAATAGTAAGGTGACTTTTCCCAAAAAGATGTAGAAAATTAAACCATCTATCGTCTTTGAATTCTATTTTAATAGAATCTTTATCTTCCTGAAAAGATACTTTGCCTTTCCCATCTAGCTCAGCTGAAAGTGAATCTTGATTTGTTGGCAAAATGGTTGTACTTGCCCCAGATATGTCAATATCAATAAGCTCAATAGCCTCAGACAGCTTAGCTTCTGTTTCCTGTTCTCCAAAAACTGGCCATGATTGATATGAAAGCATTAAGAAAAGAAGTCCACCTCCAAAAAATAAAACAAAAAGCCACTTTTTCATTCTTATTCCTCCTATACGAACAATGTATCTATTCCCATCATAATTGTTTGGAGCGTTCTTCACAATGATCACAAGCTTTATTTCATCGTAAGACTTAAGACGTAGTTGGATGTAAATCTATTTAAAATCTGTTTAATTCCGCAGCTCTTACGTGTGAATGGTGAGGATATTTCTTTGTATATATCTTGGATAGCACTATCTAAATAATCTAACATAAAAATAGGACACACTGGAAAATGTGTCCCATTTCGCTTATTTCTTTCCTTGATTTGAAGAGTTTTTTATTGAATTTCTCACATTTTCATCTTCTGCAAATTCAGTTCCAAAAGCTAAATGAGGCTTTACTGGAGCGTGGTGGTTTTCAAAATAACGTGTAGCAGGTCCTCTTTCCTCTATTAAAAGATGGACAACGATTTCACCTACTGTAATGAGCGTAGCGGAAATAATACTCCCCCAAGCCACTTGTAAATAGCTTTCAAATAGAATACTCCCGAATACCCAAACACTTAAGTAGGTGAGAAAGAAATCAACAACGGCAGCGGCACGTCTACCTAGCTGTGGTAATATGACGAGCTCGCCCACAAGGTATGTAGCAAACGTGACGAATAAACTAAAGGAAAGAATTTCAATAAATGTTGCGTTAAAAAATAAATCTAAACCAATTGCAAATGCAATAAGACAAGTAATGAATTTTATAACTAATACTGTAGAATGTCTCATACACAATACCTCCTTCCGTTTAGTTTGAATCAAAATCTTCTAATCCATACAAGTATGGGTTAAAATTTATTAACAGAAAGTGACAAATAATTAGCAAGGAATGGTAGAATGTAAGGGAGTAAGGAAAAGGAGAAAAAGTGTTATGAATTAATTTATTCGAATTTTTTTATGTATGTCTATACCTTTCGGACTTCTCATGATGGTGCAATCTAACCTTTTATTTGGTTCATTTCTCGTAAAAGAGAATCTTATTGGAGGAATTGCATTTGGAGGGGTTATGGCACTCGTGATGACAATCATGGACCGTTATTTTAGAAAGAATAAAAGCCTGGAGAAAAATAGTACGGTAAAGCAACAGTCAACGATTGAAATGCCATTCTCTTATGAAAAAACGTATCAATTATGTAAGGAATCAGTCATGTATTTGCATAAAGCGAAAGTAAAGGAAGAGAACCTTGAAGAGGGCTTTATTTTAGTGAGAACAGGGATAAACATAAGAACATGGGGAGAAGTAATCAAAATGACGGTATCATCCATTGAGAATGAAAGAACGTTAGTCACTATTGTAAGCAAACCGTTTGTCATTACAACCATGGTTGATTACGGAAAAAATCTAGAAAATGTAAAAATAATATCAGAGTACCTTGAACCAGTTAAAGTGTAACGTATATGCCATAAAAGGGATTATATTTATGTGCGGTATCCTACATTTTTTTACTCTACCCTTTCCATGCCCAATAATATGAAGGTATAAAGCCAGTAGAAAGGTAACACTTAACGCAATGTTACCTTTTCACTGGTTTTTTTATCATAAGACACTTTCTTTTTGAGTATCAACACGTACTTCCTTTTCTTCCTTCATTGACAAAGCTATACGATAACAAACGAGTCCACACAAACCTAATCCTAAATATAGAAGAGCCATTCCTTCAGAGGGTAATAGTGCGCCTAAGGAAAGACCAATACTTCCGATTAAAGTTGCTACATGGTAGGCAAGATTATCAACTGCCATATAAGAAGCTCGTCTCTGTTCATTTACAATGCTAGCTAAGATTGTTTGCCGGATCGGGGAATACATGAGCTCACCAAACGTAAAGAAAAAGGCAGCGAGTATGAGCAAAGAAAAAGAATTACTATAAGCAAAAGATGTAAAACTAATGGAATAAATAAGGAGTCCAATTGTTAAGACTTTTTTAGCATTAAATTGCCCTAGCCATTTTGAGAGCTGAAGTGTGGCGAAAACAATGGTGATTGTATTAATGAGCATAATGATACTAAACATATTGACACCTGTGATTGTAAAAGTGAAAAGCTCAGCTTCAAATTGTTCTTTTAATCGTACTGCTACATACTTATCGAGTTGAAATTCAAGGGACATAATACAAATGGTTGCGACAATAAAAAGCATGAAGCCTCTATCGTTTAACACATTAAGATAATTACGAATTAAGCCAGTTTTAATAGAAGGCTTTGTTTCACTTTTATCTCGTGTAAAAGTAAATGTTTCTTTAATAAAGAAAATAATGATGAAAAGGGTTACGATGCTTACAAATAAAAACATGACAAATAACATCATTTTATACTTTTCAAAGAATAACCCACCAAGTAATGCTCCTAAGGCAATGGCAATGTTGCCAGTCCAATAGCCTAAACCATATATGTATGGACGTTCTTTTTCTGTGCTAACGTCAATAATCATGGCACTAGCTGCGGGTCCAATCAGACTTGAGCTTATATTACTTACAATAAACATTGCATATGTGATCCAGACTGATGTTAACCAAGGTGAATTTACAACCGTCATGACCAATAAGGCAAAAATTTGTATAGCTTGCGCACTAATAAGCATTTTCTTTCTTCCAATTCGGTCAGCAAGAAAACCTGAATATAGACCAACCATAATAGAAAGTAAGATATTAATCATTAAGAGGATACCAGCCAATCCAGCCCCAACATAGCTACTGAAATAGATGGCCATGAACGGAAGTATTGCCATTTGTGTAATATCGGTGAAGAACTCTGTCATGATTCGTATCTTAATATTTGGGTGCAAATCGTTAAATTTCATCTTGTCTCCCTTCTTTCTCCTTCTTGTATTATACTGGTAAAAAATAGAAAAATAAACGATAATTTATAGATAGTGAGCTTTGAGGTATACGAGGTTTAGAGGTAGCCTTTAACAAGGTAACAAACGTAGAATGTGAGATCACAAAATTTCAATTTAGTGAAACTTACTGAACTTTCCGAACGTATTAAATAAGGAGGAGGGACTATAATGTACGATCCGTTTTTTATGGAACCATCATTTGCATCTTTATTTATTGGACTTATCTTTATTTTTATCGTTAGTGTTATTATCTTCAACGTTGCTAGAGGGGTAAAGGAATACACTAAAAATGAACAGTCACCTAGACTTTCTGTACCTGCTGAAGTAAAAGCTAAGAGAACAAAAGTAAGATCTGCTGGGCAAAATCATCATTCTTCAACGTCTTACTATGTAACATTTGAATTTTCAAGTGGTGATCGAAGTGAATTAAAAGTGTCTGGAAAAGAATTCGGTCAGCTGGCTGAAGGGGACGTGGGAATTCTTACGTTTCAAGGTACACGCTATGTAGAATTCGAGAGACAAATTGTTGAATAAGGAGCTGGAATGAAGTGTTGAAGATTTTCCTTGGAATGATAGGTGTTTATCTCCTTCTTTCCTTAGCGCTACTTCCTGTACAGTATAAGTATTTAAGCGCTTTAAGGGAAAAGGAAATGGTTAATAAGCAAGCAGGTAAAACTCAAGGCGACATGTATGATAAAATGAATACTGGGGATTTATTCCTGCATGAAAACGCGCAAGGAAACCCATTATTCTTACTGGCAAATATTCTAGCGAGTATCCTCATCCGTATTAAACATAGATAAGGAGTGATTCGGTTTGATCGAGTATAGAGGAATTCATCATGTTAGCTTAGCTGTAACAAATCTTGAAAAATCAAAGAATTTTTATGGTGACATATTAGGGTTTCAAGAAATTGTCCGACCAAATTTCGGCTTTCCGGGTGCCTGGTATCAAATTGGTCACCAGCAAGTACACCTTATTCAATACGAAGATGCGCAAACGATTAGACAGTCGGACGAGCTTAATTCACGAGAAGGTCATTTGGCTATTCGTGTAAAGGATTATGATCAGGCATTAGCTTATTTAAAGGAAAAGGGAGTCAAGATTAAGGAGAACCCAAGGAGTAAGAGTGGATTTGCTCAGATTTTCTGTATGGATCCTGATCGAAATTTAATTGAAATGAATGTTAATCAAGCACAGTTAAAGTAATGTAAAGGGGAGATATAATGATCTTCCTCTTTTTTGATTCTTCTCCTAAGGTTGTTCTCTCTGCACAAGGAGAAGAGTATTTCTTTTGCTCGCTTACCTTGGTATATCGCGTGCAAAAATCTTCTTCATTAAAATCTGATAGCAATAATGGGTGAGTAAAGCTCCTTAGCATATCGTAGATAGCTAGTACAATTGTTTTACCTCATTACCCTCCTAAACCGTTTCTTCTGTTTTGATACTCCAAAAACAACCCATAATATTCCAAAAGTATAAAAAATATACCTCCAAACTATATAGTGAACATATTTGAGCCAATAGACTCATAAATAACAATATAAACAATAGAGCTTTTATCAGAGTTGTTTTTAATTTATCCTCATCTATGGTTCCTTTTTCCCTTTGGCTTTATATTGGATACTACATTTCACTATTGAAGGGAGAGACTGCATGCGAGTGCCAGAAAGCAATCGACGGTTGGATTGGCATAGTCAAAATATGTTACTATCTCAGACAATAGAGCATAGTTCTAATGTGAAAAACACGTATATGAAACCAAGAATTGTAGCTTTCATACCTGCACACAATGAAGAAAAGTCAATAAGAGATTGTTTAGCAGGCATTGGGGATCAAAAGTTGCCAGAAGGGGTAGAGCTTGATGTATTTGTCATAGCTGATAATTGCTCAGACAACACGGCCGAAAAGGCATTGGACGCTGGGGCAGAGTTTAACTTGAATTTATATGTGCTAAAAACCAAGAATAATAAACAACGGAAAGTAGGTGCTTTGAACCACGCTTGGAAAAATATTTATGGTGATCATCTTGATATTTATTTTGAAGATCTTACCCCTTATCAGAAGATATACAAGCAGTCGATTAAAGCGATATTAGGAATGGATGCTGATAGTCGATTAGCTCCTAAAGCTCTTATGTATATGTGGGAAGGGCTCATGAGTGCTCGAAATATCGGTGGCGTTATGGCTAAGTACACGATGCGGATGCCAAAGAAGAAAAGCACCTTATCAAAAGATGATGTGCACTATGAAGAAAAGCTTGCAAGTGGTGAGTATGGAGGCTTTTTGGCACGTTGGTGGACACATCAGCAAAAACAAGATATGGCAAGCTGGCTGCTTGATCTTCAATACAATGGTGGTAGTACGTACGTATTAGGTGGTCAAGCGACGTTGTTTCGACCTGAAGCTCTCCAAAATATAGTAGATGAAAATAAATTAGATGGACCGTGGCAGGATGAAAGTGATGTTGAGGATATGTTGCTTACATGGCAGCTCCAAAAATCAAATTGGAAAACGCTCATTAGTCCGAAAGCGCGTTGTTTTGTCGATTCGATGAGGAGTTATCATACATTTAGACAGCAGCGGAATAAGTGGCAATCTGGAACAGTTGGTTTGTTGACAAGTAAAGATATCGGTGTAAAAACAAAGCATTTAGGAAAGATTTGGAGATCTCAGCTGAAATCCATGATGAACTTACTAATCAGGGTCTTATTTCTTCTTTTATTAGTAGTGTCGATAGCCACAGATCAATTTCAATGGTCTTGGATTTGGTTAACTCCGATTGTTGTTGCTTCCATATTAAATACTATATTAGCGATAAAGACTCCAATGAATCGGCCAATCGACGTTTTGTTGGCAGCGCTGCTTATCAGTCCAGAAATATATTTATGGGTAAATTTGGTTACGTTTGTGCATGTGTGGCTAGATCGTTTTTCCGCTACAAAAAAAGATGGATGGGCGAACCAATACAAGGCAGAAGCAGGTATAACAAGGAGTAAAATTGTACATCTTCTTCTTATTTTAACTATTATCACTATGTCAGTTGTATTTTTGTGTATTTATTATCAAGATTTTTTAACGAGCAGTACCATGCAAATGGCCACTCAACCGTATTTAATAATGGGATGGACAGTCTTAACTTATATAACAGTATTTGCTACTCTGCAAATGGTTTACCAAATATGGACGTTACGTGCGAACTATAGTGCGTAAAAGGAGTCAGAGCTGCTTGATAATACAACTTTCTAAAGCTATCGCTTAGGAGACCGACTAATAACTTACAAATCGAATAAAAAAGCTAAAGAGTTGACATTCTTTAGCTTTATTTCGTGTACTTCACCAACTGGTAATTAGTACTTCGAGTTTCCAGCTCCAGCAATCTTTAAGATCGCTACCCTCTTACTCCTTATCATCGGGGACATATTCCAAAATATCACCTGGTTGGCAATCTAAAGCTTTACATATGGCTTCTAAGGTGGAAAAACGAACGGCCTTCGCTTTCCCGTTTTTTAAGATAGACAGATTCGCCATAGTAATTCCAACTTGTTCAGTTAGTTCTGTAACACTCATTTTTCGTTTCGCCAACATGACGTCAATATGAATAATAATCGCCATTTAATTCTCCTTACACTGTTAAGTCATTCTCAGATTTTAGATCAATCGCTTTTTGTAATAGCTTTTGTAAAAGAGCCGCAAAAATAGCGATGCATGCTGAGACAAAAGGGATAAAAATTCCAAGTATAAAGGTCACTGGGTTACCTGCCTGCTGAGAACTTAAGTAAAAGAACCCAATGATATACAAGACACAAATCAATAGGGCACAAAGCTTTATCGTCTTTAATTCCTTTACGGATAAAGAGGAAAACGCTGTGTCTTTATCAATGTAATGTAAGAGCTTTAAAGCAGAATAAAGAGCATAGAAGAAGGGGAGTGCTGTCATATAGATTCCGATGAGTAGCGGGTATTGTAAATGAGCATATTCAGGATATACCTCTGCTAAAACACGGGCTTGCCAGGGAAGCCAAAAGAAACATAAGAATAAAACGATTATTCCTATCATACAAATCGCAACTCTCAAGAAAATGGAAGAAACATTGTTCAAGCTTTTCACCTCGTTCTAGTTTATCGTGTTCTCTTAAGAAAGTTTACGTCATAATTTATTGTTTTTCAATAAATTTTACAAAAAAATACTCGTTTGGTTAGGTGTTTTCTAAAACTTTGTTGCTACTCTATAGGCATTTAAGAACATATAGCTTATTTACATGAAAATCGCTAATAAGCAAGGGAGAAAAAAGCTTATCGTCCAATACAGTGAGAAAAAGCCTGTACACAGGCTGAAATCCGGCACTTAAAATTTTCGAAAACCCAAAAAAGCTCGCATTAGAAAAAGCGAGCTTTCAAATATCCTTATTTAACGTGTAAAAACTTAATGCAAACAGGGTCTGGAACAGTAATAGAAGAATCTAGTAAAGTTAATTTACCTGTTTTTTTGTCTCTTGAGAAGAGAACAAGATTGCTGCTTTCTTGATTAGATGCAAGTAAGAAGTTTTCTGTTGGATCTAATGCGAAATCACGAGGCCAATGTCCTTCTGTCGATGTATACTCTATGAACGTAAGTTCGCCAGTTTCATTGTTCACTGAGTAGCTCGCAATGCTATCATGACCTCGATTTCCAGCATAAACAAATTGTCCGTCAGAAGAAATGTGAATGGCACTTCCTTGGCTATTTTCAGTAAAATCCGCTGGAATCGTCGCTATGTATTGTAGCTCAGTAAATGAACCAGTTTCTGAATTGTATTCTAGGGAAATGACTTCGTTGCTTAGCTCTGTCATTACATACGCGTATTTTCCATTGGGATGAAATGTTATGTGTCTTGGGCCACTGCCGGATTTTACGGATAGTGAGCTGACTTCTTCTAGCTTACCGTCATTCGTTTTATAGGTAATGACCTGATCTGTTCCTAAATCAACGGCAACAACAAATCTACCGTCAAGTGTAAAGCCTGAGTAATGAGCATGTGGCTTTTCTTGTCTTTCGTGCGGACCACTTCCTATATGCTGGCTTACAGATTGTGCTGGAGTTAAAGAAGAATCTTCATTAACGAGATGTGAAACAATAGTTCCTAAGTGATAATTCGCTGTAACGACTTGAGTGTTTGACTCATCGACACTAACATGACATGGAGATGTGCCATCTAATAATTGACGATTGATTTCAGTTAGATTGCCGGTTTGTTCGTCAATAGAGTAAGTAGCGACTCCACCTTGGGAGCCATCCTTTAGAACGGCATATAAATAGTTGTTATCCTGACTAATGTTTACATATGTAGGGTTTTCTATTGTTGCAACAGGCTTTATTTGCTGAATTTTTTTAGATTCAGTATCAAATGTAAAGCTATAAACTCCTTCACTGTCACCTTTTGTGTATGTACCGATATATCCTTTAAATATAGACAAGTATAATATCCCCTTTCTAGGCATTCGTTTCCTTCATTATATCGTTTGTCTGTAGGCTACAACAACATTTATCTATCTAAGTATGATATAAGGTGGTAAAATAAACATATTTTATAACACTTATTAAAGGAGAAACTTAAAAAATGCTAAAGCGGTTCTTTTCCTATTATGTACCACACAAGAAATTATTTATTTTAGATTTTAGTAGTGCAATTGTGGTTGCTCTCCTTGAATTAGCTTTTCCGCTTGCAGTGCAATGGTTTATTGATGTTCTTTTGCCAACGGAGAATTGGACTGCTATTGTTTCTGTAAGCTTAGGGTTGTTTTTTATCTACCTGTTAAGTACATTTCTTCAGTTTATCGTCAATTATTGGGGCCATAAGCTTGGGATCAATATTGAAACGGATATGAGGAAACAGCTTTTTCAGCATGTCCAAAAGCAATCATTTAAATTTTTTGATAATACAAAGACTGGGAACGTGATGAGTCGAATTACTAATGATTTAATGGATATTGGCGAGTTAGCCCACCATGGTCCAGAGGATTTATTTATTGCGATTATGACCTTTGTTGGTGCTTTTTGGATAATGTTTACAGTGAACGTGAAGCTAGCACTTGTTGCGCTTATCGTCTTACCGTTTTTAGGGTGGCTAATGGTTGTAAGTAATTTAAAAATGAATAAAGCATGGAGAAAAATGTACGGTGAAATAGCAGATGTGAATTCTCGTGTAGAGGATAGTGTATCTGGAGTTCGTGTTGTCCAATCTTTTACAAATGAAAAATTTGAAAACGACCGATTTTCAATAAATAATATGAAGTTTCGTAAAGCGAAGCTAGGTGGTTATAAGGTGATGTCCTTTAGTTTATCAGGAATCTATATGATGACACGCTTTGTAACATTGGCAGTTCTTGTCGTAGGTGCTTGGTTAAGCTATACTGGCCAGCTTACGTACGGTGAACTAGTCGGGTTTGTTCTTTATATTAATGTATTATTTAAACCGATTGATAAAATTAGTGCCCTTATGGAGCTTTATCCAAAAGGGATGGCTGGGTTTAAAAGATTTACCGAGTTACTTGATCGCAAGCCAGATGTTGTTGATGTAAAGGATGCCATTGAAGTAGAGTCCTTACGTGGTGACATTGCATTTGAAAATGTTACTTTTGGCTATGAAGATCATAAGGTTGTGTTAAATGGCATAAATCTACATATACATGCTGGTGAAACGATTGCATTTGTCGGCCCTTCAGGAGCGGGGAAAACAACGATTTGTACGTTAATTCCTAGATTTTATGATGTGAATGAAGGTGCGATTAAAATTGATGGTATGAACATAAGAGATTTAACAAAAGAATCGTTACGTTCACAAATTGGAATTGTTCAACAGGACGTTTTCCTTTTTACGGGAACTCTCCGTGAGAATATCGCATATGGGAAGCTAGATGCCTCTCAGGAAGAAATTGAAGAAGCTGCGAGAAGAGCGCATTTAACCACTCTAATCGAATCTTTGCCACATGGATATGAGACACAAATTGGTGAAAGAGGCTTGAAGCTTTCTGGAGGTCAAAAGCAACGTATTGCGATTGCTAGAATGTTCTTGAAAAACCCACCAATCTTAATCTTAGATGAAGCTACTTCAGCCTTAGACACCGAAACAGAGATGATCATACAACAAGCATTAACTGAGCTCTCTAAGAATCGTACAACTCTTGTCATCGCTCACAGACTAGCGACAATACGAAATGCAGATCGCATTGTCGTGGTGACAGAGAATGGAATAGCGGAAGAAGGAAAGCATGATGAATTGATTGAAATGGGCGGTATTTTTGCTAACCTGCATAAAGTTCAATTTCAAAAATAGTGTACTTTTAGGGCTTACCATTTGGTAGGTCCTTATTTTTTTGGTCATGCTAATGATGAGCGAGGATGAAAACTAGTTGCATGTAGCAAAAATCTTTTAGTCACATGATGGCGATTACATAACAGGTAAACCAACAAAACCTTGGTATCACAGTCTTTTTGCAATTATTAGACTTCTAAAAAAGCAATTGACACTCTATTTGAACTTTTGTATCGTATGTAAGTATGTTTTACTTTAGGAGGATATCATGACGAATCAAAATACACATCAAGTAAAAGTAACAGTAGCGGATCCATCTGCACTTGGTCTTTTTGGATTAGCGATGGTGACACTAGTTGCTTCATCACAGAAATTAGGCTTAACAGACGGAGTAGCATTCATTCTACCTTGGGCATTCTTTTTAGGTGGACTGGCTCAATTAATTGCGAGCTTTTTAGATGCTAAACATAATAATACATTTGGTACAACAGCGTTTGCTGCATTTGGTTTGTTCTGGTTTGGTGTTGGGATGTCTTGGTTAATTCAATTAGGTGCATTCGGTGAGGCATTGGCAGCTAATGCAGATCCTAGACAGCTAGGTATTGCGTTTATCGGTTATTTGATTTTTAGTGTGTTCATGACTATTGGTGCGATGGAAACACATAAGGTATTATTTTTTATTTTTGTTTTTATTGATTTCTTATTTATTGGTTTATCCTTAAGTACGTTAGGTGTAATGCCTGAAGCAACCCACATGATTGCAGCGATCGCTGAGCTTTGTATTGCCTTATTATCTTTCTATGGCTCTGCAGCAGCGGTATTAAATGTTCACTTTGGTAAGGTTGTTCTTCCGGTAGGAAAACCATTTGGAATTTTTGTAAAGTGAAAAAAAGCGTGAACTCATATATAAGAGTTCACGCTTTTTTTTGATAGAACAATAAGATTATGAGGTACTTTTAAAAAAGTGGATAAAATAAGAGGCAGCTCCATGATTATAGGATGGTACTTATTATTCCTACTAAAAAGGGAGGTGAAAAAGCCCGTAATTATAATAGTACCTTAAGTGGGTATAAAAAATTTTTTCGACGATTCTATAAAAAGGAACGGAAGATTTTGTTCCGTTGATATTTTTCTTATATAATTTTATTAGTGGTTGTGAAATGGGTGGAAATTTAGTTGTAATCTTTATTTTTATAGTTGATTGAATTTATTTGGGTGTGTTTATGTGGAATTATTCAAAATGTTTATTGAGGTGAAAAGGCATGTTAAGATTAAGGGAAAGAGAGTCAAATGGAAGCGGAGACCCCGCAGTTGATACGTCGTTGAGGCTCCTGGACGCTCGCCTGAAACAAATGAGTCTAACGGAGATTTATAAATAAGTTTAATAGAGCTTACTATCCTATTTTATTATTTTGATAAAATATATTTTGTATACGTATGTATGAATATGCATGAACTTGTGGAGTTGAGTCATTGACTGTTAGTAAGATAAGATGAGGATAAGGGGGAGATTAACGGTGAAAAAACATATATCAATAATCGGAGTTCCAATGGATTTAGGTCAATCAAGACGTGGAGTTGACATGGGGCCAAGCGCGATACGTTATGCTGGGGTTGTCGAGCGTTTAGAGGATTTAGATTATGAGATTTATGATTGTGGTGATATCGAGATTGGGCGACGTGAAACGCAAGAAGAAGCTGGAGGAGAAAAGTTAAAACATTTGAAAGCGGTATCAGAAGCGAATGAGAAATTAGCTTCTTCTGTCGATGAAGTGATTGAAAAAGGTTCTTTTCCTCTAGTATTCGGTGGTGATCATAGTATAGCAATTGGTACGTTAGCTGGTGTGTCAAAACACTATCATAACTTAGGTGTGATTTGGTACGATGCTCATGGTGACTTAAATACAGCAGACACATCTCCATCAGGTAATATTCATGGAATGCCACTTGCTGTTAGTTTAGGAATCGGACATCCTGCTTTAACGAATATTTTAGATTACTCTCCAAAAGTGAAGCCTGAAAACATTGTCATTATCGGAGCTCGCTCTCTAGATGAAGGGGAACGTGTGTTAATTCGAGAAAAGGGTATAAAAGTATATACCATGCATGAAATTGATCGACTTGGTATGACAAAGGTAATGGAAGAGGCTATTGAATATTTAAAAGAAAGAACAGATGGGGTGCATTTGTCTCTTGATTTAGATGGCTTAGACCCAAGTGACGCTCCTGGAGTAGGTACACCTGTGTTAGGTGGGATTAGTTATCGTGAAAGTCATTTAGCAATGGAGATATTAGAGGAATCAAAAATCATTACATCAGCTGAATTTGTTGAAGTGAATCCTATACTAGACCATGGTAATAAAACAGCAGGGGTTGCTGTAGCGCTCATGGGTTCCTTGTTCGGAGAAAAGCTACTTTAATTATAGATGTTAATATTAATCTTCATTTATTACTCTTTGTTGATTGTAGTGGAATGTGTGTATCGGAAAACAACAACTACATTTAACTAGAACTATTTCATAAGAAAATACGAAAAATTGACCAAAATCGAATATTCTACAGAAAAACTTATTTATAATGGCTTTTTTCTGAAAGATTGTAGGTAATGCTGTTTTCTTCATTTGCTTGATTATAAGAAACAAAGTAGACGAAAACAGCCTATTTAATAAAGGAGGAAATAAGTGTGAAAACAGTATCTAAACAAGTTATTGATCAAACAGAACAGTATGGTGCCAACAACTATCATCCGCTACCAATCGTGATTTCAGAGGCAGAAGGTATTTGGGTGGAGGATCCTGAGGGGAACCGCTACTTAGATATGCTTAGTGCGTACTCAGCGGTTAACCAAGGTCATCGCCATCCAAAAATCATCCAAGCATTGAAGGATCAAGCTGACAAAGTCACACTAACTTCCCGTGCCTTTCATAATGATCAGCTCGGACCTTGGTATGAGAAAATCACTAAAATGACGAAAAAAGAAATGGCTCTTCCGATGAATACAGGTGCTGAAGCTGTTGAAACAGCTATTAAAGCGGTAAGACGTTGGGGTTATCAAGTAAAAGGAATTGCAGATAATCAAGCTGAAATAATTGCATGTGTTGGGAATTTCCATGGACGTACGATGACGGCTGTTTCTCTTTCATCAGATGATGAGTACCGTAAAGGCTTCGGGCCAATGCTTCCAGGGATTAAGCTTATTCCATATGGTGACTTAGAGGCTTTGAAAAATGCCATTACACCTAACACAGCAGGCTTCTTATTTGAACCGATTCAAGGTGAAGCAGGCATTGTAATCCCAAGAGAAGGATTTATTAAAGAAGCGTTCAAGGTATGTAAAGATAATAATGTTCTTTTTATAGCAGATGAAATTCAAGCGGGACTTGCTCGTTCTGGTAAGCTGTTTGCCTGTGATTGGGAAGAGGTTATACCTGATATGTATATTCTAGGAAAAGCATTAGGTGGAGGTGTATTCCCAATTTCATGTGTTGTTGCAAATAAAGACATTCTTGGTGTGTTTAATCCTGGATCACATGGTTCAACATTTGGAGGTAATCCACTTGCTTGTGCTGTTTCTCTTGCATCCTTAGAAGTAATTGAAGATGAAAACCTTGTGGAACGTTCACTTGAATTAGGTGCGTATTTCCAAGAACGCTTAAAGGAGATAAATAATCCGGTTATAAAAGAAGTGCGTGGAAGAGGGTTATTTATCGGTGTTGAATTAACTAAACCTGCACGTAGCTATTGTGAAGCCTTAAAAGAAAAAGGATTACTGTGTAAGGAAACACATGACACTGTTATTCGTTTTGCACCACCGCTAGTTATTTCAAGAGAAGATTTAGATTGGGCAATTGACCGAATTAAAGAGGTATTGGCTTAAATAGAGATTTTATTGATTCTTTAAAAAGGAAAGAGACTGGGACAGAAGTGCCTGGCACCTTATCGTAACGACTATATGTACGCACTGATTTATCTAGTGCACACAATAGATTGTATCGGATGGTGCCTGGCTCTTTGTTTTGTCCCAGCCTCTTCTTACTTTTACGCTCTTTAAACTTTGTTGCTTGTATAGAGTCATCTTTCATATATATACCATAGGTGGTAAGCAAGATCAGAGCTGCGCTTTTTACAAATAGAAGCACAGGGGAAAAATCCGGCAGTTGGGATTTTTTTGATCATGCAACAAACTATGAGAAACCGCCCCTTCTTTTAAAACACTACATGAGCAATTCCTATAATAATCGGAATAGAAATAACTGTACGTAGCAAAAAGATTAACACGAGATCAAGGAACGTAACGGGAACCTTTGAACCTAATAGTAACCCACCTACCTCAGACATATAAATCAGCTGTGTAATGGATAAACACCCAATGATAAAGCGTGTCATTTCGCTTTCAATTCCACTTCCAATGATAGCAGGCAAGAACATATCCGCAAAACCAATCAGCATCGTTTGGGAAGCCTCCGCTGCTTCTGGAACCTGCAGCATTTCTAATACAGGAATAAAGGGGGCGCCAAGTAGCTTGAACAATGGAGTGTATTCTGCTATAACGAGAGCAATAGTGCCAATCGTCATAACGATAGGCAAAACACCTAACCATAGATCAAGGACATTTTCCACGCCGCCCTTTACAACATCTGAGAACCTTTTATCACTTGCTTGCTTAACTGCTCGATTTACCCCCCATTTAAATAAAGAGATGGAATCAGATTTCTCCTCTTCTTTCTTGTCTTTCTGGTTATGGTACGTATCCGCTTTTCTTGAGAGTGGTGGAATACGCGGGAGAATAAGTGCACAAGCAAGTCCAGCAACCACAATGGTTAAGTAGAACGCTCCGAAATATTTTTCGAGCTCTAAATATTCCATGATGACTATGGTGAACGTAATCGATACAACGGAGAAGGTTGTGCCAATAACGGCTGCTTCACGTTTTGTATAGAAGCCATCCTCATATTGTTTGTTAGTAAGTAGCACTCCGACAGTACCATCACCTAACCATGAAGCTAAGCAGTCAATAGAAGAGCGACCAGGTAAGGTGAATAAAGGTCTCATAATCTTTGTGAACATCGCCCCACAAATTTCAAGTAAACCAAAGTCTAATAGAAGGGGTAAAAATAGCCCAGCAAAAATAAAAATTGTGAACAAAACAGGGATCAAATCAAATAATAGAAGGCCCCCTGTATTTTCGTTCCAAACGGAAGAAGGTCCAACCTGAAATAAAACCATACAAGAAAATAAAAATCCGACTACCCTTGCAATTTGCCAAATCCAAGATACAAAAAAAAGCTTTTTCATTAATGCGGAATTCAACATAAATGTAGGCTTAGCTATCCCTGCTATTAAAGAAAAAATAGCGGATAACCCAATAATACTTGTCGCTATAAATGGAATGGAATCTCCTAAAATATCTTGAAGCTTTGATGCTAACCAAGCCACAGAAATTGTAAATTCTCCATTAATTGACACGGGAATAATAAATAAAAATATTCCTATGAAAGAAGGAATAATAAATGTTAAATAATGTTTCAGTGTATACATGTTTCTCCAACCTTTTTGCTGTAATAGTGTGTGAATAAGAAATCGTAAATCAGTTTCTCAACAGATATTACGTGTGATTTTCCACCTTATTAATAATAGTATGAATTCATAAATATGCAAGAGGAAAATGTAATTTTTATACCCTTCTTTGAAAGAAAATACAATCGGTTCCTAAAAAGTTTTTTTGTAGCATTAAGATAGTAGGTATGTAATAAGCAATCGTCCATTTAGTAGAATCATTAGCAAGAGTGAAACAAGGATCTCCTTGAATGGTTGTGTTTAGTAATAATTGTCGCAATACATATGAAAAATGAATGTGAAATAAACTAATTCAACAATATTCGACAACGCTGCTTCCTTTTTCATAGTATGATGAAGTAAATTTATATGAAGGAAGTGCTTTTGGAATGTCTGTTGGCTTAAATTCGGGTGATATTATTTTTCAACTCATGATGATGCTGTTTATGATAGGTATTCCCATCATCGTTATTTATATTATTGTAAAAGTCGTCAAAATGTTACGAATGAATCAAGGTCAGCTTGACAGAATTGAAGAAAAACTTAATTCCTTAGAGGAAAGAATGAATGATCTTGACAAGTAAGCTAGGGGGTACAAGGATAAGCTTTACGGTTCAAGCTCTGTCTGGCTGTAGTTCTAAGTAATGTTAATAATGAAGCTGTTACTATTTGTGGGTAACGGTTTTTAGTATGTTTAAGTTACATTACATTGTCCGGGTTCAAGCCTGAATGGTGAGTAGTGTGTAGGGAGTAGGGAGTAGGGAGTGCGAAAATAGTCGAAATTTCTCGAATCGCGGATAGAGCACCAATAATCGCGGATAGCACGTGTAAAATCGCGGATAGAGCACCAATAATCGCGGATAGCACATGTAAAATCGCGGATAGGGCATCAATAATCGCGGATAGCACATGTAAAATCGCGGATAGCGCATCAAAAAGAGTGGGTAAAACCCGTAAACTCAAGATAAATCAGAAAAAAAAACCATATAGGAAGCACGAGTTTTGATGGTAGATCTTAAATTCTCGGAAATTAATGTAAAAACTAGTGTTGACACCATAAAAAAAATCAAAACAATCCCAACATATAAGGTTACCATTAGAGAAGCAAAGAGAAAGTGGTTAGAGGGAAATGCCTGTGCTTAAACCATGTTTGTAAGCCATCTTTCTTCCCTATAAGAGCTAGCCTCACCATTCAATATTTTTCTATATGATTGTAAATAATAAAAATACAAAAAAAGAAAGAAGAAATAGGTGATGTCTTGGAAAAAACAAAGCTCAACAAAGATGCATTAGCTGTTTTACATAATAAAATTCAGCTAATTACTACGGATAGTGGTGCCATTTATTTAGTAGGACCAATTCGATTACCTGTCAACTTATATGGTGAAACGGTTATATTCGAATGGTACAGTTGGCTTAATTGTAAGGATGTTACAGAGAATTTTGAAGAAGTTATTGAAAAATTATCTTCAATTAATTTGGCAGAGCTCCAACAGTCTAGCGTATTAACGTACGGTGATTTTTCTTATGGAGAAGAGGCGCTTATACGCATGCATTCAATCTGTCATACAGGTGACATATTTGGTAGCAAACGCTGTGACTGTGGGTATCAATTAAAGCATTCCATGAAAGCGATTGTGGAGCACGGCACGGGAGCACTTTTTTATTTAGCGAATCATGAAGGCAGAGGAATTGGCTTATTTAGTAAGGCTATGGCATATATTCTTCAAGAGAACGGTTACGACACAGTTGATGCGAATGAAAGCTTAGGCTTTGTCGATGATGCCCGGAATTATGATGATGCTATTTCTGTTTTAAAAGCCCTTCGACAAAAGCCAGTGACAGTAATGACGAATAACCCTAAAAAGCTAGAAGCGCTGAAAAATTCAGGTTTAGTTGTGTCAGGGAGGGAACCACTATGGGGAGATAAGTCAGAGTTTAATGAATCATATTTGCAGACAAAAATTCAAAGATCTGGTCATATAGAAGATCAAGGAACTTGCCCGATAGACTGAAGGGAAGCTTTAGCTGGAAGTTGGATAAAAGCCGATAAACATTTTATGAAGACATAAAAGATGTTTATTGGCTTTTTCTCATTATAGATTAAGCTTCTTAAGTTTGTGTGGTGCTTACCTATTTCAACATTTTTTACGAGATCCTCACTTTTTTTCGCTTTGAAAGCTCCTAAGAATAAAGTCCTAAATAAAGGAAAAAAAGAAAATGAGAAGAATAGGTAGAAGAGAAGTCAATGTCTAGTAACAGAGTGAACGTTAGACTACTAAATTAATAGCCCTATAGTGAGGAGAAATAGAGAGGCTTCTAGTATGAAACTACAATCACACTCTTCCTAGTCGAACATTTAGCAAGGAGAAGAAAAAGTATGAGTCCCATAGTTGAATTTGCTGTTGTATTTCTTATGATGGTTGCAATTATCCTGCCATTTACGACGTTTATCCATGAGCTTGGTCATGCACTAACTGCGGCCGTCCTTTTAAAGCAACCAGTGGATATTATTTTAGGTATGGAAGAGAAGACACGGAGTATAAGAGTTGGGAGGATAACTATAAAATTACAGCCTCTTAGTGGATGGGTAGGTTTTTTTCGTTATTCACATGAGAAGCCAATGAAGAAAATGACCTTCATTCTGATTATGCTTTCAGGCCCGTTGTTCTCCCTTTTGTTAGCGATTAGTAGTTATTTATTTGTGAGCAATGTAGACATTCCACCAATCGTAAATAAGGTGATCATTTTAATTATGAATACAGCATTCATTCAGTGTGCGATTACAATCATTCCAGTGAAATACCCTTCGTTTATGGGAGCTTATAGTGGAGTGAGGAGTGATGGGTATCAAGTGGTGAGCTGTTTATGTTCAAAAAAAGGAGGGAAGTGAGTGATGCAAATCCGTGAAGCAAAAATTGAAGATATGCACACTATTTACATGATGGGCTATGATGTTTGGGGAGGAGATCTGTCGGTAGAGGACTATATAAAAGAATGTTCTCAGTCTATAAAATATCAGAAGGGTACTTGGTTTCTCTTACAAGATGATGTAACTGGAAAGATCTTAAGTTCCTGCGTAATATATGATCTTGAATTGAAAGAGATGAGAGCGAAAGGAATTGGTTCAATTGCGACAAGGGCCGAGGATAGAAGAAAAGGGAATGCATCAGAACTTGTAAGGGGAGTGATAAAGGAAATAGAGCATACGGAAAACTGTTCAACTTTTTTTCTATATAGTGACATTGGAACGGTATTTTATGAAAAGTTAGGGTTTTTACGATTCCCTGTTCAAAATTATTTGCAGTCGACATGTATGTATCTTTCAAAGGATCGACATGTAAATATGGAATCTATTGAGCCACCACCTTATTTTTAATGAAAAATTTTTACCTCTATCTTAGTCGAATGATAGAGGTTTTTTATGTTTTAAAATTGACTTATAGGACTAGAAGCTGTAAATTGAATAAAAACCGTCCAGACGGTACAGTGATTGTAAAGGAGATTTTATGGACAAAAAAAAGAGTATTCTTTATGCTGCATCACACATTATTGTTGAGAAAGGCTTTAATCAATTAACGTTAGAGCTTGTAGCGAATGAAGCAAATGTTAGTAAAGGTGGATTACTTTATCACTTTCCTACGAAAGAAGCTTTGCTTGCAGGATTAAATGAATATGCATTACACCAATTTTTGATGAAGATTGAAAGAGAATTAGAAAGGATACCGAATGAAAATGGCAAGTTTATACGGGCATATGCACTTGCGACAATAGCGGAATTAAAGGATACAAATAACAAATTACTGAATTCAAGTCTTTTAGCCGCGTTAGCTAATAATAGTGAAGCATTACATTTGTGGAAGAAGGCTTACGAGGACTGGGAGCAAGCTATTCAACAGGATGGAATAATTCGAGAAAAAATACTTACCATTCGTTATGTTTGTGATGGTCTTTGGTTTTCAAGTATGTTTCAACTAGATGTAGTGGAAAGAGAAGAGTCTATTTCTTTACTTTATCACTTACTCGATCAGCTTGAGGAGGGTAATTAAGATGGCATACCTCTTATTATTTTTATCGATTAGTCTAGAGGTGTTTGGTTCGACGATGCTCAAGCTATCTGAAGGATTTAAAAAGATTTGGCCCACCATAGGTGTAATTTTAGGCTATGGGCTTGCATTTTATTTTCTTTCCATTACGTTAAAATCTTTACCCCTTGGCATTGTGTATGCTACTTGGAGTGGGGTAGGTACGATTTTGACTGTAGGTGTCGGAGTCGTGCTTTTTAAGGATAAAGTGAATCGCAAAGGTTTTATAGGAATCGGCTTGCTTGTTATCGGACTTACCTTGATAAACGTGAGTCATTAGGAGGGATTAAAGAATGAAAGGATTGGTATACGTCTTACTTGCGGTCATAACAGAGGTGTTTGGCTCAACAATGCTTAAGCTTTCAGATGGATTCACGAAGCTTTGGCCTTCTATTGGAGTAGTAGTTGGATTTTCTCTTGCTTTCCTTGCGTTAAGCTACGCGCTTAAGACCATTTCTTTATCATTTGCGTATGCCACTTGGTCGGGTTTAGGTACAGCATTAACCGCTATTGTAGGGATGTATTTCTTTCATGAACAACTTGGAGTCATGAAGCTGCTAGGTTTAACTCTTGTCATAGTGGGAATTGTTCTATTGAATACGTCTAACCGTGCCTCTGACGATAAAAGAGAAGTACCCCTTAATAGACTTGATGAATAGGTGAACCCACTCTTTTCCAGCTACTTTTTAGGTCATTATATAGTAGGATGAGAGGAAAGAAGAGTTATAGAAGGTGTTTAGTAGATGAAAATTGTGAATCATTCCTATCAAAAGCGTGGGAAGATTGAGTTTATGTTTGACGAATTCCCTTTTTCAAAAGTAGTTCTTGCTCCTATTAAAAACTATTATTTTGTACGAACAGTAAAATGGGATCCCAATGATCGGGTTGTGAAAAGAGCGGATCTAGAGAAGATGGAACAACTCGTGAATGAGTTTTTAGGCTGTATGGAGTTTTATAAGCAGCGGAAGGCTTATCGAGAGTCATAGGCTCCTCTTGTCACTGATTCGCCCTCGGGTTAATTGGTATGATAAACTTGACAAAATGGTCAAGACGGAGGACTTATTTAACATGAGAAGAAGAATGATTATCTATTGTATGCTTTCTCTATTCCTTCTTGCTTGTCAGCAAAAGGATACAAAGGAAAAAGGAGAAGAGTTACCCAATTTTGAAGCCTTCTCCAAAGACATAGTTGTTCAAACCTTTTCTTTACCTGAGGGGAATTATGTGTTTGACAACGATTTGGATGTGAAAATAGAGCTTGAGATCATAAAGGATGAACTATCAAAGCTATATCTTCAATATGAGCTTCAAGATCCGCATGGTGATTGGTTTTTAGCTCAGCCCGAAGAATACCTTCTTACTGATGAAAAGATACAAGAAGTCAAAAGTACTTTCAAGCTTCCTCACCTTAGTATTAGTGGTGACTATGTTCAAAAGATCACCGTGTGGGATAAAGAGCCTTCACAACCCAATGCAAGTAAATTGTTTGTTTTACATAGTGACAAAGAATTGTCTCTCTTCCGCCATATCGAATCCTTTTTAACGTTTGACCACGAGATTTGGGAAATACGAAAACATGCTATATTAGGGAAAGGACCACTTTTAGCTGAGAATGTATCTATTCAAGCAGGGCAGGTGAAAATTCGTGTGGAACCTGAAGCGTATCAAGGTGGAGAGGTTAGAACAAAGAAGTTGCTTGAGCATGGTGCTTTTGAGACAACGATAAAAGTTGCTCATCAGCCTGGTTCTATCACTGGCTTTTTCTTATACGCCCCCCCAGATTATTATCATGAAATAGATATTGAAATATACAATGACTCGAGTGGGACAATTCTCTTTACTGCATATAAAGATGGAGAAGAGGCAGAACAAATTAGACAAAAGCTTCCGTTTGATCCAACAGAGAATTTCCATGTTTATCGCTTTGAAATGTATCGAGATGGTGCAGCGTTCTATGTAGATGGTGAGCTTTTCCAAACGTTCGAGGAAGATTATAGTACGGCTCCCATGCAACTTATGATTAATAGCTGGTACCCAACATGGGTGAAGTCAACAGATTCACAGTCAGATGAACCATCTGAAACGGTAGTTGAGTCTATTTCATACTAAAAGAAACGTACAAGAGTTATAAACATGAACGTATAAAATTATCTAGGTATTTTCAGTATCTAGCTCTTTGATGGCGCCTGTTTTCTTAAGATATACTGAAAACAAAATTTTGTTGCGAAGATGAATTCACACCTAATTAACGATAAAGAGACAAGCTAAAGAAGGAATAGTTGCCTTTCTGTCAAATACTACCTATATAGAAAATCGAAATGTAGGAGTTTTGGTATGAGAAATTTTTTATTTAGCTTCTTTTTCATCTTCCTTCTTGCAGGCTGTCAAACACATGATCAGGTGAATGAAAACGAATTGAGTAGGGGTGTTTCATCTGATTTTATCCCGTCAGTTGAAGATATTGTTGATTCACATGGTGATATCAGGAATCTAGAAACCTTCTTTACTTATTTAGAGAAAGTAAGTGAAAAAGTGCCGGAGACGATTCGAGTAGTGAAGTATACTACAGAAGGAGCTCCGATTATTCATGACTTAGCCTATGACGGGGAAAATCATATTATTTCGACGATTGATTCAACTAGAGATGAATTCGGACAAGGTGACATTAGTCGTGCGATTTGTAAATCAATTGAGAAAGAAGAAATGGTTGACAGAACGGACTATAGTCTATCAGGCTGTGACGTGGTAGAGCATGATAGGTTAATTCTTGTGGAGTGGGAGTGAAGGAGTAATCGGCATTTCACTTCACTTTTTTTCCTAGAAAGCAACGTATGTGGAAGTGGGTAGTAAAGCTATATGAATATAAGTACGAGGCACCACCTTTATCGAAACAATCTGTATCGATAAAAGTGGTGCTATTTTTATGCCTGAAATACAGCAAAAAGAACGGTTGTCCACGTTGCTTTGGAGCCTGATTAAGCTAGCTCTCAAAAGATAGTAAGATTTCCCATCCATCACTTAAGTGATATCAAAATAATATTTCAATACTGTAGTACTAAATACATAAAAATGTAATGACATAAATGTGAAAAAATTCCTGTATACGAAAAAATGTGTCCGCCAATAGTTTTGTTTTCTTTTACAAATTTAAGAAATTCCTCAAACTTTTGGATAATTGTGGTATATGTAATGGGGAGTTTATTTTTATACATAAAGAAGAATTGGACAAGGGGTCATATTTTAATAGAAAGCTATTCTCAATAGGAGAGGATTGATGGCTAATTTGAAAGTGTATGAGGCTATGTCGTTACGTGAGTCGATGGAAGATCGTTCGAATGAATACGCCCGATTACGAGAACAATTACAGAGTCTTAAAAAGCAATTTACACAGATTGTTCAGCTTGATGAAAATCTTCAAGGAAAAGGGGCTACTGCTATTAAAGGCTTTTACCAAGCCCAAATTGATGTAATTGTCGCCCTCCTTCGCCTTGTTGACATGCAAGTCGCTTTCTTTAACGGAATCTCAGGAAACATGGAGGATCTTAAGCTTTCAGGTAGTACAAAGGTCGATGAAACCTTCCTTGAACATGATCTTACCGTTCATGAGAACAATCATTTCAATATGGTCGAAAATCAGCAAGAAGATCTAAAAACCATTCTCAATAGAATTGATGACCTAGTCTCTATTCAAGCTTTTTCGACTGATTCATTCGAGAGTAAGTTGGAAGAGGCTAGAAAAAGGAGAAAAGATACCCTTGAAGCGGTAGATACTCTCGATCAGCAGCTTTTAGAGGAATATAAGCTATCCGAACATGCAGAGCTTCACGCAACAGCCCTGTTTAGACAATTACTTGACGCAACAAAGCAGGGAAATACCATTTCCCCTATCAATTTTAACGCAACAGCCTATAAAGCGAGTGAAGCGTATCAGCTAAATCAGGAGATGGGGGACTACACAGACGAATATTTGTCCTTCAAAGCTGAACAAGAACGTTACCGAGAAGAGCTCAAAAAAGCAGAAGAGCTTGAAAATCGACCAGCTTACAAGAAAATGTGGGACTCTATGAAAACCTTCACTGGCGAACTAACCGGATATCATGATTTTATCCGGGCAACAGAAGGTGTTGACCCTGTCACTGGCGAAAAACTATCAGAGTCACAACGAGTGATGGCCGGTGCAATGGCTGCCGCTGGATTTATTCCAATCGTCGGATGGGGCGGACGTGCTTTTAAAGGTGGAAGTGTCATTGTGAAAACAGCCAAAGGAATGAACGCCACCGATCAAGCTCTATCACTCTATAAAACACCGAAAACCTTTCAATACCTAGAAAAAGCAGAATTAGGGATTTATGGCCTAGCCTCCGCAAACGGCATGAGTGAATACATCACAGGAAAAGATATGTTTGGTCATGACCTAACGGAGATCGAACGCCAGCAAAGCCTATACACAGGAGTCCTCGGAACTGTCATGTTTGCATCTCCACTCCTGCCAACCTTCATAAAAAATGGTAAACTAGTAAAAGAAGAAACACGAAACAAGCTAGGTGAACTAACAACCAAAACAAAAGCCGGAACTCACTATGTCTTCAATGAAGTCGCAGGTGGCATGAACGTACTCCTGCGAAATCAAGGAATGGAAGTCGCCTATAGTGCGAGTCATGTGGTTCCAAGGGTGATGAGTACGAAGGAAGTTAGTAAGAGGGTTGAAGAGGCTGGAGTTGTGTTTGCAGTTAAGGGTAATACTAAACCTTTACAAAAACACCACTATGCAACAAATAAAAGTAAGAAATACACTCCTCAAATGGAGAATATAACTAAAAAGTATGGTTTAGATTTAGATGATGAATGGAATAAGGAATTATTACCTCATCAAGGGAGACATCCATATGCATATCATGATTATGTATTAGATAAACTGAGCACTTATGATAGATTAGCTAAAGGAGATAGGGAAAAATTCCTTAAATTGTATGAAGGGTTAAAGCAGGAAGTAAGGGATAATCCAGATATGCTTTATAAAGAATATTGGAGGTCAAAATGAAATATTTCAAACTAATTTTAGATGACTGCAACGATAATGATGTAGTTGTTCATTGTGAGGATACACATGGATTTGAGCAGTATGAGTTAAAGGAAGGGAATTTTTTAGAGAATTGGAATGACAATATCACTTTTTATTTTAATCTACATGATGGAAATAGATTTACTGACTATTTAGCAAATAATTTAGGCTGGTTCATTGTATCAAAAAAGTTTAAGGATTTAATAAAAAAATTTGAAGAAGGTGTCCAATTTCTACCTGTAAATATTGTTGATTTTGAAGGTAAATATAAGATAGAGAACCATGAATATTTTGTTGCAAATGTATTAGGGGTAGTTGACGCATTAAACCTAGAAAACTCTGATTATAGTGTTATGGACTTAGACGGTGAAAAAATATATTCTGTAAGAAAATATGCAGTATCGGAAGACAAAATAAATAACAAAAATTTGTTCAAATTAAAGGGAGATGAAATTCCGTTATTCGTGTCAGAAACTTTTAAGCAATTAGTTGAAGAAAGTAATATTACTGGTTGTGAATTTCTAGAAATAAGAAATATCTTATAATTTTTCAGTAAACCTTAGAGGGATAACCTTTAAGGTTTCTTTTTGTGTGGGGCTACCCAGTGCCGAATAAACTCCTTTTAAATTAGAGAAGAGAGATAACAAATGGAGGTGCAAGTGTATTACCAGAGGAATTTAATGTAGGCATTGTAGAGCGTTGTTTTGGTAGTTTATTTAGTTTTGATGAAGAAAGTAGCGAGTACATTGTTAAAAAGTATCAAATATACGAACCTTCTCTTCCTAAAAAGGTTTCCCCTATTGCGAATGATCCTGCTGGAAATTTAATTTGTTTAGATTATAATAATAATTCTGGAAGTCCAATTGTAGTTTTTGGGGAACATGAAAATGCTTGGGAAAAAGAAATGTTAATAAAAGTAGAGGGTTTAACTGAAGAACAGGCTGAAGAGCGTGCAAGAGAAAATGTATTTTACGTTGCAGCAACATTTACGGAATTTCTTGATAAGTTACATGACTAAGAATTTTAAGAAAAAACATTAAAATCTTTAGCCCATGAAGGTTGTACCATTATGGAGTTGTATAATTATTATGCTATGAATATAAGTACGATAATTAGGCGAGATGACATTTTAAACATACGATGTATTGTAACAGGGAACAAAATTTAGGCTGTGTTAGAGTTTAATGTTAATTTTTAACTACTGCTCCCATTTAAACTTTCATTGTATATTTGTATCCATTTTTTACGCTTTGAAAACAAGATTGAAAGTAAAACAACTTCTCCAACAACCAATAATCCCAAGCCCAAAACTAATCCTCCAAAGAAGAGAAATTCATTAACTCCCCAAGAAAAGAAAAACCATCCTATTATTCCAAATACACCTAATGCTAAGTTAATAGTCCCTGCAACAAGGGTTTGCGGAAGAAATGATCCTGTTTTCTTAATCATATTTGAATCATACTTAACGCTTATAATAGTAGCCACAATCATAAAAATTACATATATCATCAAAACAATATCTATCTTATTCATTAAGATAACCCCTCCTTACAAGTATTTTACCATAAAACTCCATTTTCTTTCTAAAGTATCAAGTTATTTTAAACAATGAATTTCGCTAGACGTTAACTATCATAAGTGTCCGTCATTTCAAATACGAATGATGATAATAAAAATTTTTTAATATTGTGTTTAGTGCTTTCATTACTACGGCTATCTACAAATAAAAACCAAGCAAGATAATTGTCTAGGAACTTTGAAGCCACACCTTTAAAACGGTTTATCCATTGCTTCATTCGTGAATGCATTCCGTTAACATTTTAATGAGATATAAGCCCTTTATAACGTGTTTACCATCATTAGATTTAATTCGATAATGTTCTAAGCCTTTTTCTTTTGCATACGTCTTATATGCTCTCCAAGCATCTGTTACAAGTACATGGTCGGGTGTCAGCTTAGCACCAAACATATTATCAAGAAGCACCCGGACGTTTCTGATGCTTTTTTTCTTTGGCTTCACAAAGGAACCAAAAGCTCAGTTCCTAAATTTAACCAGTTTGTATGGAAAAAGATGAAACCTTCGCCATTTGTATTCGTCTATTATAAAAACGATAGGGGGAGAAAATGGTGAAAGTAAGTTTGAGAAAAGGTATAATGTTTCTCTTTTTAGTGCTACTGGCTGGTTGTGTGTCGGCCAATACAAGCAATACTAATTGGGTGGTCTCACCAGAATTTGAAACTTCTACAGGTACAAAGATGGTGGGAAAAGAAGATAAAGTGGGAATAATAGGGATGAACTTTGAAGCAAACAAACCTAATAAATATTTGTTTCACTTTTGGGGTGAGGAGTCAGAGTTTATGGGTAAGAAATTGAAAGTGATAGGAGTAAAGAATGAAACTGGTGAAGAAATTGTTGTTGTTGAAAATAGGGGTGAGCTTGGTGTTAGCGAAATAAATGGTGCAAATGCATCGCTCCCTACGACCATGAAGTTACCTGCAACAGGATTATGGAGATTGGATGTTTACTTAGGTGATAGCTTGTTTGATTCAATCATTGTTGATGTGGAATAGAGGTAAGGAAAATGAAAAAGACGTTCGAAGATTTCCTTAACGAAACAAATCAATTTTTAGGTTGGGATTTTTCTTTCATAACTGAAACAGATCGTATGACAAGTGAGCCATTGTCATGGTCCTATGGAAGTATGGCGTATTCCTTATTACCTTTTGTAAAAGTCATGCTTGATATGGGCACTGGAGGAGGAGAATTTTTATCAAAGCTTCGACCGTTGCCTATACAAACATATGCTACGGAGGGGTATGAACCTAACGTATCTCTTGCCATAAATAGGCTAGAACCACTAGGCGTGAATGTATTTCCTATAGAAAGTGATGAAGAACTTCCGTTTGAAAATCAGTTTTTCGATCTTATCTTGAACAAACATGAATCCTACTCTCCTAAGGGAATAAGAAGAGTGATGAAGCGTGATGGAATATTTTTAATACAACAGGTAGGCGGACAAGATTGCATAGAAATAAACAATGCATTAGGAGCACCAATTAATTCGGAGTATGAGAAATGGAACTTGCAGACTGCTCTGGCTGAATTAAAAGAAAGTGGATTTAGGATTCTTTCATCAAAGGAAGAATACCCATATCAACGCTTTTATGATCTTGGCAGCTTGATTTATTACTTAAACGCAATACCATGGCAAGTGGAGAAGTTTAATGTAGAGGATTTTCGTGAAAATTTGTTAAAACTATATAATTTGATTGAAAAAGAAGGGTATTTTGACGTGAGACAGCATCGATTCTATATAAAGGCCATAGCGATATGAACTTCCGGTCAATGAATCCAAGATTCGATCGAGACCAGCTAATAGCCAATCGTAGAGACTCTTTTCTCATCAGCTTTGGACATGATAAGGGTTTTGGTGAGGAAGATGACTATATTTTCTGGCTAGAGGAACAAGTGGAGAAGTTCCCTAATGGATTTGTTTTTCTTGTGAATGAAAAAAACCATATATTAGGTCAAATTGAAGTAAGTATTCGGTCCTATGAAAATCGTAAAATTGGTTATGTCCATTTGTATTATCTCGTGAAAGAGTACCGAGGGAGAGGGTTTGGGAAGAGGTTACATGATTATTCACTCCAATTTTTCAAAGAAAATCAGGTGTCTAATTATCATCTGCGAGTATCACCTACTAATGTACGTGCACTATTTTTTTATGAAAAAATGGGATTGGTGAAAGTGGGAGAAGAGCTAGATGGTAAGGTGATAAGGATGGAAGGGAAATGTTAAAAGGACATTTACATATTTAGGATATTGTGATAAAGTTTACTAAATTCATAAAGCGATGAAGAGAAAAGGGAATGAAAATGTTTCTTTACAGAGAGCCCTGATGGCTGAGAAGGGGTGAGAGGTTTTCATAAACAGTCAAGACTCTGAGCATAGATAAAACGGAGCTCCGGATATAGAGCATAGGTCTGGATGAATATGACCAGTACCTAATAAGGTTTATTTGGTAACAAATAAATAAACTAGGGTGGCACCACGAGAAAATCTCGTCCCTAAGACATAAGTCTTGGGGGTGAGGTTTTTTTATTTTCTAAATTAATTGCAATTAATGAATTTTAGTTTAGGAGGTAGGATTGTGGGAGGTTGGAGACATGCCTGTATTTTATTAAGTTGTATCGGAATTTCAAGTGTAGGAAACTGGATATATTTTATTGCGCTAAATCTTAGTGTATTAAAACTAACAGAATCAGCTTTAGCGGTTTCATTTTTATATATTGTACGGGCCTTATCTACTCTTTTTACAAATAGTTGGGCCGGTAGTTTTATTGATCGATTAAATAAAAGGAAGCTGTTGATTTTTCTCAATATATTCCAGGCTTTCTTCATTTTATTCTTACCTTTTACATCATCATTGACGTTACTCTTTTTCCTTGTTTTCTTCATTACAATAGGTAGTTCTATGTTTCATCCAGCTTCAATGGTGTACATAGCTGAATTAATCCCTGAAAAAAAGAGAAAGAAATTTAACTCGATTCGTAGTCTTTTAGATTCTGGTGCGTTTTTAACTGGTCCAGCTATTGCAGGATTATTGATTACTATTGGCTCCATAAATATTGCTATTTTCATAAATGCTATTTTCCTAGTAGGAGCTGTTGGATTGCTTTGCATGCTTCCAGATGCAGTAACAAATGGAAGAGAGATGATGAATAAAAGAATGTCTTTTTCTTTGCTGAGACGTGACTGGAAGACTGTCATTGAGTTTAGTCGTACTCATATTAAAGTAATGATGATTTAATTCTTATTTAGCGCAATGGTTGTCTTAATGACGGCAACGGATTCGCTTGAAGTAGCCTTTGCTACACTTGTTTTATCCTTAAGTGAAGCTCAATATGGGGTTTTGGTTAGTATTGCGGGAGTTGGTATTTTTATAGGCTCTTTACTGAACGCGGTACTTGTTGAAAAGCTATCCATCTATTTTATGATGAGTATGGGATCTTTCATTACGGCAATAGGATACCTTGTTTTCTCGCTTTCATCTTCATTTCTTGTAGCAGCAATTGGATTTTTTATCTTATCTTTTTCGTTATCATACGCAAATACTGGATTTTACACGTTTTATCAAAATCATATACCGGTAGAGATAATGGGGAGAATTGGGAGTGCTTATGGTTTATTAGAAGCTCTATTAATTATCATTGCAACAGCTGCATTTGGGTTTGCAGCTGAACTGTTTTCAATAAGAAGTGTAGTGGGAGGAGGAGCTATACTCATGCTATTCATTGCTACTCTTTTGTTCATTTTTTGCGTTCAATTTTCAAGCGTGGAAAATAGTAGACAGGATGTCCCAAAAAAGGTATTGTAAAATTATGGATCATTTTAATGGGAGTTGTAGATGTTGAAATAGTAAAAAGGTATAACGATAGGCTCATTCATATCATAGGATTTCAGAACTGATTATAAGGAATTAGTTTCTTTGATATGTCTATAGGATGCTGTAGCTTGAATAGTAATATGAGGTGGAATGATTTTGGAAAGTACATTATTAAATTTGTTGGAAAAAATTCCTGAAGTTAAACAAGGTCATAAGGTAGTACTTGGAATAGATGGATTAAGTCGTTCAGGGAAAACAACAATCGTAAGAAATATAGAACAGCTCATTGAAGATAAAGAGATTTGTGTTTTACATATTGACGATTACATTGTAGAGAGAAAAAGACGTTATAATACTGGTAATGAAGAGTGGTTTGAGTATTACCATTTGCAATGGGATGTAGAATGGCTAAAAGAACATTTATTCAGAAGACTTAAGTCTTCTCATGAACTACAATTATTAACTTATAACAATGAAGATGATACGATACACATTCATTGAACACGATTAAACTACCTGATACATGTCTGATACTAATTGAAGGAGTGTTTTTACAAAGAAAAGAGTGGAGAAATTACTTCGATTATATGATTTTTGTAGATTGTGGACGAAAAGAGAGGTTTAAACGGGAACGTGTTGAAACGCAAAACAATCTTGTGAAGTTTGAAACTAGATACTGGAAAGCAGAAGAATATTATATGGAGACAGTTTCGCCAATAGAAAGCGCCGATCTAATGATTAAGAATTAATCATTTCAGAGTGAATATACAGGAACAACTTTTGACTGATGAAGTAGTCAAAACTATTTTTAGAGGGTAAAAGTGATTGAAATAAGTATTATAGGTCATAAACTAAAAAGGTGTACTGCAGACTTGTTAGAGCCCTGTCTTAGATAAAGTAGTTTTGATGCAAATAGAAAATGTTTCTTAAAATGAAGGGGGTTCGTATTATGGATAACAGCAGTCATTCTAGATCTTGTTACTGAATATGAGTTTTTGAATTTCAGAAATTACTTAGATAGTTTTATTTTTCTATCTTACATTATAGGTATTTCAAATGTTATTCCTTTTACGACTATACATGGAGATACGGATGGTAAACAAATTTTACAATTATTTAAAGGTTAGATTTATTGAAGTAATAAATAATAAATGGATTGTTAAGAAGTGCCGGGACGTTTTTAGTGATTTTTTACTTTCGGTTAGGGAGCATAAGATACGTCCCTATGCTTATTCAATTTCTTTTGAAATAAAATTCTATAAATATTGAATATGTTATTAGAATATTATAGAATATAGGTAAATAATAGAAAATGAGGTGTGGAAATTGAATATTATCAGCTCCACTAGCCGAAAAAGGGAAACCTATTCAATTCAAATTGAAAGCTCGTTGTTATGGGAAAGTGCGTTAGGAATTGCAGCGATTACGAATAAACAATTGATTGATACCTTAGATAAACCTGCTAATGATTGGGTGCAGTTAAGAGAATCCTTATCGTCAAATCTAGTAGAAGAGTTATCCTATGTGGAAGAAAACAATACATGGAAATCACTTCTGCAGGTTCTACATTATAGAAAATGTGAATCTTTCGAAGAATTTTGTTTGTATATCGATCAACTAGCAGAAGAAGAATTGAAGTATATATGTTTACCATTCACCGGAAATGAGAACCAACGAGATCGTAAAGCAGCATCAAAAGGAAGTTCAGATGCAGTGGAGAGACTAAAAAAAGAGACAAGGGAAAATCCATTTTTTCCAGAATACATCGAATTTATTAGTGTAGTAGAAATATCACTTTTTAAGAATCACATAAAAAACGTTATGAAGTCGTGGTATTTAGAGGTTATCCGTAAAGATGAATCCCAGTTAACACGTTATCTGCAAAGAGATGCTCAAATGAAAGAACAGTTACTCGAAAAAATTCAACCTGAACAACTTGTTGAAATGGTAACAGGGGGAAGAAGTTATCTACCTGAGCCATCAATCAAGACTGTCTTATTAATCCCACAGTTCATTTATAGACCATGGACAATTGAAGCGGATATCGAAGGCACTAAAGTGTTTTACTATCCTATTTCAAATGAAAGCATATCACCTAAAGATTCCTTCACACCTAATCAATTTCTTGTTCTCAAATACAAAGCTTTAGGAGATGAGGCTAGGCTTAAGATGATTAAACTTCTGTATCAAAAGGAAATGACTTTGCAGGAGCTTACAGATCGTCTCCAATTGGGTAAATCTACTGTCCATCACCATTTGAAAATGTTAAAAGCTGCAAAATTAGTTTTTTCAGTAGGTGGAACCTATTCGTTGCATAAAACGAGTCTTTCGTTAGTTGAAAATGAACTAGAGCAATTTTTAGATGCCTAGACAATTAGTGGTTAAAAATACCATTTTATTTAAAAGTAAGTCATTTGTTGCTGTTTGGATTGGGAATGTCATCTCAGAGCTAGGAGGGACATTGGGGACATTTTGTCTATCGATTCTAGTTTATCAAGAAACAGGCTCTCCGCTGGCACTTGGAAGTATGTGGTTGTTTTACTTTTTACCTTCTTTACTTCTTCAATTGGGTATTGGTCCTTTCATTGATAAATGGAGTCGAAAGTGGCTCATGATTTTTTCACAATGGACAAGGGGATTAATTTTTTGTGTACCTGTTTTAGCCCTTTCCTTTCAAAGCCTTGAAGTATGGCATCTCTACATTGTGCAAGTAATAGTAGGACTCATTACTCCTATTTACACACCAGCAAATCATGCTATTCTTCCGACTTTATTGCATGGTGAGCTTCTTTTAAAGGCGAATGCCATGATTGATGGTCCTGTTCGCCTAATGACGTTTCTAGCACCGATTGCAGCTGGAAATCTACTAGAATACATAGGAGAAACACTGATGCTGCTGATTGTTGTTAGTTTGTATGTTTTTAGTGGGAGCTTGCTTCTGTTTGTTAAGGAAAAGAAGGAGGATGTGCTGGTTAGAAGGACTTGGCTTTCACAATTTAAGTTGGGTATAAGCACATTTTATAAACAAAAAAATCTACTATGGTTGGGTATTTTTCTTGCTTTTGTTCAATTTGGAGTAGGGGCAACGATGGTATTAAATCTCCCATTTATTACAGGAGATTTAGGGGCTAGTTTTAAGGAGTACGGTTATTTTGTTGCTAGTTTTCCGCTTGGGTATGTAATCGGTTCTTCAATTGTTGGTTTCATTACATACAAAAGCAAAAGAATTCTCCTATTAAGTGCACTTGCTGTTGGTGGACTAACGTACGTGTCTCTTTCGATTACAACTAGTTTAACAGTTGCAATTTTTACGGAAATAATCGCAGGAGTAGCTCTTGCTGTTTTTGGTGCTCACAATATCGCCATCTTTCAAAAAGTCGTTCCGAATCAAATGCTAGGTAGCATCATGAGTGTTAGATTGCTTATCCTAAGAGGAGTGATGCCCTTAGGGATATTGTTTGCTAGTACGCTAAGTGAAGTAGTAGAAATTCGTCCCTTATTTTTTCTAATTGGCTTTATTATTTTTAGTTCTGCGGTGATAGGACTAGTACTACCATATTTTTCATTTCTAGATGGTGAGGACGTAGAAGAGAAGGTGGCTTAGGAGGGAATTTGCTCATAATTTCTATATTTTCAGAACAAATAGTTAATTAAGTTGAATTAACCTTAAAGATATATAAACCTTTTTTAGTACTTAACCTTTTCTGTTAAGAAGAGGACATTCTTTACGCAAAATCTAGATTTATTTTAACATAAATTAACAAGTGATAATTTGGATTGATTTTATATGAATGATCAGGTGTAAATAAAAACATAATATTATTGACAATATTTCCACATCACTTTATGATTTACATATAAAATGAATATTTTTAGTCTCCTAAAGGGGAGTAGCTTTTACAGCAAGGTCGTCATTTCAGAGGAGAATACCTCTCGGCTTTGTTGGCAACCATGTTGTTAGCAAGACCTTTACCAATTGTGGTAAAGGTCTTTTTTGTGTACAGGAACGCAGAAGAAATCTTCCTATATTAAGATGGTGGTGATGAAAAGTAGTAGTGTAAGCAGTGTATTTTGTAATGGAGATGCTAATGATAAAAAATAAGATTTGGTAGAGGAGGTTGTAAGAATGGAGTTTGCATTATTAGTAGAATATGGTTGGGTATTATTATTATTAATTGCGATAGAAGGCTTATTAGCAGCTGATAATGCGTTGGTTTTAGCAATTATGGTGAAGCATTTACCAGAGGAAGAAAGAAAAAGAGCTTTATTTTACGGACTAGCGGGAGCGTTTGTCTTTCGATTTGGATCTCTTTTCGCGATATCATTCTTAGTAAATGTGTGGCAAGTTCAGGCGATTGGAGCTCTTTACCTATTGTTTATCGCTACAAATCACATTGTAAGAAAGCTTGTCATGAAAAAAGATAAAAACAAAGAACAGGATGCGGAAAAGAAAAAATCTGGTTTTTGGGGTACAGTTTTTAAAGTAGAATTAGCAGACATAGCTTTTGCAGTTGATTCTATTTTAGCAGCTGTTGCATTAGCTGTAACACTTCCAAATACTCCACTTCCTAATATTGGAGGACTTGATGGAGGAAAGTTCCTTGTTATTTTTGCAGGGGGTCTTATTGGATTAATCATCATGCGTTTTGCAGCAAACTTCTTTGTGAAATTACTTCATACAAGACCTGGGCTTGAGATTGCTGCATTCTTAATTGTAGGCTGGGTTGGTGTTAAGTTAACAGTTTACACATTATCTCATCCGGAGCTCGCAATATTACCAACAGATTTTGCTAAATCACCAGAGTGGAAAATCACCTTCTACGTTGTCTTATTGCTGATTGCTGCAGGCGGATGGTTCCTATCAAAAGAGAAAAAGGAAGAGGAAGCACAATCTTAAGTAGAATGGTACGGATAGGAAAGATATTCAATTTTAAGGAATATCTTTCTTATAGTAAAATTCATTAGTATATAGCAAGTTGATTGGAGAGATTCGTATTACTTTTGGTCCTAGAATATTAAAGACTGGGTTAGCAGTGGCACTATCTATCTATATGTGTAACATCTTAGGATTAGCAAACGCTGTCTTCGCCGGTGTGGCTGCAATTTTAGCAGTACAGCCATCTGTATACCGCACGTGGAAGCAATTGCTAGACCAAATTATCACAAATACACTAGGAGCTTCTATTTCGTTATTTTTCCTTTATTTTTTTGGGGAAAACCCAATAATCATTGGATTTGTCATTGTCTTAATGATCTCTTTAAGTATTAAGTTAAAAATGGAAACGACCATTCCATTAACATTAGTAACCGTTATAGCAATTATGAGTTCATCAGCTAGTGGAGATTTATCTTTTGCATTAGAACGATTTCTTGTCATTTTAATTGGAACACTAACTGCTATCTTAGTTAATATCTTTATCTTTCCACCAAAGCATAAAAAGAAATTTATTCAAGATATTCAAACTACGTTCCAGGATATGTCCCTATTAATGAGAACCGCTATCTCAAATGAAATGACAGAGACCTCTTTTCAAGAGGTAAATAAACGTTTTACTAAAAATCTTTTGAAATTAGGGGAACAATTTAAGCTTTTTAATGAGGAAAGAGAAAAGCTAGGTAAATCAAAGCAAGTAAAAACAAGAGAGATCATTGTATTTAAACAAATGGTTAAAGTGTTAGAGGAAGGAAATCAGCTTTTAGAAAATATTGAAGAACATTATTTTCAAATTCATAATAATTCAAACGAAGGAAAAGTATATGATCAACAGCTAGAAGAACTCATAAAATTTCATGAATATTTACTATTAAAATACATGGGAAATATAAAAGAAAACCATAAGCATGCAGACTTCGTTTCCATTGATAAAAACACATTCTATCATCAGGCTTTATCCTATCATCACGAAAACAATGAACATAAAATTCGACACATGATTATTCTTTCCTCTACTCTCAATTATTATTTTCATTTAGAGCGTCTTGAAAAACTAATTAATCAATATTTAAAGACTATTAATGAATAATAGGAGCAATAATGAAATGGTCTGGGAAGTATTCTTTTCTCAGGCTTTTTTTGTTTTTGTTAATTTGATGGTTATTGTAAAAAAATGGTGGATAATTGGGATGTTTTGGCTTACTATTAAGATTAATATAAAAGAAATGCAACTATTTCCATGAAATTATAATACCTCTTATTGCGTAATTGTAGTTGGGAATCATTCTAATGTGAGTAGGTGGAAATCATGTTTAACGAAAAACCAAAATGCTCAAACTGCAACAAAGAAATAAAAAATGAAGAGGAAGTCTATATAAAGCTGAAATGGCCGAAAAGGAGAGGCTTTACAGAAATTAAAGCTTTCCTAAGAAATGAAGGAAGCTTTATCTGTGAAGAATGCAGTGGGAGGTTTAGATAGGTGTCAAATATGAAACTACGAATCTACTTTTATCCTTTTATCATTATTTTCATTCTATTAACAGGTTGCACCTCCCAAACTTCCACCATACCAAAGGAGTTTGAGGATTTTGTTCCTGAGAAAGAAGGCGAATATTACCTTATTGGATATCAGAATGAATTAAATGAAAGTTCATTCTTTCAAGAAAGTATTGAACAGTTCCAGCAGGATGAATTTGTGATCGGGCTTACCGTTTTTTATAAGGTGAATGAAGACTTTCAAGAACGTCATGATGAATTATTTTTTACTGGATCCAATCAGTTTATTGTCTTAGAAAAGGACCAGAAACCTTATACAGTCGAGAGTTATCCTCATTTTCTTGAAGAGATTGAAGGAAGAGAAAAGTAAAGCGAATTGAGAACGATTCGAGGGGGATGTAAATTATGAAAAGGGTAGGAGTCCTCGTTTACTTGCTCATGTTAGTGGTAGGTTGTTCAACAAATTCAACTGACTATCAGTATACGTTTTTGGAGAGGGCGAAAAGTGGGAGGCTACATTCTCAGTTTTTGGAGATGAAACAGTTAAAGGACAGTCCTATGAACATCACTATCACGATTCCTTTGTCTTAACCTATAAAGGGGACATAAGGGAATTAGCTCCCGTAAAACAATTAGTATATTCATATGAATCTGCATCCAGCGGTGGTGATGCGAAGTTGAATTTTGATGAACCACTAACAACGAAATCGTTTAAAAATAGCAGTAGTGGGAATGGAGAAAAGATTCAAGAAGATGAAGTAATGAAGGTGAGAGTAAAGTGGTTAGATCAGGAAGAGACGTTTGATTTGACTGCAAAGTAGGTGGGGAATTGAAGAACAATAGACTACGAATTCTATGGATTATTCCTAATGTTTTTTGCTACATCATGTGTCTAGCTCTCTTCATTTTTATAGTAAGCAATGTGCAAGGGCTAATGGAAATAAACCAGTTTTTTATTTATCTTTTTTTAGATATTTTGTTACTTTTTATATCAATTCTTGGTAGCTTCCGTATCATAAGTTGGATGGAGCAAGGGAAGCTGTGAGGAGTGAAACTTGATAATTAAGCTTCATTTTTTGCAATGAAGAAGAACGTGATTATTGGACGATCGAAGTCTCAGATAGGTTTGGAGAAAATGGCCTTGTTGGTGTAGTGATGACAAAAGAAATAAATAAAACATTGTTCATTGCTACATTTTTGTTAAGCTGTAGAGTATTAAGTAGAAGTATTGAAGATGCGATCTTAGTAGGACTAAATAATCATTGTCAGGAAAGAAGCCTTACTTTTGTTGAAGCAGCCTTTTACTCGACAACTAATAATAAACATTTAGTGATTTTATAAAAAGAACAAACTGGGGAAAAAATGAAAATACTGATTCCTATTTATTATATCGTTTAAAAGTTGATAAGTTGCCGTAATTTATTGATGTGATTGATTGTTATTTTAATGAAAGATATGAAAAAATTGTACCTACTGACACAAAAGAGGAAATGATACTAGGGTCTTCTTTGATTCCCATCTAAATTCATTTATGAGTTTTTATAACATATGGTTTGATGTAACGTTTTTTGAATATATTCTACTTACTATAATTGGTGTGTATGTTCTTGGTTTTATTGGTGCGGCTATTTCAGCATTTTTCTCAAGAATTGCTTCACTTTATTTATCTTTAATTGGATTGCAAATTCCAATAGCAATCATGTTGATCCTCTTAATTTTTGAATATCTTATTTTCTTTCTATTGGGTATTCACTATCCATTGTGGTTACCATTTGGGACATATAGTACGTTGATTCTAGTAGCCATTGTCATGTTAGTTTGGAGATGGAGAAGAGAAAAGAGGATGGATCTATTATAAGGGTTTACTAGAACGAGAAAGAGCCTGGGACATAAGTTACTGGATCTTTGTTTTGTCCCACCCTCTTTTCATTAAAAAATAGGGATTCTCAATTTCCAACCGTATCACTTACTCCTCAACATACGACTCATTTATAATGGCTAGAATTTGATGATCCTCCCATTTTCCATTAATCTTGACATTTCCCCTTGCAATTCCTTCTTTATGAAATCCAGCTTTCTCGAGAACTCGAATGGAGCCTATGTTATGTGGCATAACGCCTGCTTCAATACGGTGCAGGTTACATTCTTTAAAAGCAAAATCCACTGCAAGCTTTACAGCCTCTGTCATATAACCTTTCCCATTCTCTTCTTGATCTAAGTAATAGCCTAACCAGCAGCTTTGGAACACACTTTTTACTACTTCAGTTAGTGTTACGATGCCAATTAAACGCTGTGAACCCTTTAAAAAGATACCGAAGCTATATCCAATACCATTATTTGCATTCTTTATCGTGTTATTAATCTTATCTAGCTGACCTTCTATTGTATAAAAGCTATCAGGACGTAGTGGTGTATAGGATTGGAAAAACTCTTTGTTTTTAACTTCAAGATGTAATACGTCTTTTGCGTCTTGCTCTTGTAGTAATCGAATTAATATGTTCAAAAGATTCCCTCCATAAAAATGAGTAAAATACATCAATTTTACTTAAAATTTTTTGAATATGTTAAATAGTGCTATGAAGATGCCGATATTTTAAGGTGTGGGTATGATAAAAATAGCTTTTCATAAAGAATAGATAACTGAATTGGGAAGGAGTATTTGCGTTCTCTACTGCCATTTTCATAGATTGATGAATAGCGTACCTGTTATAGTGTCTATGTAAGCTGGTTTAAAACATAGGATGTGGTAAAAGAGGTAGCGACCCTACCCCTTACCAGTAGTACGTTTGTCATTAAGTATAGAGAAATTCTCACCTATATGGAAGGTGTTTTTTGTCATGTATTTATTAAGTTTCTAATCAACATGTAAGGTTTGTTTAAAGTTAATCCTTACTACTTGTTACATAGAATAAATAAATAACGCATAAAATTTTTGAAAGAGGTAGCATTCAATGAAACTATCAATAAAAAGAAAAATAATTGGAGCCTTTTTAATTGTATCACTTATATTTGGAATAGCGTCGTTCGTTTCTTATTTAACGATTAAGAAGTCAACAGAGGCGTATGATTATGTTATTGAGACTGCATCTGAAATTAGATCTATTACTCAATCTATTCAAACAGATACAGCTCTTCAAACAGGGTATTATCGAGCATATATGCTTTATGATGATAATGCTACCTATCGTGAACGAATGAATGAAGCGAATGCTAGAATTGGTGAATGGATTAAAAAAGGAAGAGAGCTATCAACTCTTCAAGAAACTCGTGATCGCTTAGAGGAAATTGAGAAATCTAATGAACAATTTAACATAATTGCAAATCGAGTGATGGACTCAAAGGTAGTGAGTAAAGAAAGAGCTAATGAAGATGGCTTGAAACTTCTTGTGCCGATTAGTACTAAGTTAACTGATGATACACAATCTATGCATGATTGGTTGAAGAAAGATATTGTTGATGTACGTGTGAAAGAAACGCAAGAAGCTGCTAATCAAGCAAGGCATTTATTAATTGCTTTAAGCTTGTTTGCAACTGTATTTGCCATTGTTAGTGGCATTGTGATTGGAAGAATTATATCTACCCCTCTTATGAAATTAAGTAAGCTTACAAAGCAGGTTGCTAGTGGTCAATTACATGTAGAAAAGCTTCCAATTAAGAGTAAGGATGAAATTCAGGAATTAAATACGTCATTTGAGGAAATGACCGATAGTCTTCGTCAGATGATCCTATCGATCTCAGAGAATTCTGATCAAGTAGCGGCTTCAGCAGAGCAGCTTAATGCAAGTGCCGAACAAACGAGTAAAGCAACAGAAACGGTTGCTCAAGCAATTCAGCAAATTGCGAGTAGCTCAGAGGAGACGAGTACAAAGCTCGAATTAAATTCCACATCATTACAAGAGGTCCTACAGGGAGTGCTTCATATTTCAGATAGCACATCACATGTTTCTGAGTTATCAAAGAAAACAACAGAAGAGGCAGAGCAGGGTGGAAGCTATGTTGCAAATAATTTAAAGCAAATGAAAAACATTCAATCATCCATTCTACGTTCGAATTCGATGGTCCAATCCTTATCAGATCGTTCATTAGAAATCGATAAGATTTTAGAGGTTATTAATGGAATAGCAGAACAAACGAACTTACTTGCTCTTAATGCGGCAATTGAAGCAGCAAGAGCTGGTGAACATGGCAAAGGCTTTGCTGTTGTAGCAGACGAGGTTAGGAAGCTTGCTGAACAGTCACAACTATCGACGAGTAATATTGCAGAATTGATCTTACTTATTCAAAAAGATACGGGTGAAACGGTTACATTAATGAGTGAGGTTGTCGAGAATGTTGAAGAAGGCGTAAAGGTGTCAGAATTAACCTCTGATAAATTCAGTCAGATTCTCTCAAGTACACAAAATATCTCACCTCAAATTGAACAGGTTTCAGCAACCATTCAACAAATATCAGCTAGCATAGATGAAATGGTGAATACGGCAAAAGAACTATCGAACCTTGCTCAAGATAACGCAGCAAGCTCAGAGGAAGTTGCAGCATCTACAGAAGAACAGCTTGCATCTATGGAAGAAATTGATTCCTCTGCACAGGCATTAGCGAAAATGGCAGAACAATTGAAAGAAGTGATTGGGAAATTTAGGATGTAAGAATCTTTAAAGAATAAGCTTGAAGAGGCTAAGACAGAAGTGCCTGGCACCTTATCGTAACGACTATATGTACGCACTGATTTATCTAGTGCACACAATAGATTGTATCGGAGGGTGCCTTGCTCTTTGTATTGTCCCAGCCTCTTCTTTTATGTAGGAAATGCTTTGTTATCTAAAATTTGGGGAATGTGTAACCTGAAATTTTGCTGGGAATAACAATGTTCGAAAACAACCTACTCCAATTTTTAAATAATACATAGTAATTCTATGTATTATTTTGTATAATAAAGGAAAATATGATGAATCATGAAAGTGGAGGAATACATATGCTGTTTCTTTTTATCATTATGGCTTTATTTATCTTTGTAGCTAGTTTTCCCTTGAAAAAACTTATAAGGAGCTTTCGAAAGCAGCCTATTCAGGAGGATGTTGGAACAAACCTACAAGAAGGTATCTTTTTTATTAGTCTTTTTTGCCTGTTCTTTGTCGGTTTTTACTTAAATTATGGGGATGCTGAAGGTGGAGAAGCCTTGCTTTTTTATTCAGAAATTCAGAAATATTCTACTGGATACGCCTCCTTATCTAAGGAATATGTTTCATCTCTTTCCTTTGTCTTGGTCTTAGGTGTTCTTGCTTATCAAGTGATACGAACAAGAATAGACAAGATTTCTCCGCTTTTATATGTTCTCTGCTGTTCCATTCTCTTATTTAATATAGTTATCGGATTGATTTATTTAACACATACTGGATTCACTAATTACCCAGAGAGTTTATTCTCTAGTCTAACTGTTTCAATTTTACAAGTGGCGTATTTTTCCCTTTCTACTCTTTTTCTTGCGAGACTTAAGGAATCAATGGATTATTTTATTTTGGAGTTTAAGAACAAAGCTTTAGATGAGCATTCGCGATTACCCAAGTGGATGCAGCCATTTCTAACAAGCTACATGAAGCTACCGATTCTTTGGATGATTGTGCTATTTCCTGTGGCTTTTGTCCTGCAGTTTTTCTTAATTCTATTTGGACAACAACCAGATTCATTCATTAAAGCTTTCTTGGAAACAAGCAGTTATACCTATTCAAAACTCCCTGCTCCACCGCCAGAGGTTATTTTGGGAGATGGGCATTACTTATGTACTGTTGCGGTGAAGGGTCATCCAAAGTTAGTGAAGCCACTACGGGCGGGAATAAGACATGGCGAAAGAATTACGGTCAATCGACAGCTTTTAATTGCCAATGCTTTTGAAAATATCTTGGAGCAATATACACCTAGAATTCATTCTATTATTAGAAATTTGTATAATCAATATGGATACCCAATTAGTCGGCATATTAAGTCAAACTGGTCAGCAGATCTTGTCTATCTTCTTATGAAACCGGCAGAATGGTTGTTTCTTTTTGTTCTTTATTTTGTTGATAAAAAACCGGAAAATCGAATTAACATCCAATACAGTGAACTTAGGAAATAGGGAGGAGAGTGTTTGGAGTATTTGTGTATAAGTCAATTGTAGCAATTCAAGTTAGAAGCAGATGTTGAGACTGATCCAATATGGTATGTGGCTCCAATGTAGATCTCGATCGTCTTAATCTTTCTATTATATTAGTAAATAAATTACAGCAATGGATACTGCATTATGGAAGAAAAGTGAGAAATGAAGTTTTATGATGAATATTCTTCCCCATTTTGCGAATCTGTTACACCTAATGTTATAAGTAACAGGATAAATAAGACTCTAATTCTTACATCTTCTGTCACAACCTTAAGTAAGGCAACAAGGACAATTCCTATAATAGGATTATCATCTACCATAAGAATGACCAAAATGTCTATTATTGTGATAACGGCCTCTGTCACATTGATTGATTCAGAATTTTTCATTGCTATAACCTCGCGTTTTTTATTAGTATATTAAGAATTTAGAAGGATGTGTGTACGTTTTAATCAGATAGGATCATTCATACAATTCCGGATATTTTCATTTTTATAAATTAAGAAGATATTTACATTGACTATTTGTTTCTTTTTCTCTAGAATATGTTCTTATATTAAGATAACAAAATAGTTCCTTGTATAAGTTTAGGGATATGGCCTAAACGTTTCTACCAAGCTACCTTAAATAGCATGACTACAAGGATTACATATGTTTTTTCTAGTTGTTTAGACTAGTTATGTAATCTTTGTACTTGAGCTGTAGGTATTCATCCTTACAGCTCTTTTTTAGTTGTTGGTCTGGTTTACGGAGTAGTTGATTTACGTAACAGCCACACACTAGGCAGGAGGTTCCAAAGCCTACCCGCCTGCGCAGTTGTGTGCGCCTCATTCGAGCAAAATAACCAGTAACACAGCGAACTAGTGGCAAGGGATAATATTTTTTAGATTCAGGAGGTCATCATGAAGCAATTCTTTCAGTTTGCAGAAAGGCAAACAACCTATCGTCAGGAGTTTATTGGCGGCTTAACAACATTTTTATCAATGGCCTATATTTTAGTCGTAAATCCAATTGTTTTAGCCGAAGCTGGGATGGATAAAGGGGCTGTTTTTACAGCAACCGCATTATCAGCAATTATCGGTACATTAATGATCGGATTATTAGCAAACTTTCCTATAGGAATTGCCCCGAGCATGGGGTTAAATTCATTCTTTACGTATTCTGTTGTAATTGGTATGGGAATTCCATGGCAAACGGCTTTAACGGGTGTTTTTATATCTGGAGTACTATTTGTTTTATTGAGTGTTCTAAAAATCCGAGAGAAAATCATTGATGTTATTCCACAAGACTTAAAATATGCGATTGCGAGTGGAATTGGTTTTTTCGTCGCATTTATCGGGTTAAAGAATTCAGGTATAGTCCAAGCAAATCCAGCAACCTTTGTATCTCTAGGAAATTTAGCTGCGCCACCTACATTATTAGCCATTTTCTGTTTTATTCTAACAGTCATATTTTTAGTGAAGAATGTTCGTGGTGGTATTTTTTACGGTATGGTCATTGCGACAATCATTGGGATATTATTTGGCGTTATTGATAAACCAGAAAGTATTGTGGGGGCTATTCCAAGCCTTGAGCCAACATTTGGAGTTGCACTTCTGCAGCTTGATCAAATTTTTACAGTTGAGCTATTGGCAGTTGTTTTCACCTTCCTATTCGTGGCATTTTTTGATACGGCAGGTACGTTAATCGCAGTAGCAAGTCAAGCAGGTATTATGAAGGATAATAAAATACCAAACGTTGGACGAGCTTTACTTGCCGATGCGTCGGCTTCAGTTGCTGGATCTGTGTTAGGTACATCAACGACTGCCTCATTTGTTGAATCATCAGCAGGTATCGCAGCAGGAGCAAGAACAGGTTTTTCATCAGTCGTTATGTCAGGTTTATTTGTTATTGCGTTGTTTTTCTCTCCGTTACTTGCAATCGTAACTCCTGAAGTAACAGCTCCTGCACTAATTATCGTCGGAGCATTAATGGCAAGTGAAATATATCATATCAAGTGGACGAAATTAGAAATAGCTATCCCTGCATTTGTGACGATTATTATGATGCCCTTAACATTCAGTGTTGCAACAGGAATTGGATTAGGATTTGTGATGTATCCAATTACAATGCTTGCTATGAAAAAGCACAAGGAAATCCATCCGATTATTTATATTTTAGCTGTTATTTTCCTTGCTTATTTTGCATTTGTTGCGTGATTATTGATAAGGCTCAAAAGGTTGGTATATACTGACCTTTTGAGTGCTTTTTTTATGTGCGAACCAAATAAGTAGGATTTTTTAATGAAAAAGAACTATACCCCCGCCTTACTGTATCCAACAATTGCCTCCGTTTTGATCCACAACGTCCATTATTTTTCATGTACCATGGAGCTAAATGAGTAATATGGTTGTCTCTTTACTTAATCACCATAGAAGTCAATTTGTGTAAATTTAGATAAGGAATTATTCTAAAAAGAAAAGCTGCCACTAGTCTTTATATAGTGAGAATATCTTAAGCTTTCTCCTTAATAGTACTATCTACATATGTTTCTTTATTTCTATAAAATAACCATTTTTTTCTTTCATCTGTATACTTAGTCCTAGATTATTATCATTTTTTGTTAAAATTTATATTTCTATAAAAGTAGAAAAGTAGTATACTACTATAAAAATGATAAAAAAAGGAAGTAGTAAGATGGGAACAGTTTTATGGATTATTTACCTTGGGATTTTAGGTGCAGCAGCGATTGGATTCCTTTTGAAAGGTAAATATAAAACAGTCTATTTAAAATTAGACTTTGTTGTATCAGTTATCGCCTGGATTGGACTCTTCGGGTTTGTCACAGATATGAACTTACTTACTCCACTTGTGTGGAAAATCGTTTTTGTTTGCGCTTTATTATGGGATGTGTGCTTTGGCATTTTCTTCAATAAAATGAATGGAGAAGATGTTGAAGAAATGAAAGAATTGTCTTTATTTGCAAAAAGAGTTATTACGTTTTTCACTATGCTCGTTTTATTAGGTCCATTATATGTTGGACTTTTTCACTATGCATTTTTTTAACTTTTTTACGATCCTTTCAGGAGGGGTGTAATCCATGATTAGATGGAAACTAATAAAGAAGGAAGATCAGCGGCTACTCCAAGAATTCTTTTGCTTATATGATTCAATGTTTCCAATTGATGTTAGGGAGCCTCATGAAGTTTTTTTGAGAAGCTTTGATTTAGATTCATTTTTATTTTTAGTCGGATTAGAAGATGGCAAAATAATTTCGTTTCTGACAGCCCATTATTTAGCGGATGTAAATAGCGGATTTATTGTCTATTTAGGGACGGTTCCTACCCAACGAAACAAGGGTCTTGGGAAAAGAACACTAAACAAAATAGAAGAGATGTTAAATGAGGAGTCACGTAGTAACGGTTATTCTTCATTCCGTGCTTTAGTGCTTGAAACGGAACGTCAAGAGGCTGTTCATTCGGATGAAGAGAAAGCGGATTGTGTGCGAAGAAATCGCTTCTTCTCTGAAAACGGATTTAAAGCAGAGGAAATGCTTCACTATGTACAACCACCATTACATAAAGGTCAAAGCCCGATACCTTTAGAATTCTTCCTTAAAAGTAAAGAGCGCATCACGTTAGATGAGTGCAAAGAAATCATAAAGTCTCTTTATAGGGAGAAATATCTACTGGCAAACGAAATCAATTCTACTATTTTGTCTGACTGTATGAAGGATATGGGGGTCATTAATGATTAGCTACGTATTTAGAAAACATGCTGATTCGTATAGATTGTTACTTCCATGATAATTCTAGTGTAAGAACTGTTAACCTTTTTTTATTCATACAAGCAAGAGCATTAGTGACTAAGCTAACTTATAGAAAACCTAGAATAAAGAACCTCTAAAAAGATTCTTTTTTTAACACGTTCGTTTATATTAGAAAGATAGGTAGTTATTGTGAATGTGTACAGGAGGTGGGTAGGTGAAGGGACATATTATAAAAGTTTTAAAGCAAATTGAAATAGACTATGAAGTGAAGGTGCTCTACGCTTGTGAGTCTGGAAGTCGTGCGTGGGGTTTTCCATCTGAAAAAAGTGATTATGATGTGAGGTTTATTTATGTTCATAAAAAAGAGTGGTATTTGTCAATTGATCAAAAAAGAGATGTGCTAGAGATACCCGTGAATGATTCTCTATCTATTCAAGTTGATCCACTTCTAGATCTTAGTGGCTGGGAGTTAACAAAGGCGCTGAGACTCTTTCGTAAGTCAAATCCAGGATTATTAGAATGGCTGTATTCTTCGAACGTTTATTATCAAGCTTTTTCGACCATTGAACATATGAAATCTATTGAATCTAACGTATTTGCATCACATGCATGTTACTATCATTATCTACATATGGCAAAAGGAAATCTTAAGGATCTAGTACGTGATGAACAATTATCTATTAAAAAGTATCTTACTACATTAAGACCCATCTTGGCTGCTACATGGATTGTGGAAAAACAGACCTTTCCACCAATTGAATTCATAAAATTAGTTGAGGAATTCATTAGCGAGTTTAAAATAAAAGAAGAGATACTGTCTATCCTTCATTATAAAAAAGCTGGTGTAATGAAAGTGGATTTTTTTCCATCAACACTTGCTTATTTACAAGAGCAAATTGTTTATTTGGAAAATGCTAGCGAAAACCTTACCGTCCAAGATTATGACCCAACAGCTGAGTTAAATCAGATATTTAGAGATACGTTACTTGAGGTGTGGTAGATAATTCTTTATTTGATCCACCCTATACATATAGAATTTCTTATACAACATGGACCAGCTGCATTCTAGTATAGAGCACTATTGCAAGATGAATTTACTATTAACTTGAATGAAGAAGAGGGAGATAATACATGAGAATTACGTATCATTTGACGGAAGAGGATTACTTACATTTTAATTTATTTCATTTGAAAAATTCAAAAGCGGGACGTCATGCCTTAGCTATTCAACGTTACTTAACTCCGATCATGTTTATTGCCATTGCTTTTTTGTTTTCATCAATAAATGACATTCCGATTTTATTTATGCTTATCCCTTTTGCCATCATGGCTATTATTTGGTTTTTATTTTATCCAAAATACTTTTATCATACAGTTAAAAGGAATGCCAAAAAGATGTTGAAAGAAGGAAAAAACGATGGCATAGTAGGAAAACATGAGATGACTCTTTCAGAAGAGGGAATTTCAGATCACCATTCAACGGGTGAGACAAAAGTAAACTGGTCTGGTATTCAAGAGTTTAAGGAAGACAGTGACTATTTTTATTTCTATAACTCTTCTGTTAGCTCTTATATCATTCCGAAGCGTGCTATTAAAGATGAAAATGAATTGATAGCATTTGTCCAACTGAATTATTCAAAGTAATGCTGATGAAGGGGTGCCAGGCACCTGTACTTAAACTTATCATCCTCCCTCAATTTTAATAAGGAGGCGGATGAGTGGGAAAGAAATTATTAGGTAGGAAGCATTTCCGTTTTTTCCCTTTCAACTAGTTGCGCATGTTCTTCTGGTTCCTTCCTTTTGAATGTATAATGAAAGAACTTGAAGAAAGATCGTCGACTTTCTCTTTCTGATAGATCGTGATGTTTTGATCATGATGAGGAAGAAAAGGTAATATGGTTTACATAACAAGTATTCCCTTTCCATCTCACTTCAATAAATTGCATTATACTGCAAAAAACACCTCTAATTAACTGGATTAGAGGTGTTTTTTTAGACATAGATATATAGATTTGTAAAGTTTATCCATTAAACGAGTCGATATGTTAGAATGAACCTATAAAACTAGAAATTGTAAAAGAATTAAGGTAGAAAATCTAAAAGGGACGTAGGATAAATCATGAGTAGGGAGGAACGTTGCGTATGAGAAAAACCTATTTACTAGTTGTATGTTTGCTGTCTTTTATTTTTCTTTGGGGTTGTTCAACTAAACCAACAGCCTCTGAACGATTAAGTGAATACATACAGCTTTGGAATGACCAAAAGTTTTCAGATATGTATAGCATGCTTTCTTTAAGTACAAAGAGTGAAGTGACCGAAGAAGAATTTGTAAGCAAGTATAAAAATATTTATGAAGGAATTTCTGCGAGGGAATTAGAGGTAACATTCATTCAACCCGATGAGGACGGTAAAGAAAAAGATGAGGAGCAAACGTATTCTTTTACACTATCGATGAATACAATTGCTGGAAACATTTCCTTTGATGAGAAAGTTCGTGTAGTGAAAGAGAAGCAAGCGGATGAGGAAGAATGGTTCATGGAATGGAGTCCAAGCATGATTTTCCCACAGTTAGAAGCTGGACAAGAGGTGAAGGTCTCAACCATCCCTGCTGTTAGAGGACAAATCTTTGATCAAAATGAGAAAGGTCTTGCGGTAAATGGTGTTGCCTATGAAATCGGAATAATGCCTGGAGACCTGCCAGAAAATCAAGATGAAACATTAGAAGAGATTTCAACTTTACTAGATATCAGTGTGGAGGAAATAAAGGGTAAATTAAACCAAGCATGGGTAAAGCCTGAATTATTTGTTCCAATTAAGAAAATAGATCCAACAAATGTAGAGTTATATGAAAAGCTTATGAAGATTCCATCGGTCTTAAAACAGGATGTTGAATCGAGGGTGTATCCACTTGGAGAAGCGGCTGCACATCTCACGGGGTATATTGGGAACATTTCTGCTGAACAATTAGAACAATTAAAGGATAAAGGCTACAATGCAACCTCAATGATTGGAAAAGCTGGACTTGAACAAGTGTATGAGGATCGCTTAAAGGGTGAGGAAGGGGCCATTATTTCTATTAAAGATACAGATGAGATTATTGCTGAAAAAGAGCCTACAAATGGAGAAGATATTACACTAACTATTAACCGAGATATTCAGCAAGCCATTTATGATCAGCTTAAAGATGATATGGGTACATCAGTTGCACTTCACCCTCTAACAGGTGAAACATTAGCCCTTGTTAGTAGTCCCTCTTATAACCCTAATGACTTTATACTTGGAATTTCTTCAGAAGCCTATAATGGATTAGTAAATGATCCTAAAAAGCCAATGATGGCAAGGTTTAATAAGACGTATTCCCCTGGGTCAACGATTAAGCCTTTGACTGCAGCGATTGGTTTGAATACAAGTACCATTACACCTAATGATACAAAAATAATTAAGGGTAAAACCTGGAAAAAAGACGAAAGCTGGGGGAATTACTCCATAACACGAGTGTCAGATAGAGTTGAAAATGTAAACTTAGAAAGTGCTTTAGTTTTTTCAGATAATATCTACTTTGCTCAGCTAGCTCTTGATTTAGGAGAGGATCAGTTTTCACAAGGGTTAAAGTCCTTTGGATATGATGAAGATATTGACTATCCATTCCCGATGAATAAGTCAACCATTTCAAATAATGGTTTAACTAGTGAGACACTTTTAGCCGATTCTGGTTATGGTCAAGGAGAATTACAAATGAGTCCCTTCCATGTGGCAGCAGCATACACTACGTTCCTCAATGAAGGAAATATGGTGAAGCCATTTTTAGAGGTAAATACAGATTTTACAGAAGCGACATATTGGAAGGAAAATATACTAGAAAACGAACAAGTGGATATAATTGCACAGGATTTAAAGCAAGTAATTGAACATCCCAATGGTACAGGTCATTCTCCTGTCTTAGAAGGAATTCAGCTTGCTGGAAAAACAGGAACAGCTGAGCTTAAGCAATCAAAAGAAGATGCTACAGGTAGTGAGAATGGTTGGTTTGTGGCATACAACACAGAAAATCCTTCGCTTCTCATTGCGATGATGGTGGAAGAAGTCAAGAAAGGTGAGGGAAGTCATTACGTTGTCCCGAAAGTTAAAGGAGTGTTTGAAGCTTTTGGAGGTAATGTAAGATAACTTTACTTTTTAGAAAAGCACAATTTCTGAGTGAATTGTGCTTTTTGTGTATAGGAATTCTTTACTATTAAGATTAAACCCGTCTTTATTGTGAAATTTATCCAATGGGTACGCATGATATGGTAAAATATAGTGATTATTATGTAAGGGGTGTTTTCGAATAGCTGGTTGTTGACTATATATTCTAAAAAAATAGATGTAATCTAACAAGTTAAAAAAAGATGTACTGTTCATCATGATTGAGTAATCGTGAGAAAGACCAGCTAAGAAAGGATGCTCTTGATGAAAAAGTATACGGATGGAGTTTATATGACAACTTACTCCGTTTGAGGCAGCTATAAAGCTCATTGAAACTGAAGAAGTAAAGGAGTTACTTGTTTTCTTTGATAGCAAGAAAGTGGAAGACAAGGAGATAACAACACTGGTTTTTGATAACTTTTTCTTTCGAAATGGAAGCACGGCCTCTTTGACTGTTCTACTAGATCATATTGACGGAGAAACCGTTATGAAATGTGTATCTACAGGAAATGGAGAAGGTATTTTAGATATAGGATGGGGATCAGGAAAAAGCTTCATTAATAGGAAAAGGAGAGTAGTAGTAGAAGAAGATATAACAGGAGTAGTTCGTGAGGAGTAAAAGGAGGTATGTATGTGTATAGAGAAGCATCTGTTTATGATCATCCTCAATTTTTTGAAGACTTTTTAAATCGTAGAAATCGAGATAATAGTCCGAACAATGTAATAGAAGGTCCAATTGTTCATCAACTAATTGGGAATATAAAGGATAAAACAATACTAGATTTAGGTTGTGGAGATGGACGATTTGGTAATGAATTATTGAGTAGAGGATGTACTTCCTATCGAGGTATAGACGGATCGGAAAATATGGTAAGGGTAGCGAAAGATCATGTAAGTGAACTCGGAGGAGAAATTCAGCTTGCCTCATTACAAACGATAGATTTAAAACAGAGGCAATATGATTTGGTTGTATCTAGATTAGTCTTTCATTATCTTCAAGATCTAAAAACAGTGTTTCGAAATGTATATTATTCTCTAAAGGATGATGGGAAATTTGTTTTCAGCGTACAGCATCCCCTCTTACTTTCCTCAACGAAAAGTGCTGAAGCATTAGGAAAAAAGACTGCTTGGTTAGTAGATGATTATTTTCAAAGTGGTGAAAGGATAGAGCCCTGGATTGGCAAAAACGTAGTGAAGTATCACCGAACAATTGAGGAGTATTTTCAATTGTTAAAGCAAGCGGGTTTTACCATACATGATATCCGAGAAGGAACACCAAGTCCGGATTTTTTTGAGGATAAGCAGGAGTATGAGCGAAGAATGAGAATACCATTATTCTTATTGTTTTCATGCGGAAAGTAAAAGGAAAAAGGGGAACGGACGATATGATAATGAATATAACTGATTTAAGGAACGATGTATCTATAAGTGCTAAAAATGGAATTTCCTTTTTATGTTCAGGAGTTTTTATATGTGTATTAATGACCATCATCTATTTTTTGCCTATGAAAATTGGGCTGCAAAATATTCTTGCTTTATATTCGACAGGTCTTATGCTTCCACTAGCAATCCTGTTATCAAGGATGATCAAGGTGAAATGGAATGACAAAGAAAATCCGTTAAGTCGCTTAGGCCTTATTCTTAATGTAGCTCAATTTATCTACTTTCCCATTATTTTTTGGATGCTTTTTTCTAACCCTAATGAATTTATTGTGTTTTTTGCAATTGTTACAGGCGCTCATTTTTTTCCGTATGGCTGGCTTTATAAAGCGAAAGCATACTATTGGTTTGCTCCAATTATATCAATAGCTGTTTTTATCATTGGATCGTATGTAGGAGATGAGTTCATATGGTTGATTCCTATGACGGTTCCTATTTTGCTCGTTATATTGATTTCTTTTCTATACACTGATTATAGAAGAAAGATAGATGATAGAGCCTTAAGGATGGAAGAGTTTTTATCTTAGACTGATTTCTCATAGTTTGCAGCTTACTAGAATAATCCCAAGTGCCGGATATTTTCCCTGGATAAAAGGTTTTCTGTCTGTAAAAAGGAGCCACTTTTTCTTGCTTACTTATCTTGGTGGTAGGTATGAATGTTGAATATATTATTTAAAAATAAATGCTAAATAGCAACAAGTTTTAAGAAAAGAGCCTTATTTAAAAGGAGGTGATCCTCATTGAAGGTTAACATGATTGTTCAGTTCGGTATCGGTAGTCTTAGTCTCCTTTTTGCAACAGTAATGGCCTGGTATGAAGGCAGCAATATTATACAGAACCCTAGTAAATGGAGATATTCTGCTCTATTTACTAGAATGATTGATGGACCAGTTCAAAACGGTAGGGAAATTTTACAAATTGATTATTTTATTTATGCTGCAAAGTATTATCCGTTCTTTCCTATCATGATGATTATTAGCACTGTGTATTTAGCTCTATTAATTGGTTATCAATTATGTAAGGGGCATAAGAGGAGGTTTCTTTTTTTCTTCTTTTATTTGGCTCCCTTGTATTGTTGTTTAGTGGAGTAATGACTAGCTCACCGACAAGTGGGATAAAGTTGATTTCAAGGATATTGCTTATTTTATCTACAGTGATGCTCATCTATCCACTAGGTCGATGGATGATAAGGAGATATAATATTTAGTTGGAGGGAAGAGTTTTGACGTATCATCTAGAACCGCGCCTTTTTCCTTTTAACATTGCGTTTCTCGTGGTCTTTCTTTGGATATCAAATTTTTTTGGTAATTCGTTTGTTTTATTTAAACTGCTTTTTTTACCTCTCTTGTATTGTAATGAGTATGTGTTTGTTGATATTCGCTACAGGTTGCTCGCGTCCGCAGGGTGGGCGGTGAGCCTTCTCAGCTTATCAGCCTGCGGGGTCTCACCTGTCCCACAGGTCCTGCAAGAGTCTCGCACCTTTCGCTCAATCAACTTAAATTTGTTATAAACTAAAACAACAATCCATGAGAAAAATACACAGTTCATATTTTTGCTGATTGCTGTTATTATTGGTTCATTTCGATTAAAGTTTACGATTCATCACGAGGAATTAGTGTATGAGGTTTTTGTTTTTACTTTCCGTTTATTTAGGAAATGTATTCGAGTTGGTTGGATGAAAAAAGGTGCCGTGATTATCTTGCATAAGGGTATGAATATAAAAGGAAATGTTATAGAGTCCGATGAAAACGCCTATAATCAGTTACTTGAATTTGCAGTAAAGCATCAGATTGATTTTTACAAAACGAAGGATTTTGTCATTTTAGAGAAATAAATAGAGGTGTATGAATAAGGTGTATATGATTTTTGGCATAATTAGTCTAGTTTTCACTTTAACCTTAACGGGGTCTATTAGAAAATCTAAGTTGTTTTCAGTATTTTATTTCGTTTCCTTAGGAAGTTTAATCTTGTTTTTTATCAGTATATTGGCAATTCGAGGTTGGTCTGGGATGGCTTATGGAATGCTTGCTTTAGGCCTTAACGTTATAGGATTAATGGGGATGGTCGTTACAAGCTACTACAATCGAAAAAAGCTATAGCCGAAAGTTTGCACACTTCAGCTATAGCTTTTCTTTTTTATGAATCAAAGAAATATTTTTTATTTCGCAGACTTATACTCATTACAAGTCCCAGTGCGAGCATATTCCCAATCATGGCACTTCCTCCATAGCTAATAAAAGGAAGAGGAATTCCAGTGATCGGTAGTAACCCTATTGTCATCCCGATATTTTGAAACGTATGAAAGGTAATCATCGTGATGACACCAATACAAACGAAGGAAGAAAATGAATCCTTTGTTTCAATGGATAAACGAATCATTCGATAAAGTAAGAAAAAATATAAGCAAATGACGGTACCTGCCCCGTAGAAGCCGAATTTATTTGCAATGACGCTGAAAATAAAATCCGTATGGCTTTCAGGAATATGAACATCACTGTTATCCATTCCCTGCAACTGTCCAGAACCAACTCCGAGTAAGGATTGATAGAGGTGATACCCATCACCTTGCTTATACGTTTCCGGATCTAACCATGCATAAATTCTTCCTAGCTGGTACTGTTTTACACCAAGCGCTTTAATGAAGTCCGGTTCGAAGAGAATCAAGTAAATGGATCCTCCACCAACAATCAGTAACGTTAAAAAGACCGGTAAAATTAATTTCCATGATATTCCTGAAACAAGGACCATCCCTGCAAAGATAAAGAGGAGGACCAGTGATGTCCCGAGATCAGGCTGACCCATAATGCAGAGGATCGGGATAAAGGTTAAAAGCGTCATCTTACCTAAAAGAAGCAGATGTTGCTTCATGCTAATTAACGATGGTCCGGCCTGTGAAATGACGTAGCTTAAGCAAATGATTAACCCAATTTTGGACAATTCCGATGGTTGAAAAGAGATACCAGGGATGAAGGTAAACCAGCTCTTTGCTCCATTGATTTTTCGTGCTATTGATTCTGGTGAGAGTATGAGAACAATCAACAAAAAGATTGAAAAGCAATAAATATACCAACGAAGTCTTTGAATTTGTTCCATATCAAATAACATCACAACAAAAATAATGATGCCCCCAACACCGTACCAGACAATTTGTTTTAGTAATACATTTTCTTTCATTTCCCCGATAACCTGTGCATGATAGATGCTGATACAGCTTACAACAAAGAAAAGGATGAAAGCCAAAACAAAAAAATAATCAAAATGATTTTGGTCATTCTTCATCTTACACCTCGAAAACAACTAATTTTGCGTTATAATAATAGAAGAAAATGTAACTACTAACATATATTATCATATTTTAAGTTTTTAACGTAATAGAAAGAATAAAAATTTAGTACGTTGTTTCAGTGTTTAGCTAAGCCATAGAGCACCTTCTATTTTAAATCGTCTTATTGGACAAGGAGGACCAAGGCGCTTGCGCTTATATTCTGAGGTGCATGAGAGAATTGTAGATTAATAGTAGGCATGAATAGAACATACATAAAGTGTTAAAGAACCATTGTCTGAAGAATGAAGGGGGATATACATGCAAGGGAAAGTATATATCGTGAGACATTGTGAAGCAACTGGGCAAGCTGCAGAAGCTAAATTAACTGAACAAGGTCTGAAGCAAGCTGAGGAGTTGGGTGAGTTTTTCTCAAATATAAAGGTGGACCGAATCATTTCTAGTCCTTTTTTACGAGCAATTCATTCAATTGAAAATGTAAGCAAAATGAAAAATCTACAAATCGAAGTGGATGATCGGTTACGAGAACGAGTGTTAAGTACAAAAAACTTACTAGATTGGTATTCAAAGCTTAAGAAGACGTATGATGATGTAAACCTGAGGTTCGAAGGAGGAGAATCTAGTCAAGAAGCGATGGATCGTATTGTCTCCCTTTTTGATGAGGTAAGGAAAGAGGATTCCAAGCATATTATCATTGTGACACATGGGAATGTGATGTCGCTTCTTTTAAAGCATGTAAAAGAAACTTTTAGTTTTAAGGATTGGGAGAAACTAAGTAATCCAGATGTGTATAAGATTGAGACGGTTAGTCATAAAGTAGCTGTAAATAGAATCTGGAGGGGGTGAATAAAGTGGAACAATGCTACTTACTTTTATTACCTGTTCTTTCTTTCATTATTCTTCATTTTTGTATTAAATTTTTGGCAGGAACTCAACGAAGAAAGACAGAAAAAGAAAACTATGTATTGAATGTCATTCAAACACTTATCGGGTTCATTATGATTCTATTTATTCCTATCATCTTATATTTCCTATCCGAGGTTATCGGTGGGGTTACTAGTTGGCTAAGTGTTTATTTACTAGGTGCCTTTGTGATCTTTATCGTCGTGTATATATTTTTAGTTTATTTAAGAGAAATGAAGGGAAGGGCATAGAAATCTCCAACCTTGGTCACGAAAGGTGAATGCCTTGAACTTTACTTTAGAAAGGGGCTTATCATGGAGATTTACTCTTTTACACAGTCTAATGGAAAACGGATTAAGCAATTTCAATCAGATTTTATTATGTCACGAATTTTACATACAGAAAAACCAGTTCATATTGCCTCTATGTATTTGGAGGAGAATGGCATAATAGGTTTTCACCAAGCTGTTACCGCTCAGCTGCTCCTTATTGTGCATGGGTGTGGACTTGTAAGAGGAGAGCTGGAGAAATTCTGGAATGTTCAGGCGGGAGATGCTGTTTTTTGGAAAAAGGGAGAATGGCACGAAACAAAATCTCTCAATGGTCTAACGGCAATTGTAATTGAAGGTGAGGAGCTCGATCCTTCTGCTTATATGACAAGAAGCTTTTGCTGTTACGAATAAGAAGGATTAAGTCCGAATGGATGTGAATGAACAATGAAAATTAGATCAGCACAACTGAAAGATGTAGAAGCAATAAGTGACGTCCACATAAAAAGCTGGAAACAAACATATACAGAGATAGTGCCGGAAAAGTATTTATCTACTTTATCAATTGAAGAAAAACGGCAGTTATGGACGCGTGTCATCCCAAATGGTGGTGTGTATGTTGTACAAGATGATCACGGAGATGTCATCGGCTTTGCATCAGGTGGGAAGGAACGAACAGGAACATATGAAAAATATGAAGGGGAGCTTTACGCCATATATCTCCTAAAGCAATACCAAGGGAGAGGAATTGGAAAGAAGCTCTTTCAAGTAGTAGTAAATGACTTGAAAACGAAAGAAATCCAATCACTGGTCGTTTGGGTAATAGCAGAAAACTCTTCCAGATTATTTTATGAAAAAATGGAAGGAGTTCCAATAGATAAAAAGGAAATTGACATTGGTGGGGTACTTGTTGAAGAGATTGCCTTTGGATGGACGAGCTTAAAATAAAGTTTAATAGGTACATACTTGGTGATCATGGTGAACTATCATTCAGAAAAAAGCGTGGTTTGCAAAAAGAGATTTTTAGGATAGAGACGGATTCGCTAAAGGAGGAGGATCATAAGTATGGTTTTAAAGGTTAAACAAAGTTTTGTGATTGGCGTTCTTCTCCTAGTCCTACCAGTTATCTCCTATGCAACTAGTTGGCCATACTCTTTCGTAGTGTGGGATCGGTACGTTTATGTTGTTAGTGATGAGGAAGTCAAGAATGTAAAAAATAATATCGGAAAAGTGACAAGGTATTCAGATATGGAGCAGTATGGCGGGAACTTTTCAAATGCTTATGGTGTAGGGACGAAATATTATTCAATTGAAGGAATCGATCCTGACGTAGCTATTGCGATTGAGGTAAAGGATGGAACGTACTTAAAAGCCATACGGGGAGAGAAGTATGCATATGGGAATGGAATTCTTGGGATCCCTTCAAATTGGTTAATTGGAGGCTCTATTCTCTTTCTCATACTTGTTTATCTCATGTTCTTTCTCGAGAGAAAAGCAAGAAGGTAATGTTCATCTGTTCCTATGCTAACTTATATAGTAAGGCTTTTTTTCTTATTGCTATTCAATATGAGTTTTTGAAAAATATAGAGAGAATCACCCTATACAGATAAAAATCTAGCACTCGGATACTTACAGGCATTCATTTTCCGCCTAAAGGGTCTCCTTATAAGAGGCTTCTCCCAGAGGTGTCATAACTGAAAATCTTTCGTAAAGGAGTAACATCATGTATAAAACACTAAAAAGATCTTCTATTAATCAATCAATTGTAGGAGTTTGTGGGGGGATCGGTGAATTTTTTGGTATTTCTCCGCTAGCTGTAAGAGTGATTTTTATTATCTTACTACCAGTATCAATGTTAGCTTATCTCATCCTTGCAAATACAATGAGTATGGATGGTCCTAAGATAAAAGGCTATAAGTAGGAAGGAGGGGTTCGTTTGATTCAACTAAACGGGCAAAAGGTAAGACTTAAACAAGCAGTGGACACTGATGAAGTCGATCAACTGTATTATTGGAAATATGAGGAGAAAGAGCAAGAAGCGAAGAAATGGAATGGTCCTTATATCCCAGAGCCTTTCATGACAAAGAAGGAATTTAGAGAAAGCTGGTTGAAGGAAAATGAGCTGTTTCCACATGTGCCATTTTCATTGCTTATTATCATAGATGGAAAAGTAACTGGATATGTTAGCTCATACTGGGTAGACCGAATGACAAACTGGCTAGAGACCGGTATCGTCATATTTGATTGTGATTATTGGAATGGTGGATACGGGTCTGAAGCTTATAAGCTATGGATTGATTTTCTATTTTCTCAAACGAATCTTCATAGACTTGGCATGTCTACTTGGTCAGGTAATACAAGAATGATGAAGGTAGCAGAAAAAATTGGTATGAGGGAAGAGGCACGTATTCGTAAAGCAAGGATCGTAAATGACATCTATTATGATGCGATAAAAATGGGGATGTTAAGAGAAGACTGGAATAGTAGTAACAAGATCCTAAAGCTTGTCGAAATAAATGAATCCTTAAAAGACCAAGTAATTGATTTTTTCACCCTTCACTGGGGCGGATCTGAGATGGTTCTTTCTAGTGGTATATATGATTGCAGCACATTAGACGGTTTTCTCACACAAAATGACCAGAATGAAATAATGGGATTGATTACATACAAAATAAAAGGAATAGAGTGTGAAATTATTTCTTTAGATAGTGTAGTTGAAGGCAAGGGAACGGGTTCGCGGCTAGTGAAAGAGGTAGAAAAGAAAGCGAAGCAACATAAATGTAAGCAAGTATCGGTTATCACGACAAACGACAATTTGCCAGCTCTTGCTTTTTACCAAAAACGAGGATTCACCATTGCTACAATCCTGAACCAAGCGGTGGAAAAAGCAAGAAAACGAAAGCCAAGTATTCCTATAAATGGATATAACGGTATTCCAATTAAAGATGAAATCAAATTAGTAAAAGAAATCGATCCATCATAGATGGTGACAAATAATGTAATAAATCAAGGTGGGAAATCATAGTTTACTAGTACTACTGTTACCGGAGGAAACTATGGAGAGAATACATATATCCATTCTTGGTGGACTAGCATCACTTATTATGATTATCCTTATTATTCCATCTGTTATCGTCAGTCCTTTCGTAAGTAAAACAAATGTATTTCAAGTAGAAGATATCGTTAAGAACCCTAAGGAACTTAAGCCTTCTATAAATTCATTTCCAACAGAAGCTTCTGTAGAAGTAGCTGTTTACCGAACGAAGTCTAATCTAGTCGAAAAAGTAGCTTTAGAAGAATACGTTGCCGGAGTAGTAGCCTCTGAAATGCCTGTTTCGTTCGAGCTTGAGGCATTAAAAGCACAATCATTAGCTGCGAGAACTTTTATTGTTAATAGATTACTATCTGATTTTAGTGGGGGAAGGAAGAGTCATACAGATATTACGGATCAAAGTAAGTTTAATCAAGCTTATAAAAATAAGGAAGAATTAAAAGAACTTTGGAAGGATCAATATGACGTGTATATGTCTAAAATCGAAGCGGCCGTATTTGCGACTAGGGGATTCATTTTAACATATGATGGAGAGCCAATTGATCCTTCTTTCTTCTCTGCTAGTAATGGATACACAGAAAACTCAGAAGAAATCTGGTCCTATCCTTTACCATATTTACGAAGTGTAGAGAGTCCTTGGGATAAACAATCACCTCACTATCATGATCAAATAGTGTTGGAGTTAGAACAATTTGAAAAAAAACTTGGAGTGAAGATCCATACGAACAGTGTTTTTGCAAAAGTCATAGCAAAAACTAAAGGAGGTAGAGTGAAAGAAATAGAAATATCAGGACAAAGCTTCACAGGAAAAGAAGTAAGGGATTTATTAGATCTGAAATCAACAGACTTTACGCTAGAAAAAGCTGGAGAAACTGTTTTAATAAAGACTTTGGGACATGGACATGGAGTGGGGATGAGTCAATATGGTGCAAATGGAATGGCAAAAGAGGGAAAGACGTACACAGATATCATACATTATTATTATAAAGATATTGATATAAAAAAAGTAGATCCGTATATTGATACACTCGTTGTCAAAGAGTAATGTGTAAAAGTAAGCTACCTACGGAGAGCAGCTGTTTTCTTTCTTGTTGTATAGGAAACTATAAAATGCGTCGTTAGTGCAATTGAAGTCTTATTGAAAAAAAGAAAAGAGCAAGGGGAAAAGTATAGGTGAAGTGATAAAGAGATAAGGAAGTGTGCGCACACATGAAAATTGAATTCCTCGGTACAGGTGGAGCAATACCTACCCCAAGACCATTATGTACCTGTCACATTTGTTTAGAAGCAAAAGAAAAAGGCGTACCATATAGCCGAATGGGTCCAAGCATTTTTGTTCATGACCTTCAATTATTAATTGATACACCAGAGGATATTTATCAGCAGGTGAATCGTTCGACTATCTCCGAAATAAAAGGTGTATTGTATTCTCATTGGCACCCAGATCATGTTATGGGAAGAAGAATAATTGAAACAATAAGTGCAGATTGGATTCAACATCCACCGAAGCATAAGAAGGTAGATGTGTATCTACCAGAACAGGTTGAGAAGGATTTCCATACCTATTTAGGTAGTCGTGAGCATCTTACGTTTTTTGAATGGAAAGGGTTTGCTCATACACAAATCGTTCATGATGGAGAAACTCTTTCATTAAAAGGGACGACCATTTTTCCTTTTAGGTTGGCCGAAGATTACGTATATGGCTTTTTGTTCGAACAACAGGATAAAAGAGTCCTTATAGTTATGGACGAATTGAATAACTGGAAACCTGATCCATCACTAGTGGGTGTGGATTTGGCGATTTTACCAGCAGGGGTATTTGATATCCATCCTTTAACAGGAGAGAGACTGTTAGCTGAGGACCATCCTGTTTTGGAGGTTGAAGCAACATTTACTGAGACCTTAGAAATGATTCAGGAGCTAAATGCAGGAAGAGTTATCTTAACCCATATTGAGAAAGTAAATGGATTAAGCTATAGAGAATTAAAAGAAGTGGAGATAAAGCTTAGGGCATTAAACATACATGTTGAATTTGCTTACGATACGCAAATGGTCACAATATAATGGAAGAATATTCATTGACTGCACAGTTCATAAATAGGACTGTGTTTTTTGTTATAAGTTTATGAAAAAAAGTTTTTAAAGTTAAATTTTATTTTATAGAAATAAAAAAAGCACTGAATATTTATTGTAACTCATATAATAGTAGGAAGAGGATGGGGAGATTTTTATTTTCCTGTGAATATGCACATATTCCCTCTTTTTTACAAGAGATAAATAGTATATAATTATCAGATAATACTATATATTTTCACACGTAAAACGATATAATAGAGTATGAGATGATTATTTTGAGATAAGAAAATGGTGTGTTTTAGGTGGCGGGTTGAAAAGGACATCTAAGGAAAGCGCCTATTTTCTTGAAATAGGGGATAGGAGGGGTATCATGAGTAACAACCCAAAAAAATCAGACGTTATCTTAATTGGTGCCGGTGTAATGAGTGCCACTTTAGGTACTTTACTAAAAGAGTTAGCACCTGAATGGGAAATAAAAGTGTTTGAAAAGCTTGCAAATGCAGGAGAAGAAAGTTCTAACGAATGGAATAATGCTGGAACAGGCCATGCTGCGCTTTGTGAGTTGAATTATACAACCGAAAAAGCGGATGGATCTGTTGACATTAGTAAAGCAATAAAAATCAATGAACAGTTTCAATTATCAAGACAATTTTGGTCGTATCTTGTAAAACGGTCGATTATTGAACGTCCACAAGAGTTTATTATGCCAATTCCTCATATGAGTTTAGTCCAAGGTGAAGACAATGTTACTTTTTTAAAAAAACGTTTTAAAGCGCTATCAACAAATCCCCTATTTGAGGGGATGGAGTATACTGAGGAAGAAAGCAAGCTAAACGAATGGATTCCACTTATTATGGAGGGGCGTACTTCTAAGGAACCGATTGCTGCAACTAAGATTGATAGTGGAACTGACGTTAATTTCGGAGCTTTAACAAGAATTTTATTTGACCAGCTTGAAAAACAAAATGTCGAGTTGAATTATAGACATAGCGTGGAAGATATTAAACGTGCAGCAGATGGATCTTGGGAAGTGAAGGTACAGGATCTTGAAAACGCTAAAACGGAATACCATAAAGCTAAGTTCGTTTTTATAGGTGGTGGTGGTGGCAGTCTGCCATTATTACAAAAAACAGGCATTCCAGAGTCGAAACAGATTGGTGGATTCCCTGTTAGTGGTCTCTTTTTAGTCTGTAACAAGCCAGAAGTGGTTGAGAAGCATCATGCGAAGGTGTACGGTAAAGCGAAGGTTGGAGCACCACCAATGTCTGTACCGCACTTAGATACACGCTATATTGATCAGAAGAAGTCCCTTTTATTTGGTCCATTTGCTGGGTTCACACCGAAGTTTTTAAAAACGGGTTCTAATTTAGATTTATTTGGATCTGTCAAACCAAATAATGTTCTGACAATGCTCGCTGCAGGAGTAAAAGAGATGTCATTAACTAAATATCTCATTCAGCAGGTTTTATTATCGAATGAAAAACGGATAGAGGAATTAAGAGAGTTTATCCCTACTGCTAAACTTGAAGATTGGGATATTGTAGTGGCGGGTCAACGTGTTCAAGTAATCAAAGACACAGAAGCTGGTGGAAAAGGAACATTGCAATTTGGAACAGAGGTTGTTAGTGCAGCAGATGGTTCAATTGCAGCCTTACTTGGTGCTTCACCAGGTGCATCAACTGCTGTCCATGTCATGCTTGAAGTTTTACAAAAGTGTTTCCCAGAACATATAAATGAGTGGGAAAATAAAATAAAAGAGATGGTTCCTTCCTATGGAATCTCGTTAGTAGAAAATCCATCCTTCTTTAAAGAAATTCATGCTTCAACTGCTGAGACGCTCGGTTTAAGTGAAAAAGAACCTGTTCTACATTAATTGAAAAATGACGAAAAAACCTTTATTCTATTCCGTATAAAGGTTTTTTCGTGTATTCCTTTTTTAATGATGGCTGATTTCGTAAACTTGATGTATAAAGTAAAAGGAAGGAAAATGCCTTAATTGAAGTTTATTGGCATCTTTCTTCCTCGACTCAATTCCCTTTATGAAATAAAAACTGAGTCTCTTCCCTCAGCATTATGCCGGTTATATAACAATCTTTCAGAAAAGCGGGTTAAGGAACAGTTGATAACCACTGGCGTTTTATAAGAGAGAATTAAGTCTACCAGCTAGATGCAGAAAGGAAGATGTATGGTGAGATGTGGTGCTAAATGCTTTCAGGTTGAATGGGAAGTTGATGGGAAAAAATATCGTGAAGCCGTGAAAGCTAAAACATCAATTGAAGCTAGAAAGGCTATTCGAAGTCATGTCGGCACGAAAGCTACAATTGTCTCTGTCAAACCCGACAAAAAATGAACAAATTTATGTATATTTTCTATTGAAAAGGATAAAATAACTTGAATATCAACTAGGAATCACGCATAATGAAAAAGTATTTTTTCAAATAGGGTGAATGCGATGGAACTAAATTCTATACAGAATGAAGAATTAACTTCAATTTATATGAAATATAAAAAGCAACTGAAAGTACATAAAAAAAGAAGCTCCTTCTATGATTATAACCGAGTAATTGAACTCAAAAAGCATCTTAGCCTCATTAAATGGGAAATGAAATGTAGAGGCATGAACCATAAGGAAATTATCAGTTGAAAAAAACGTCTTACCTAATGAAGTGTAAGGCGTTTTTTTTTTGACCTGTAAAATATGTAGACATCATAGCTTTGACCTACATCACCTAATGTTAAAAGGTATATATTAACTAGGATATCCATACAAGCAATAAAATTCTCCATACATATTCTATACTAGGGTCACGATTAAAAGAGATGTATGGGAGGTGTGTATTAGTGTTTAAGTTGTATTTGGATCCAGGTCATGGTGGGAAGGATCCTGGTGCTGTGGGAAATGGCTTAGAAGAAAAGGAACTTGTGTTAGATATTGCTTTACGCATACGCAATATGCTTATAAATGAATACAAAGATGTCGAAGTGAAGATGAGTAGAACGAAAGATGTTGATAAAAGCTTAACAGAACGAACAAATGAAGCAAATGCCTATGGAGCAGATTTCTATCTGTCACTTCATATAAATGCATTCAATGGATCGGCAAATGGCTATGAAGATTATATTCATGATAGTTTATTAGATTCGTCAAGTACTGCAACGTATCGTGCTATTTTACATGAAGAAGTAACAAAGCTTAATGATTTGAGGAATCGGGGGAAAAAGAAAGCAAATTTTCATGTTTTACGGGAAACAAACATGTCTGCATTACTAACAGAGAATGGGTTCATTGATAATGAATCAGATGCAAACAAATTAAAAAGTGCTCAATGGAGGGAGAAGGTTGCTAGAGGTCATGTTAACGGTCTGGAAAAAGCCTTTAATCTAAAAAAACAAGCGGAGAAGCCTATCTATCGAGTTATAGTCGATGGTGTTCAGGTTGGAGCCTACCAGGAGCAAGCTAACATTCTAGGTGAAGTAGAAGGTCACTTAGGTAGTGCAGATCGAATTATTATTGAAAAAGTGTAATGTTTAAGGAAATAAGGATGAAAAAAAGGAGCAAAGTGTGAACAAGCTCCTTTCTTACTTGATAGCAAAATAAAGCTCTGTACGCAGTGTTGTTTTGGCACAATGTTTTTTAGCTAGTATTCCTAATGCAATGGGATTAAAAAAGTGGTCTATAATTAGAATTTCTTTCCCATTGGTTAGCTCCAACGCTTAGCCTCTGGAATTGGATGAAAAATGAACTTTTAGTTTAAGTTCTACTATTAATCTAGGTTAATCAAGAATCTTGTCCTTTTCTTACGTTATTCTTTATTGTTAGTGCTTGCGATGGAAGAATTAATTTTTGTCACGATTTTATCTAAATCCTCAACTAAATCGCGTAAAGAGGATGAAATTTCATTCAATTCTCCCGTAGAGGCTGTTTGTTGTTCAGTTGTAGATAAAATTGTATCGATATCCATTGCGAAGGTAGACGTAATTGTTGAAACATCCTCAATTAGGCTATTTGTTTTCTGAGAATGATCTACTAATAAGCTTGTGGCCTCTGTCATGTCTTGAATTTGTTTCGAAACAGAATCTGACGCATGTGATATCTCTTGGAAGGTATGGTCTGTTTTTTCCAATTGAGCTGTTCCTTTTGTGATTTCTTCTACTTGAATGGTCATCCGACTAGACACATTCTCAATTCTTTCTTGAATTGAGAGTATAACATCCTGAATTTGAGTTACTGATCCTTGTGATTGTGTAGCAAGCTTGCGTACTTCATTTGCTACAACAGCAAAGCCTTTCCCTTGTTCTCCTGCTCTAGCTGCTTCTATCGATGCATTTAATGCTAATAAGTTCGTTTGATCAGCAATACTAGAAATAACACCGACGTATTGACCGATTTGAGATGAGTAATTAGTTAAGTCAGTAATAAGTTCATTCACATTGTTGGATGCGAGTGAGATGCTATTCATTTGACGTGACATAGACTGAATAGATGCTGTTCCTGTTTGTACGTGTGAACGTGTACTTTGTGCATGTTCATTTAATGTCTTTGTATAGGAAGAAATCCGTTTTATTTCTTCTAACATTGTATAAATACTAGTAACGCCTAAGTGTAGTTTGTTAGTTTGACTGTCGGTTCCAGAGGCAATTGTTTGAATAGATGCAGTAATTTCTTGACCAGCAGCAGCTAACTCCTCAGACCCTGATGCTAGCTGGTTTGTATAATCTAAGATAGAAGTACAGGTTTCATTTAAGTTCATGACAATCTTGTTTATAGCCATTTGCTGTATCGCTACTTTTTCTTCGTATAACCTAGTTTTTGTTTGTTTTGTATGGATAAACCATATGGTTGCTGAGCTAATAAGAATGAGAAAAAAAGCATGAACGAGTATAAGAGAAAAACGATAATCTGTCGTTCCACATAGTAACTGGGGAGCGAAAAAGAAACCTGCTAAATGCTGAACTGCAAAAATACCTGTACTACCAATGATGAGCTTGATTTTGTCATAGAATGAAATAATGGCAATGACAAGAAAGATAGAGAAATGGTATTCAACTAGTCCTTTTCCACCGGCTATAATGGATATACTACTAAATGTAAGTGAAAACGTAATGAACCACGGTAATAGTTTTTCACCTTTTTTAAGAGCATAAAGGAGCCAAGCTATAAGTAAAAAAAGAGCAGGGATAAGTAATAAGATTGTTTGAACAACCATTAATTGAGTAGAAAGAGTTCCATAGTTATTTAGAGAAACATAGTCACTTAAAAACCCAATGCTTCTATGTAAATAATGCGTAAGAAACGAGATACATACCATAATAGATGAGAGAATAAGCATTAATTTGTTTTTATTCATACGAAAAGGTCACTCCTACTTCCTTAGATTTCTGATCAATTATATACTTGGTCAACTGGTCAGGCGGAATTGGTTTGCTGAAATAATATCCTTGAATCATGTCACATCCTTCTTTAGCTAACCATTTTGCTTGCTCTTTATGTTCGACACCTTCTACAAGTACTTTCATACTTAAATTGTGGCCTAGCTGAATCATTGACCGAACGATTGATTCTTGATCATGGTTTCCAATAAGGTGGTCAACAAATGATTTATCGATCTTCAGTACTTCGATAGGTAGCTGTTTCAAATGCTTAAAAGATGAATAACCTGTACCAAAGTCATCTAATGATATACTAATTCCCATGTGTTGTATTGTTTTAAGTTTTTTTCTCGTTTGCTCTTCAAATGCTAACGAGGAAGATTCAGTGATTTCTAGCTCTAATCTTTTAGGATTCATCCCGGTTTCTTCGAGAATAGAGGTTAACATAGGGAGAAAGTCATCCTTCGAAAATTGAAGCGGAGAAATATTAACAGCAATTTTCATATCTACCATTTCTTTTGTTTTCCATTCACTCCATTGCTTACAAGCAGCTCTTAAAACCCAGGTTCCTATTGACCAGATTAGGTCCTTCTCTTCTGCAATTGGTATGAATTCTCCGGGTGATATAAAGCCCAATTCTGGATGATTCCAGCGTATAAGTGCTTCTACACTATCTACTTTTCCTGTAGGTACTTGAATTTTCGGTTGGAATAATAAGTGAAAATCATTATGTTGCATCGCATGAATCATTTCTTTTTCAATAAGATGTACACGTCTCATTTTTTCACTTAACAATGAATTAAAATAGGTGACACGATTTTTACCGTTACGCTTTGATTCATACATGGCTAGGTCTGAAAATCGTAAAAGCTCTTCAATGTTTTTTGCTTCCTGTGGAAAAGCACAAACACCCGCACTTATCGTGACACGTATTTTTGTACCGTTGATTGTAAAGGGAACCTCCATTTCAGACATGCATTTTTGCACAACGTCATCTACTTTTTTAACGCGATTACCTGAAAGGATGATGACAAACTCGTCTCCTCCGATTCTTGAAAGTAAATCGCCTACCTCTAGTGCATGCGCTAATCTTTGAGAAGCGAACGAGAGTAAAGAGTCCCCAACATTATGACCAAATGTGTCATTTGTAAATTTTAATTTATCTAAATCTATAAAAATGCATGCCAGCTCTGTGTTTGTATCTATTTGCTTCTTTATTTCCATTTCTAATTTATAGCGATTAGGTAGTTGAGTAAGAGGATCGTGAAAAGCAAGAAACTCAATTCGCTCTTTTGCTTTCACCTGCTCTGTAATATCTCGAAAAAACCATAAGGACTGTTGCAAATGTTCACCAATAATTGGATGTTTTTTCATTTCAATAATATGATCATTTTTCTTTAGATGATATTCTTGATGAAAAGAGAAATGTTGATTACATGTTGAGAGGTACGTCTCTAAATAGTTCTTGTTGGTTGAATTTTCCTCACTATTCATTAACTGATAGAATGCTGGATTGGCGTGAATTATCGTGCCGTCATCCTTGGTTACGGCAATTCCATCTACTGCTGAATCAAGGATGATACTTTGTACAAGCTCATGTTTTTTGTACATCCTTTCAAAAGAAAGAGAGAAAAATAGACAGATAAAGATGAGAGCAGTTCCAATTACAACGATCCATGCTAGTAAATTTGTATCTAGTAAGCTTGAATATGACTCAAGATTTGTAGCGTGCCCTGAAATATTCGTAGCAGACATTCCTGTATAATGCATTCCGGTTATAGCAAATGCCATGATGATAGAGAAAAGAAGCTTTAATTTCCATGCCATTTCTTTTTTTGAGAAAGGTGAGAAAAAACCAATCCAAAGTGCGACCATAGAGGCAAAAATAGCAATGAAAATAGAAATGGAAAATAGAACATCATTGTATGTAATGATAACTGGTTGAATGGCTTCCATCCCCACATAATGCATCGTGGCTATCCCTGAGCCCATGATAATCCCAGCTAATACAAAGCGAAGGAAAGGGAGAGATTGTCCTGATACAATAAGAAACCCTAAAATACACCCAATTCCTGCAATGATAACCGAAAGGATGACGAGAAAAAGATGATAATATACAGGTACAGGAAAGTGGTAAGCTAACATTGCGATAAAATGCATCGACCAAATCCCAATACCTAGTGCAGCCCCACCAAGGATTAACCAAATAAGCTTCTCTTTCTTTTTAGAATGTTTTACTCTTCGTGCTAAATCTATTGATGCGTATGCCGATATAGTGGCTATAAGATAAGATAAAAGCATAAGAAGAACGTTATGATCAGTATGAGTTGACATGAAATGTTCCATATTACACCTCTTTAACTAAGTCAAAGTACCTAAATAAGAGTAGCTTATTATTCTCACAATATCCTCACAAACAAGGAGGTAGGAAGTTGAAACCGAGTTTTTCAAAAAAAATGAGGTATTTACTTGTATTAATAGTAGGATTTATTTCTTTATATTTTTTAAGTCAACCTGTTAGTTTTGTAAGGACTAATCCAGAAAATCCTTTAGCTGAAAATGGTGTATTACATTTAGAAGAATGGGATTTTGAGGAGGCTGGAGTAATTCGTTTAGATGGATACTGGAAATATGTAGATGGGGAACTCCTTCAAGTGGATGAGATTATAAATAATCCAAAAGCAGAAATCATTGATGTTCCGAGCTTTATTAAAGGACGGGGGATGGGAACCTATTATTTAGAAGTGAAGCTTCCGCAAAATAAAGCTGATTTTCCGAGAATACTAGGGATTAAGACAGAAAGTATTCGAATGGCACATACTCTATATATTAATGATCAAAAAATCTCTTCGAGTGGAACCATATCAACAGAAAATCAACGAGGTAGTGCTGGAAATACACCTTATGCGGCTTATTTTGAACCAAAAGAAGATCAACTAGAAATTCTTATTCATGTTGAAAATCAAACCTTTGTGGATATGGGTATAGGTGAAAGTATCTACCTAGGAACCTCTAATGATATCTCACTCTTGGATAATCTAACCTTTAGTATTCATATTGGCTTGTGTATGGTTCTGTTGCTCTTTAGTATGTATCATCTAACTCTTTATATCTTGAGAGGATGTGGAGGTGGTAAGTTTATCTTATTCTCAGCCATTTACTTCTTTGTCTTAATGGTAAGTATATTATTTGGTGGAGATAAGATTCTCTTGCAAGTCTATCCTGATTTACCTTTTACATTTGCTTATAAAATAAAAGATTTATTTGGATTTGGCTCAGTTCTCTTTTTTATATTATCTATGAGAGAATTGGAAAGGAAATTAATCTCTAATTGGATGGTTGTTACCTTAGTTAGCCCACTTCTCCTATATATGGTTGTCATTATTTTCACACCATATCCTTATTATAGCTTATTTATCCATCTAGCATGGACAATAGCAATAGTTATTCTCCTTGTTATTATTAGTAGGCTTTTCTATTTTGTATTTAAAGGTATTTCTAGGATAAAAAGAAATGAGTTAATAACCCTTATAATAGCTTTTAGTTTTATTATTCTTTTCCTAGTTTTAGAAGTTGTAGATTCCGCTTTATCTCTAGGATATACTCACGAATATGGTATGGTAGGTTTTCTTATTTTCTTCATTATTCTATTGGCGATAAAAATGTCTAACTTAATGACATCATTAGAGGAAGTCCAAAAAGAAGCAAATCATAATGAATTGGCTTATCTGAATTTACAAATAAAACCACATTTTTTATATAATTCATTAAGTACGATTATTTCCCTTTGTTATTCTAATCCACATAAAGCGGCAACCTTAGTTCAAAATATGACGATTTATTTAAGGCTAATACTTGAAAATAATCAAAAAGGGTTGATGATTCCTTTAGAAAAAGAAATAAAACTCATTAAAGCCTATGTTGAAATTGAGAAAACAAGATTACCTTATCTTCAAGTTGAATTCTGTATAGATGAAGGTGTCGAAAAGGAATATATTCCATCTTTGCTCATTCAACCAATGGTGGAAAATGCAATTAGACACGGAATTTTCAAAAAAGGAAAAGCTGGTAAAGTCCAGGTTTGCATCATGAAAGATGAGACGTCCATTTCTATAAAAGTTGAAGATGATGGCATAGGGATTGATCGAAGTACAATAACTCATCTTCTTAATCATAATCAAGAGGACAAAGGGTTTGGAATCCGTAATATCCAAAACCGTTTAGAAAAGATGCACGGAGCAATATTCTCCATTCACTCCGAGGTAAATAGAGGTACAAAGGTCTTGATAAAGTGGCCAATAAGAAAAGAGTAGATATGCCATTTGAAAATGTACTAGATGAATAAATGAACGAAAGATAATGAAATTGAAGGTGAAAAACAGTCATGCTTAAAACAGTCATTATAGAAGATGAACCCCATATTTTAGAAATGATGAGGTATTATCTTAATCAACTAGATCACTATAACATTGTTGGTATGTATACAGATTCTACAAAGGCATTAAAGGAAATACCACTCTTACATCCAGATGTATTATTTATTGATATTGAGATGCCCGGAATAAATGGAATGGAATTAGCAGGGAAAATTAAGAATGAGGCTAATCAAATTGTGTTTACTACAGCCTACAGTCAATATGCTGTGGAGGCATTTCGAGTAGAAGCTAGCGATTATTTGTTAAAGCCAGTGACATTAGAAGATTTGAACGAACTAGCACCGAGATTAACGACAAGAAAACAGCAGCAGCTCCAAGCCTTATCAAGTATGATTCCTTTAGTGACGATAAAATGCTTTGGGTCATTTCAAGTTATTAATGAGTCAAATAAGCTTGTTAAATGGCCAACAAAGAAGACAGAAGAATTATTTGCCTACTTATTAACAAAAAAAGAAGAGATTATTAGTAAATGGGAATTAGCAGACGTTTTATGGCCTGATAAAGATGGTGAAAGAGCTGTTCATAACGTCCACAATACCATATATCGAATGAAAAAAACGCTTAATGAGTACAATCTCCCAATCTCCATACATTCCATGAATCAGGCCTATTATTTAGAGGTTGAAGAGACCGCAAATGTAGATCTGTATGAGTTTGAACAGCTTTCTACTGGAAATAAGTTGTCTATAGAAGTCTCAGAAAGATTAAAGGAGATCTATCAAGGCGGGCTTTTTCAAAATAAAGATTATCCATGGTCAGCCCTTATTACACGAACATATGAGATGACGCATGAAAAATGTGTAGAAATCTTACTTAAGTATTATAAGGAGATTGATCAGGAAAAGATGAAGCTTTTAGAATTATCTATTTAGGAAAATAAATGTTAAAAATCTGTGGAATATTCTGTTAACTGGATGTATGATGAAGGTAAGGTGAAATTCAGAAGTACTCACATCATTGGCCCTATTTTCTTATTGTAATAGTAATGGTTAGTGTTGCTAGTTATTTCAAACCGAAGGCTTCTTTCTTTTAGGATCTTTTCTTAAATTGCTATTTAGTCATCATTCATTCCTATACCAAGGTTAGGAAGAATGATAAGAACTGCTCTCCCTATACAAACAGAATCCCCTTTTACCTGGGGGAAAACCGGGATTTGGTTCTTTTAGGAAGTCCCTAATAATCTATCCGAAAACAGCCTTCTTTTAAGCGAATACATGATAGAAAGAGACTAGGATTGTGAGCACTTATGCATAAGATGTAATAAATGACTCTGTTGAAGGATAGAGATGGATAAAGTGAACAGGAAAGGCTTTGTATCATTGTTCTTGTTCACTTATTGTATAGGAACCTTTAAAGCGTTAGATGTAAAATATGCTGAGGGCCTTTTAGTCCTTCGTACACTTCCCCTAGGTCTTTAAAGCCACTTGATAGATAAAGAGACTTAGCGGCAATGTTTCTTTTATTTACACCGAGAACAACTTCATTTATCTCTGTAAATTGTTCATTGAGAAAGGCTGGTAGTAAGCGTAAGCTTTTTTTAGCAAAGCCCTTACCTTGATCCTCAAAGTTGATTGAGAATGCTGTAAGGAGTTTTGCTTTCTTATTGGTTGTATATCTATCGCGTTTTTCTCCCTCTTCAAGAGAGAAAAATCCTACTGGTTTCTCATCAGCGAGGATGATCATGTGGCTAATCTCACTTGAATTAGCTGTATTGTTTAGTTTTTGTAGAGGTAAAGCCGTGAATATGACTTGATCCTCTGGTAAAGAAAAGCTTGAAAGCTCATGTAAGTAGGATTCATTGTAGCTTATTATTTGAATATTGCACATATCAATTGATCATCTCCCTTAATACGTAATACGTACAGTTTAGTCTATCTGAAAACTAAAAAACAATCATAATTTTTCATGAATAGATAAATAAATAGGGAGGATTGTAAGTGGTCATGAAATATCTAGGTATATTTTTTTTACTATTATTTAGTAGCTTTTTACTTTTTATTCTTATTGGGATGTTTGTTATGGGTGGGGGAGATCCAGCTGAGGAAGTTATCATCATTATGGGAACTATACTTATCTTTTTAATGTCGTTTCTCATTACACAAATGATTTATATCACCGACATACTTATGAAGAGGAATGGAACATGTAATAGAAACGAATCTTACAATGACAAATAGTCTTTAAATAGCCAGGAGGTTAATCACATGATTTGGATATACTTTTTATTACCATTAGCAATTGTTTGTGGAGTCGTCTTGTTCTTTGGCAGAAAAACAGGGATGTCTTCTCTTGACGAAAATATTCAATCTGAACTATTAAATGAGGTCTTGAATCAAAATGGTGCTAACCAACAGAGTGGTCATGGTGATCATTCGGGGGGATTTTGAGAAATGAACAGAGTGAATATTATAACGTTAGGAGTAGAAGATCTCCAGAAATCTTTTCATTTTTATCGAGATGGTCTTGGCTTTAAAACGAGTATACGAGAAAGTAATCCTAGTATTGTGTTTTTTCAGAATGCTGGAACGAGGCTAGCTCTATATCCGATAGAGCACTTATCAAAAGATAGTCATGCTAAACAACCTCCTAAGAGAAGTGGATTTCCAGGTTTTACTCTAGCATATAATGCTACGTCTGCTCAGGAAGTGGATGAGGTATTGAACAAGGCTGAAAAAACGGGCGGGATCATTCAAAAATCTCCACACTCTACTTTTTGGGGTGGATATAGTGGTTACTTCTCAGACCCTGACGGCTACTATTGGGAAGTAGCATATTCAGAAGGCTGGCGTTTTGACCACAATGAAATGCTCATTATCGAGTGAAAATAAAAGGTGAAAGATATCGTGAATATAAGAGAAATCAATCCTTCAGATACAAGGGCATTTACAACATTACTTAAAGAGGTAGATGAGAGCTCAGCCTATATGCTTTGGGAACCCGGTGAGAGAAATCTTGATGAAGCGCTTCATTTGAAGAGAATAAAAGAAATGAATACTATAGACCAATCTATTATTTTCGTTGCGGAGCTACAAAATGAGCTAATTGGGTATTTACTTGCCATTGGAGGAAATGCTAAGCGAAACAGACATTCCGCTTATCTAGTAATAGGTATAAAGGAGAATTATAGAGGTAAAGGTATCGGAACACAATTATTAAAAAATGTAGAAATCTGGGCGAGAAACAATCAAATGACACGTCTTGAACTAACGGTTGTGACAAAAAATGAAGTAGCCTTAACACTTTATAAGAAACATGGCTTTAAAATAGAAGGAACAAAACGGAATTCTCTCTACATATCAGGGCATCATTATGATGAATATTATATGGGGAAATTATTATGAATTTTTATCAACGATATGATGATAATGAAGGCATGACCTTATACGTAGTTTTAGTTCTCATCCATGCCCTCACGTATGGAAAAAGTCAGTGGGTAGCAAAGAAGAAAGAGCATCTATACAAAAGAATAATCGCTCGGAGTAGAATTTTTTAACTAGGAGATGTTACATAATGCTTATTATTGTTCTACTAATAATTGTGTTTATAAGTATATTATCGATTGAAGGCAAGATGAGAAAATCTATTGAAAAACAGGAAGAAATGATTGAACTATTAAAACAAATGAATAATAAGCAAACCTAATTTTAGTAGAAAAAGTGGAGGTTTCAATGGTAACCATTCGATCGGTAACCGGAGCTGACTTTAACCTCATATCACCTTTATTGAATGATTGGTGGGGAGGAAGGCAGATGTCTGATATGCTACCAAGATTATTTTTTATACATTTTCAAGAAACAAGTTTTATTGCAGAGGAGAATGGGGAAATCGTAGGATTCTTAATTGGGTTCTTTTCTCAAAGTCATAGGCAGGAAGCGTATATTCATTTTGTAGGTGTAAATCCTCTAGTGCGAAAAAAGAATATTGGACGGACTCTTTATCATTGTTTTTTTGAGAAAGGAAAGGAAAAAGGGATTACTACGGTTCGTGCGATTACATCTCCTGTTAATAAATCGTCGATAGCTTTTCATAAGAAAATGGGATTTGATATGGCTAGAGGGGACAAGGTTGTTGATGGAGTATTTGTATTTTCGCATTATGATGGGTTGAGTCAAGATAGAGTCTTGTTTGCGAAAAAAATATAAATCATTTTTTACTGGAGTTTAAGAGGTGTATTCTACATGGATTCATTCAGCTTATGATTAGTATGATCACTATAATGGTCTTTATATGAAAATAGTAGCACTTAGGCTATACGTGTCTATCTTGGTCAGTGCTTTTATTCTGGAATTCAATCAACTAATGTTACCACTTGGCTTTGTTTTGCTTCTCGTATTCTCTAAAAAAATTTTGCACGAAACAAAAAAGTGATTGTTGCCGATAGATAAGAGGATGTGAATGTTCGCATCTTTTTTATATAAAAAAGTTTTGTAAAAGTGATCCAATTTTCAACTTCATACGTTAAGTATGTATAGGGTACTACATAATGAATTTGTTAAAAGTATTGAACAGAATGTAAGTTAAATCAACCACACACTATCTTTCTTTATGTTTGTATTATTTATCCAATAGGAGCCTTTGATACGTGTGGTATAATAGTCTAATCATAGAGGCATATGTGTTGATAGATTAATGGAAAAGGAATAGAATTTCAATGAAGAAAAATCACTTTTTGTTAACTGATTATCGTACTGAACAAATATTCTCATTGCTTAGATGGATCTTTTTATTACTAGCTTTTCTTATTTTTAATTTTCGACCTATTGCAGAAATTGCAAAATTTAACGTCCAAACCTTTAACTATTTATTGATTTTTGGCATTATCTACATGATTTGTTCACAAGTTGCTCTAGCAAAAGTGAGTCATGATCATAAAATCTTTACATCTATCATGAAGGCTGGGATTCTTTTTGATTATATCGCTTTGATGTGGCTCCTTATTCTTTCTGGTGGTGTAACTAGTCCATTATTTCCTATCTCATACTTAATTGTCATGCATGCTACGATTTATTGGGGCATAAAAGGGGCTGTTATTTCTTGTGTAGGAATGATCTTGAGTTATGTGGGTCTATTTATAGTAGACTACCCGTTACAACCGTTTTCTTTCTTCATCTTTATTCTAAATACAATGTTCCTATTTATTATTGGGTTCTTTGGTGCGTTAATTGTGAATAGAGAAAGGTATCATTATAGGTTACAAGGAAGATATAAAGACTTAATGATTCGCGACTATTTAACTGGTCTTTATAATCATCGCCACTTTCAAGATACTTTAAAACAAGCTTTCATGAATAAGAATACGACGAAGATGTCGGTTGTACTAGCAGATATCGATAATTTTAAACAGGTTAATGATCAGTATGGACATGTTACAGGTGATCAAGTATTAATGAAGATTGGAGAAATGCTGAAAAAAACAGTACCACCTTCAGTTGGTGATTGCTTTCGCTATGGGGGAGAAGAATTTGCCCTTGTTTTTTATACAGATGATAGGATCACAATAATGGCCTACCTGGATAGCATTTTTAAAGAATTAAATCAATTAACGTTTACAGATGATCAAACAACCTTTTCTGTAACAATGAGTATTGGGCTAGTTAAGGGGATTAATCGTTATGAATCTTCTTATACAGTAGTAAAGCAAGCGGATGAATTATTATATAAGGCAAAAAAGAATGGTAAAAATCAAGCATGCTTTGATTGCGGGGCCATAATAAAAGGTGTTTAATGTCTTGACCTAAGTGATAGGTCATTTTTTTTTGCTTCTTTTGAATAGCTTGGTTATTAAAATGGAATTCTTATGAGGTCACTATTTTATATGGGTCAGTTTTTCAGTTTTCGTACGATTGTAGCTTTTCTTCTTCTTTGTTGGCTTTTCCATACATAGGTTAAACATTCGATACTTGGGACTTTTAACTAACAACAATCTAAGCGAAAACGTTTTTAGAAAGTGAAATATCGGTTGATCTCCTTTGTGCAGGGAGTGTATTGCTCACTTATCAGAAGCTCTCGTGCAAGTGATAAGATATTTAATGACAACATTTAAGTAAATTGTTAAAGCTAAGGTATGCTCACAGCCCAGTTAAAAGTGATTCTTATATCAATTATTCTAAACAGGATTTTTAAGTGAAGAAACCGGAGTCACTTTAATTGACCGGTTTTAAATAATCATGCTAGTGTATAACAGATGTAACAAGCGAAGGAGGAATGACAATGAATGAACAGTTCCGTGCTTTAGTAGTTAACAAAACAGATAATGATTTTCAAGTAGGAATAAAAGAGGTTTCCTTTAACGATTTACCTGAGGGTGATGTGACGATAAAAGTACATTATTCGAGTGTGAATTACAAGGATGGACTTGCAAGTATTCCGAATGGACAGGTTGTACGAACATATCCTTTTATACCTGGTATTGATTTAGCAGGAGAGGTCGTTGAGTCTAAAGATTCAAGGTATGAAAAAGGAGATCAAGTGATTGTGACTAGCTATGAGCTAGGTGTTTCCCACTTTGGAGGGTATAGTGAATTTGCACGTGTACCGGGGGATTGGGTAGTACCTTTACCTGATGGCTTGACTTTGAAAGAAGCGATGATTATTGGGACTGCTGGTTTTACTGCAGCTTTATCTATCCATCAGCTTGAAAAAAATGGACTAGCTCCTTCTAATGGCTCTGTGCTTGTAACAGGAGCAACAGGCGGGGTTGGTAGCTTTGCTGTTTCCATGCTGGCAAAACGTGACTATCATGTTGTGGCAAGTACTGGTAAAAAATCAGAGCATGAGTATTTGAAAAAGTTGGGCGCGAAAGAAATTCTCTCTCGTGAAGAGGTACTGCCTGAGAAGAAAGGACCGATTGGTCAACAACGTTGGGCTGGAGCAGTAGATCCAGTAGGCGGTGAACAGTTAGCATCCATTCTAACTAATATTCAATACGGAGGATCTGTAGCTGTAAGTGGCTTAACAGGTGGCTCAGAAGTACCTACGACAGTTATTCCATTCATTCTTCGTTCAGTGAATTTATTGGGGATCGATTCGGTTTACTGTCCAAGAGAGCTCAGAATAGAATTATGGAATCGTCTTGCAACAGACTTAAAACCAAATTCTATTCAGGAGATTGGAAACGAAGTCACTTTAGAGGAATTACCACAGGTACTCCCGACTATCCTACAAGGTATGGTAAGAGGGAGAACGGTTGTGAAAGTTAGCCAATAAAACGCAAAGTATAAACGTCAACCTCTGTAAGAAGGTGCCTGGCCCTCAGTGCTTTAAAGTGCTGGGGGACAGGCACCTTTTAGCATCTTAAAGCTTTCTTTTACTCTTGAAATATAGTAAGTTAGGATTTAGGTAGTAGCACTAATCCATTAATTAATTATTTTGTGAGAAAGCAGGATGAACATGGAAGCGAATAAACGATTATATCAGTATATGTTTAATCAGACATGGGAATTAACGGAAGAATGGTATAACTCTTTGGATAAAAGCGACCCAACAGGCATATATTCAACGAACGATCCTAAGGTTATTCAATATCTTAAAGAAGAAAATCATGAGTTTCATAAGCGCTTTTGCTTGCTGTTTTTAGAAAATGATCGAGATGCGCTTGAGAATTTTCAAGATTGGATTACAGGAATTGCAAAGGATGACAATCATCTAAAAACACCAATTCATTACATATTCCGTGAATTTTTCAGAACACAGGAGCAATATTTAATCCATTTTCAACGTTTTGTTACAGAATTTGGAGAAGAATTCTCTGAAGAAATAATTAATGATTGGAGAAACTTAATCATCCATGCATTTTCTCTTGTGATGACAAAGTTCTCCGAAGAGCATGATAAATATTCACAAATGAGACTTATAGCGCAACAGGAAATGATAAAGGAGTTGAGTTCTCCAGTTATTTCATTAAATAAAAGTACGGCTGTGTTGCCGTTAGTTGGTGACATTGATACGGATCGTGCTAGATATATTATGGAGAACACACTTTCTCAATGTGCTAAGAAGAATATTGAACACCTATTTATCGATCTTTCTGGTGTGGTGATGATTGACACGATGGTTGCTCAACAAATTTTTCAAATTATTGAAAGCTTAGGCTTACTGGGTGTGCAAACGACTTTATCAGGTATTCGCCCTGAAATCGCACAAACAGCCATTCAACTTGGCATTTCGTTTGAAAAAGTATCTATTACATCTACATTAGAAAAAGCAATTGAAAATGCGAACTAATAAATTAAAGGGCTAGCAACTATGCGAAGCCCTTTTGCTGTACGCTTATGTAAATTACTCCTGAATTAATTCACGTTAGCTGTCTCCACCAATCCTTTTCAAACATTCTCGGCCTTTTCCTTCTGGAAACGTCTTATAAGCGATTCTTCTAAAAGACTTTGTTGCTAGTAAGTATTCATTTTAAAGACATTCAAAAAAAGAGCTGCTCTCCCTTTATAAACAGAGGATCATGTACTTTTTTGTTTTTTAAGAAAGAAACAAACATGAGAAAACAGCCTTTCAATACAAAGAAAGACCTACTCTCTAATGTAACTTTTGAGTGAAATTTTAAAAGTAAGAATAGAATGGCACATATATGCCCAAACATTCATATAAAAATACAGTTACCTATGTAGAGTGTTTTTCATTTGCCAATGGTGAACGTGTTTTTATCTGTATTATTATAAAATGGAGGGCTAAAAAATGAAAAAGGCTAAAGAATTGTTACATTTACCGGTTATATGTATAGCTAACGGAAAACAACTGGGGATTATTAAAGACTTGTTAATTAATCCTGACGAAAGTTCGGTTAATTATTTAATTATCGGGCAGGACGATTGGCAAGTTCAATTTAAAGCATTGTCGTATGATGAGATTACCGGAGTGGGTGAATTCGCCGTTATGGTTGAAAACCAAGCTTCGATTCTAGGATTAGACGATATTCCTTATTTAAATAAAATGGTTTCTTTAATTGGTTCACAGGTAATCACAACAGGTGGGGAGCATTCGGGTACCATTTCTGATTATTTTTTTAATTTAGAGGACGGAAAGCTAGAAAGCTTACTTATTCAATCAGCAAACAATAAACTCTTGTTGCCAATTGAAAATGTGTTATTCCTTGGTAAAGAACGTGTTATCACAAATAATTCTTTGGCACAAATGGAAACAGAGTTAGAGGCAGAGGAACAAGTTGAAGAGATTACAGGAAATAAAAATCCTAAAAAAGAAGCGTTAAAAAATTTATTAAATGATCTAATTCAGAATGAACTTCCAAAGTTAGGGAGAGTAAATAATGATACGGAACAAACCTCCACTAATGAATCAGAGGATTAACAAGGTTCATTGAATGCTGATATATTCTGGACTTATCAGGTACAGGTGAATGTTGTTCGCAGATAACAGTATTCCTAGTGTAGGTAAAGTTAGACCTAAAGCTATAAATGGGAAGTCCATTGAGACACAAATGATGACAATGTACGAACATTAACTAGTCATTTGTGTCTTATTTCATAAGCAGGTGTTCTCTAATAAGAGAAAGCTGTTAAGTAAGATGGGGAAGAAAAGACTTGAAATCATCTGTATAAGTAACGACCTCCCCCCATGTGAGAAAATCCTCGTCAGTGATTTGCCATGTGTGATTTTCTCTATCATATCGTATGGCAACAAAATCATCTTTAAATGTTGTGAATATTTTATAACCTTTCTTTTTGCAGTCTACAATAAAATAGTAGTCTTCTGCTCTTGTTCTTTTTTGGAATTGAACGTTGTTGAATACTTCTTTTCTAAAAATAAGAGTAGCTCCTGAAACAGAATCATCAAACGTATTTTCTTTGTTTTGAATACGCATTAGTGCTTTCTGATTTGAAAAATATACGTAATAAGAACTTTTACCAAGAATGGAGATCTCTTTATTTTTAAATGCTTCCATGGAATTTGAAAGATACTTCGGTCCGTAATAGTCATCATCATCAAATTTAGCAATATAATCATATTGAGCCTTCAATATACCGAAATTAAGACAATCCCCTAATGTGGCTCCCTCATGGAGTTGAAATACTCGAACATTTGGATATTTCTCTGCCTTTTCCTGCCATAGTCTAAGGTTCATCTTATCTTTATTTAGGATAATAATTAGTTCTTTTTCATTCCATAGCTGTTGGTCATAATTATTAAAAATATTTTCCAAGAATTTCTCCCGGATGGTACTGGTGATAATGGATACTTTCATCTGGCTCTCCTCCACTTTGGTTTTAACTGGAAATGATTTTTCCAATGAATGCAGCTAACTTGTTGTAACTATTTAACTTTTTCAGTTTACTCAGCTCTTGTATCAGATCATTCCTCTGTTTTTCAGTAAATCCCGCTGCACCTAAAATATTGATATGCATACAGTCTATTTTTAACAATAAAACAATCGTTACAAGAATTTGGATGAATAGTGTATTAAACACTAAGTATTCCTCTAAATGGTTTTCCAGCAAAGATCGATATTCAATGAGTATATCGTTCATTTCAATTAAACTTGCAAGTTGACTTAGCTCAATTCCTAAAAAAAGCACATCAATATCCGGATGTTTTGTTAGGAAAAGATAATAATTTTCGATTGCTTCATGCCACTTATCTGAACTGATAGGATGTTCTTGATGAAAGCTACTTACCTTGTCGCTTGCTATATAGACCGCACCCGAATGAAATAAGCGGTAGCCAAGTTCCCAATCCTCATAACCGTAAAGAACAAACTCTTCGTCAAATCCACCAACTTTATCTAAAAGATTCTTCCTCAATGAGACATTCCCAGTTAAAAAAGCCATCCAAGGGAAGGAGAATCCTTCTAATTCAGGACCGTATTGCTCTGGAATGAGGGTAAACCATGATGATTTTTCAAAGCTTACTATTTCGAAATCTCCATTATCAAAGTCTTGAAATGTAAGTAAAGGATATGCTTCTGTTAATGTGTTAAGCCATTGTGAAAAACGTAATGAAAGTTCTGAATCTTCCTTGATGATCTCCTTGATATCATGAAGTTGTTCTGGTTGAAAACTTGGATATATACATGAATATAATGCTTTACAGCGCATAGCTCCGGTAACTATTAAATTGTCTTTATGTTGATGATAGAAAAAATGATTACGAATAAAAGTTGGTTTTACATACATCTCAGCATCAAGAAAAATAATGATTTTCCCTATAGCATGTTGGATACCTAGATTTCGTATCTTAGCGCGACCGATATTTTTCTCACACCGAATATAGTAAAAGTGGAAGGCAGGATGATAGTTATTTAGTAGTGTAGGTGTTTGATCTGTGGATGCATCGTCTAATAAAAAAACTTCTACTTTTGAAAGGTCAAAGTGTTGTTTTTCAAGAGAATAGAGAGTAAACATATTTAAAGGGAATTTATTGTGGGATGGAATAATAATACTTATGTCAATCTCTTTGGAAGTCTGAGTGTTTCTTGTTTTAAAAGAATCATTAGTCATGTACGTGAACATATAACGAAAACAACCTTTCTCGATGTTGGAGGATGTGAAGTCAATAATATAGGATATAAAGATTGTTTAGCGATGTATAAGCAAGTAACCTTCCTAAAAGTAAAATGGTTATATGACTATCTCTGGGAAGGGAAAAAAGTGTGTGTTGATAATGTAACAAGGTAATTGACAGAGGGAATTTCACTCTATACAATGAGGAACAATATTTAACAATCTATAACTAGTCATTCGACTCATATAATAATGTGGAAATGGCCCAAAAGTTTCTACCAAACTACCGTAAATAGTTTAACTATGAGGATGATGGTGTTTCCTTTTAGGACTTTATAACTCCACCTTCCTCTCTTAAAAAGGAGGAGTTTTATTTGTATAAAAAAGAATGGATTGAATTTTATATTTCTGCTGCAGGTAAGGAAATACTTCCTGATTGTGTGATAAAAAATGGGAGAATTGTTGATGTATTTAATGGAGAAATCATTGAGAATGATGTAGCTATTCATAATGGAGTAATAGTAGGAATTGGAGAATATGAAGGGAAAGAAGTGATTGATGCAAAGGGGCAATACATTTGCCCAGGCTTAATTGATGCACACGTACACATTGAGTCATCACTTGTTTCACCTTCACAATTTGCTCAAGTGGTTCTCCCTCATGGAGTGACAAGTGTTATTACAGATCCGCATGAAATTGCCAATGTGGTTGGAGAAGAAGGTATTCGCTATATGATTGAGGACTCAGAGGATGTACCACTAGATATTTTCTTTATGCTCCCCTCTAGTGTTCCAGCTACAGCATTTGAAAACAACGGAGCGACATTAACAGCTGAGAATTTAAGCCCTTTTTTATCTCATAAAAGAGTGCTTGGTATAGCAGAGGTTATGGATTTTTCGGCTGTGAAAACGAGAGATGCAGAGATGATGAGGAAATTAAAGCTACCAGGATTAATTGATGGGCATGGAGCAGGACTTGTCACGGATGGTATTAATATTTATCGTGCCGCTGGAATTAGAACAGATCATGAAGCAACAACTGTAGAGGAAGCAAAGGAACGATTACAGCGAGGGATGTTTTTGCTTATTCGTGAAGGTACCGTAGCGAAGGATTTAAAAGCGCTTCTTCCAGCTGTAACGAGGTACAATATGTCTCGATGTATGTTTTGTACTGATGATAAGCATTTAGATGACTTGCTAAAAGAAGGTAGCATTGATCACAATGTTCGACTTGCCATTCAAGAGGGGATAGATCCAATCATGGCCATCTCGATGGGCTCATTAAATCCTGCTCTATGCTATGGGTTACATACTAAAGGTGCAATAGCTCCGGGGTATGAGGCTGATTTCTTTATGACTGATAGCTTACAAGATTTACATATTACTTCTGTCTATAAGGCGGGGAACCAAGTTGCTTCCAATGGAGAGTTTATAGGATCCATGCCTCATATAAGCTTCCCTGTGGCTGATAGTCTACAAAAAACAGTTCATATTGAAGAAGTAACAGAAAAACATTTAGAATTGAAGCTTACAACAAAACAAGCACATGTTATCGAAATTATTCCAAACAGCTTAATAACAAAAAAAATTATTGAAGAGTTCCCAGAACAGTCATCCGTATTTGAACCAAGCCTAGAGAGGGATTTATTAAAAATGGCCGTTATCGAACGACATCATTACACAGGAAATATCGGTTTAGGAATTGTGAAAGGTCTTCAATTGAAGGAAGGTGCCATTGCTACAACTATTGCTCATGATTCACATAATCTAGTTGTAGCAGGTACGAATGATGCGGATATGATACTAGCTATCAATACTCTAAAACGTATGCAGGGTGGTATTGTATACGTAGCTAAAGGGAAAATTCAAGCTTCCCTTGCATTATCAATTGGAGGACTATTTTCTAATCGACCTTTTCAAGAAGTCAATGAGGAGCTAGTAAAGGTGAAGGATGTGTTAAAAAAATTAGGCTTTTCGCCTGATTTTAACCCATTTTTAACCCTGTCGTTTTTAACATTACCGGTCATCCCAGAATTAAAGCTAACGGATAAGGGATTATTTGATATGATAACTTTCTCACACATACCAGTATATGTATAATGGAAGAAGGAGTAAGCAAGCTTTGCGCTTGCTTCTTTTTTGTTTCTGCTGCTTTTGTCCTTTGGAACCTTATCCGAGAGATCTTACATCTACATTCGCTTGGTTTCAGGGAGTGTTCAGGTAGTACAGTGATAAAAAAACTAGGAAGCTGTAACTTTTTAAAACTTTTTTTCGGTGTAAACAGTCTAATAAATAACAGCGGATGGTAAGGGGGGACTTTAAAATGGATATAGATATAGTGAAAAGAGCAATTAATGGGGAGAATGATGCGTTCCTAGACATTATCCACAGCTATAAGGTGGATCTATATAAAACAGCATATGCTTATCTGAAAAATGAAGATCAAGCATTGGAAGCGATACAGGAGGTAACCTTTCGTGCATATCAGGAAATTGGTAAGCTAAGAGAACCAGCTTATGTAAAAACCTGGATTATTAGAATGATGATGAATTACTGTGTGGACATATTAAAGAAAAACAGACGGTTGGTTGCTAGTGATGAGTTTCTAGATTGGCAAGGAGAGCTTGATGACTACTCCTTTCTTGAGATTGAAGAAGCAATGGGGAGAATTAATGAAAATGAAAGGCAGTTACTCCTCCTGAAATATTTTCATGATCTGAAAATAAAAGACATTGCTTTAATGCTGCAAGTACCTGAAGGAACAGTAAAAACACGGTTATATAAATCGTTAAAATCATTAAGAAGTCAAATAGAAGTGAAGGGAGAGTGGAAAAGTGTTTAATCCAGAGGAAGAAAAATTGATAGAATGGAAAAACAAATATGATGAGCTAGATATACCAATGGATAAAATTGATCAAGCTTTGATAGAAGGTTTTCAAAGGGCTACTCAGACACCTGAAAAGCAACTTGTAAAACGTAATAGAAAAACCTGGATATGGTCTAGTGTAGCTGCAGCCATTCTTTTCATAAGTCTATTAACTAGCATTCGTGTTTCTCCAACCTTCGCGAGCTATCTTTCCCATGTTCCTGGTATGGATAAGCTTGTTGAGCTCATTCAGGATGATAAAGGACTTCAATCTGCATTTGAACATGATTATGCACAGCATATTGGAGCGATTGATCAACAAGGAGATCTAAAGCTAACAGTAGAATCAGTGATAAAGGATACGGAAGGAATGTTTATTTTTTATTCCATTCAAACTAGTAATGATTTGGAAATGAAGGACATTGATATCAGGAAAGTAAAGCTTACGACTAAGAATGGAGATGAAATTGAGTACGATTCGTTATCCTATGGAAATCCTTCAGAGGGTAATATGGATTTAATTGAGTATTACTTAAGAAATCCGATTAGCGAAGAAGAATTTGTTTTAGATGTAGAAGCTATGATAAGCGGAGAAAAAGTTACATTTAATGTTCCCTTTACGGCGAAAAATCAAGTTGTAAAGCCAGTAATATTCCAACCAAATGAGACAGTCATGATCGAAAATCAAAAAATCACAGTAAAAGAAGTAACAATAACCCCGTTGCGAGTGGCCATTCATCTTAAGATGGATGAGAGTAACACGAAGCGACTTTTAAGCTTTGAGGATATTCGATTAGTAGACGAAAATGGAGAAGAATGGTCAAAGATTTCAAATGGGATTACTTCCTCAAATATTAGCAAGGATGAAGTGATACTTTATAGTCAGAGTAATTATTTTAAGGAACCTAAATCATTATCAATCGTCTTTAATAAAATTCAAGCTATTGATAAAGATCATGATTATGTCTTAGTGGATACCGCTCAAAAGAAAATTATCGAGCAGCCAAAAGGGGATTTATTATCAAACGTAGAGCTTGTAGGACGAGACTTATGGTTTACACTGAATACAAAAGAAGAATTTCATTTCAGTATTTTTGGAGAGGCTACAGATGCGAATGGTGAATTAATAGAAGGGACAGGTGGAATGATGGAAGGGCATGAAGGTGGATACCATAGGATTGGAATACACTTAAAAGATAGACAGCATGTAAACCCAATAAAAATAGATTTGAATTTTTATCCTTCTTGGATTGAAGGGGAGGCTCGAGTTGAGTTGAAGTAAGCAGGAAGTAAGCGTGAATTCTTTTTTGAATTCACGCGTTCTTTTGTAGAAGAGGTTTCTGCCATTTTTTATGTACATTTTCACCTCTGTCAAGCTTTAATGTTGAGTCGGCATGCCAGGTGGATAATAATAAGGTGGTACTTTAATCCAGCCTCTTTTTCTCATCGCGTCTTTTAACGACGTGCCAAATTTCATTTTTTCTAGCATACATTGTGTAAACATGGCTCCTACGTCATTCCGAATCGATTGACTTGCCGATGCTGCACAATGAGTAACAGCCGCTACCGTTTTAATACTAAGTCCGTTCATGATTTCATTATCGGTCATTTTTGTTCCTAATGGAACACCGGTAGGATCAGAATTTGGGCGCTGTTCACTTGTAGGTGGTAGATGAATTCCTTCCGTTTTCATAAATTGTTTAAATCTTTCTCCTTGTACATCACATTGCTTGAGGCTTTGCTTTAAAAGCTGACAGACCTCGTCATCTGACGTCGTATTTAAAGCGATTTGAATATAAATAGTTGCTTCGTCCATTAAAGCTAAATACATCCAACAACTCATGACCTCACCAACATGAAGTGGGTTTTTTGGTTCATTGTCTACTTTTATTTGCAAAAAATCCTTGACTGCTTCAAAAATTGTTGTCATACTTTGCACTCCATTCAAAGATCAATAATTACTAAATCAAAGCCTGTTGATTTTTTTATTAATTGTTACAACGTAACTAATGATGATTGAACTAAATATACTTGATAAAATCGCTCCGCCAACACTCAACCAAATGATTGAGAGTAGCTTTTCTTTTTCCCTTTTAAACATCCTGTATCCCCTTTTCTTTTTTTTCGTTAATCAACCTATGGTTAAAGTTAGTTTTTACATAGTTAAGAAATTTATGAATGAAAGTGAAAAAGATAATAGATGTGGATTCGGTTAAATGGTATATTTTAGGTATAGGGAGGGATGGTTATGTGGATTGTTTTTGTATTACTATTCTGTGGGATCGTTGAATTTATTATGAGAAGAAGATTAAAGATAAAAAATAGAGGCTTTTTTGGTAGATATGAATTCCATTCGATTAAATTGGAAAAAGCAGATCGAATTTTTTCATGGATTTTTATTTTATTGGTAATATTTGCGATACTATTTTCTTTTCCATTAACTGTTATGGTCTTTGGTTATTTGCTTATTACTACATTTATAAGAGGTATAGATGAATGGACATATGAGAGAAAAACGAAAGAATTTATGCTAACATGGAGTGCTTCTGGAGTCTTTTGCTTATTGTGTATTTATTATGCTTCTGACTTAATCAGGTAGTGCAGAAGGTGAATAAATATGCTGACATATATAAGAAGACATGACAAGCACCATTAGTACATTATAATCTATTGTTACACTTTTCAAGTGCTTGAGAAGCATGTTGAAGTATACCACTAAGTGTTTTTTAAATGTATCAATCAATCTAATGTATTGTTTTACACATCAGCTGGATATTTCGCATTATAGATGATATTGCTAGTTGTTATTATGCTAAAAGGTATAGTCATCAATTTTGAAAATGGGGTTTTGACATGGGAAAACTATGGTTTATAAACTTTATAGGGGTATTATTATCAATAATAGGTATAACTCAAATAGGAAGTGGTTCTTTTAATATATGTTTACTAGGTGGGTTAACAATCCAAATTATTACAACAGCAACCTATTATATTTTAAAATGTAAAACACAAAAAGCTAGCTCCAATAAATTGATTTGATTTTTAAAGAGCTTATTAAACGATGTGTAAAAAAGTTGAAAGATTGGAAAAAGCAGACCTTACAGAGTAAAAGGTCTGTTTTTGTATTGTGAAACCTTTTATTGCTTTTAAGAAAGCATCCATTACGTAAATACTCTAGCATAGTGTTAAATATAGACGACATTATTTAGGTAAGTGATTCTTCAACTGCTCCTCAGATTGCTTGATCATTTCCTTTACTATGTTGCCGCCAATTCTCCCTCCAATTTTGCCTGCTTGCTTAGAGGTTAACTCACCGTTGTTCCCCTCGTGAAGTGGAATGCCTAATTCATGTGCAATTTCAAATTTTCTTCTATGTTCCTGTTGGTTTGTCAAATTTTGACCCTCCTTTTAGATGGAAATAATGGTTCAAGTTAGTTTCTGTTTTACTTTTTCTTTTCATGTGGACTATTTGTTATCAATATGCCATTACTTTAGTTGTTTGGGTGTAGATAAGGCGTCAAGGAGGTTGTGTAATGTGAGTAATGACGCTATCTTTCTGTTATGCTATAGTTGGAGAAAATGGATGTAAGGTGAGTGGAGTGAGAATGACAACAACTAAATTGTATTATGAAGATGCCTATAAATCATCTTTTTCTACAAAGGTTATCCAAAAGAAGAAAGCAGATGATGGAAGACTTTTTATTTTATTGGAAGAAACAGCTTTTTACCCAACTGGAGGGGGGCAACCGTGTGATATAGGAACGATTAATGGGGTTAATGTAGTAGAGGTTGTGGAAGTAAATAGGGAGATTCGCCATTATGTTGAAGAATTTCCTGAGGATAATGATGTGTTCTGCGAAATAAATTGGACAAGACGATTTGATCATATGCAGCAACATGCAGGGCAACATATTTTATCCGCCGCTTTTGAAGATGTGTGGAGCTACAAAACAATCAGTTTTCATTTAGGGAAAGAAATCTGTACGATTGATCTTGAGGTTCCGAGTATTACTAACGAAGAGCTTGAAAAAGCAGAGCTAGCTGCAAATCGAATGATTTTGGCGAATCATCCTATTATAACGAAGTGGGTTTCACAGGAGGAGCTTTCTGGCTATAATTTGAGGAAAGAGCTTTCCGTTACTGACAACATTCGTTTAGTGATTATTCCTGATATTGATTACAATGGGTGTGGAGGAACACATCCTCATTCAACTGGACAGGTTTCTGGAGTGAAAATTCTAGGCTGGGAAAAGCAAAAGAAGCATATTCGGATACAATTTGTATGTGGTGCTAGAGTTCTCAATCAGCTTCAGGCTAAGCATGCTGTAATTGAAAAATTAACAGGTCTATTAAATGCTCCACAAGAAGAGATGATTCAGGCAACTGATAAAATGGTGAAGACTTCTATTGAGTTAGAAATGAAGGTAGAAGAGCTAACGAATCGACTTCTACAATATGAGGCAAAGGAATTAGTAGAAGAAAAGGATAACAAGGTCATTGCGAAAGTATTTGTTAGACGGGAGATCCAGGAGCTACAACAATTAGCAAGAGCGATCATACATAGTGAGAATGAAAACCGAACAGAAACAGTTATTATATTTGTTGTTGAACAAGAAGATAAGATCCAAATCGTTCTTGCGAGAACCGATAATATAGAAATGAATCTAAACGTTGCACTAAAAGAGGTTCTTGCATTGATAAATGGTAAAGGTGGCGGCAAGCCTTCTTTTGTTCAAGGTGGGGGAGAGAAGGAATTACCAGCAGATGAGATTGTGAGTAAATTAAAAGGTATGTTAGGATAGAAAATCAATGACTGGAAGAATTACCTATTGCATTAGACGAATGAATCTAGTATTATAACTATACAAGCTGCGCTGTACGCATTTTTTATAAAGTTTTAACCTTTAAGCTGAAATAGGGAGTTTTACATTGAGGACGGAATACCAAGCCTTCATTACGTAGAGGAAGGTATGAAATTCTCTGCAGACACCCACTTGTAGGAGTGTGGTTTAAAACTCTATAATCTACGATGCGGCAATCGCGGCACATACCTTTTAAATTGAAACCAGTTCCCTCTTAGGGATGCTGGTTTTTATTTTTGGTTTTTTTAGGTGCCAGGCCCCCACTCTGGTAAAGCGTTAAAATGTTCATGTGGTCGCAGATCGTGTGTTTACTTTCTTGCTTTAATGAGGTGGGGGACTGGCACCACTTCTATTCAAATGCATCGGAGGAGAAGATAGAAATGGAAAGGGTGCCATGGTAGATCTTTGATTGGATGAGGATTGGCTGGTTGTGTTGGTTTCTGAATGTAAAGTCAGGACCATACCAGCTAACGGTTGCATCACGATTTGGTGGGACGTAAGGGACAGAGCGGCTGTGTGAGTATCGTTCAATAATGTCCACCTTCGCGTAATCAACAGCATTAAATAGTGTGGACGATACTTGACAAATTCCACCTCCGATACCTTCAGATAGCTCGCCCTTTACAATAACCGGTGCTGGCAAATAACCTTTTTCTGTTGTACGCTTGCCAACAACTGAATTAAACGAAAAAATCTCTCCTGGAAAAACGACGTGGTTATTGATCGCTTGAGAGGCAAGTCGAATATTTTGAGAGCGTTGTTTATTGCGTGTATTGAAAGTGGTTGTATAATATCCAATCTGTTTTGTCCTAATACTTGATAGTAACTCACTGTCGACTCTAGGATGAAGCGTCTGTAAAGGGATCCTTAACGTTGCTGGGCCACCTGAAAAATATCGAGTGTATAGTAATTCAAGAAATTTCCTCTCATCTAAACGATAGCCAACCTCTTCACTGACTAGTTGATGCTGTTCATTAATATAGGCGTTGATAGGAGGTTTATAGGTTGAAGAATCGATGCTATCTAACAGTTCATCAACCTTACTATAATCAAGCATGACTTGATCACTAGGAAAAAGGGTGAGCTCGGATCTATGTAAAGATTTCACTTCCTTTTGATTATGAAGAATGGAGATATTTTCCGATAAATCGGTTGGTTGCACAGAGAACAAAAGGTACATAGCAAATAACAATTTCATCACGTACTCCACCTTTCCTTTCATTCTTCGCCTTCTATTTATGATTACATCCTTTATTGCTCTAAAAACAAGTTTGCTAAATGAAGGAGAAGCTGTTTCTTATGAATCAACTTCTCTTAAAAAGTCACTCAATGGATCAATTACAACTTTCCACTCACTTATTGGAGAGGTTCTTATAAGAAAAAAAGATAATGTAGTCTTACTTGGCCCGATTTCTTTCACATACATTTTAACCTCAACATCCAGCTTTCTTGTGAATTCGTTTACCTCTTGTGCATTGTCATCTATCGTCCATCGTATGGCCTCTATCTTATCTAGAGTTTGAAGCTGGTTATTAGCATCATATTCAGTAAGAACAACTTTTTTTAGCAATTCTTTGTCATTATTTTTCACTATTACAAAAAAAGCATCAAGAAGCTCGTGTGGTGAAAGATGGTTTACATACTCGTCAAATTTACCCGCAGCTTTTAAAATCATCACGTGATGAGAGGGGTCTGGTTTCCCAGAACCATGTGTCGTACTTCCGGGAAAATGAATACAAAAATGTCCTGAAAAGCCATTAGCTAATGCACCTGCACCGTGTGGCATTCCATGCATCGATGCGGGAATTAATTGATCATTTGCTACAATAAAGATTGCTCGCCTATGCCAACTCCATTTTCCTTGATAAATATTCTTCATGATATCTGTGTCCTGTTTGGTTAAAGGTTGAACGTCAGCGTGTCCACTTCCAGCACGTCTTTGGACGAGAAAGCTTTTACCTGAGTCCACATCAATGACAGGGAAAATGGACTGACGTGGAATTAGCTGATTGACGGTTTCCCAATCTTGAAAGTGGGGTTGAAAACTTATAGGATAGACAGAAGACGTAAAAGCATATGTACGTACGGAAATCGGAATCATCATAATAAATAAGATAAGTGTAATGAAAATTGGTTTCAATGTATTTGCCAGCTCCGTTACTTTTTTTATCAGATCAATTAATTTTCTAATAAGCATCCTTACTTAGGTTGTACTACTCTAAGGAAAATACAAAAGTAAAATAGTGGTATTTTTACTGTAAAGATGGTCTTCCCTGCTAGTTGAAAAAAACAATGCAAAAAGGTGGCTGCATAATAGGAATTAATAAAGGGGTTTTCGTTTTTGTTATTATGGAAGCAAAGCTACTGAGATCATGTATGATAAAATTAGTTCGAGTAGCATTTTTTCGGTACAACAATTTATTTATTACTTTACGAGATTGGTAATTAGATTAGGAGAATGTGAAATGCTCGAAGCTTTAAATCGGCGGCTAGAAAAATTCATGCCGTTTATCACCCCACTCAGTGTTGGTATAGGGGTTTTGTTTACTGAGCAACTTGTTGGTTACTCTTCTTTCATTCCATTTATTTTTGCGTTTATGACCTTTTCAGGGAGTTTAAGCTCAAGCTTTCGTTCCTTAACCTCAAGTCTAAAGCATCCGTTCCCTATAGTGGTTGTTTTACTATTACTACATGTTCTTATGCCTTTAATCGCTTGGTCAGTTGGTCAGGTTGTATTTCAAGATCAATTGACAATCACAGGACTTGTGCTTGCAAGTGTTATTCCAACTGGGATAACGAGTTTTATTTGGGTAACGATCTATAAAGGAAATATGGGTTTAGCTCTTTCTATCATTTTAATAGATACAATCTTATCTCCTTTATTAGTGCCATACGCACTTGCGTGTTTAGTAGGTGAAAAGGTTGAAATGAACATTTTGAGTATGATGATGGGACTATTATATATGGTGGTGATTCCGTCTTTATTTGGAATGATTATTCATTCAATAACAAAAGGGAAAAGTCGTATAGCTTCAAAAAAACTAGCCCCATTTTCTAAGGTAGCATTAGCTTCAGTCGTTATGATTAACGGGGCGGTTGTAGCGCCTTTCTTAAAAAGCGAAGGGGAGACATTACTGAAAATTATCATAACCGTATTTTTACTTGCTGCTTTAGGTTACATACTGGCTTGGCTTTTGGGTCACATATTCAAGAGAGATCGGGATACTAAGCTTGTGATGATGTTTACAGGAGGTATGCGAAATATTAGTGCTGGTGCCGTTATTGCTGTTCAATACTTTCCTGCACCAGTTGCTGTACCTGTTGTTGTGGGTATGCTCTTTCAGCAGGTGTTAGCGTCTCTTTTTGGATTTTTATTTAAAAAGCTAGAAGATGAAAAAGATCAATTAAAAGGGAAGCTTCTAAAAACAGATAACTAACTTAAAAGAATTTCAGTTATTGCCAAAAGAATCAGAGTATGTTAAAAATAAAATAACTTCATAACGTTTTCACCACTAGGGGAGCACTTTAGCTGAGAGAGACGATTAAGTCTTGACCCTTATTACCTGATCTAGATAATACTAGCGGAGGGAAGAGGTGTTTGAATGTACATTCGAGAAAATATCGTTTTTCTAGTAGACTACTATTTGTCTGTTCAAACCACTTCTTTTCCTTAAGAAGTGGTTTTTTTATGTCCAAAAAGAAAGAGCTTCTCACTTCTTCTAGTGTGGTAAGAAGAGAGTCTCTTTCTTGATCATCAAATATTAAAGGAGGAAAAACCAATGTCTGAACGTTTAGATGACCTACTCAAGCAAGTTGATCTGCGTGAAGAAGAATTAATCAATTTAGTGAAAAAACTAATTGAATACAAAACTCCTGCGCCTCCTGCTCGGAATACAAGCCAAGCGCAACAATTTGTAGCAGATTTCCTACATGAAAAGAACTTTGAAATAGATATGTGGGATGTTTATCCGAATGACCCAAATGTAGTGGGTGTATTAAAAGGAAAATCATCTACAAAATACAAGAGCTTAATAGTAAATGGACATATCGATGTAGCGGAGGTGAGTGAAGACGAGGAGTGGGAGGTGGACCCTTTTATTCCTGTTATAAGGAATGGAGCTATAGTTGGGCGTGGTGCTGCGGATATGAAAGGTGGTTTAGCCGGAGCCTTGTTTGCTATTTTGCTTATGCACGAAGCGGGAATTGAGCTTCCAGGCGATCTGATTTTCCAATCTGTGATTGGAGAGGAGGTAGGTGAAGCAGGAACACTGGATTGCTGTAATAGAGGGTATAAGGCAGATTTTGCCGTTGTGGTAGATACTAGTGATTTACATATTCAAGGTCAAGGTGGCGTTATTACAGGGTGGGTTACTGTAAAAAGTAAGCAAACCTATCATGATGCGACAAGAAGGCAAATGATTCACTCCGGTGGAAATCTATTTGCTGCAAGTGCAATTGAAAAGATGATGAAAATAATTGCGGGCATACAGGAGCTTGAACGGCATTGGGCAATTACCAAAAGCTACCCCGGGTTTATCCCCGGAACAAACACAATAAATCCAGCTGTTATTGAAGGTGGGAGACATGCAGCTTTTGTAGCAGACGAATGTCGCCTTTGGATCACGGTTCACTATTATCCGAATGAGTCACATGAACAGATCATAAAGGAAGTTGAAGAGCATCTTTTACAAGTTGCAAATGCAGATCCTTGGTTAAGAGAGAATCCGCCGACCTTTGAATGGGGAGGCAAATCAATGATTGAAGACAGAGGAGAAATCTTTCCATCTTTAGAAGTGGATGAGAATCACTTAGCTGTCAAAAAATTAGTAGCTGCACATGAAGCAGTTTTAAAACATCAAGCTATCGTTGATGTATCACCCACTGTAACAGATGGAGGCTGGCTTGCAGAAGCAGGAATCCCGACAGCCATTTATGGACCAGGAACTCTTGAGTTTGCTCATTCTGTTAATGAACAAGTTTCAATTAAGCAGTTGTTGGATTATACAAAGGTCTTGGTAACATTTATTTATGAATGGTGTCATACAAAAAAAGGGGGAAATGAAAATGAAATTTAGTCAACGACTCTACGAAAATGTTTTACCTATTTGGGAGAAAAATCATGCGCACCCTTTTGTTCAAGGCATGGGGGATGGTAGTCTAAATCATGAAAAATTTCGATTTTATATGGTACAGGATTACTTATATTTAATTGAGTACGCAAAGGTTTTTGCACTAGGGGCGGCAAAGTCAACGGATTTAAAAACGATGGGGAAATTTGCTAGCTTGCTTCATTCCACATTAGAAGAGGAAATGTCGTTACATCGACAGTATGCCAAAAGATTTGGTGTATCCGAAGAAGAGCTTGAAGCAGCAAAACCCTCTCCAACGACATTAGCGTATACACATTATATGCTTGCCGTTAGCCAAAATGGTACGTTAGCAGAGCTTGTTGCTGCTCTTTTACCTTGCATGTGGAGTTACTGGGAGATTGGCAAGGATTTAAGTAGACGTGAAGGAGCTAGTGAGCATGAGTTTTTTGGAGAGTGGATTAGTATGTATGCTTCTAAAGAATTCGGCGAACTTGCTACGTGGTGTATCGACTTAATGGATGAACTTGCAGCAGGTAAACCAGAAGCAGAGCTTGCAAAATTAGAGGAAATCTTCCTTAATACAACACGATTTGAATATATGTTTTGGGATATGGCCTATAATGAAGCGATGTGGCCAATTGATGAATAAGTTTGCTCTAGAGTTCCAACATGTTTCCTTTACCTACACTGGAAATGAAAATTCGCTGTTAGAAAAAGTAAACTTAACTATTAATGAGGGTGAATTTGTTAGTATTATTGGTCCAAGTGGATCTGGAAAAAGTACATTATTTAAACTAATTACAGGCTTAGAGCAGCCAACAGAAGGAGACATTTTCATCAATGAAGTGTTAGCAGCAAATCGTCTTGGGCAAGTAGGCTATATGCCACAGCAAGATTTACTTTTGCCTTGGAGAACAATTCTTGAAAACGCTACCCTGCCCTTAGAAATTAAAGGAGTGAAAAAGCGTGAAGCCTCTACTCAAGTTTTACCATTGCTTGAGGAATTTGGCTTAAAGGGTGTGGAAAACAAATACCCTAGTGAATTATCTGGCGGGATGAAACAGAGAGTTTCTTTTTTACGCACCATTGTAAATGGAACTCCGCTTTTACTCTTAGACGAACCTTTCAGTGCCTTAGATGCTATTACAAAGTTATCCATGCAGGAATGGCTGTTAGCTCAATGGCAAAAACGGAAAAAAACAATTCTATTTATCACTCATGATGTCAATGAAGCGTTGTTTTTATCCGATCGGCTTTTTATTATTACAGAAACTCCGGTCAAACAGTTGAAGGAAGTTAAGGTCCCGTTAAAGAGACCAAGAACCTTAAAAGACTTAAATCAGCCAGAGGTGATTTCAGTAAAAGAAAAGCTGTTAGAAGAATTGCGAGCGAGGGTGAAGGCATGATTTTCATAAAGAAGTATGGTGCATCCGCATCGCTCGTTCTGTTGTTCATCATAGCTTGGGAGCTTGGTGCACGAATAGTCAATTTAGGGTTTATTTTACCAACACCTACAGATGTTTTACGAAAACTGTGGGAGCTGAAAGAACCACTCTTTCTCGAACATTTACCGGCAACACTCTTAATCATTGGTATTGGTTTGATGTTGTCAATTGTATGTGGAGTGGGGTTAGCTGTATGGATGAGTGTGAATAGGACGGTAGAAAAAACGTTTTATCCACTAATGATTTCATCACAAACAATTCCGATTATTGCTTTGGCGCCGATTTTTGTGCTTTGGTTCGGATATTCAATATGGAGCAAAGTAGTGGTAACCGTTTTAATTACTTTTTTTCCAATTACAGTCAACACCTATGACGGATTAAAAGCAACGAGTAAGGAATATAGAGAACTATTGTTAACGATGGGAGCTAGTAAGAAGGATTTGTTTTTTAAGCTTCAGGTACCAGGTAGCGCGCCTCATTTTTTCTCTGGTCTAAAGGTTGCGGTTACGATGAGTGTAATTGGTGCAGCAATAGGAGAATGGATAGGTGCTCAAGCAGGCTTAGGCTATTTCAGTAGAAGAATGATGACTCAGTTTGATGGGGCAGGTGTATTCGCTCCAATAATAATCCTATCAGCTGTAGGTATTTTGCTTTTTGTAAGTGTTAGTTTACTAGAAAAAAGAACATTAAAATGGAGGAAATCAGAATGAAAAAAAGAATGGTCATTTTGTTAAGTCTTGTACTAGGGTTGCTAAGTGCATGCTCGAATGGAGAAAGCACAAGTGGTACGGAGGAAGGAAAAAAAGAAGTTAAGGATATAAGTGTTATGCTAGACTGGTATCCAAATGCTGTGCATAGTTATTTGTATGTAGCACAAGAAAAAGGCTATTTCGAGGAAGAGGGCCTTAATGTGAACCTTCAATTTCCAGCAAACCCAACGGACCCTATTAATCTAGCTGCTGCAGGGAAAGTAACAGTAGGGATATCCTATCAACCAGATGTCATCATGGCAAGGGCAAATCAAGATGTGAACATCAAATCAGTTGGTGCAATTGTTCGTTCTCCGTTAAATCGAATCATCTTTATGGAAGACAGTGATATTCAATCACCGAAGGACTTAGAAGGGAAAACAGTTGGCTACCCTGGTATTCCTTTAAATGAATCTCTTATTCAATCAATGGTGAAAGAAGATGGTGGAGATCCAGAAAAAGTGAAAATGGTTGATGTAGGATTTGAATTAGGCTCATCTATTGTGAGTGAGAAAGTAGATGCTGTTATTGGTGCATACATTAATCATGAAGTACCTGTTCTAAAGCATGAAGGACATGAAACGAGAAACATTAATCCAACTGAACATGGGATCCCTAGCTATTATGAGCTTGTAGCTGTTACAAGTGATCAAACATGGGAGAAAGAAAAGGAAAGTATCGAAGCCTTTTGGCGTGCAGCAACTAAAGGGTATGAATTCACAGCAGAGAATCCAGAAGAGGCATTATCCATTTTATTAAGTAATCAAGATGAAGCAAACTTCCCATTGGTTGAGGATGTAGAAGTTCAAAGCTTAGATATATTATTACCGCTCATGGAATCTGAAGGTGGATTTGGTAGTCAAGATCAAGCACAGTGGGAAGAAACAATAAGCTGGATGAAAAATGCTGGTTTAATAGAAAAAGAGCCTGCTGTAGAAGATATTTTTGTTAATATTGTAGAATAGAAATGGAACGTGCTTCTTAGTGAGGAGCACGTTTTTTATGCCTTATAAAATAGTAGTGAGTATGAAATACTCTTTAACTTAATTGTCTAACTAGTATAATAGAATGAAGACTTTAGTAAAGGGTAAGGAGACGCTTTCGTCATGAATCGTAAATTTAAAAGATTTCTTATCTATTTTATTCTTTTTTTCTCTCTTAATCTTGGTGTGAATTTGCTTTTTAAATCTAGTATAGAGCTTCTAACAGCCTTTTCTGTTGCTTTAGGGTTTTCGGCTGGTATGGCACTTGTGTATAAAGAGGACAATTAAAAAGAAAGAGGCTGGGACAGAAGGGCCTAGTACCTTAACCGTAGCAGCTATATGTATGCACACAGTATGTAGTGCACATCATAGTTTGTAACGGAGGGTGCCTGGCTCTTTGTTTTGTCACAGCCTCTAACTATTATATTTTTAATTCGATCTCAGATTCTTTTTTTAGCTCAGCAATTCTTGTGCTAATTTGTTTTTGTTCCTTTTGTTGTTGAAGATTATTTTTCAATGTATCTTTTACATCTTCATATTTAGGTGTTTCTTCAGATTCTCCATTTGCTTCTACTAGGGAATCATAGAATTTTTTTACTTCTTCATCTGTTACATCTTCAACATTAATATCATGATCAAGATATTGTGTGATTTTAACATTATCCTCAATTTGAGCCTTTAAATCGTCGATGGTAAGATTACTCTCTTTTAATGCAGCTTCAAATGCTTCATCATTTTCAAAGCCGGCTTTTTGAGTTTCAAGCTGCTCGTTTATTTCCTCTTCAGTCGCTTCATAGCCTTTTTTCTCAACCTCTTGCATGATTAGTGCTTGTCCTACAATAAAGTCTAATGTGCTTTCTTTTATTTGCTTAGTCATTTCATCTGTGGTGACATCTTGGCCTTGTCCAAGTGCATTTGATTGAAAGAGGGCAAGCGTATTATTATATTCTCCCCCTTTAATTTCTTTTCCATTGACAACTGCAACAACAAGATCCTCTTCAACTTTTTGTTCTTCTAGCTTTTTTTGCACTTCCTCTGGATCAACGGCTTCTTCTTCTGATGCTGTATCAGATTGCGCTGTCTCTTCAGATGTTTCTTTTTCTTTTTCTTCATCATTATTACAGGCAGCAAGAGTTAGTGCAAAAAGCGCCATTAATAACGTAGCCATTAATTTCTTCATATGTGTTTCTCCTTTCAAGATAAACCATTGGTAGTATGTAAGCGTTCATAATTGGAATTGTATAACAATTACGTACGGATTAAAAGGCAATCATACTAGAAAGTGTGAAATAAATCAAATCTCCTAGTGAGAAGAGAAATACTGTCTGTTAAAATAAGGATAATAGTCTTTATTTGAAGGTGGAGTTTCAATGAAAAAAATTATTCTAGCAGGTGGCTCTGGTTTTTTAGGGGGAAAGCTAGCAGCATACTTACTTAAGAGAAACTATGAGGTGACAATATTAACTAGAGGAAAAGGACGCAAAGAAAATCAGATTACCTATATTCATTGGGATGGTGAGACAATGAATGATTGGGTGAGTGAAATTGATGGTAGTGATGCGGTGATAAACTTTACTGGCAAAAGTGTTAATTGTATTTATACGAAAAAGAATAAACAAGCACTAATTGAATCAAGGATACATTCTGTTAAGGTTCTACAAGAGGCTATTTTGAGTTGTAAAAATCCTCCTCAAGCTTTTGTTCAAGCAGGGTCACTCGCAATTTATGGAAATACGAAGCAAGTATGTGAGGAAACATCAGAACATGGTGAAGGCTTTTCAGTAGAGATTTGTGAAAAATGGGAGGAACAATTCTTTCGTGTAGAACTACCTGAGACCAGAAAAGTACTTTATCGGATTGGATTTGTTCTTGGGAAAGGTGGAGGAGCTCTTGATCCACTCAAGAAACTCGTTTCGCTGAATTTAGGAGGCACTGTTGGATCCGGCACACAATATATTAGCTGGTTACATATTGATGACTGCAATGAGATGTTCGTAAAGGCAATTGAGGAAAAAACATATGAAGGGATTTTTAACGCGACAAGTCCAACACCTGTCACTAATAAGGAGTTTATGAAGTCACTTAGAAAAGTGATGGGTAAAGGATGGAGTCCGCCTGCACCAGCACCGCTTGTTTGGTTAGGAGCCTATACGGTGATGAGAACGGAACCTAGCTTAGCTTTAACAGGGAGAAATTGTATACCTAAAAGGCTTCTTGATCAACACTTCTCCTTTCAATATGTAGAGCTTGAACACGCTTTGAAGGATACGGTTTAAAAGTACTCGTGCCTCTTTAACTATGTTTATAATCGTTAAATGTAAGACATTCTATAAGAAGCTTGAGGGTTCTCATTCCCTCAAGCTTCTTTTAGTGATCCGACCTGTTTAGCGGCATCTAATGTCAATTTAGCTGCTTAACATGATATCCAACTTTATTGGCACTTGATGAGGAAGTTAGATCTTATTAATTTAAGGGGAGAGAACGCGATATTTCAGGGTTTTTGTCGAATGTGAACGTGCGCATCATCTCACTAAAAATAGTGTAACAAAGTAAGATTAGGTGAATATCATAAAGATTTAGAAAAATGAATGAAATGAAACTTCCAAATAAGAGTCTGAGACGCGTTTATTGCTTCTGAGACGCTTTTTGAAGGAAATAGATATAAATGGTAACGCTTACACTAACTAATTGGCACATATCCTCACAACCTCTCTCTTTCACCTTGAATTAAAAAATCATCGTGTTAGTATGAAATACGTAAGTGAAAAAATACGAACACAAATACGAACGATATTGGAGAGATGAGATGCTACACGATAAGACAATTGCCTTTTTAGGAGCAGGCTCTATGGCAGAAGCAATGATTTCAGGGTTAGTAAAATCTGAAAAAATTCCAGCACATAAAATTATTGCTACGAACAGATCAAATCAAGAACGACTATCTGCACTAGAAGCAAAGTATGGAATTAAAGGTATCAAACTAGACAGCCTACAGTTTGATCAAATAGATGTGTTTATTTTAGCAATGAAGCCAAAAGATGTCGATATAGCATTAGATAACTTAAAACTTCATATCAACTCTAATCAACTCATATTATCTGTCTTAGCAGGTATCACAACAACATATCTTGAACAAAACCTTCATAATGGCCAACAAGTAGTAAGAGTCATGCCTAATACATCAAGTACAATCGGTGAATCGGCTACTGCAATATCCCCAGGTCATGAAACATCAGATGAACAACTTATTTTTACACAAGAATTACTAGGGTGTATTGGTGAAGTATACACAATTGAAGAAAAGGACATGGACATTTTTACAGGTCTTGCAGGAAGTGGGCCAGCATATTTTTATTATTTAATGGAGCACATGGAAAAAGAAGGGGCAAAAGCAGGTTTTGACATAGAAACTACACGCCAAATTATTGCTCAGACTATTGTAGGTGCAGCAAAAATGATTCAGGAAAATGATGTAACGCCAACTGTTTTACGTGAAAATGTTACGTCACCTAATGGTACAACGGCAGCTGGATTACATGCGCTAGATGAAAATGGCGGTGGGAAGGCAATTTCTAAAGCTGTGGAGCATGCAGCACAACGCTCTAAGGAAATTAGCGAACAAATCCAAGAAAGCTTATTAGTAAGCTCTAAATAAATGATAAGACGAAGCTTAGAAGATTCAGAGAGATAATAATAAACTCAGGAGTGATAGAATGACGGCCCTAGATCATCAGAAAAAACGGGTTGTAATTAAGGTAGGAAGCAGTTCTTTAACAAGTAGACATGGAGAAATTAGTCGTCGTAAATTAGAAAAATTAGCAGATGAAATTGCGATGTTAAAGGATGAAGGACACGAAATAGTATTTGTATCATCAGGTGCCGTAGCCGCAGGCTACAGAAAGTTAGGGTGTATTGAACGACCGACTTCTTTACCTGAAAAGCAGGCAGCAGCATCAATAGGGCAAGGTCTTTTAATTGAAGCATACTCTGAAATTTTTCTATCACATGGCTATGTTGCATCACAAATTCTCATTACTCGTAGTGATTTTTCAGATGAAAACCGCTATAACAATGTGCGAAATACGCTAAATGTGTTACTAGAGAGAGGTATTATTCCAATTGTTAATGAAAATGACACAGTGACAGTAGATCGCTTAAAGTTTGGTGATAATGATACTTTATCAGCGAAAGTTGCTGGATTAGTTGAAGCGGATCAGCTCATTATCCTCTCTGATATTGATGGACTATATGATTCAGATCCTCGTAAAAATGAAGAGGCAAAATTGCTTGAAAAAGTGTATGAAATCACACCTGAAATTGAAGAGGGTGCAGGAGGATCTGGTAGTAGCGTAGGTACTGGTGGGATGAAGTCGAAAATTGATGCAGTGAAGATTGCGATGGCATCCGGGATTTCAACGTTCCTTGGAAAAGCGACAATAACAAATATTTTAGGTGATGCTGTTAATGGTGATGCACGAGGCACTTATTTTGAAGTAACGAATGAAACGATTAATTTAAACCAGAAAAAGCAGTGGATTGCATTCCATTCTGGTCCAGAGGGTGAATTAGTCATTAATCAGCATGTGAAAATGTCCATAGCCGACCATAAGCATAGTATTTATTCTTCAGATATTGATCAGGTAAATGGACAATTTGAGAAGGGTGCAGTCATTCGAATTCTTGATCATGAAGGGGAACGGATTGGTTTAGGTGTTGTGAATTACTCTAACGAAGACCTAGAAATGATGAGAGAAAATGTAGGGATGAATGATAAAAGGCAAGAAGTTGTCCACTTTGATGATCTTGTCTGTGAGCTGGAACTTTCTTTACCAGTTGGGGTTTAATCAAAAAATCTTATAGCGGTGAGTGTTGATAGCTCACCGCGTTCGTTACGTTGAAACGAGCTAATTGATATAACTAAATTTGGGAGGAATTGCATGTCAGTCTTAAAAGAACAAACAAATGTAGAAGCACAAGCAATTGAAGCAAAGAAAGCAGCGAAAAAATTGGGTTTACTCTCAACAGAGGAAAAAAACGAAGCCTTGCATGTCATAGCAGATTCGTTAGAACAGAACTTTCAATACATTTTAGATGAAAACGAAAAAGATCTTCAAAATGGCCGAGAACAGGGTTATGAAGAAGCTTTTATGGATCGTTTAGCTTTATCAAAGGCAAGAATTGCAGACTTTGCAGAAGGACTTCGCCAGGTTGCTGTATTAGAAGATCCGACAGGAAATACGGTATCAAGCTGGACACTTGATAATGGATTATTAGTCGAGAAGGTAACGGTTCCTTTAGGTGTCATTGGAATGATATATGAGGCACGACCAAATGTAACAGTTGATGCTACGGGATTAGCACTTAAATCAGGTAACGCAATTGTATTAAAGGGCGGATCATCTGCTTTATCATCAAATAAAGCCATCGTTAGCGTCATGCACGATGCGTTAAAGGCTACAAAGATTCCTCAAGAGGCTGTTCAGTTTATTGCGAGTACGGATCGTGAAGCAACGAAACAGCTATTTACAATGAAGGAACATATTGATGTCCTCATTCCTAGAGGCGGAGGATCTTTAATTAATGCAGTCGTGAATAATGCGACAGTTCCAGTCCTAGAAACAGGAGTAGGGAATTGTCATTTATACATTGATGTTGAAGCAGATGTTGAAAAAGCACTTACTATTTTAGTTAATGCAAAAACGGACCGCCCTGCCGTATGTAATTCATTAGAAACAGCTATTATTCATAAAGAGTGGTTAGAAAAGAATGCTGAGCAATTAATTCAAACATTACGTGATCACACTATTACTGTTCATGGTGACGAAACGGCACTAAGTTTTATTCCGAATGCTACTCTTGCTAATGAGGAAGATTGGGCAAATGAATATTTAAGCTTGGACTTAGCTGTGAAAACGGTCAAAAACGTAGAAGAAGCGATTGAACATATTGATCAATACGGTACAAAGCACTCTGAAGCGATCGTAACAGAGAATAAGACAACAGCAAAGCAGTTTATGAACTTAGTAGACGCCTCTGCTCTGTATCACAATGCCTCAACACGCTTTACAGATGGTGGAGCGTTAGGGTTTGGTGCAGAGATAGGGATCTCTACTCAAAAATTACATGCAAGAGGACCAATGGGGTTACCTGCACTCACTACAGTGAAATTCCTTATGAGTGGAAACGGTCAAGTACGTTAAGTGAAGAAAAGGCTGGGACTTTGTTTGGTTCCAGCCTCTTCTTATATACTTGAATCAGTTTCATACATGCTTGTTTTAAAGAAAGATAACTGATTTAACATGGAGTGGATACAATCCTCCAAAAATCGCAATCAAGTCGGAATACGATATTGTTCTTTAATCTTTATACTAGGTCGTTCATAAATGGAATCTGTTCAATCATTCTAGCAGCCAAGGAGTTAATTATAGTAGTAAGTTTGTGCACAATTACAAACATCCTATTCAATATCAAATGGATTTTATGCTAGTTACATTCATCAAATTTAGTGAAGTAACTTCAAAAGAACGAATTAGAATAACTTCTAGCATACATATTCACTATTAGGTGTTTGACCCTCGTCTTATCATCCCCACACGTTCATCTATCCTTTGACACGCAAATCATTTGCGCAAAATAAATAGATGACTAGGTGAAATAATAGTAGTATTCTAGGGACCCAGGGTGTAAAATAATAAAAATGATCTTAGCAGATTATTTTTATACCCTAATTCTTCTATGGGAGAAAGAATCTCATATCTTTTTTCTAGTAACCCCCCACACTTTTGAACGTTTCTATTACTATACTTTTTTAAAAAATTTAATAATCAAGAGGTTGATGAAAGTTGACAATGGATGTTAATGAATTAATGATGGCACAGGAAAACATGAAGGAGCCATCTCTTTTTGATCATATTGGTAATAAGATTATGACGCATGATCGAGAAATTAAGATTATTGCTAAAATAGAAGAACCGCGTATCGTCATCTTAGGCAATGTCTTAAGTAATGAAGAGTGTGATGAATTAATAGCGATTTCAAAGGATCGTATGAAACGTTCGAAAATTGGTAGTAAACGAGAAGAAGATACATTAAGAACGAGCAGTAGTTTGTTTTTAGAAGAAGGGGAAACAGATGTTGTGACACGTGTTGAGAGACGTGTTGCACAAGTAATGAATATTCCGTATGAGCATGGAGAAGGGCTACAAATATTAAATTATCAAATTGGTCAAGAATATAAAGCACATTTTGATTTCTTTGCTTCTTCAAGTAAACCAGTGAGTAACCCAAGAATAAGTACGATGGTGATGTATTTGAATGATGTGGAGGAAGGTGGGGAAACATATTTTCCTAAACTGAATTTTTCAGTTTCTCCTCATAAAGGCATGGCTGTGTATTTTGAATATTTTTATGACAATCAAGAATTGAATGACTTAACGTTACATGGGGGCGGTCCAGTAATCAACGGTGATAAATGGGCAGCAACTCAGTGGATGAGAAGAAAAAGTGTAAAATAACGCATAAACAGAGGACCTACCCCAAATGTCGAAATAAAAAAGCAAGCAAGTGGAGTGGAATTCAACCAGACCGGACACTCGATAGAGCCAAAAGTAAGAGGTATCTAAATTCTGTCAATCTGTGTTTATTTAACATAAGCATGTATGAATTTGATTCAGATTAGAAAATTAGAATGATAAAATAAAAAATGAGAGACAGATCATCTGTTTCTCATTTTTTTGTTATTGAATACCAATTGAAAACATTAATCCAATATAGGTTGCAAGGATAAAGGCTAATCCAAATCCAAGTGCAAGATAAGGGTTGGCTTTTTTATAAAAGCTCATGATGATCATTGATAGAAAAAGAATACCAATTATGAACAATAAGATTCCTTCAAAGCTAGCAACTAGTTGAACATGGAAGGGTGCTTCAATCTTCTGTCCAATAAGTCCTTCAATCCAAAAAGCGGGTCCTTCTTGTAAAAGTGTTGTGTTCACTTGATGTGGTGGAGGAAGTGTTCCTAATATACCGGTAATGAAAAAGACAATCATGAGAATCACTGTTTCAGCTTGAACCCATTTAAGTGGATTAAAGTCACTAGAAAGCTTTGTTTTCTTTACTAAAAATCCATTAATAAAAGCAAAGGCCAAAATCGGGACGATACTTATATGTTTTAGTAACAATACCTGTCCATAGGTTAAGACCCAGCTATCAAAATAATCTGCTGGTTCCATGACAAATAACATGAGCAGTACACCTGTTACGATTGTGATGATGACTAAACATATACTTAATGGGGTAAACCATTTTAAAAATCCGTACCAATTCGTTGTTTCTTTCCCAATCCAAACAACATGGAGAAGAACTCCGACCCATATCGTAACAACTAAAAAGTGGATCGAGTGAGAGAATAAGCCCGACCACAAGTTGAGTGAGGAGGCATGGCTTGAATAGCCAACTGCTAAAATCATGATTAGTAAGAAGGTGGCTTGTACATATTTTGATCCGTTGACATAGATAGTCATCCAAAGTAAAATGGCAAAAAAACTACCATATAGCCATGCAATACCAATTTGAAATTCCGTCAAGATGGAATAGGCAGTTAAGCTGAAAACTCCATCTGTAGCAAAGAACGTAATAACTTGGATGACCGGTAAAAACGTGAGAATAATGATCGCCAAAATAGATAACAAAAGACTTCTTTTTGAAACATTTATGCTTGGCTTGTTCGTTTGAGGAACAAATTGTAAGACAACATATCCAACTAAATAAGCGTAAAGCATGTATGAGACATATTGACTAAGTGGAATGAATGGATCCATTGTTTACCTCTTTTTACGAAATAGAAAAATCATTCCTGCACCTAAAAGTAAAATGAGGAAAATGATGATTAAGATGGATGTATTGCCATTTTCTTGAGTCGTTTCATTTTCTATTTCTGTTTCATTAGATTCATTGTTTAAATCAGGTTGCTCAGTTTGTGCTTCTTCTTCGTTTGTTGTTTCTGATTCATCTGTTTGAACTTCGTCTTGCTCTGTGTCAAGCTCTGCGTTTTCTTCTGAGGCTGAATCAGGTGCTTCTTCTTCCACCTCTTTAGGTAGACTAACAGTAAATGGGATATCTCCTGTTATGATATGCCCATCCTTTGCAGCAATTTTCCAAACAAGTGTATACTCTCCATTTTCTAATGGGGTATTTAGTTGACCAAGAATTTTCTTATCTTCAACAACAATGTTTTCAAATTTAATTTCACCTGAATTGCTTTCAATACTCATCGTGCTTTGTTTTTCAATTTCAGCTGCAAACTCAACTACATACTCTGCAAGTGGAGTAGTCACCACTTCATCAGTTCCCGGAGTTGAGCTTGAAATGGTTGTATGTGCATGGGCAACAAAAGGAGCCAAGCAAATCATACACAGCATTACAAAAAGCTTTTTCATATATACTCATCCTTTATCCAATAATCTTTTCACTATAACCCCCTTCATTGTACCATCATTCCAATCAGAATAAAGCAAACCGAATCTTACAAAATATTGAACGAAAATTATTCAACAAAAACCCGGTGGTGACAGGTACCAAGAAAGGCACCAAAAAAAATTTTCCCTCTTCTGTACATTCGCCTATACGGACAAGTCCCTAGTTTCATATTGTGTTAGTACAACGAAAGGGAGGTGTTGTTTGATGAGTGGTGCAACTCCAGGGTATGGCTACGGTGGTGGCTTTGCGTTAATCGTTGTTTTATTCATCCTACTAATTATTGTAGGTTCTGCTTTCGTTGGTTACTAAACTCACTAAATAGTGTGGATTAAAATATTGAAGGAGGAATTTCTAATGGGTTACGGATACGGTGGATATGGTTACGGTGGTCAATGTGGAGGATATGGTTACGGTGGTGGCTATGGCGGAGGCTATGGTGCAGGTAAAGGATTCGCGTTAATTGTTGTATTGTTCATTCTTTTAATTATCGTTGGAGCTGCTTATTTAGGATAACTAACCTAAATCAAAACACCCTAAAGTCTACTTTAGGGTGTTTTTTACATAGTAATGGAATGATGTATCACGTTTCTTTTTGGAGACAAGAAAGATGGTAAGGAGAGAAACGACGAGTACAAAACTAGGAAGAAGAATCTGACTCACAAAAGCTGCTTTGAAAAATTCGGAAGTGAATAACATTGCGCCAATTAAACCATAGTAAAAAACGGCCAATTTTGTGCTCTGTCCAAATCCAAATGGTTTTACTAGGAAAGAAAACTTCTCATGATTAATAGCAATGAGAAATGAGCATAAAAGCAACAAAGCTCCTATAACAGGCAAATTCAACTGAGACAACCTCCAAATTAGTCTGAATTATTTTCCAATATATCACATATGGTTGTAAAACGCTATGTGTATTGTCAAATCATCTTCTTTTTCCACGAAGGTCAACCATATGAAACTTTTTAGTCTTTTTAATCGTATTAAAGATAAGTTGTAAGGAAGGGGCGTAAAAAATGAGTGGAAAAGGCTGTATAAAATGTGGTAGTCAGAATGCAGGGAAAAAGGAAGTCGCCATGACGGGGACGGGCCTTTCGAAAATGTTGGACGTTCAAAATAATCAGTTCGTTGTAGTCTATTGTCAAAATTGTGGCTACTCGGAGTTTTACAACAAAAAGGCATCAAATGCTTCAAACATTTTTGACTTTTTCTTTGGTGGGTAACTAATTATAGATTAAATAATAAGCCGTACTCGGTTAAAGTGTCTTTTTTTAGAGTCGTGTCACCTTATGTTATTCTTAATAAGGTATATACTATGATGCCAAAACACAGCCTATTATTGAGGAGAACTGTGGCACTTGCTCTCATATAAAATTATATGTTAATGATTCATGTTCATTATTGCACTTTGTTGATTGGAGTGGAAGTGAGGGTTTAAAACCAATACGTGAGAAGCGTGTCAAAGACTCCTACAGACAGCTTATGAGTAACGTCCAGTACTGCCCGCGGAAAGTGAATGACTGTAACGTCACTCAATATGTTCGTTTTTATTTTTTATTACATACGCTAAAATAAAGAAGACATTCGATAAATAAAGGAGACCAGCATGAAACCTACAATTGATCAAACCATGCAGTTAATAAAAGAGCTAGTTGAAATTCCAAGTCCTTCAGGTAACACACAAACAATTATTTCTTATGTGGAAACATATTTAAAGCCTACTCAGGTAAATATGAGACGTAACAAGAAAGGTGGTTTAATAGTTACGATTCCAGGTGCAAATCAAGAGCAACATCGAATGCTTACTGCCCATGTTGATACGTTAGGGGCTATTGTAAAGGAAATTAAACCAAGTGGAAGATTAATGATTGATTTAATTGGAGGTTTTCAATTTAACTCAATTGAAGGCGAATATTGTCAAATTGAAACATCAGAAGGGAAAACATATACAGGAACCATATTAATGCATGAAACCTCTGTACACGTATATAAAGAAGCTGGAAAGCTCGAGCGTAATCAAAAACATATGGAAGTTCGAATAGATGAAGTTGTACATAATGAAGAAGATGTACGAAAGCTTGGAATTGAGGTTGGGGACTTTATTTCCTTTCAGCCACGGGCTGAAATCACCCCAAGTGGATTTATTAAATCTAGACATCTTGATGACAAAGCGAGTGTGGCACTCCTGCTCGATCTTATAAAAACAATTACACAAGAAAAGATTGAGCTTCCCTACACAACGCATTTTCTAATCTCTAATAATGAAGAGATTGGATATGGTGGGAATTCCAACATTCCAGAACAAACGGTTGAGTATTTAGCCGTTGACATGGGAGCTATTGGAGATGGACAAGCAACAGATGAATTTACCGTGTCAATTTGTGCAAAGGATTCTAGTGGTCCTTATCATTATGGACTAAGAAAAAAATTAGTTGAACTTGCAAAAGTAAATCATATTAAATACAAAGTCGATATTTATCCTTATTATGGATCAGATGCATCAGCAGCCATTCGCTCTGGGCATGATCTTGTACATGGTCTAATTGGTCCTGGAATTGATGCTTCACATGCCTTTGAACGTACACATCGTTCTTCATTAGAGCATACGGCACAATTGCTTTATCACTATGTTTTATCAGACATGTGCTAGTAGTAAGAAAGAGGTTGGGTTAAGACTCAATCATTTTTTAAAAGGCGAACGATTATCGTTTCGCACGTTGATCCTTATTAATATGTTGTGGTGGAAGAACAAGTATGTTCCATTCCGCTGCATCCACTTGCTTTCAGCGGGGAAAATGAACTGCTTTTCCTAGCGAGGAGGCTTCAGCCTCCTCGCGGCTACGCCTGTGGGGTCTCACCCTCTCTACCTCCCGCCACGGAGTCAAGTGTCTTTTCGCTCCATTACACTAGCGATTAACAATCGGATCCATAAACAATACAAGTAGTGACAAAGAATAAAACCCGGACGATAGGGGAGATTTTCATTGAAAAATCACCTGATTGTTCGGGTTACTCATTAACTAAAACCATTTATGTCCCAGCCTCTTCTTATTAATACAAAATTATGAGTGTAGCTTTGTCATGATCAATCATGTACTACTCTTCTTCTTTTTTTCCATTTAGCTATTCCATAAATAATCCCTGGTAAGATAAATCCTACCGTAATGATGAAAGGTGTACTTGCATATTGGGAATATTCCTTTAAATAGATAGAGCTAGGGAAAAAAATTAAGGTAGCAACATAGATAAATATAGCCAGAGGGAACGATATTGTTTTGTATTCCTGTAGGTTTAAAAACTGAGCCATTCCAAGGCACAAACCATAAAAGGTTAAAGTAAGTTTAAAGAAAATACTAATAATCCACATGATTGCTACGATAATTTCTAATCGTTCAAGAAAATTCCCGATGCTCACTTTTTTCCCTAATACATAAATCGGATATTCTTGCCTAGTTGTAATACCAGAACCTAATATAAGGACACAATAGGCAATAAGGGTCGTTAAGACTATAGAACCGATAACTAAACCGATTACAAATGCTTTAGGTAAATGCTGTGAATTCTTTATATAAGGTGTAAACATTAACAAAATAAACATTTCAATAAATGGAAATCCAATCATATGATAGGACCCATAAAGAACTGGTTTAAGACCATTCTCAAAAAGAGGTTCAATATTTGTCCAATCTATCTCAGGTAGTAATAAAAGAATGAGTGCACCGAATAAAAGGGAGATCCAAGGGAGAAAAATTTCCCCTGTTCTAGCAATTGTTTCAATGCCTAATCTTGTTACATACACAACGACTGCAAGAAATAAAATATAAATTGATTGAATAGGAGTACCAGGTAAAATTTGAGTAACCATGAAATCACCTATATCCCAAAGTAAAACAGCACATAGGAAAACAAAATAGCTAAACGTAATAAAAATGAATGGAAACCCTATTTTTACTCCTACTGTTGCTTTTATCACCTCAATGTAACTTTTAGTTGGAAAAAGTGTTCCAAATTTCGCGTAAAAAAAAGCAAGTAATCCGCCACATATGGAGGCGATGATGGCTGAAAATATAGCATCCTGATCAGCAACCGAAGTAACAAGTGCAGGTAAGTATAATATTGAACTTCCTAAAACAAATAAAATGACTAAAATAGTAAACTGAGATGCTGATACTTTTTCTTTTTTCAAGATGTCTCACCACCGAGAATACGATCAATGAATAACCCAACCGGCTCAAATATCACCTGTATCGCCTCTAATGGATTAGGGATTCTAATCTCAAGTACATATAAGATATAAAGAATAGATGAAACGCCGATTATACTTACATGTATAAAAAGGTCTTTCTTCTTTTTTTCTTTTACTAATTTTCGCCCATCTATAAGTCCCATTATGGAGATGAAGAATAGATAAATCAGTGACTTCACAATCATTTGTTCGTATCCTCCATCTCATTTAAGAAAGAATCATTTGTTGTACCAACGCGGCGAATTGTTGTATGAAAGTTTACCTCATAGTCTAAATCTGTAAATTCTTCATCGTGCCAAGTTTTCTCTAAGGTTTTCCAAAGCTTTGGATGTTTTCGGTGGATAAGTTCTCCAAGCCCAAAAATATCGCTTTTATATTCTTGTGCTCGTTGAATGGCCATAGTTACTACCATATTTCCTCTGGCGTTAACGAGTTTTTCCACCTCCAGAATCTCTTCCTCCTTTGTTAAATCTATATCACCTTGCACCTCGGCTATTTGAGCCTCTGGTTGTACATCAATAATTATTTTAGGTTTTCCAGAACTAGTAATTATCACATTGTATTTAGTTGTGGAGTTTAGTATCTCAATTGAGATTTTACCCCCTTTCCAATCAACGACAGCCACAGTACTTTCGATATTGTCTTTTATATAGTTATAGCCTTTGCTTTCCTCTTGATCTAGCCATCCAATCAATCGATCCTTTTTAAATATACATATATTCCCAAGGGTAAGTGTTGCAGATGAGGGGATTTCTTCCACATTTTCTAAGTCTCCTGAAATATGTTCATTTCCCTTAATAACAATGCCTGTTAAGACAGGGTTGGTCCCTGTAGCTGTTAGGTTATTGATAAGCTCATCTAATTTAACACCAGCGGTAGGTGCCCAATTCTTCAATGATACCTCTATTGTATTAAATACTTTGTTAGCAGGATTCTTTTCAATTGGTGTAAGCACATTTAAAATAGCAGATGAAGTATGATCTTGTGCAACTAAAATATAAAAGTCTGTTCGAAATTCATGGTCTCTTGAAATTAATTCTAATGAGTTGCTAATTCCTTCTCTTGCTAATTTTTCTCCAATCACTAACAATCTAAGATGCGCAAAATAGAGTTTTCTAGGTGCGTTTTTAGTGAGTTTTCGAATTGCCTCAATGATTGACTTGCCAGTTACTTTATAGGTAGAAACAGCAACTCGGGTGGTAAGTGTTTTTCCTGCTATATCTCCAGGATTAATTACTTGCACGGTGAGGATATATTGCTCATCTACTTTGTCAATTCCTATTGCTGAAACGATTGCAAGGTCGGTTAATTCTTTACGGCTCCAACAACCAGTTAAAAGGCTGAAAACCATCATGATAAAAACGATCTTCTTGAGCATTTCGATTGACCTCCCGTACAAAAAAAATCAAGGTGATGGTTTGGCTGTTTTCTCTCGAACGTTATCTTGTCCACCAATAAGCTTTGGTCTTGTCGTCATTGACCAAAGAGAGAGTCGGATTATTCCATCTTTTTGGTCTTTTAATACAAATGGTGCAAATGGTAGTAAGTATGGAACACCAAAGGATCTTAAGCTACATAAATGGGCGATCAACACAAGTAGCCCAATAATAATTCCGAACAAACCAAAGCTGGCGGCTAAGCCCATAAAAATAAAGCGTACCATTCTTACGGATATAGCTAAATTGAATTTTGGTGTAACAAAGCTTGAAATCGCTGTTAGTGAAACAACAATGACCATTGTGGCTGAAACCAAGCCAGCTTCAACGGCAGCTTGTCCTAAAACTAAGGCACCAACTATTGATATCGCAGCCCCCACAGCCCTTGGCATTCGAATTCCTGCTTCACGTAAAATTTCAAAGGTGACTTCCATAAATAAAGCCTCAATAAAAGCCGGAAAGGGTACACCTTCTCGTTGAGCAGTTAAACTAATTAATAAAGTGGTTGGTAACATTTCTTGATGAAAGGTCGTGACTGCAATATAGGCAGCGGGTGTGAGTAAGGATAACAAAAATGTACCAACTCTTAACAAACGAATAAGCGTTGAGATGTCAGCGCGCTGATAGTAATCTTCACTTGATTGCATAAAATGAATAAATAAGGCGGGAACAACTAACACAAAAGGTGTCCCATCTACTAAGATTGCAATTCTTCCTTCATATAGCCCACCAACCACTGCATCTGGACGCTCTGTATTATAAACGGTCGGAAACGGTGAATAGGTTTCATCTTGGATCATGCTTTCTACATAGCCACTTTCTAATATGGCATCAATCTCAATTTTGGATAGCCGTTCTCTTACTTCATTCACTATTTTTTCATTCGCAAGATCTTTAATATACGTGATTGTCATTTCAGTTTTAGATCGTTTTCCAATTTTTATCGGTTCAAAGACAAGGTTTTTATCAATGATTCTGCGTCTAATTAAGGCCGTGTTTGTTCTAATATTCTCGGTAAACCCATCCTTAGGACCCCGAACGTTTTGTTCTGAAGAGGGTTCTTCGATTCCTCTGCTTTCCCAGCCTTTTGACCCAATCTTAAATGCGACTGGGCTTCCATCAAATAATAGAATGGTATCACCAGACATAACGGCATCATATAGTTGATTGAAATCGATGGGAGTGTCTGATAGAACCTGTAATTCACCTGTTGCTAATGAAAAATTTTTAATAAGATCCGTTATCTCTGCCTGCTCACAAAGTTCTGTTTCACGGACATCTACTAGAAGATTTTGCAGAACCTTTTGGATAACATCTTTATTAGCTAACCCATCAATAAAAACAGCGGCTGCATCAAACACTCGCTTAGACCCAATTTTTAGCTCTCTTATAATAACATCAGGGCTATGACCAATGTCTGTTTTTATCTTTTCTATCATCTGATTTAACGGATATACATTCTCAATCTTTTCAGTCTGTATTGGTTCTACTTTTTCGGGTATAGGCTGTATTAGTTTCTTTGCTACAAGTGGCTTCGGAGTTCTTTTTTTCAATCACATCAACACCAATTAAACAGTATAGTAAGATTATTTTGCGCAAAATGGGAAAAATTACTCGAAATTGTGGAAAAAAAGGAGCGTATAAAATAAATAGATATGTTGTGTGTAGATTAATCTTTCTAGATTCGGAGTATTCCTAAAATGAAAATCTCGCTACCTAGTATAGGAGCGAGATTTTTGAACGGTAGGATAACATGATGTTGTTCGAGGAATCATTCTAGTTTGGGAGTCATAGGCGGGTACCTTGCACTTCTTATATTCTTGACATCAACTTGTAGGTTAAATATGTGCCGCCAAGTAGCAAGCCTGAAAGTAATAAGAAGAAGCCAACTCCCATTTCGTCAATAAGAGTAAATAAATAGACGATGAGAATGATATCTGTAAGGATAGATCCAATTAATAAAACTTTAGGTGAACGCATAAAAAGCTCCTTTTCATTTAAAGCCGACTGGGAAGAATACCCACTCGGCTCTTTGGCAAGAGATTGTATTTGGAGACAGAGTCAGAATCATGCGTTCCTCTCTGGGTTATTAGTACCTTATTTAAAAAAGGGATCATATAGTTCATATCTATTCAGCATAAGCAATGATACCTTCTTCGTCATCTAAAACGAGTTCTAGAGCAGCTGAGAATGGATCAATATTTAGTTGCGTTTCTAGCCAGTAGCGAAGTGCCTCAATTATATTTGCAGCAATTAATATTTGCTTGCGGTCATGAATGTAAGCTTCTGCAGAAAATCCATAATCGTCATCGTACAAGAGTTCAATTTCGACTTCCTGAGGTTTACTATCTCGCTTATGAGCAATGTGTAAGCACAAGGCGTTAACGATATCCTGTTCTGATATCTTTATTTTCCCCATGCTGCATCTTCCTCGTTCTTACGCTTGTTTTTAAAATAAGAATAAGCTTTTCGGATAATAAAAATAACAGCGAAGATGGCTAAAATGTTAATGAATAAACCAATGATTGAACCAAGGATACCAAAGTTGCTTAATAATCCTCCTAGTAATAAACCAGCTAGTCCACCTAAGAAGATTCCTTTCATTATGCTACCAGTTTTAGACTTAGTTGTCGTATTGCTTGATGTTGTAGTAGATGACTTTTGCTGTGAATCATCTTTTTTGAATAAGGAAGGGCTATTATTGTTATTTGTCGTATTTGAGTTAAACGATTTCTTACCAGATTTATAGCCTTTAGCGCTAACAGTTGAAATTTGGTCGCCAAGCAAAAAGCCTCCAACTGGTGTAAATAGTAATGTTGCAACAAGCATTGCTGAAAATAGTTTCTTTATCATGCTGTCTGTTTCCTCCTCAAGATTAGATCAATCTGTCATTATAAAAGGTATGTATCCTTTCAATGACTAGTAGTAATACGGATGAATAATGAAAAAGGTTTCATTTTTCTTCTTAATAGTAGAGCATTTCGTGTATTAACACAAGATAGAAGTAAAATAGATCATTTTGGCCCAGTTACGACAATGGAACTGAATCAAAATGATCTATTTTTATTAGCTATTGCTAACCCATTTAATTTCACCATATTGACGGTCATAGTCAATCTCTACGTAAAAATTATGCTTTTGATAGAAATGTACAAGACGTTCAACATGGTCCCAATCTCTCTTGGCAATATCACCAGTAATTTTAGGGATGTTCTGTTCTATGGCTAGGTCCTTTAAATAATCCATGCAAATGGATCCATATCCTTTATTAGCAGGTCCTTTAATATCACCAATATGAATGGTTTCCTCATCTGCGAGAGTTGCTTGAATGGAGAAATCCCATTGTCCTTTATACGCAGTTTCACAATCACACAACATGATTTTACATGAGCTCTCATCAGGTGTATAAACAATGACCATTTTATCTTCTTTTGTCTGGTCAACACCTAAAACTTTACTTTTTTTTGCAATTTCTTTTAAGTTATCTTGCATCCGAAAAACCTGGAATTCAAGGTCCTCTAATTCCTCCTTTAATTCTTCGGGATCGTTCGTTCGCTGATTGTCTTCAAGTAATTTAAACATACTTGCTCTCCTTTCCCTAGAAATTGGATTGTTATCAAGCAATAACTGAGGTTCAATAAATGAATGCTCTATAGTCAACTAAAGGCTAGACATTCCATTTAGTGTATTCACTAAGACACAAACAGTGAAATATTATAAAGGAGAAAGATTAATAAATCAATAGATTTGTTGATGTTTACATAAGTGTTTTATTTTAATTTGCCCACATACTGATGCTTTTGACATATGAAATACTAGTCAATTCGTTCTTTTCTATAGTCGTTAAGTTTAAACATCTTACCCGTTGGGAATAAAACGACTAAGCACATAATCAAAAGGAGGAGAAAATATGAGACAGGAAGAAGCAACAATTGGACAACGTACACAAAATGATAGCAAGCTTGTAAAGGGTATTGTAGTAGGGGGTGTTATTGGAGGTTGTTTAACTCTTTTAGACAAGAACACGAGAAAGCAAGTTTCAGAGAGTGCAAGTTCTATGAAGGATAGCTCGGTAGCGGTTATTACGAATGTGAAAGAAAATCCTACAGAGGTAAAGGACCAAATCCTTGACCAAGCAAAACACGCAACAGACATTTTGAAAACGACCATTCAAGAAGCGAAGGATTTATTAGGTAAGATTCAAAGTGAAGTTGTCGTTGATGCGAAGGATCTTAGTCAAGAGGCCAAAACACTTGCAGAGGAAGCAAGAGAAGATTTGAAAAATGTACAAGCAGATTTAATAGAGACAGGCTCCCAATTAACGGAGACAGAGGAAAAGAATTCTGTAGAAACGCAAAGATACATGTAATCAAAAAACTATTTTAAGGAGTGTTAGTAATGGATCAACATAATGAGCAAAATTCAGCTGAATTAAACAAAGTGGAACGTGCTGTGAATGGAATGGGTGAGGAGAAGAAAGACGAAATTCTATCAAACTTTGAATCTTTCAAAGAGTTTCTAGGAAATAAAGTAGCGATGGGGAAAAAGATGGGATTGACAGAAGAGCAATTAGCATTAGCGGCACAAAAAGTTGGTGACTTCTTAGCGAGCCATGAACACCCAAGAAATCGTGAAGAGAAGCTATTGCAGGAATTGTGGCGAGCAGGCTCAGAAGATGAACGTCATATGCTGTCACATATGCTCGTAAAGCTAGTTAAATATTGAACAGATGGGGATCACCTAAAAAGGTGATCCCTTTTTAAAAAGGTTCTTTTCTTACAGATTTGTGATGCAATATTCCATCACTTTAGCTTCTACTAAATCGCTCTCTTTCGTTTCAATGTGTTAAAAGTCTTAGACACAGTAATATTTAGAGGGCTAGTTAATTTGGAGGAAATATGAGAAAGTTATTATCACTTTTGAAAAAGAAACGGGTATTACTTTTAGTAGGAATTATTATTTTAATTGCAAGTGTAAGTTTATTTCATACAAAAAAATCTTTACCAGAAGGAGTTTCATATGAAAGTGACGTTTATTATGTAGAGAATGTAGAGTTCATATATGATTTAACCTACATGACAGAAGATAAAAAATCAAAGCATGAACAATCGATTTTTCAAGAGATTTATCAACTAATAGAGAAAGCGGAAGAAATCATTGTAGTGGATATGTTCTTATTTAACGACTATCAAGATAAAAATCAACAATTTCCGCCGCTAGCTAAGACATTAACAAAAAAATTAATTGAACAAAAGAGGATGAAACCATATCTAGATATAATAGTCATTACGGATGAGATCAATTCAAGCTATCGTTCCCATGAGGTTGATCATTTTCAAGCATTAGAGGAGGTAGGAATCTCAGTCGTATATACTAATTTAAATCGATTACGAGATCCTAACCCACTGTATTCAGGACTTTGGAGAACAGGATTCCAATGGTTTGGCCAGGAAGGGGAAGGATGGCTCCCTAATCCAATGGCTGAGGAAGCTCCAAATGTTACACTGCGATCATATTTGAAATTAATGAATATTAAAGCAAACCATCGAAAGGTGATTGCAACGGAAAATGCTGCAATTATTACATCTGCAAATGCCCATGCAGCTAGTAGCTATCATTCAAATATAGGATTTAAGGTTGAAGGCGAAATAGTAGAGGATCTCATTAATACGGAACAAGCGGTCCTAAACTTTTCATCTAACATTTCTCTAAAAAAACCAAAAAACCAACAAGTGACGAAAGGTGATATTGGCCTGCAATTGCTAACGGAGCAAAAAATTCAAGATCATGTTATCAAGGAAATCGATGCGTCTAAAAAAGGAGATACGATTTGGTTAGCGATGTTTTACTTAGCGGATACTGAAGTATTGGAGGCATTAAAGGCTTCAGCCAATCGTGATGTGAAAGTTCAGTTAATTTTAGATCCGAATCAAAATGCATTTGGTTCAGAGAAGATGGGTCTCCCAAATTTACCTGTTGCTGCAGAATTAACACAGCTTGGCGAAGAAAATATTACCATACGCTGGTATAACACAGGGAAAGAACAATTTCATACAAAAATGATGTACATTCATAAAAAAGGTCAACCTCATATCATTATAGGTGGCTCGGCTAATTTTACAGAACGAAACTTGGATAATTATAATTTAGAAACAAACGTGAAAATAGTGGCATCGGATGAAGAAGACATCATGAAAGATGTTTCCAGCTACTTTAACAAGCTCTGGTTAAATGAAGAGAATGAGTATACAGTGAATTACGAGGTGTATCAGGATCAATTACCTGTCTTTAAATATCTTTTATATTTGATTCAAAAAATGCTCCATTTTACAACTTATTAAGTAAAAGGTATAAAGTACTGTATTTTTTATAAAAATAGTACTTATACCTTTTTTTTCTTATCTGTATTATAATAATCTTAAAATAAGGGAAAATGTATCTATTTGTCAGTTCTTGAAAGACAATGAAGATAGATTTCATCTTTACTATTTTCATAACCGATGAATAGAATTCGGATGATTTATGTTGATGTCAGATGTTTTTGGAGGGTACGGAATGATTGAAGAACATACTAGGTATTCACGTCTTGCACAGATTACAAAGCTGATAAACACAAAACTAGAATTAGATGATGTTTTAGAGTATGTTGTTACAGCTATTTCTGAAGAAATATTTCAATGTGATTCCGTAGGGATTTATTTGCCTCAAGAAGATCATACGTATAGAGGGTATATTGGAAAGCCGAATCATTTTAATGGAATTACATTAAATACATTAGTCATTGATCCGAAAACGGACAAATTAGCTAAACAGGTCTTAGACAGAAAGGAAACGATCTATATCCCAGACACGACAAAGGATAACAGACCGGATCCTAGACCTATTAAAGCATTCGGTATTAACTCTCTATTAGCGTTGCCAATTTTCTATGAGGAAGAGGTTTACGGGTTAGTATTCTTATTTAATAATGGGGTGAAAATGAATTTAACTCCATTCGAAATTGAAGCAGTTGAGGCCTATGTTAATATGGCCGCGGTAGCGATTCGAAATGCTAATGAGATAACAAATAAAGAAAATTTGATAAGTGAGAAACAGCTGCTTTTAGACGTTACGAGTGAGCTTTCGTTATGTTCTTCATTAAATGAAGCTCTTGATAAATGTTTTTACTATGTTGGAAAGGTATTGAGAAATTCAAATATTGGAGCGCATCTACTAAATCCAATTACAGAGGGAAACTACCAAGCGACTAGTTTAAGTAAACAAAGTGATTGGTCTGAAAAGGCATGGAAAGAAACACATAGGACGATTAGAATTGACTATACGACAGATCTTCTCTTTCAAGAAGTCATTGAAACAAAGAAATCGATCTTTGTTGAGGATGTTACCAAGGACTCAAGACCTAATCAAGAAGCTTGTCGAGAATTTGGTATACAAAGCATTTTGATGCTTCCAATTGTTACGATGGGTGAGGTGTTAGGACTATTAGCCATTGTTGGATTGAATCATCAAAATCCTAGGTATACAGAAGCTGGGATCAAGCTTGCACAATCTATTGTTGAGGCGACGGCTTCTGTGCTCTCACATTTGATTTTTATGGAAAAACAGGAGCAGATTATAAAAAAACGTACGGAAGAATTAACAGAAAAAAACGCTGAACTTGAAACAGTAGTTGGAGAATTGCAGAGGCTTAGTCGTGAAAATGAGTTGATTCTTCATTCAGTTGGAGATGGGATAGTCGGCCTAGATATAAAAGGGAAAATTACATTTTGTAACCCTGCTGCTGAATCCATTTTAAAGTATAGAGAGAAGGAATTATTGGGCAAATCATATCTCTCATTTTTTAAACAGAAAAAAATCCTACCTAAGGGTGTCTTATTTGAAAAAATGACGTCTGAGGAGGATGACGTGTTTCTCCAAAAAAACGGAGATGAGATTCCAGTTGAATATACGGTATCCGCGATTGAAGATCAATCTGAAACGGTTGGATATGTTGTGGCATGTAAAGACATTTCATACCGTAAAAAAATGGAGGAAAAGGTCAATTATCATGCGTATTATGACTCATTAACAAAATTGCCTAATCGCTCTTTATTAAAGGATCGATTAGAGCAAAGTCTTGAATATGCCCAATTACATCATCAAAAGCTTGCATTGATCTTTCTAGATTTGGATCGTTTTAAAACAATAAATGACACGTTAGGGCATTCACTTGGTGATTTATTATTACAAAAGGTGTCTGAACGATTACGAAACTGTGTTCATAAAGGATGTACAGTTTCGAGACAGGGTGGAGACGAATTCACCATTTTATTACCTTTTATTCGAAGAGAAGAAGAAGTGTATTCCTTTTCCCAAAAACTTATCAAAACGTTTGAAGAGCCTTTTGAATTAGATGGCACAGAAATATTTGTTAAAACAAGTATTGGGATTAGTATGTTTCCTCAGGATGGTCTTAGTTCACAGGAACTAATCAAAAAAGCAGATACAGCAATGTATAAAGCAAAAGAGCTTGCGGGTAACGATTTTCAATTTTATACCGCTTCAATGGATAAACGAACAATAGATAATGTAAGGCTTGAGAATGCTCTTTATCGTGCACTTGAGCTGAATGAAATGATGGTCTATTATCAGCCTCAAATAGATTACAAGTCAAATCATTTGATAGGCGTTGAGGCTTTACTACGTTGGAACCATAAAATTCTAGGAATGATTTCACCAGCTGAATTTATCCCCATCGCAGAAGAAAATGGCTTAATCGTACCAATTGGAAAATGGGTTTTACAACAAGCATGTAAACAGATGAAGCAATGGCAACAAGAGGGACACAGGGGAATGACAGTGTCAGTCAATGTTTCGGCCCAGCAGTTTATGAAGGATAACTTTGTGAATATGGTGAAAAATATTTTAGAGGATGTAGATTTAGATCCTTGCTATCTGGGAATTGAGTTAACGGAAAATCTGATCGTACAAAATACAGATGAAACCCTCCGAAAACTAGAAGAATTACATGATCTAGGGGTTAAAATTTCTATTGATGATTTTGGGACAGGCTATTCTTCTTTAGGTTATTTAAGTCATTTTCCTATTCATACATTAAAAATTGATCGTTCCTTTATCCATAATGTCTGTCAAGATACTAAAAATGCTGCCATTACTAGCACAATTATTACACTTGCTCAAAACCTTCAGCTAGATGTTATTGCAGAAGGTGTGGAAACCAAGGAACAAATTGAGTTTTTAGTATCTCGAAATTGTACTCTTTTACAAGGTTATTATTATTCTCCTCCGCTAGATATAAAACAGCTAGAAAAAAAATTTTTACGTAGTGAATAGAGTCTTTATACTATCATAAATCACGTACAATATTGGTTTAATCTCATTAGGTGGAAGGGGGTGAGACTGGTTCAGATGAGTATTCCTTAGTTGGCTCTCATACCTTTCACGCTTCATTTAGAAGAAGCATCTACTATGGAGTGATAAAATTCCAATCTAAAACTAGTATTCTGCGAAAGTAGTGTTTACTTATCCTTTGTTGGTAGTCGTAATTTACATAAAAGAGTGGTCCTCCTCGTATAGAGAGAAAGAACCTTTGTACCCAAAGGAGAGACTCGGCACTTTTAGGATTTACTAGTAGTAGCAATAATCAAAAACATCTTATATCATACTAAAACCTATCTTACAGGAGGCGTAAAATGAAAGCGATTCGTTCTGTGTTAGATTATTTAAAAAGTGGTGGAGTACAACATGTTTTTGGAATTCCAGCAGGTTCTGTAAATGCCTTTTTTGATGAGCTTTACGAGATGCCTGAGATTACTCCGATTGTTACCAAGCATGAAGGAGCAGCAGGTTATATGGCTTGTGCCTATGCTAAATATTCAAATTCTTTAAGTGTATGTATAGGGTGTAGTGGCCCAGGAGGAACGAATTTAGTAACGGGAGCAGCAAATGCAATGCGTGAACACTTACCAGTTTTGTTTATCACTGGGGCCGTTCCAGTGAACACGAATGGGTTAAATGCATCACAGGAATTATATGCTGAGCCGATATTTAAGTCTGTTACCAAATGGAGTGGTACGGTAAATAAAGCCGAAGACTTATTAGCAACTGTTGTGGAAGCGGTTAAAATCGCTTTATCTGGAGTACCAGGTCCTGTCCATATTGCCATTCCAATTGATGTTCAATTAGGTGTAATAGAAGAGAAAGATATACCGAGCTTTCCTGTATACGAGAAGCAATCTCCTATTCCGGAGCAAGTGGAAGCTGTTGTTCAAGCTCTGACCAAAAGGGAAGATGGTATCCTATTTGTTGGACAAGGTGCAAGGGGAGCAGTTAAAGAAGTCATTGAACTCGCTGAACTACTCAATATGCCGATTGTGACAACACCACAAGCAAAAGGATTAATTGCTGACAATCACCCGCTATTTAAAGGAGTATTTGGATTTGCAGGGCATGAAACTGCTTCGCAATTAATTAACGAAGGCTTTGGTGATACGATCTTTATTATTGGTTCAAGTCTAGGTGAGACGGCAACGAATAATTGGAATATGCATCTAGCAAAAGATCGACATGTAATCCAGCTGGATATTGACCAAACTGTATTTAATCGAAAATATGAAGTTGATGTAGAGATTCTAGGTGATGCAGAGCTTACATTACGCGCTATTTTGAATCAGTTAAATTCAAAAGTCACGGACAAACATCTTTATTTTCCAAAAGAAAAAGTAAAAGACGTAAGTCAGGATACATTTACTACACAAAACGTCCTTCTTAAAATTCAAGAGAATTTGCCATCAATGACTAGATATACAATTGATATAGGTGAATTTATGTCGTATGTCATTCATTATATGGAAGTTAAAGCCCCTCAAACCTTTGATATAAATGTACACTTTGGTGCGATGGGAACTGGAATCGGAACAGCCATAGGAAGTAAGCTAGCTGAACCTAACCGTGAAGTTGTATGTATTACAGGTGATGGTTGCTTCTTTATGCATGGAATGGAAGTGTTAACGGCTAAGGAGTATAACCTGCCAATTCTCTTTGTTGTTTTGAACAATTCACGCTTAGGAATGGTCTATCATGGCCATAATTTACAATATAAACGATCCCATCCACGATTTGAACAGAAGTCTGTTAGTATTGCAGCAATGGCTGAATCATTAGGAATAAAAAGTGCGTCTGTTGATTCAATGGAGCAATTAACAGCTGATCTCATTCAAGAGTTACGTGAAGAACAAGGACCATCCATCCTAGAAATTCAGTTGGTTGATCAAAACATTCCACCAATGGGAGATCGTGTGAAGTTTCTATCATCATTTGGAAAATAATAAAAAAGTCTGAAGTGATTATCTTCAGACTTTTTTTATTGGTTATCTTGATCAAATTAACGGTTCATTCTCGTTCTATCTTTGGCTTTGTAATCAGTTCAGCCTCTACAATGTAACGCAGTGGTGCTGGGCCAATGAACGTAAAGGGGTAGCATGTTGTTAAAGTTAATGTTTTTCTAGGTTTAGGCACTATAACAGTGGGATCTTGCTTGTCTACAATCCGTAGCTTTTTAATTTTAAATAATAGATAGGTGTTATCTCTTTTTACGATGAGTTTATCACCAACAACCAATTGATCTAGTTCCCGAAAAAATGTATCACGATGCCCAGCTAAGACTGAGTTGCTATCATCACCTGGTAAAGGGGTAGAAGAAACATGACCGATCCCTTTTTTTAGTGTGTCCTCATCCGTTCCTTCGTAAATTGGTACGGTTCGTTCTAGCTTTGGTATCTGCAATACTCCAATCTTATCTCCTTCTACGAAGCTAGAAGGGGAAGAAACATATTCAGATGCATGACTAATTGCTTGTGAGGAAGCCGGTGCATTTTCCTTTTGAAATACTTGATAGCCCTTACTAAGCCAATTAATTTGAAGTACACAAAGAAAGCCTCCTAGAATAATAAGGAGAAGTGAGAGTGTTTTCATTTTATTTCTCCTTTGCTTCTTGTGTCGTGAGAAAATACCCAATGATTCCAACACCTATAATAAAGATTCCTGCTAGTAGATTAATCCACAACGAAGAAGCTGTTTCAGGCAGTTTGCTATGAAACTGTGCTGATAAAGCGCCTGCTAATGTGCCAAACTCGGTTAATTCTCGCCCGAATTCCAATAAGAACTGAGATGTAACCATTTCCTCTGACAATTCGAAGTCCACTAAATATTCTCCTTCTGTGTTGTATAGGTTTATACCCAATACATTTCCGTATAACTCGTCCATTTGAAACAATTCATTTACGTTAACAGAGGTTTCAATTCCATTTGTATCTTTTAGATAGTAGTGAGAGGTAAACCCTAGAGCGGTCATTAAATTTGAGAAAATAGTGAGTACTTCCTCTTTTTGAGAATGTGATAATGTCGTCATATCCTCGATACTTTGGAAGGCTTCCATTCTTCTTCCTAGTGCGTCCATCTCATTTTCTTTTACTCGGTCTTTAAGCTTAATGAAATGACTGAATAATGTTTCTAACTCTTTGTCTGTTAAACCTGTTAAGGTAAAAAACTCTCTAAATTCGTTTATATCTGATTCATGGTTGAGATAAAAGGTGAGGGCAATAGCGAGATCTTCAATAAATGTGTAATCATCAACTGTTTCACCAAACTCTGATAGAAGGAGATCTAATTCCTGTCTTGAAAGATCGTAATCAACTAGCAGCTCTGCTACGTTTTCGTTAGATATTGGACTACCAATCAATTGTCTTATCTCTTCACTACTGTCAAAATCATCAAGACTTAATTCATAATAAGCAAGATAATTAACTAAGTCTTCTTCTGACCAGCCTACTTCAGTAAGAATTTGATCAATCTCACTTTTTGGAGGTGAAGCGAGAGCGGTTGAATGAAAGAGTAGGAATATGAGCCCACTTAACAATATTAAACGTTTCATTATGTAAGGTTCCTCCTAAGTTTTCTAGATGATATAGTAGTTTGTCATTTTTTTCTTTTTATTCCTAATACGTTCTACTTTGAGATTTTGTGGTAGTGGAGGTGTGGAGTAAGAAAACAGATGAATTGAACCATATAGTTCTTTGAACATAAGCTATATAACATGAAAAATAGTCTAAAAACCATCACTAACTAGTGAAGAGGCAACTGAGGTAAGAGGAGTGTGAAAGTATGTTAATTCCTATTGGAACGGTGAAACCTCATCATTCTCATCGTTTTTTCGCAAGAACAACACTTGTAAAAGGACATTATCATTATATTGAAGGATTCACTAAGACTGTAAATGGGAATGGGTTGGATGGGCATGTTCATGCATTTCAGGGGATTACATCCAATCAGGGTAAACATTATCATCGATTTTATAGTGTAACAGGACCGGCTATTCCTTTGGGAGATGGAGGACATTATCATGAGATATCTGATAGGACCTATTATAATTATGATGAACCACTAGAGTTACTTTATGGTGGAGTTCAATATGCTGCAAATGAACGTCCTAAGCATGATCATCAATTTAAAGGGATCACATACGAGGCTGTGGGTTATGATCCTTATTATGAAAGAATCTTTTCTTAACCTTTGTTGTAATCATCACATAATACCCAAAAGCTAAAAAATGAAGAAGCAGAAGGAAGTGTTCGTTCCTCCTGCTTTATGTTAACTTGTTAACTATAAATCTTAGACCCATTCTTCTTAAATTCTACTGATTTTTCGTTCATTCCTTTTTCAAGAAATTCTTCCACGGTTTCATTTTCTTCGTTAGCCATTTGTCTGATGTCTTGTGAAATTCTCATGGAACAAAACTTTGGACCGCACATTGAACAGAAGTGGGCAGTTTTTGCGCCTTCTGCAGGAAGGGTTTCATCATGATATTCTCTTGCTCGTTCTGGATCAAGTGATAAATTAAATTGATCATACCAACGAAATTCAAAACGTGCTTTTGACAGAGCATCATCACGATGTTGAGCACCAGGGTGACCTTTCGCTAAATCAGCAGCATGTGCTGCAATCTTATAGGCAATGACACCTTCACGAACATCCTCTTTATTAGGGAGACCTAGATGTTCTTTTGGAGTTACGTAACAAAGCATAGCCGTGCCGAACCATCCAATCATAGCAGCTCCAATGGCAGAAGTAATATGATCGTAACCAGGAGCAATATCTGTCGTTAAAGGTCCAAGTGTATAAAACGGGGCTTCTTTACAAAGCTCTTGCTGCTTCTCTACATTTTCCTTTATGAGATGCATCGGTACATGTCCAGGTCCTTCAATCATTACTTGAACATCGTATTGCCAAGCTATCTCAGTCAATTCACCAAGTGTTTCAAGCTCTGCAAATTGAGCTTCGTCATTTGCATCTGCGATAGATCCAGGGCGAAGTCCATCTCCAAGGGAAATTGAAATATCGTATTGTGATAGAATTTCGCAAATTTCATGGAAATGTGTATATAAGAAGCTTTCCTGATGGTGTGCCAGACACCACTGGGCCATAATAGAGCCACCTCGTGATACGATTCCTGTTGTTCTTTTTGCTGTTAAAGGAATGTATCTTAGTAATACTCCAGCGTGAATGGTAAAGTAATCAACTCCTTGTTCCGCTTGCTCAATTAAGGTATCACGATAGACCTCCCATGTTAGATCCTCGGCAACACCATTTACTTTTTCCAATGCTTGGTAGATAGGCACTGTTCCAACCGGTACAGGAGAATTACGAATAATCCATTCTCTTGTTGTGTGAATATCTTTTCCAGTTGAAAGATCCATGATATTATCTGCACCCCATCGAGTAGCCCACGTCATTTTTTCAACTTCCTCTTCAATTGAAGAAGAAACAGCAGAATTTCCAATATTCGCATTAATTTTCACATGAAAATGTTTACCGATAATCATTGGTTCACTTTCAGGATGATTAATATTTGCTGGTATAATGGCACGGCCTGAAGCCACTTCTTTGCGAACAACTTCAGGTTCCATTTGCTCTCTAATGGCAACAAACTCCATTTCAGGAGTGATGATTCCTTTCCTCGCATAGTGGAGTTGTGTAACCCTCTTACCACTTTTGGCTTTCAGTGGTGTAATATGCTCGGAGGGGAAAGTTTCTAACTGTGATTCGCTCTGTTTACTTAATGATTTGTATCCATTATCCTCAGGTTTAACAATACGACCTTTGTAATACTCAACATCTCCCCGATTAACGATCCAGTTTTCTCGAACTCTAGGGAGACCCTTTCGAATATCAATCTCAGCAGTTAAATCTGTGTAAGGCCCACTTGTATCGTAAACTCGAACAGGTGGATTTTCTTCTTCACCATATGTATTCCTCGTAACATCTTGTGATATTTCTCTTACAGGGACTTGAATCTCAGGCTGACTACCTTGCACATACACTTTTTTACTTCCTGGAAATGGCTGTTTAATCTCAATCTTCATCCTTTTTCCTCCTAAATAATTAGTGAAAATCATGATGATCCGTTTTGAAACAGCGATAGGAAACAAAAAAACGGGCTCTGAATAATCAGAACCCGAAAGATGTAGGTCAAAATTGTAAAGGGAGATTCACGAAAAAGAGCACCCTTGAACAATGTTGCTACTTCCCTACGCTGGTATCATCCAGATCAGGTTCAAAGGGTCAAGAAACTTCAAACGCGTTTCTCTCTCAGTCCAAGCTAATGGACCCCCCTAGTAGAAATTGGAAATATTACTGTAATCAGTCATATCATATCACAGTAAAACAAGAAGTCAACAGAATTTTGAAATAATTATTTGTGAAATAAAAATCCCACCGACTTTAAATGGGACTGGATGGCGGATAGAATGTTATTACTTGATTTGTTGTTGCTGGGAATAAAGTTTTTTTACTCGATCCTTCCATTCTTTTGAAAGTTCATCGAGTAAAATCATTTTCTCCATCAGCTTAAGGTTTTGCTTGTCGTGAAAATAGGTATGATGAATCTTTGCGATTGATAGTTGAAATGGATGTTTTTCAATTAAATGTATCCTGTCATTTTCAGAAATTCTTCCTTCTTTAACAACTCGAAAAAAGTAGCCGGTATATCCTTTTTCTACAATTCTAGCAAGTAATGTAGGGATGTTAGTATGTTTGTTGATAGTCGAACAAGGGAATCTACCTTGCGATACTTGCAGGATTGTTTCTCCGATTTGATACATATCCCCTACACATACTATTTCTTCTGTCATGCGGCTAACCGTCATATTTTCTCCAAAGGCAGCTTTGGGAAGAGAGGTCTGGTATGTTTTTTCCCAGAATTGATAATGTTCGTAGGGGTATACACAGATGACTCGATCTACTCCACCATGATATTCATGGTTCTCCACATCATCCCCAGATATGATTGTTTTATGTACGTCCAAGGTGTTTACTTGAGCCTTGCTAATGCCAGAACGGTATTCCTTCTCTTTATAAATGAGTGTTTTTGGTTTTCCTTTACTTAGCCAAACAATTTCCATTTGCAAGTCCTCCTGTATCTCAATTCATTCATCTAGAAAAACATAAAAAGAGAGACTTCCTCACAATAATTATGAGTAGTCTCATTCATCATACGATATGATAAAGTGTGTTAAAAAAGATGTAAATGTATAAGAAGCTTCACCATTTACTTTTCCTTACACGGAAGGAGTTGAGCTTCATTCATTTTTACGTTTAATAAATGATCTAAATATTGACTTGCCATTAATGTTCGGTGCGAATTCATTCCATCTTCCTTTGCGATAATAAACATCTTCTTGCGGTATTCTTCAATCACAGCATCAATAGAATTCATATTGAACACCTCTTATTACTAGATTAAATTAACCTATTAATTCTATTATCGTTAATTTTCCAGTAATGTAAAGAGTTGACGCTGCTTTTTTACAATATTTTTTCAAAAAAATACTATATTTAGTAGTTTGGTGGTGTGATGATGCTTATATTTTGTGTGTAACAAGAGTTTAGGTGGGGGAATTAGGGAGTATCCCCAATAAGATATGATTTCCAAGTATGTCTTTGCATAGTATTGATACTATAGCTCATATTTTATCATGTGAGATAGATAATTCTCCCCTAGGATCTTCCTCGACCTTGTTTAAATTGAGCATTTAATTGTCCTTGAAGCATTTTCTTCTTTACATCCATTTCACTTTCACGTTTTTTCTCTTTAAGTCGCAATTCCTTTAAAATTTCTGTTGTTTGGACACCATCCTCACGCTTATCAGCAATATCCATCAAAGTCTCGATATCAGTAAAAGAATATTTTCTCGTGCCAGATTCGTTTCGGTAAGGTGCAATTAGTTTTCTTTCTTCATAATAACGAATTTGCCTTAATGTTAATCCTGTTAATTCACTCACTGTTCCAATTGAGATGACCTTCTTGTCTTTGTAAGATAGGTCAGGTTGACTCATATTATCACCTCATAAAACCGCAGCTTTTTTACAAGTATATCTCGATTCACACATAGAAGCATACATTTTTGTTAGAAAATCTAACATAAAAAATTAGTGATAAAATTCATTTGTTAGCTTATGTAACGACATGGAGGATGTTTTGTGATAAGAAAAGTATAATGAAGGTGTGAAAAATCATTTACTAAATTTGATAAGGGACCATTATTTTGTAAATTTTGTTTGCTATTTACTAGGAAATCTCTAAAAAATTCAAGCCTTAAATCCTGGTTGGTCAAAAAAGGGAGCTACGTTTCCTGATTAGAGAAAACCGTAAAGGAGTGGGGAATATCTTGCATGTGGAATTTTTTATAGAAAAGCCTTAAAGTTTAGCTTTTGTTTGAATAGAATGGAGCGAGCAACTATTGCACTAGAAATGAGAACAAGTAAAAAGAAATGTTGATAGCGAAACGAATGAATCTATAAAAAAGAGGATTAGCTGTCTAGTTTTAAGGGTAATCATGCTGAGGGTAGATTTACTTTTCTAGTGGTAGTTGAAAGTTTAGGACTTACAATTTGAGAACGTATTTGAGCAGAAAGATGAGTAAGATGTTGTTTTGGAAACATTGTCGTGATTTCCTCATACGTATGTGTAGTTGGATTATAACACGTTAGGATTTCTAGGTTTTCATTCGTGAAAATGGCCATATGAAGCTGCTGATGTTTTGGTTCTGAGAGATTTAAGTAATAGATTGATGTGACCGAATGATAGGTATCTTCTTTAAAGGCAATTAATTTAATATGCATCATTTCAACTCCTGTTCATGTTGAAACTAGCATTGACACTATTACAAATAATTAATCAAATTCATATAATTTTAATAAGTTGAAAGAGAAAATTAACATTGCCTTAATCGTCACATAACAATTCTAATGTAAATTTAAGGTAGTTAAATTTTTTAAATGGAGATGAGTGCCGTGAGCAAATTATTACAAAATGCACTTGAAGAGCAAAGAAAATACTATTCTCAAAAATTGATGGCTATTGGCGTATATAATAAACAGGTGATGAATAAAATGACTTTGACAGAGCTAAAGAATGAGTATAATTATTTTTATCACAATATGCCGCAACAAAAAAAGCGAAGTACATCGTCATTGTAAAAACAACACTCTCTTAAGCTCATACAGTTCGATGCTCTGAAGAAAAGCTGAAAGGAAGTTTTAAGTGGAAATTAAATTCACCTGAGATTTGTGTATTCATAGAATAAGTATAAAAAAGACGCTTTTTTAGATTTATAGCGTCTTTTTTTATATTGTTTTATTAAGTTATGCTGAATGAACATTGATTTTTTGCTCTTTGTTGATCGTAGTGGAAGCCATGAAAATCTTACATTAGTAGCGCGTCAAAGGGAGATGACGCAAGCAGATACGAAGACTCCCGGACTGTCCGCGTAAAGTGAATGTGTGTAATGGGTTGAACAACTGGGTTAACGGAGCTTAAATGAATGCCTTACTTACGGTAACTCGCTCATGTAAATTTCGACTAATTCATAACATCTTTCTTCTGTTTGGTTTGCAAGAACTGACACATATTCTAAGTGTTCCTGTGTACCACCTTTATATTTTAGGGATGCATCTAATGCGTTTTTATCTCTTTCTGTTACCCAATTTCGTTGTTCTTGTCTTAATTGGTCCATTTGATCTGATTGGAGTTGTTCCTCTAACACACCATAAATTTCATTCAATAAATCATCCCATATTTCCCATCTCTTGTTTTCGACTTCCTTCAGAGCGTATGTCGATGAGTCGGAAGCTTCCAATTTTTCCGTAATTTCTTTAGTATCAGTTAATTTCTTAAGATATTCATTCTTTTTACTTTCAGTCATTTTACTGTTCTTATTTGTGAGCTCTGATGATTTTTCAGTAGTTGTAGGTGAAGTAGATTCTTCTTGTTCAGTTGAATTGCTATTCTCAGGCTTTTCTGGATTAATATTTGAGGAGAGATCTTCATTTTTTGTTAAGTTTTTACTTGATTGGTGCTCAGGTTCATTCGATGATTGTACACCACAAGCAGCTAAAAAAATGGTAGCTATCACTACTAGCGAAAATGTCCCAGTGCTTTTCATTTTTGAACTCCTTTAACATAAAAATATAATGCTGGATTTTTAAAAATAGACAAATAAGATACGGACAATAGAAACAGAAGTTTCCTCAATTTACGGCTTCTAACCAACTAAATATTATCGTACTATTTTAACATATCTAGATAATTAGCGGAATTAAATATGCCTTATTAGAATTAATATAGAAACTTGCTTATCCTTTGAAAGGAGTAGAAGAGGGTTTGGGATGAAAAATTATGGATGAATTAGTTAGAGTGTCAATTGAAATAGCTTAAACTCTACTTTATGTTGGTATACTATAGTCAGGTCTATAATAAAATTTATATCCCTTTTGTTTTTTTTATATCTTCAAATTTCATAAAATTAGTAGTAAAATTGAATATAAGTTACGTATTTTATTATTTTGTACGAATAATTTTTAAACAAGAGGGCGATGGGATGAGATCTTATACTGAAGAAGAATTACAAGATGCTCTTGATTTGTTCCGTGTTTTTGCAAGGGCTTTCAAAAGCGTATCTGAACATTCAATTCGTGACAGTAAGGAACATGGTTTTAATCCAACAGAATTTGCAGTTTTAGAATTATTATTTACAAAGGGTCCACAAAAGCTACAACAACTTGGGTCGAGGCTTTTATTGGTAAGTGGAAATGTGACGTACGTTATTGATAAGCTGGAGAAAAATGGGTACATTTATAGGGAACAGGATCCTAAGGATAAACGTTCAATATATGCAAAGTTAACGGAAAAAGGGGATGCATATTTACATGAAATTTATCCAATCCACGCAATACGTATTGCGAGGGCTTTTTCAGGATTAAACGCAGAAGAAAAGGCAGAATTGAAAGCGCTATTAAAGAAAGCGGGACACCATTCTCAACATTTATTGTTTCGGTGAGTAGTGAGTCGGATTAAGAGCTATTTGCCATAGAACGAAGATAGAAGGATACATAAAGCAGTGGATTTGAACTCACTGCTTTTTTTGTCGTCTACTTGGGTTGCTACATCGTGCAATTCTTTTCGAATCATACATGATTTGATTTTAAATTAGTCTTAAAAACCCATGTAATAAGCAATTTAGTTGCTCATTGAACATCATATAGATATGCTTGAATGGATAAGATGTGGGTATATGTTGAGGTAGATCAATCGATTTATATTTCAAGTAAAGAGTGTGTATCAATAGGAATGGTATTCTTGAAACATGTTAAAACTTGATATTGGAAAATATAAGCATTATATTGAACTCGAAAAGAAGAAAAAATGATGTGAGAAACATGAGAGGGGTTACTTGATGAGAATAAGTAAGTTTTCGATAAGAAGACCTGTTTTTACAATTGTGACAATGTTTTTAGTCTTAATTCTAGGTGTTGTTTCCGTATTTAATATTCCACTAAAATTAATTCCTGAAATAAATCCTCCTGTTGGTGTTGTCGTAACGAATTATGAGGGGGCAGGCCCAAACGAAGTAGTTGAAAAGGTGTCGAAGCCTTTAGAAGAATCATTATCAACTGTACAAGGTATAGACAAGATTACTTCAACCTCTCAGGAGAATGCTAGTTTAGTACTCATGCAATTTTCTTGGGCAACAGATATTAATGATGTTCAAGATGAAATAAGAACAAAAATGCAGGATGCTCCATTACCTGATGATGCAGGAAATCCAAGGTTTTTAAAATTTGATCCTTCTCAATTCCCAATTATCCAACTTTCTTTAACGTCTAGTGGAAATGTTGAGCAGCTTCAGCAGCTTGCTACCGATCTGGAACTTGAGTTAGTGAAAACAGAGGGTGTTGCCAGTGTGAACCTTTCTGGGATAGTAGAAGATGAAGTGAGTGTTATTTTAAATCAAGATAAGTTAGAAGAAAATGCGTTAAGTCAATCAGAGATTGTCGATGCTATTAGGGCAAATTCTGTAACGACTCCAGGTGATCCGGTTGTATCAGAAGGAAAACAATTAACAACTAGAGTGATTAGCTCAATTGATTCGCTTGATATCTTAAAAGGGATCGTGATTAAAAAAGATCCAACAAGTGGTACTTCTATAACCGTAGAAGATGTGGCTGAAGTAGCTATTAAGAAAAAGGAATCTAATACTGATACTCGTGCTAATCAGGATCCATCTATTTTGGTGAGTGTTTTACAACAATCAGATGCTAACACAGCTGCCGTTTCCGATGCTTTTCAGGAGAAATTAGCTGATATCCTATCGGAAGAAAAATACGATTCAATTGAGTCAGATATTATTTTTGATCAAGGAGAATATGTAGATCAGGCAATTGGAAATATGGTTAACACATTAATACTTGGTGGACTTCTTGCTATGTTGATCTTATTTATCTTCCTACGCAGTGTGAAAAGTCCTTTTATTATTGGAATTGCCATTCCATACTCGGTTATTGTTACTTTTGTATTAATGTATTTTTCAAAATTTACGTTAAATATCATGACTCTTGGAGGGCTCGCTCTAGGAATTGGAATGTTAGTAGATAATGCTATCGTCGTAATTGAAAATATTTATCGTCACCTATCGATGGGGAAAAATCCTAAAGAAGCAGCTTATGAAGGGGCAAAAGAAATGGGTCCTGCCATCATAGCATCGACTTTAACAACCGTTGCTGTGTTTGTACCGGTCGTCTTTATTACAGGAATCATAGGTGACTTATTCACTGAATTCGCTTTAACGATTGCATTTAGTTTGTTTGCATCGTTATTTGTTGCCTTGACTATCGTTCCTATGCTTGCAAGTCAGTTATTAAAAAAGCCACGTACTAACTTAGAGGAAATTAGACGGGATTCGTCTATTATGAAATCGTTGGACCGTTCAATTCGCTGGGCACTAAAAAATCGTGCAGCCGTTCTCGTATTAACTGTGATTATTTTTGCGGGAAGTTTATACGGTCTATCACGTGTGGGATCTGTTTTCTTACCTAACACAGATGAAGGATTTTTCACCATCGATGTAGAGCTAGAGAATGGCACATCCTTAGAGGAAACAAGTAAGGTAGTGGATGCACTGGAGCAAGAATTGGAGGATGAGAATGACGTTGAGCTTTATGTTTCTTTAATAGGCTCGACGCAGGAGCAATCCTTTAGAGGTAGTGGAAGTACAAATATTGCCGAAATTTATGTCAAGATGGAAGAGATTGATAATCGAACGATTTCAACATTCGATTTTATTGATGAAAATAAAAAATCGTTAGAACAAATAGCAAATTCACTAAATAAATCGGCTGAATTATCTTTCAGTACACAATCATCGACAGGATCCACACCGAATACATTAACCTTTAATGTAAGTGATACAAATGAAAAGCGTCTTGAGGAATCTATCAAAAAAATTGATGAGGCTTTACTCGAATTAGATGATGTGGAAGAGCTGAGTAACGATCTAACAGATACGATTGAAGAAATTCAAATACAAGTAGATCGTGACAAAGCGCTAGATAATGGATTAACACCCGTTCAAATTGGAATGGTTGTAAACGAAGTTACAAGAGGAACAGATGCTATTCAAATGACCAATGCAAAAGATAGTGAGATTTATATGGTGAATGTTCGCTATGAAGCTGAAGTGAAAGAGGATGTAGAAGCGTTAAAAGAACTTCTTATAAAGAAACCTGACAACACTTTTGTGAAATTAGGCAACGTTGCAACCATTGAGGTTGGAGAAGGTCCCGTATCCATACAGAGAATTGATAAGCAATTAGCCGTGCAATATAATTTACGATATAACAATTCAACAAACCTAGGTGATATGTCTGCTTTAGTTGATAAAGAGTTAGAAGACTTAGACTTACCTGAAGAAACAGGAATTTCATTCAGTGGAGATAGAGAATTACTAGAATCATCATTAGATGATATGATCCTGGCTTTTGTGCTGGCAGTTATCTTTATTTATATCGTGATGGCAGCACAATTTGAATCGTTTAAATATCCATTTGTTATTATGTTTACAGTTCCATTAATGATTATAGGGGTGGCTATTGCCCTAGTTGCAGCGAATACGCCTATTAGTTTAACTGTCGTTATTGGAATTATCGTTTTAGCTGGCATTGTTGTTAACAATGCCATAGTCATTGTAGACTTTATTAACCAGAAGAAAGCACAAGGCTTTAAAACGTATGATGCCCTTGTTGAAGCGGTAAAGGTAAGGATCCGACCAATACTGATGACCGCTCTTACAACAATATTAGGTCTTCTTCCTTTAGCATTAGGGATAGGAGAAGGAACAGAAATCAACCAACCGATGGGGTTAACCGTTATTGGAGGTTTGATTTCAAGCACACTTCTCACATTATTTGTGATTCCAGTTGTATATAGCTTGTTTGATAAGGAAACAAGGAGAATGAATAAGAAGTATGTAACGCCAGATGGTCAGCTTATCCCAGCTTACTTACTTGAGGATAAATTGGTTAAAGAAGAGGAAGAGCAAAATGTAAAACTTGAATCGAATCAAGAAGAGCATGAGCGTTTACCGGAACCTAAAGAAGAATCACCTTCATTTAATCAAAAAGATATGGTGAAAATGCTTGAGCAAATTATTGATATTGTTAAAGATAAAAAATAATGAGTACCAAGGTAAGAGAACTCTAGCACATGATTTAATTTGAATAGACAGTCAATAACGCACGAAACCTGAGAATTCCTTCTCGGATTTCGTGTTTTTTCTTTGGATAGAGAGTATAAAATTTAGTACATTATTTGTTTGTCTTGCTCCACGTGTCGTGCACTTTTCTTATTGATTATATTGTTTATAGCTTTACTTTAATCTCAGAGGAAGTGTTTTGAAATACGTTGGTATGTCATTATATCCATAAGTTGATAATCTGGTTAAAGACCAATTCAATTATGGACTTGACGGAGAAGAAAATATCCTCATCCAGTCTTGTAAGTCTGTTTGGTGCTTATTTATCTAGACATTTTGGGGAAGTACTCCTTTTTTGCCTCTTGAAAGCCATGGGCTCAAAGGATTCAATTTATGAAGTTCATTCAGTTAATATTTTTCTAATAATTGGTTCAATCATACTATCCTGTGGGCTAGTGTAATATTCTTTAAATGGACATTCTAGTGTTTTTATTCGATCTAGAACATAATCCATAGTAAATTGTTCTATGTTTAATTCATCGTTTACTTCCTCCCAATGAAGAGGTGCGGCGATGAAGGCTCCATCGTTTTTTCCTCTAAGGGAATAAGGTGCTATGATTGTTTTTCCCTCAGCGTGCTGTATATAGTCAAGGTACAATCGATTACCACGGTTTTTCTTCATTCGTTCAACTGTAAAATCATCGGGAAAGGTAGTAACAAGATATTCAGCAATAAATTGTGTGAAAACTCTTGTTTGATCATAAGTTAGTGAATTTTTGGTTAAAGGAATATGTATTTGCAACCCTTTATTACCGGATAACTTCGGAAATGTTTTCAATTGAAATTGGTCGAAAATCTTTTTCATTTCCTGAGCTGCTTTAACAGCTAAATGAAAGTATTCTCTTGAAGGAGGATCTAAATCAAACACAATTTCAATTGGATTTTTACTATTGATGGTTTGAAACGGGATATGAAACTCAAAGGCAAGTTGATTTCCTAGCCATAATAAACTTGAGAGAGAATCGCAAACAATATACTCAATATCTTCTGAGTGCGCTCTTTTGATAAAGTCGGGTGCATAGTCAGGACAATTTTTTTGATAAAAGGCTTCACCAAACATCCCATGGGGAAAGCGAATGACCGTTAACAAACGATCATTGATAAAAGGTAGCATGTAATCAGAGATTTGAAACAAATAGCTTAAGTACTTTTCCTTTTTTACATCAACCGTTTTAAAAAGTGGTTTGTCTGGATGTGTGATTACGACTTCTTTATGAATTGGTGCGGTAGATAGCAATAGCATATCCCACGAACACTCTTCAATTTGTTTGTCAAAACGAAAGCCTGAAAAAGATGGTTCTCTAAGTTGTTCTTTGTAAAGTGATAAAAATTGAATTTCAACTATGATGGCAGGTGCTATCTCAATAAAGAAATCATTTTCTTTACCTTTGTTTTCAGAAATGATGGTCAGTAAAGCAGATCGCTCATCACTAGACATACCATGAGAAACAACACCGACCTGTATAATGACACCATTACGAAACACGCCAAGATGAAAGTACCCATTTTCTTTGTCATACCCTGTTATAAAACAATGAGCGCGCTTGTAATTTTTTACCTTAATCCATTGCTTAGATCGGTGACCGCTCTCCCATTTACTGTTTTTATGCTTAGCTATGATTCCTTCTCCACCTTTAAGTGAAATCTCTTCCCATAGTTCTGAATAGTTGGTTGAGTATGGAACATACTGTAAGATATTGTCGTTAGACTTTCTCACGGTTAGAGGTAATTGCAAGGATTCAAATAGGTCTCTTAACTGATGTTTTCGATTTTCTAAAGGTTGATTTGTTATAAGTGATCCTCTCACTTCTAATAGGTCAAAGGCTAAGAAAGAGCAAGGCGCTTCTTTAGATAAAATCCTAATTTTTTCAGTACTTCTTAAACGACCACGAATTTGTATGGTTTCAAAATCTGAGGCATGATTATTTCTTAATTGAACGATTTCACCATCTATAGTAAGAGGCACTAAAGAAGATAATGATGGTAGGATAGCCTCTACTGTTTCAATAATTTCAGGAAACGAATGATTTAGAGATTTTTCATTTCGACTTGTTAAGCTAATCGTGGTACTTGTGATAGATAAAATTCCTCTAAATCCGTCATACTTTGTTTCGTAAATCCATTCATTCTGATAGGGAAGACTTGATTGTAATGTTGGAAGCATGGGTTTCATATGTATCACTCCTTAGTATTAATATGAACAAATTCGATGCATTTCATGAAAGGAGAATAACAATGAAAAAAGCTGTTTTTTTAGATCGTGATGGAGTTATAAATGAGGTATTAACGAATCGAGTAAAATTTGTGAACAAACCAGAGCAAATGTATTTATTACCTAAAGTGGGAGAGGCGATAAAGAAATTAAATGATGCAGGATTTATGGTTTTTGTTGTCACGAATCAAGGTGGAGTAGGGTTAGGGTATATGAAAGAAACCATGCTACATAAAGTACATGAGAAGATGAAGAGGGATATAGCGGAAGCTGGTGGAAGAGTTGATGATATCATCTATTGTCCACATAAACCACATGCAGGATGTGCATGCCGGAAACCAGAACCCCAAATGCTTACTCGGTTAGCTGAAAAACATCAAATTCAGTTAGCTGAAAGTTATATGGTGGGAGATCGTGATGTTGATATTCAAGCGGGAAAACTTGCAGGTACAAAAACCATTCTAGTTGGGAAAGAAGAGTTAGGAGACTTTCAGTTTCCATCATTATATGAAGTAGCCGTATGGTTGACAGAAAATGCAGACTAACATGATAAAACGCTTTCTTTTTTATTGAATTGGTTGATTGATCGTGCTATGCTAAAAAGGAACATTTTCTGAAAACGATTACACCAAAAAAAGATTTCTATATTGAAATCTTTCTCATTTTGAATATTGTGCAAACGTTTTCGCAAAGTGCATCAAATTTTGGGGAGGGAAATAGGTGTTGAAAAAACAAAATAAAAAAGTGTTATCGTTAATTGTTATCTTTTCATTAGTATTACAGCTTGTTTCAGGTATGCTTCCTTATGCAAACGCTAGCGCAGAAGAGGTGAATCCAGCTACCGTTAATGAGGATGGTACTGTGACCTTTACGTATGAAGGAGCTGCAGAGTCAGTAAAAGTAGCGGGAAGCTTTACGAATTGGGAAGAATCACCATTAGATATGTCAGAGGAGTCAGAGAAAGTATGGAAGCTGACTACTGAATTAGAAGATGGGAAATATGAGTACAAGTTTATTGTAAATGAAAATGAGTGGCTACCAAACGATAACCTTGTTCTCGTAAAAGGGGAAGAATTAGCACCGGATTATGAAAGCCCGGTTGTAAGCAGTGACGGTCAAGTAACGTTTACTTATAACGGTTCTGCTGAATCTGTAAAAGTTGCAGGCAGCTTTACAGAATGGCAGGATGGAGCTCTTGAAATGACGGAGACATCTGATGGAGTTTGGGAGTTAACCAAAAAGCTTACAAATGGAGACTATCAATACAAGTTTATTGTTAATGGAGACCAATGGATAACCGATCCTGTTAATAAAAACCCGATAATTGATGGAAATTCCACATTTAAAGTCGATGTTCTTCAAAGTCCTGTTATCAATGAAGATGGAAGTGTGACGTTTCAGTATAAGCAATCTGAAGAAAAAGAAACAGCAGTATATGTGATAGGATCTCTAAATGAATGGGATGTAAATACTGCTTACGAAATGACGTTAAATGACAATGACGTTTTTTCTGTTACGATTGAAGACCTTGCACCAGGTGAATATCAATACAAATTTCTTCGTAATGAACGTATGTGGAATGGAAAAGAAATTACGGACCCATTAAACAAAGAAGAAAAAGATGGAAATTCAGTTTTCACCATTGAGTCTCCAGAGTCTGTTGATGTTCAATCTGCGTTAATGGATTCACTGTCTGAAATTTTCGTCACTACGAATAAAGATATTGGCGAGCAGGAACTGATGGTTAAAGATGTTGAAGCGAATGAAATACTTGCGACCACGACTACGAAGCTTGATAGTAAAAAAGCAAAAATTACATTAGAAGACGAAACTAAAGTAGATGTGAGAAAGCTTTACGAAGTGTCACTTGGAGATGTAGGTGGCAAACAAGTAACAATGCGTAATGTATTGAATGACGAGAAGTTCTTCTATGATGGAGAGGATCTTGGATTTACATATTCTCCTGTCCGTACTTCATTTAAACTTTGGGCACCAACTGCTACAAAGGTAAGTCTAGCAATCTATGATGATGCAGGAACGTATGAAGGAGCTTTTGTTCCCGATCATACAGATGGTGAAGAAACAGTAATGAATCGTTCTGACAATGGTATATGGTCAGTTGAAATCAATGAAAATCTTAAAAACAAATACTACATGTACAAGGTTGAATTCGCGAATGGTGATATCAATTATGCGGTAGATCCTTATGCGGTTGCAACCTCTGCTAATGGTCAAAGAGCGGTAATTGTTGATTTAAACAGCACAGATCCAGCAGGATTTAATCCTTTGGACAAGCCTGCGATTGTTTCACCTGCAGATGCTATTATCTATGAATTACATGTAAGAGATTTTTCAATTAATGAACAATCAGGTATGGAAAACAAGGGGAAATATTTAGCGTTTACAGAAGAGGGGACTACAGGCCCTAATGGAGTAAAGACAGGTATAGACTCCTTAAAGGAATTAGGCGTTAACTATATTCATTTACTACCAACCTATGATTTTGGTTCTGTTAATGAATTAACAGTGGATGATCCTAATGCTACTGATGCCAAATTCAACTGGGGATATGATCCAATTCACTTTAATGTACCAGAAGGGTCTTATTCTACAGATCCAACAGATCCTACAAGTAGATTAAGAGAATATAAGCAAATGGTTCAATCTCTACACGATAATGGAATTCGAGTGATTGCAGATGTTGTTTATAATCACACATATATGAATGAATCAACTCAGCTTGAAGGAGAATCACCGTTTGACGCGATTGTTCCAGGCTATTATTACAGAACAGATGATACAGGGAAAATTACGAACGGTTCAGGTACTGGAAACGAAGTAGCTTCTGAACGTCCGATGGTTCGAAAGTATATTAAAGATTCTGTGAACTACTGGGCCACTGAATTCGGAATCGATGGTTTCCGATTTGATTTAATGGGCTTAATCGATAAGCAGACTATGCAGGAGCTTACTAAAGAATTGAAAAACGAAGTAGATCCTAACATCTTACTTTACGGTGAGCCATGGACAGGTGGATCAACAAGTCTTCCATCTTCTATGCAACATGTGAAAGGAACTCAAAAAGATCAAGGATACTCCGTTTTTAACGATAATATTCGTGGAGCTATTAAGGGTGGAAGTGACGATAATAGCACTGGCTTTGCTACTGGCTCAACTGGAAAAGAGGGCGATATCGTAGCAGGGATTAAGGGTGCAATTGATCAGTTCACAAATAAACCGCAGGAAAGCATTACGTATGTAACTGCTCATGATAACTTAAACCTTTGGGATAAGCTAATGAGAGTGGCTGGTACAGATGGAGAGCATGGGTCAGATTCGTACAATCCACATGCTGTGATTACAGAGGAAAATGCACTTGATAATGAATGGGTAAAACGCAGTCTATTAGCAAATGGTATCGTGTTAACGTCTCAAGGTATACCTTTCCTACATGCAGGGGAAGAAATGTTAAGAAGTAAATACGGTGAGCATAATAGCTACAAGAGTCCTGACAACATCAATATGATTCGTTGGGAATTGAAGGATGACTATCAATCTGTCTTTAACTATTACAAAGGGTTAATTGAGTTAAGAAAAGAGCATGAAGCGTTTAAAATGGATTCAAAAGCTGAGATAAATGAAAAGCTTGAAGTCTTAAAGCAAAATGATAATGTAGTAGCGTATCAGTTAAAAGATAACGCAAACAATGATATGTGGAAAAATATTGTTGTCATTTACAATGCAAACAAAGAAGCAAAAGAGGTATCTTTACCAGCGAATGGAAGCTGGAATGTAGTCGTTGATCATACCCAAGCTGGTACAGAAACGATTAGAACAATAAACAGTAGTAAAGTTTCTGTTGAAGGCCTGTCCATGATGGTGCTTTACGACCAATCTGAAGCAGAATATACACCAGAAGTAACAACTATCACAGCGAGTGCTGATTCACTTGCTATTAACCCAGGTGAAACGAAAACAGTAACTGCTTATGCAAAAGATCAAAATAATCGTGTGATGCTTGGAGAAAAGCTAACGTGGACTTCTTCAGATGAAGCTGTTGCAACTGTATCAAATGGGAAAATTGTTGGAAAGTCAGAAGGAACAGCGATTATTACTGTTGAAGCAGGAGCCGTTAAAGCTGAGCTTGAAGTAATTGTTGAAAAATTAGTTCCAGATACGATCACAATTGTTGGAAATGATTCTGTTTTTGCAACATATTCTACGCAATTAACAGCTCATGTGAAAGACCAATTTAATCAAGATATGCTAAATGCAAAGGTGACATGGTCATCAAGTGATAAAACCATTGCAACTGTAAACGGTTCAGGTCAAGTAACAGGTATCAAACCAGGAAATGTTCTGATTACTGCAGCTTCTGGAGATGCTTTGGTTTCTTATGAACTAATCGTTAAAGAGAATGTAAAACGTTACGTTCGTATTAAATACGTAAGACCGAACGGAGATTTCACAGGAGATTTTGGTGAATGGAATCTATGGGTTTGGAATACAGGTGTGAAGAATGATCAAATTAACTTTGAGTCAATTGAAGGAGATACAGCCATTGCAAATGTTGAAATTGCTCCTGAAACTGAGTCAATCGGCTTCCTAGTACGTAAAGGAACAGATTGGGCAACTGCAAAGGTAGCACCTGATAGTGATGATCATAATGTGAAGATTGATCGAGATGCGATTATAACGAAAGTAACGGTGGTAACTGGCATACCAGGACATACTCAAGTGCCCCATGTTGAAGGGCCTGTTTTAGAGGATGGAGAAGTAACATTTTTCTATCGTGATGAAGAGCTATTTAATAATGACGCAATGGATTCCATTGATTCTGTGAAAGTTAAAATAGATGGAAAAGAATATGAGATGGAGTATAGTGCAGAAAATGAATACTTCTCTTATAAGCTTTCAGATCTTGAAGAAGGTACGTATGAATACACGTTCTTAGTCACGAAGGATGGCAAAACGACAGAGATTAATGATCCTTATAATACGAAGAATGGTAAATCAACAATCACGTACAATCGTCCAGATGTCAAGATTGAAGCGAGTGTGTCACCAGGAGAATTTACGTTCGGAGAAAATACGATTTTATCTGCGAGTGCTACTTCAGAAGAAGATGTGACAATTGAAGAATTATCTGTCAATCTACAACCACTTGGTGGAAAAGAAAAAGTCGTGATTGATCAAACTGTTGGTGAAGTGTCAATCGGTGCAAGTGATACAGTAGCAGCTGGAGAGAAAGAACTTACTATTACGGCGGTTGATGAATTTGGTAATAAACATAAGGGAATGGTGAAAGTTACAGTTAAGCCAAAGCAATCGGTTGGTGATGAGCTCACCTTTGATTGGGATGAGGCTCGTATTTACTTTATGCTAACAGACCGATTTAAGGATGGCGATCCATCGAACAATGGTGGAGAAGACGGGGATTTAGATGAATATGATCCAAATCATAAAGAAGCCTATCATGGTGGAGACTTCCAAGGAATTATTGATGAATTAGACTATATTGATGACCTTGGAATTAATACAATTTGGATAACGCCAATTGTTGACAATATTGACTTCAACAAAGGTCTTGATTTTACGACGAGTGGAGACCTTGAAGCGAAGCAATATGCATACCATGGATATTGGGCAGAGGATTTTGAAAAACTTGATGCACACTTAGGAGATATTAATAAATTTAAAGAGTTAATTGATAAGGCGCATGATAAAGGAATCAAAATTATGCTAGACGTTGTTGTCAATCATGCTGGTTATGGTATGAAAGGCGAGGTTGATACTGAGGAAGGCGATAATGATTGGGAAGCAGACTCAAAACACCTTCCATCAGAGGAAGCAATCAATAAGCTAAAGGGAATGCTTCGTCTTGGTGACGAGGAAATTCCTGGTCATGAAGTGAAGGGTGAGCTTGATAATTTACCTGACTTTAAAACAGAAGATCCAGCTGTTCGAAATCAGCTCATTGAGTGGCAAACAGCGTGGTTAGAAAGAGCGAGAACAGATCGTGGTGATACAATTGATTTCTTCCGAATTGACACAGTGAAGCATGTTGAGGAAGCTACATGGCAAGCGTTGAAAAATAGCCTAGTTGAGATTGACCCTAATTTTAAAATGATTGGTGAATATTGGGGAGCGAGTGTTGACAATGATGGAGGCTATTTAGGTACAGGTCAAATGGATTCTCTTTTAGACTTTGAATTTAAGAATAAAGCTCAAGCATTTGTTAACGGAAGTCTTGACGAGGTTGAAGAGTATTTACAAGATCGTAATGGTCGAATAAATAGTGATGCGACATTAGGACAATTTTTAAGCAGTCATGACCAAAATGGATTCTTAACAGAATATGTAGGTGGAGATGTTGCGAAACTAAAAATCGCTGCAGCGCTTCAAATTACATCAAAAGGTCAACCAGTGATTTACTATGGTGAAGAGCTTGGTAATTCTGGAACGTCAGATTGGAAAAAGGATTCAGAAGGAAACATATTAGCATTCGGACAAAACCGTGATGCAATGCCTTGGGAGCTCTATGAAAAGAAAGATCCTCAAGCAATCGATTTACATGATCACTATGCAACATTACTTAACATCCGTGCAGATTATTCAAAAGTATTCTCAAAAGGTACGCGTGAAAAAGTAGCAGGTGGAGATGAAGCTGGCTATATTGTGTTTGAGAGAGAATACAAGGAAGATCAAATTTTCGTAGGACTAAATACAGATACAGAGAGTCAAGAAGCAACATTTAAAGTAGATGTACCTGCAGAAACGACGTTAAGTGACCTTTATAACAATAAAGAATATGTTGTAAATGAAAACCAAGAAGTAAGTGTTGTTATGCCGAGTAATGCTGAAGGTGGAACGGTAGTATTAGTTGCTGAGAATTCAGAAACACCGGAAATACCAGAAACACCAGAAACACCAGAAACACCAGAAACACCAGAAACACCAGTTAATCCAGGTAAGCCAGGGACACCAGAAAAGCCTACAAAGCCTGGGAAAGGTGATAACAAAGAGACATCTGGTAAAACAAAAACAGTTATTGTTAAGGCGAAGCTCAAAGATGGTAAAGCAAGTGTTGAGAATAAAGATTTAGAGAAAATTAGTAAGGGTGATACGGTTGTTATTGAATTAGACGATTCTAAATCGATCCTATCTACGTTTAATCTAACAAAAGAGAATATTTCCTTCTTAACAGATAAAGGTGTAGAAGTGGTTACTCTATCATTTAAGCATTTTGGTGTTAAAGTAAATATTCCTCTTACACTTATTCCAGAAGGAGCGGATTTAACAGTAAAACGCTTAGCAGATATGGAAAGTGAGATCTTCATTAGTGGAGTTTATGACTTTACGTTGAGTGTAAATGGAAAGCCAATTCATAGCTTTAATGAAGCAATAGAATTAGTGTTTGAAGTTGATTCTAAAAAGGTGAAAAACCCAGAAAATATAGAAGTTCTTTACTTCAATGAAGAAACGTCCGAGTGGGAGATTGTTCCGGGTGCTACGTATAATAATGGCCTTGTAACAGTTGACACGAAGCATTTCAGTATATTTGCAGTTGCTGAAATTAAAAAAGCTGAAGAGGTAACAAAGGTTTCTACTCCTTCTAAGGAAGGCTATACATTACCAGCAACCGCTACAGCAAGCTATAACTGGTTAGTGATTGGTTTGATAATCCTAACAATCGGCGTCATATATCTACTTGTACAAAGAAGAAAAGTTACTCAATAAAAGCTAAGGTGCCTGTCCCCCATCGCATTAACGCGACGGGGGACAGGCACCTTTTATATTAGGCCTTCTTCCTCACTGTTTTGGTTTTTTTAGTAGTGGAAGAGGTGGGAGCGTTTTGGTTCGTTCCCGCGGCGTTAGATGACACGTCTGTAGCTCCTACTGCTTTAGGTATGGTTTGTGATTTAGGTTTAGTTGATTTACTTTGTGGTTTTTTTGTTTTTTCAATACTAGCTTGCAGTGCGCTCATTAAATCGACTACATTTTGACGTGGTGCTGCTTCTGTAGGTGTTTTTCCTTCATCCTGATTTACTTTCCGATCAATTAATTCTTGTAAAGCTAATCGATAATCATCCTTGTATTTTTCTGGATCGAAAGTAGTTGTTAGCTGGTCAATTAGCATAATAGCTGTATCTAATTCCTTTGAACCCACATCAACTTGCTCAGGTACACTAGGCACCTCTCTCACATTTCTTACTTCATCAGGATAATGAACAGTTTCCATGACAATGCAGTTTTGATAAACACGAACCATAGCAAGTTGTTGCTTGGAGCGAATCGTTATTTCGGCAATGCCGATTTTACCTGATTGATTTAATGCTTCGCGGAGAAGAGCATAAGCCTTTCCGCCATTTTCACCAGGACCTATGAAATAAGAACGGTTAAAATAGATAGGATCAATATCATTCATATTAACAAAATCAATTATTTCAACAGTTTTATCCTCATGCTCGTCTTTCAATTCTTTTAGCTCTTCATCTGTAATGACGACATACTTTCCTTTAACATACTCGTAGCCCTTCACAATTTCATCCTGAGAAATTTCTTCATCACAATTTGGACACTTCTTCTCATACTGAATGGGTGTGTGACACTTTTTATGAAGTGTTCTCAGCTTAATATCTTTATCCTCAGTTGCAGCAAATAACTTAATGGGTATGTTAACGAGACCAAAGCTAATAGAGCCCTTCCACATTGTATGCATTGTAATCCCTACCTTCACAATCAATTCCTTCTTATTATCTATTATCATGAAGCTCACTAAGGCAATTTATAAGCGGAAAGACATACCAATTCTCCTAGAAGTAATAGGTTAGACCTTTACCTTTAACACCTTCTTTAATGGTTTAAAGTGTTGGGGGGTCAGGCACCTTGTTGCAATAGGATGATCCCTACACCAAGAATCCAGACATAGATAGCGAATAGCTTGAGTGATTTGTTTTTGACAAAGGTAATCATGAATTTTACTGCAATGTATCCGAATACAGCTGAGGAGAGAGTTGCGATGAATAATGACAGGAAACTTATGCTTGGCACAGTTCCTTGAACGACATCTTTTAATTGAAACACAACACCTCCTGTTATGGCTGGAATTGAGAGAAGAAAGGAAAAGTATGCAGCTGTTTCTTTATCAAGTTTTCTTATTAAAGCCCCGACAATCGTCATTCCCGACCTAGAAATAGCAGGGAAGATTGCAAAGGCTTGAAAGGTGCCAATAAACAAAGAATCAAAAAAACTGATATCCTCCACTTTTTTAGCTCCATTTTTAATGGAGTCAGCAAACCATAAAAATAAGCCTGTCACTAAAAATTCCCAGCCGATGGTGACACCTGTTTTTGATATCTCCTCAAAATAGTCGTTAAATAACAGGCCGACGATAACAGCTGGTATTGTCCCGACTACCAACAAAAAAGTGAGTTTACTAAAGGGATTTCTCAGAAGCTTTAGTAGGATATCTTTATAAAAAACAAATAAAGCAATAAGTGTCCCGATGTGAAGCATGGTATCCAAATAAAGTCCAGCTTCTTGTAAACCAAAGAAAAGTCTGCCTAAATAGAGATGACCAGTACTACTAATTGGGATAAATTCTGTTAATCCTTGAATGATTCCTAAAATAAAAGCTTGAAGCCAATCCATGTTTCTTCCTCCTTTAAAACAACGCTTGTCTGTTTCTATGAATATGTGTAATATAATAGCTTATAGAACACATCGATCGAAATTAGGTGATGATAAAGTGGAAAGCCTTATTTTAACAATTGTTGAATATTTCAAAGAGCTTTCGTATTTTGGAATTATGCTTGCTTTAACGATAGAATTTGTTCCAGCGGAGATTGTCCTACCACTAGCTGGTTTTTGGGTATATCAAGGAGATATGACACTTTGGGGAACTGTGTTAGCTGGTACAATTGGTGGGACATTAGGTCCATTAACCTTATATGCTGTAGGAAGATATGGTGGAAGACCGATTTTACTTAAGTATGGAAAATATTTCTTTTTAAATGAAGAAAAGCTACAAAAAGCCGATAACTTCTTTGAAAAAAACGGTGCAGTAGTAGCATTTACGGCAAGGTTTCTACCAGGGGTTCGTACACTCATTTCGATACCATGTGGGATGTCTAAAATGAATGTTTGGGCTTTTTCTATGTATACTTTTTTAGCCATGTTCCCCATTACCTTTATCTACGTTTATTTGGGTTTTAAATTAGGTGAGAATTGGGAAGATGTTGGCTCACTCGCAAATCAATACATCTTGCCTATAGGGATTGGTTTACTTGTGCTTTTTCTTATTTATAAGCTCATTCAAAGGAAGAAAAATAAAAGATCTGGAAACGAAAACCATAACGATACACTTTGGAATAAAAAATAAAGGGATAGAAAAAGCAGCATCTTAGGAAATGCCTAAAAGCATGGCTGCATGCCGTTGATCTTTTCATAACAAAGCACTTTCTTTTTCTAGGTTGCAAAACAAAAGGTGAAGTTGGCTTGAGAAGTTACTTAAAGATGGACATTACCTCAAACTCTTAGTCAGCACTTTCCAACCTACTGTTCAGAAAAATGAAAAAATTTCTTTTAAAAATACATTGACATGACCTACTTTATAAACGTATAGTAAAAGTAACTTCATATTCTTCTTTCAAAGGGGAGTAGCGTCCAGGGAAACCTGGAAACAAAGTCGTCATTTCATGGGATTTATCCCATCGGCTTTGTTGGCATGATCGGTGATTTACATGCTCAGCAAGACCTTTGCCTAAGTGGGCAAAGGTCTTTTTTTATTGGTCCTATGCCTACTAGGGAATTTTAGAATACGTAAGTATATTTCTTTATAGGTCGTTTTATTTCTAAATCTTTAGGCTATTAAAACAAGCATAGGAGGAGATACAAATGGATGTTGCCTTATTAGTTGAATATGGTTGGGTATTATTAGTCTTAATTGCATTGGAAGGTATATTGGCTGCAGACAATGCATTAGTGATGGCAGTAATGGTTAAGCATTTACCTGAGGAAAAACGGAAAAAAGCTTTATTTTATGGATTGGCTGGAGCTTTTGTTTTACGATTTGGAGCATTATTCTTAATTTCTTTCTTAGTTAATGTATGGCAAGTACAGGCAATAGGTGCTATTTATTTATTGTATATTGCGATTAACCATATACTTAAAAAATATGTATTTAAGAAAACAAATGAAGATAAGACAGTTAAAAAAGAATCCGGTTTTTGGGGGACTGTTCTAAAGGTAGAGTTAGCAGATATGGCGTTCGCTGTAGATTCCATTCTTGCTGCTGTAGCGTTAGCTGTGACACTACCAGCTACAACTCTCCCTACAATTGGAGGAATTGATGGTGGACAATTCCTTGTAATTTTGGCAGGAGGAATTATTGGTATAGTCATTATGAGATTTGCAGCTACTTATTTTGTTAAGCTTTTAAAGAAGCGCCCAAGTTTAGAAACAGCTGCATTTGTTATTGTAGGGTGGGTTGGAGTCAAACTTTCTCTCTACACATTAGCACACCCTCAAATAGATATTGTTTCTAAGCATTTTATTGAATCTCCAATGTGGAAGCTGATTTTTTGGATTGTGTTAGCAGGAATTGCGATAGGTGGTTGGTTTTTATCAAAGGAGACGGAAATTGAAGAAGAATATACTCATCAAGACACGTTGAAAAATGTAGAAAATCAGTAAATAAATTTATCTTGAGGCATTCTTATTCAGAACATGGGTAACTTTCTTCATAGTAATAAGGAAGAGAGTGGTGTTCTTAAATAAGCTGTCTCTTTTTTTTTGTATCAAATTTGTAACAAATGATAGATCCTTTGACCTATAAAAAGAATAGAAAAAATAGTTTTACCTACACCCTTATAAAAATGATGACAAACGAAACTATGTAGTAAGTAAAAGATATGGGGAGGGATTGTTGAGATAATAGTAAGGATTGAATGATGCTTAAAGGTGTTTAAGTGTAGAGAAAGATAGCTACTAATTCGTTGTGCATAAGAGAGATAAGGAGATAGTCCTTTTGAAATTATCGGGACTAAAGACACTGTTTTTGTAATATTTGTCTTATTTTTTGAAACAAAAGAAAGATTGCTTCATATTTCTTCCTTTGCGTCCCCTTGGTAATTTAGCTATTATAGACAAAGGAATCAAGGGGAAACAGAGGTGAACCTTCATGCTTAGCCTTTTGTTTAGACTAGGTAAGAAAAAAAACACACTGGAAGATACAGTGTTACTGATACAAGAAGGAAACAAACAATTACAAAATGAATTAATTGAAAAATACAAGCCATTTATTGCAAAAACAGTTTCTTCTGTTTGTAAACGATATATTAGTGAACAAGACGATGAGTTTAGTATCGGGTTAATTGCCTTTAATGATGCAATTGAGAAATATTCTACAGATAAAGGAAGCTCTCTTCTTGCCTTCGCAGAGCTGGTTATTAAAAGGAAGGTTATCGATTATATCCGTAAAGAGGCTCGTTATCCTCATACCGTTCATATGGATCTAGCTGAAGAAGAAGAAAATGAATTATCACAAAGTAAAATTGAATCAGATCTCTCGATAGAAGATTATCAACGAAAAGTAGAGCAAGAACAACGAAGAGAAGAAATCGTATATTTTCAGCAGCTTCTTAAGGAATTTCAACTTAGCTTTTCTGAAATCGTGGATCAATCACCTAAACATCATGATGCTAGACAAAATGCTTTGTTAGTAGCTACACAGCTTATTGAAGATGAAGAGTTGAAAAACTTTCTTTACACGAAGAAACAACTACCTGTAAAACAGTTAGAAACAAAGGTAGAAGTAAGTCGAAAAACAATTGAAAGAAATAGAAAATACATCATTGCTATGGCCATCATACTTTCGGGAGATTTCGTCTATTTAAAAGACTATATTAAAGGGGTGCTACATTCATGAAGAGAGGGGTCGTCGTAGAAAAAAATGATGACTTTGTAACATTGCTTACCCCAGATGGGCAATTTTTAAAAGCAAAAAATACGAATGAATTGTATGAATTGGGTGAGGAAATTTCTTTTTTGCCTCACCTATCAGAACAGGAAGAAGCAGGAACAAGAGAAGATCAGGCTAAAAGAAAACTCTCTGACATATTCCAATTAAAAAAAGTGAGAATTGGTGCTTTATCTGCATTTGCTATTATGTTTTTATTCATAAGCTTTTTACCATTTTTCACCCAAGATAAAGTATATGCATATATGTCAATTGATATTAACCCTAGCTTTGAAATCGAAATTGATGATCATTTAAATGTGATTGAGCTTGAACCGATAAACGAGGAAGCGATTAAGCTTGTAACCGAGCTAACAGAATGGAAACAGAAGCCTTTTAAAGAAGTAGTGAATCAAATTATTACAGAATCCAAACGTGAAGGCTATGTATATCCAGGTAAAGAAATTGTGATTGCAACGGTTATGAAAAAAGAGGATGAACAAGTTGAAAGTAAACTAGAAGAGGATTTAAATCAAATCCGCGATTCCTATGAGAAAGATGAAATGGTTGTGAAAACGATAGAAGCAACTGATGAAACTCGTGATAAAGCTAAGCGACAAGGAATATCAACTGGAAAATACTTAGAGTTGAAAAAAGAAGAAGAGTCAGAATCAGATGAAAAAACACAACCAATTTTAGATGAAAAGGATGAAGGTCAGACTGATGAGGTACTCGTACCGAAAACACCTTCGACCAACTTAATTGAGAAAACACCGACTACTATTGATCCAGACACGAAATCAGATTGGGAAAATAGTGCGAAGGAAAAGTTAAATGATACAAAGAAACAATTACAAGATGCTAAGGGTAGTATACAGAATAAGTCAGAAAATAAGACCATAATAAAAATAGAAAAGCTACAAGAAAAAGATGAAGTAAAACAAGAAAAACAACAGAAAAAAGAAATGAAAAACCAACGTAAACAAGAGAGGCAGATAAAAAAAAGGGAGGATCAGGTAGAAAAGAAGCAAAAGACAATACAAAAAAAGCTAGAAAAACAACAGGAACAAATAGAAAAGAAACAAGAAAAATATAATCGTAATCGTAACGACTAATAAAAGGCTGGTACGCATGCGTATCAGCCTTTTATTAATTAGTAACTATCTTAGCTGTGTCCGTTCCTTCCAAATGAACAAAAAGGTACTCAGCCTCTTAGAAATGAAGTACATGTAGAGGAAGTACCTATTCTGTTTTCTGGCTGTTTAATTGCGACTGTGCTTGAGCCACTAAGCGTTTTGTGATTTCTCCACCTACTGAACCGTTAGAACGTGCTACTGTATCTGAACCTAATTGAACCCCAAATTCTTGGGCAATTTCATATTTAACTTGATCAAGTGCTTGTTCAATACCTGGTACTAGTAATTTATTGCTACTTCTAGCCAATCTAAACACTCCTTACTATTTGATAGATTAAAGCTGATTTTCCAGCAGCCCTATTCATAACATGTCAGAAATGAAAAGAATCTATACTGGTAATAGCTTCTAGGTTATAACATATCAGTTAAATAGATGTGAGCTAATGTTTGAAAATGGGAAGCAATGACTGATAACACGGCTATAACTAGTACAGGTTTAATTGTGTTCCATTGATGGTCCGTAAGGTTAAGGCTAGATTTATCAACCTGATCAATTTTCTCGACAATAAGTTGATTAATTGTTAGATCTTTTATTTTTAATGCTGGTAGGATATCAAATGATGAGACAGCTTTTGCATATATTTCATAAAAAGCGATGGGACTAATGAGATCATCACTTCTATCTGATAACGTATTGAATACAATAGTTAAGGAATTTCTAATTTTTTCAAAGTCTAAAGATGTTTTTAAATCTTTTACAATTAGGAGCATAGCCGCTTGGTCAATTGAATATTTCTTACCAAGCTCTGGCGGACCAATTAGCTCTTTAATATCTCGTTTAATCCAATTTTGAATGGAGGTTGATTTTAAAGATGTGAGTTCGCATAAGTTAGCAAGTGAGACAATTTCATTTGTAGATAATCCGTACTCTTTATGTTGTTTTTTTTTGCTTGTTTTTGAAATGAAACTAGGCATCTCTTTTTCATTAAAGTTTATAGTTGTGAATTTCTGGAAGGTTTGATAAGGTGAGTTCCTTGAATCACCTTTTAATGAGTAAAGCAGTTCTGTCATCTGCAATCGTGTTAATTGAATTGTCATATTAACACTCCTTATCTAACTTTTTGTATGGCTTGTTTCTTCAGAAGAAATCATTCGTTCCGTATGTTCAACTAGGATACAAGGTTTTTTTCTTTGAACAGAGTAGCTCTTTTTCTTTTCGTTAAGATGATGTTTGTGTGACTTATGCCTATATTTCTTACATAGCGATAAACATATAAGAAAAGAGCATCTACTAATAGATTTCTTTGTTCAAAATTTTGTAACATTTACACATAAACCTTGTGAAGGTATATCTTATTGCTTGCTATTTATATCTATAATTTCTATAATTCTTATTATAATACAAGTTCAAGTGAACTTGAAATATGGAGGGTGCTATGGCTAAGAGAATATTTTTGTTCCTCTTATCAAACATATTAGTTATTACTACAATTGGTATTGTTTTATCTCTTTTAAATGTATCACCTTATCAAACGATAAACGGAGATCTAAATTTAGTTAATTTACTCATCTTTAGTGCAGTCGTTGGCTTTACAGGCTCTTTTGTCTCATTAGCTATGTCTAGATGGATGGCAAAAATGATGATGAAGGTTAAAGTACTTGATCCTTCTAGTTCTCTTTCTGCTTATGAGAGAGAATTAGTCGACAGAGTTCATCGTCTTTCACGTGCAGCCGGATTATCTAAGATGCCGCAGGTGGGGATTTATCAGTCTTCGGAAGTAAATGCATTTGCAACAGGCCCATCTAAACGTCGTTCTCTAGTCGCAGTATCTACAGGTTTATTAAATACGATGGACGATGATGCGATTGAAGGAGTCTTAGCTCATGAGGTAGCACATATTTCTAATGGAGATATGGTAACGATGACTTTATTGCAAGGAATTGTGAATACATTTGTTGTTTTCTTCGCGCGAATTGCTGCGTGGATTGCAACACGTTTTGTTCGTGAGGAAATCGCCCCAATCGTCCATTTTGTTGCCGTGATTATTTTCCAGCTTGTATTTTCTGTTTTAGGAAGCCTTGTTGTTTTTGCCTTCTCAAGATACAGAGAATATCACGCAGATCGTGGCGGAGCGGACTTAGCTGGTAAAGATAAAATGATTCATGCTCTTCGCTCGTTGCAGCAATATACTCAACGTGTAAGAGATGATGAAGCGTCACTTGCTACACTAAAAATTAATAGTAAAAAAGGGATGTCGTTATTCTCAACACACCCTGATTTAAATGAACGAATTCGTCGATTAGAAGCAAAATAAGTAGTAAGGAGATGACCATTAGGTTATCTCCTTTTTTAATATGAGAAATTATTAAAGTAATTCCTAAGATATAGGTGGATAACTAAAGCTGATTTGCTATTCCTAACAGATAAAGAGTTCTCCAATCTAAGAGCTATCTATTTGAAATCGTACATCCAATGAATGAAATAATACAATAAGAAAATCACTATATGTCAAATTTAGAATTAGCTTTTCATTTATAGGGAATTCTATAAGATAGACACAGTAAGTACTTATAATAGGGCAGCTTTTGTCTAGATTCATGTTTACCTAATAAATCCAAAACAACGTTTACCTTTTAGCTTTAAGAACTTTTCTCTTTGAAGGAAATTTTGCTTTTATGTTAAGTGTTGAACTTCAAGCACTCTCCCGTTATTCTTAAAGGTAGTCTAGAAAAATGAATTCAAACAGACTACAATAGAAAGTGGTTAGTAGAAATGTGAGATTGGAATGAATGATGGAATGAGTAAATGGAAGTTGAAGTTACAATCCTTAACACCCGTTCAGCTAATTGTGTCTTATTATTTTTTAGCTGTAACAGTATCAGTCTTATTATTAAGTTTACCTATTGCTCATAAACCAGATGTGGAATTTGTGTTCATTGATCGGCTGTTTACAGCAGTTAGTGCTGTGAGCGTAACGGGGTTAACCGTTATGTCTACTGCTGATACGTTTAGTGTGCCAGGTATCTTTATATTAGCTTTTGTCCTGCAATTCGGTGGTATAGGGATCATGACGCTAGGTACGTTTGTATGGCTCATAATGGGAAAGAAGATCGGATTAAAAGAGAGACAGTTAATTATGACTGATCAAAACCAGGTTAATTTATCAGGAATAGTGAGTTTGATTAAACAAATAATAGTGCTGATATTAATCATTGAGTTCTTTGGTGGATTAATCTTGGGGACTTATTTTTTAAAGTACTTTAATACGTGGCAGGAAGCATATTTACAGGGCTTCTTTACCTCTATTAGTGCTACGACAAATGGTGGATTCGATATTACAGGTCAATCATTGATCCCTTTTGCTCATGATTATTTTATACAATTTGTCATTATCTTATTGATTGTATTAGGTGCTATAGGTTTTCCAGTGTTAATTGAAGTAAAGGACTTTTTATTTAAAAGAGATAAAAATTATCGATTTAGCTTATTTACAAAGCTTACGTCTATTACATTTTTTGCCCTTATTCTTTTTGGAACCATTGCAATAGCTGTATTAGAATATTCTTATTTTTTCAAGGACAAAGTATGGCATGAGACGTTCTTTTATTCCTTGTTTCAATCTACAGCAACTAGAAGTGGTGGTTTAGCGACAATGGATATTAGTGTGTTTACAGAAACAACTATTCTTATTATGTGTGCCCTAATGTTTATTGGTGCGTCTCCAAGTTCTGTAGGTGGAGGTATACGTACGACTACATTTGCGTTGAATTTGCTATTTTTGTATCACTTTGCAAAGGGAAATAAGTCCATAAAAGTTTTTAGACGTGAATTACATGAAGAGGATTTAATGAAGTCTGTCGTCGTTACAATGTTTGCTGGACTTATTTGCTTCTTTTCTGTCGTGATTTTAACAATAACCGAGTCATTCTCGTTTATTGAAATCTTATTTGAGGTTTGCTCTGCATTTGGAACGACTGGACTCTCAATGGGTATTACACCTGATCTAAGTTCAATCGGGAAGGTTATTATAATGATTTTAATGTTTATCGGTAGAGTAGGAATATTAACCTTTTTGTATTTGTTAGGTACAAAAGAGAAAAAGGCAAATTATCATTATCCTAAAGAACGTGTGATTATTGGATAAAGTTTTCGTAAACGTTGTTGCTTTTGTAAAATGAAGGATAAAACCTTTTAGTAACAAAATTTCAAATGAAGATACTTGGAGAAAGACTGTAGACAAATTCGATGCTCATCGATTGTTTACAGTCTTTTTCTTTTTTTATATACGTGGAGAAGATAAAAGCAAGGTACGATTATTCTTTTAGATAGGGTGAGTGCTCTTGTCATTTCCGTTAATGGAAGTGACTTCCCAGACGTTGCTACTTAAGGGAGAGCAGTGAGCATCCGTCTCTAATTACATTCATATGTAAGTTTTTCCTGTCGAGGATTGTAACCCAGCTTAATATGAGTGATTTATTTCCTGGGTTATATTTTTGTCGTTGTATGTCACTTTTTGTAGAGTGAGAATCTTCTCCTTTTATCATTCGTAAGAGTTTCTATACATCATTTCCCATTGATATTTATCATACCTCGCTTTGAATAGGAGAAACTAGTGGGAAAGCGAGGTGATTTTATGAAACAGCAAACGGAATTTCCTGTTGCTCATTTAACTCAGTCGCAGCTGGATCAACTTATGCAGATAGAGAATCAACTTCGTGAACAAACAGGTGAAGAAATTGTCTTAATAGCATATGAACAAAAAGATCAATAGTAACAAGAAAATCCAACTCTTTCCTCTATTACAACCTGTAGCTTGTGGAGAAAGTAAAAAGGTATGACATTCATAAAATTGAGGTGAATTAGTAATGAAGCGAAAAGTAGCTAGAAATCAAGCAACAAAAAATAATTTCACACCAACTGAAAGTATGCCTAGTGGAGAAAAGTTTGAGATAAATGATGATCAAGATCCAATGAAGGGTGCAAATAGAAATTCAAAGCAAGGAAAGCAGGGAGAATAATGGGAAAAAAACATATGAAGAGTAAAGAAATGCAAAATCATAAAATTCCAGCCTCTAAAGATTTATTACAAGAGGAATTTGGTCAAGAGCTTGGGGATGTGAATGCTTCAAAGCTTTTTGAAGCGATTGAAGGAAATAAAAAGAAGAACAATCAAAAGGATAAGTAAGTACAAATAGCGTAAGTTCCGGTAAGTGGGTCTCTTGTGCTAGCACCGAGGTTAGGTGTTAATGTACTATCCACAATTTTTCGTTTCAGAAAAAAAGTGAGAGGATTTCCTCTCACTTATCCAACCTTTTCATTTAGGTCTTGTGATGTAGCTGGATATACATTTGTTGTCGATAAAATTGGATCGTAGTGAACCAATATGATTGAGTCTTCTTTCAATACATTTCCTTTACTCAAATACGTAAATAAATTAAATGGAAGTTTTTCAACAACTGTGTGTTTAAATAAGTCTTTTTCAGAGAGATTTTTTTGTGCAAACTCCTCTCCTAGAAGCATAGGGTTGTCTAAAATGGCATGATAGAGTTTACTACGTTCCTGCTTGTTTAAAGAATCTGACCACCATGGTTTACGTGGTTTGTGTTTTTGATTTCGTAAGTAATCGTATTTCATAAACCCCGTAATAATATGAACATCTTCTGTTTTAGCAGTAGACAAGAACTCATGAAGATGTTTATAAAGATCCTCGAGCTGGTGACCTATTCTTGTCCATCCTTTTTCCTCCCAGAACGATCCAAATTGTTGGAAAAAATCAAATGGTGATTCAAAGACAGTGGATACTAGATATTCAATCGTTGCGTCCATACGATGATCATTCCAGTACTTTTCCAAAACGTCCTCAACTTGCTTTATTTTAATCATATCTTCAAAAGATAAAACATTGTTTCGCAAAATTTCATATGGGGAATGGTCCATATATACATACCCATGATCTTGAGCTCTCAAGCGAAGACCTGTACCTCTTAACATTTTTAAGAAACCTAATTGAAGCTCTTCTGGGCGTAATTCGAATACATCGTTAAATGTCTTTCTGAAAGAAGAGTAATCTTCGTCAGGTAAGCCAGCAATCAAGTCTAGATGTTGGTCGATTTTTTTACCTTCTTTTACCATTGTGACAGTTCTAGTCAGTTTACTAAAGTTTTGCTTTCTCATAACAAGCTCATTTGTCGCATCATTTGTAGATTGTACACCGATTTCAAAACGAAACAAGCCTGCAGGAGCGTTATCATTTAAGAATTGAATAACTTCTGGTCTCATAATATCAGCTGTGATTTCGAATTGGAAAACAGTACCTGGTTTGTGTTCATCAATTAAGAATTGGAACATTTCCATTGCATAGCTTCGACTAATATTAAAGGTGCGATCGACGAATTTAATGGTTTTTGCTCCATTTTCCATTAAGAATCGTATATCTTCTTTTACTTTTTCACGGTCAAAGTATCTCACACCAACCTCTATTGAGGATAAACAAAATTGACAGCTAAATGGACAGCCTCTACTAGTTTCAATATACGTCACACGTTTTGATAAGTGTGGAAGGTCTTCTTCAAATCGAAATGGTGAGGGAAGTTCTTTTAAGTCTATTTTATTTCGTTGAGCTTTTATTTGAATAGTTTCACCCTCACGGTATGCAATACCACTTACTTGTTCAAATCTCTGATCACCATGAAGCTCATCTAGAAGATGTTTAAAGGATTGTTCACCTTCTCCAATGATAATAAAATCAACTTCAGGGATTTTTTCCATCCATTCCTTTGTGTCATAAGTGACTTCAGGACCACCTAAAACAATGATTAAGGTAGGATCTATTTTCTTAAGCATTTTAATGATTTTAATTGTTTCTTCAATATTCCAAATGTAGCAGCTAAATCCTACAATGTCAGGCTTCTTTGTATACAAATCCGTCACAACATTCATTGCGGGATCCTTAATCGTATATTCAGCTAATTCCACATCATATAGAGGGGCAGCGTATGCCTTTAAATAGCGTATAGATAGACTTGTATGGATATATTTAGCATTTAAGGTTGATAGTACAGTTTTCATTTAGTTACACACCACTTCTTACGTATTTTTAGGATAGAATCAATTATTTATTTTATCACAGTTCATCAAAAAAACGTAATGTACATCAGGGGCGAAATCACCCTTTAGTGATGGTCCGATATTTTAATAACGAAAAGCTCCTTACTTCAATTAATGGTTTAGCAATTTCTTGAACCAATTTAGTAGAAAGTAGTGATGTTAATAAAATAGCAAGAAAGGCCACTAGGCTGATACTTTGAACGCTTTCTAACCAGTTGATAAATACGCTATTTCTCATTGCTTGCACGATGAATCCGTGTAGCAGATATACATAAAATGTTCGGGTACCCCACTCGGTGTAAAAAGCATAGTTCTTAGGTATTAGTGAGAGAAAGCAAATGGATGTAATAAGCGTGAGACTATAGAAACCAAGTCGAATAAAAGAACTGATTAGTGTTGGCTCGCTAAAGTGTGAATAAGGCTTAGACCCAAATAACCACTCATAATCAAAATCCATCTTAAAGTACGCGATAAAAATACCTGTTAATAAAACGATAGAAGAGATTCTTACGTGCTTACTTGTGATTTTAGAAAAATCTTCAAGCTTTAAATAATAGCCAATTAAAAATAGTGGAAAGAACACAAAAGTTCTAGATAAGCTTAAATAGTTACTAATATCGTCAATATAGCCAATTCCAATTCCTAATCCAAACGCTAATGTAAGAGCACCCTTTTTAGGAAGCTTTGTAACTCCTAGTAAGAGTAAATTCCAAAAGAAAAGACTCAATAAAAACCATAAGGACCAATGCGGGTCAAGTGGATCGATTATAAACCGATTTTTGTTTTCAATAAAGAAATAGTAAACAGAATATATTCCTTGAAAAATTAAGTATGGGAGAATTAACTTTTTTGCCACTTTTTGAACATACCCTTTTTGTTTAATCCCTTTTGCAAAGTAACCTGATATCAAGATGAAAGCAGGCATATGGAAGGTATATACAAATTTATAAATGGTCATTATTGTTTCATTTTCCTCAATTAGTGGACGAATTAAATGACCAAATACGACTAATAAAATTAAAAAGAATTTTGCATTATCAAAATAGCTCACTCTATTTTTCATTTTCTCACATCTTTCATATAGTTTTCTTAGAAATCAATTTCATATTCCCAAAATCGTTTTGTACTAAACTTTATACGTCACAAAGAAAACCTATATGGGGTCTTGTTATGGATCTGTAAACCAATTGTAAAGGTATAAAATTACTCAATATCTTTCTACGATTGTCTATAAGCGTAGCTATTGCGGTACAGTTAGTAGAAAAAGCAATATGACAAAGTGTGAGCTATTCTGTCAAGAACGGGTAATACCTCCTATTTTTCTATGTTTTTGTAGATGTATGAAGGACTATGAGAGAACGTGTAGAATACAGATAAGTAGATGAGTGAAGTTCGAAAAATAGGGGTGAATAGGTTGAAGCAAACGATGGAGGATAACGAAGTCGTTATATTAAGAAAAAAATTGTCTTTTTTGGAGAGAGAGAATGAACTATTAAAATCAAAATTATACCAGCATGAGGCTATCTTAGAAGGGGCATTAGATGCTGTAGCTATTTTTAATGAAGAAATGACATTTATTGATGCGAATTCTGCTGCCTGTCATATGTTTCAATTAACAAAAAAACATTTATCAAAAAGAAAATTCACAGATTTTTTAAGTTTGCTTTCAAAAGGTGAGGTTGAAGAACTTTTAAATGAGGTGAGACTTTCACCAGATACATTAAAGCATGAGGTTGTGGTGAAATTAGACAATGGACAAGTGAAATTTTTAGAATTATCTCTTCGTAAACAAGCAATTAATGGATATGATCTTGCCATGATTAAGGATGTTTCATTTAAGAAAATGCTAGAAAGAGAGAGAACCATAAATGAGCAACTTTTTAAGGATTTATTTCATCGCGCTGTAGATGGAATTGTCATCTTTGATGAAAACGGTTCCTTTGTAGATGCAAATGGTTCTTTTTGTTCTAGCTTTGAAATAAGTAAGGCACATCTTCAATCCTATGAATTAGGTGATTTTATTGGAAATGATGAAGTGGCTCTATTAGATAAGCTATGGAAGAAGTTGAAAGAGGATGGTAATGCAAAAGGGGAACTACCAGTTGTATTAAAGAATGGTAAAAAGAAAATCTTTGAATATACAACTACCTCAAATATTTTCAATGGATTTTATATGGCGATCATGCGAGATATTACGGAAAAACGTTCGATGGAATTAAAGCTTTATAAAAGCGAAGAGCGATTTAGAGAAATATTCGAGAATGCTATTGATGCAATTATGATATGGGAGAATTCAGGACAAATTCAAAAAGTGAATCATGCAGCAAGTCGAACATTTGAATTACCTCCAGAGGAATTAGTAAAACGAAATATACTAGACTTTGTCAACCAAGAATCCTCTAGCTTTACTAATATAAAAGAAAGCTACTTGCAAACAGGTGCAATTAGAGCTGAACTATTGTTTCATATGCCGAATGGCGAAGATAAGGAACTTGAATTCACATCAAAAATGGATATATTAGATGGACATCATTTAACTATTCTCCGAAATGTTAGTGAACGTAAAAGAATGGAAAGCAATTTAATTGCAAGTGAACAGAAGTTTAGGAAAATCTTTGATGGGGCGATGGAAGGAATTCTTTTATTTAATGATTCGTTTGAAGTTATTGATGCTAATCCGATCGCGAGAGAAATCCTTGAGCTTAATAACCGTGAAAATCAAACTCTTGATTTATGTCATTTATTTTCAAAGAAAATAAATTCTAAAAACGGAATGGAAAATCTTCATTATATCCACGAAAAAACTCAAGAAGTGACCTATAAGAATGACTTAGGTGAAGAGAAGACAATTGAGTTTTCATTAAAATTTCATATTAATGAAAATATGAATCTTGCTGTTTTTAGAGATGTTACAGAAAAAAAAGAACTAGAGGAGCAACTTCGAAAATCGGATACTTTAAATGTAGTAGGGGAGCTCGCAGCTGGAATCGCGCACGAAATCAGAAATCCAATGACAGCTTTGAAAGGATTTATACAGTTATTAGAGGGAAGTGTACAAGAAGACTTTTCTATGTACTTTAATGTCATTACTTCTGAATTGAGTAGAATCGAATCCATTATTACCGAATTCTTAGTTTTAGCAAGACCCCAGGCTATTCACTATCAACAAAAAAATATAGCCCAGATTATGAGAGAAACCATTGAGCTATTAAGTGCACAAGCCATCCTAGTAAATGTTCAAATGGATCTAAGAATTGAGAAGGCACTTCCTGTGATTTTTTGTGAACCAAATCAGTTAAAACAAGTGTTTATCAATATTTTAAAAAATGCAATTGAAGTAATGCCTGATGGAGGAAAAATTGACGTGAATATGTCGATGAAAGACCATGAACATATTCTCGTTTCCATTTCTGATCGAGGATCGGGAATATCAGAAGATAAAATTAAGAGACTTGGACAACCTTTTTATACGACGAAAGAAAGGGGAACAGGTCTAGGGCTAATGGTTAGTTATAAAATCATTGAGGAACACCGTGGTTTAGTTGAGGTAGAAAGTGAGGAAAATGTTGGGACAACTTTTCATATTACATTACCGATCTTTCAACATTAACAACTAGTCGCAATACTTGTCACTTTTTTGTATTTGCAACATATTATTAGATTAAGAGAAAAAAGTTGCGCGAACGCAAGAAAGGGGCGAGTTTTCAATGTGGTTTCAAAAAAGACCTAACAAAATCCATTTTTATGCTACGTTGTTTTCTAAGCTGCACATTATCTCAGAGGATGATATGAAAGAGATAATTGGAAAGAAAAAATAAGTTAACTAAGTATTAGGACTATTACTTACAAAAGAAAGGCTCCCACCGATTAAGTGAGAGCCTATTTCTTTTCTTCTACGAATATGAAAAAGTTGCATGATCTATTTCAATAAATGACCTAGTTTACCAGCTACAATCACTAGTAGATCCATTTAAATTCTTATCAAATGTTGTACATACTTTTCTAACCTTAACTAAATAGATTACGGATTTCTGTTGTGTAGTCACCTGTTACGATTCCTTTTTCAGTGATAATTCCCGAAATAAGTTCATTCGGGGTTACATCAAATGCGGGATTAAATACTTTTACACCTTCAGGGGCAGTGCGTACTCCTTGAATAGTTGTTACTTCCTCTGCATCACGTTCTTCTATTGGGATATGGGATCCGTCTGGAATAGCAGGGTCAAACGTGGAAAGAGGAGCTGCTACATAAAATGGAATATTAAAAGCTTTTGCTAATAATGCAAGGTTAAACGTACCAATTTTATTTGCTGTGTCACCATTTGCTGCAATTCGATCGGCCCCAACAATGATGGAATTGATTCCCTTTGATTTAATAGTATGAGCTGCCATATTGTCTGTTATTAATGTTACATCGACATCTGCCTGCATAAGCTCCCATGTTGTAAGGCGAGCCCCTTGTAAAACAGGTCGTGTTTCACAAGCAAAGACACGTAAATCAATGTCTTTTTCCTTAGCCAGATAAAATGGAGCAAGGGCTGTTCCGTATTTTGCAGTAGCAATGGATCCAGCATTACAGATTGTCATCACTTTATCTCCACGGTTGAATAGAGTTAAAGCGTGTTCCCCGATTAAACGACAAACAGCTTCATCCTCCGCTTGAACCTGAATGGCCTCATGGACAATTGTTGTTTTTCCTTCATTAACAGACTTTACATGTGTAATCGAGTTTACTAAACGATCTAATGCCCAAACTAAGTTGACTGCAGTCGGTCTTGATGTTGCTAAATAGTCTCGGTTTTTGCGGATGTTTTCTTGAAAGGTTACTAAAGACACTGCTTCATCCTGAAGTGCAGATAAAGCTAATCCAAAAGCTGCCGTAATCCCAATTGCTGGAGCACCGCGTACCTTTAAGGATTGGATTGCTTCCCATACATCCTGAATAGTTTTTAGTTCAAGATACTCTGTCACATGAGGGATTTTTTGTTGATTTAAAAGGGAAATAGATTCATCATTCCAAATAACGGAACGAGGGATTGCAAAGTTAGGTGTCGTCATTGTGTGATCTCCTTTATCTCTTAAAAATTCACTGGTTGTTTAGTATAATTTTTTATTTCTTTAGGTGTTTTAATTGATTTTCGATTTTTAATTAACTCACTTCCAACTTGAAGTGCAAGCTGTTTTGTTAGGAGCCTTTTTTCTTTTGGTTCAATGCCTTCTATATCTGCTACACGGGCTAAGCCAATTGTTCGTCTAATGACTTCGCATCCTGCAAAGCCGACTGACTCTTCGAAAATTTCAGATAGTACATACTCTAAATAGCCTTCAACAGACGCAAATGTTTCAATTGCATCTTCCTTCCAAGCTTTTGAAAATTCAGCAACAAATACTTCCCATGTTTCTTCGATATGATCAAAAAGAATGTCTTGCTTTTCCGTATCTTTTGATAGAGCATTTAAGAGAAGGTTAGCAAAGACTTGCCCGATATCAAAGCCAATTGGTCCAAAATAAGCGAATTCAGGGTCAATGACTTTTGTTTCTGTTTCATCTGCAAATATACTTCCAGTATGTAGGTCACCATGAACTAATGCTTCAGCTTTTGTTAAGAATAGGTGCTTTAATTTAGCTACTTCAAGCTTTAACGCTTGATCTTCCCAAATTTGATCTACATCTGGTTGTAATTCAGCTTCATATTCATTTGTATCATGATTGAAAAATGGGTCTGTAAAAACAAGGTCTTCCGTAATCTTACAAAGGTCTGGATTAATAAATTGTTTTACTAACTCTTTTTTGTAATGTTGATCTAATCCATAGTCGGATGTATAGAAAAGGGTTTTACCTAAAAATTCTCCAATATGTTTAGATAATAAGGGTAGATTTTTACCGTCAATCAAGGCTGCTCTAGCTATTTGTAAATGGGATAAATCCTCCATAATCGTAATAGCAAGTGCCTCATCCGAGTAGTACACTTTTGGGACAAGATTTGGAACAAATTCGCTTTGTTTAATGAGGGCATTTGTTTCAATTCTTGATCGATCTAAAGTTAAGGGCCAGCTTTCCCCGACAACTTTCGCATATGGTAAAGCTTGCTTGATAATCACACTCTCATTATTTTCTGAGTTTACGACTCTAAATACCAAATTTAAGTTTCCATCACCAATCTCATTACACGTTAATTGACTCTTTTCATCAAAAAGCTGTAGTCGTTTAGCAAGTGCTATTGCGTCACTTTCAGTTAATGGTTGATAAATAGACGATTTTTTGTTAGCCATTTGTACATACCTCCGAGAATTTTTTTGGAGGCTTTTCTTTTATGATTCATAGATTTATAGGGAGACGCTAGGGCGATCAGACTGATCACGTATGGTGGAAAATCTACTCATAAGAAAAGCCCCTTTCGACAATGAAAGAGGCTTGAAGTTAGACTTCGCACCTCTCATCTGTCAGAAAGAATGTCTTTCTGATGGAATTAGCACCGTGCCCTATTGGAAAAAGATCCAAATTAAAACCAATGATTGGTTTTGCGGTCGGTTGCTGCGGCGTCATCGGGCCAAGTCCCTCTGCCAACTCTTGATAAGAGATTTACATATATTTAATTTACATCAATTCAGAACATTTTTGTTTTTTTGAAAATCATAATGCTTGATTAGGATGATATCAGTGTTCAAATGAAATTGTCAATAGCTTTTTGAAATGAATTAATAAAATTCCGGTAAACGATCATCAAATATAGGGATTTGCTTTCTCACAGATTTTACTTTTTCAATCTCTAGTTCTGCTGTAATAAAGCCAGGTTTTTCATCTGCTTCAATCAAAATTTCCCCCCAGGGATCAATAATCATGGAATGACCTGCAAATTCATTGTTAGGGTCAGATCCAGCTCGGTTACAGGCTACAACGTAACATTGATTTTCTATTGCTCGACTTATCAAAAGACTTTTCCAGTGGTGTAAACGTGGTAGGGGCCACTCAGCAACCACATATAAAATTTCAGCACCTTGTGTTGTGTGCGCGCGTATCCATTCTGGAAAACGTATATCGTAGCATATGACACCCGCACTTTTTACACCGTCCAATTCAAAAAGTCCCTTCGTCTGTCCAGAGATTAGATGATGATGTTCATCCATTAATTTAAATAAATGGAGCTTGCTATACTCCTGTACGAGTTCCCCTTTATTATTTATGATTAGCATTGTATTCGTAACAGAGTTATCCTGTTTTTTTGCTATGGACCCTCCTACGAAATGAACACGATGTTTTTTCGCCAACTCTGACAGAAAGCGAGTAGTTGTTTTTCCTGAACTATCACCAATTTCGTCAAGGCGAGTTAGATCATAGCCAGTTGTCCATAGTTCCGGGAGAACAATGATAGTTGGGTTTTCAGAAAGGATGACTTGTGAAATCTTTTTTTCTGCTTGTTCGTAATTGAAGACAGGATCACCAAACTTTATATCAAGCTGAATGCAGGTTATAACAGGGTTCATTCTATTTGCACCATCCAATTTTTAAAATTTTTACTTTACAAGTTGTTACTAACAATATATGATTTGTGACTAGAATTTCAAGAATTTTTTGAGTAGGTGTTGAAAAATGAAAGTATTTGAACAATCTCAATTATTGAATACATTACCAAAGCAATTTTTTGCAAGTCTTGTAGGAAAAGTTAATGCTATTGTTGAGCAAGGTCATGATGTGATTAATTTAGGACAAGGAAATCCAGATCAACCTACGCCTTCACATATTGTAAAGGCAATGCAAGAAGCAGTAGAAAAGCCAGTGAATCATAAGTATTCTCCATTTAGAGGTCAAGCCTATTTGAAAGAGGCAATTGCGACGTTTTATAAAAGAGAATATGGTGTTGACTTAGATCCTACTAAAGAAGTGGCTATCTTATTTGGAGGGAAAGCAGGATTAGTTGAAGTCCCACAATGTATACTAAATCCTGGAGAAGTAGTTCTTGTTCCAGATCCAGGGTATCCCGATTACTGGTCTGGTGTTGAGCTTGCAAGAGCGAAAATGGAAATGATGCCTCTTTTAAGTGAGAATGAGTTTTTACCAGATTATAAGAAGATTCCACAACACATACTTGATCAGGCAAAATTAATGTTTTTGAATTATCCTAATAATCCTACTGGAGCAACAGCCAACAAAGATTTTTTTGCTGAAACAGTGTCAATCGCTAAGGAAAATGATATATGTGTTGTCCACGATTTTGCATACGGCGCTATAGGCTATGATGGGATAAAGCCTCTTAGCTTTTTACAGGTAGAAGGTGCGAAGGATATTGGTATTGAGCTTTACACCTTTTCTAAGACATTTAATATGGCAGGTTGGAGAATAGGCTTTGCAGTAGGAAATGCTTCGGTAATTGAAGCGATAAATCTTCTACAGGATCATCTATATGTAAGTGTATTTAGTGCTATTCAAGAAGCAGCAGCCCATGCACTACTAAGCGAACAAACATGTGTGGAGCAATTAAATGATATGTATGAATCTAGAAGAAATGTACTTATTCGAGAATTTCGAGAGATTGGTTGGGATGTGAAAGCACCAGCGGGCTCCTTTTTTGCATGGCTACCAGTACCTCCAGGGTTTACTTCAGAACAATTCTCAGATTATTTATTAGATAAAGCACATGTGGTTGTTGCCCCTGGGATTGGCTTTGGTCAATATGGGGAAGGCTACGTACGTGTAGGTTTACTAACATCCGAAGAAAGGTTGAAGGAAGCTGCACGACGAATCAAAGATTTGTCAATATTTTAAAAATAATCTATTGACAGAAAAGATAGCATCTGTCATAATCCAAATTAATTTAAAAAATGAAATCGTCAATATGAACGTTTCGTTCTTATCAAGAGCAGGTGGAGGGACTAGCCCTATGAAGCCCGGCAACCGACTTTCTGAATTTAGAAAGCACGGTGCTAATTCTTGCAGCATAAAAGCTGATAGATAAGGAGATATGCTTGTTATTCATGAGTAAATGACAGCCCCTTCGATCTATGAGCATCGGAGGGGCATTTTGTATTTATCGGGTTGTCTATGTTACTTTTTGCGCTTAAGAAAGAAGGTGTTTTGAGGTAACTAAGATAAAAGAGTAGCTCTAGTTTGAAATAGTAAAGCGTAAGAGAGTCAATGAAAAAACCAATGAAACATGATAGTATAAAAATGATGAAAAATTCTGATTAATCATATGTATGAAAGAAGGGTATAGCGTGAGTGAAGTAATTGCTACATATCTTGTCCATGATACAAAAGGAGACCTAGAAAAGAAAGCAGAAGGAATTGCCCTTGGGTTAACGATAGGATCATGGACGGATCTTCCATTACTAGAACAGGAACAGTTAAAGGCTCATAAGGGTCGTGTAATAGAGGTTAAAGAGCTAGATACAGAAGAAAAAACAAACCAATTCCTAGGAAGGAAAGTTACAAAAGGAATAATAAAAATTGCGTACCCAGGAGTTAATTATAGTCATGATTTACCAGCTATCTTGACGACAACCTTTGGGAAGCTATCACTTGATGGAGAAGTAAAACTTCTTGATTTAGAATTTTCGGATGAGCTGAAAACGGCATTTGCGGGTCCTTCCTTTGGTATTCAAGGAATCCGTGAAAGCGTCGGTGTATATGACCGACCGCTACTTATGAGTATCTTTAAAGGAGTAATAGGGAGAGATTTGACCTATTTATCAAAGCAATTAGAACAGCAGCTCTTAGGAGGAGTTGATTTAGTAAAAGATGATGAAATTCTTTTCGATAATCTACTTACACCGTTCGAAAAACGAATAGCTTCAGGTAAGGAAGTGATTAGATCCGTTTTTGAACAAACCGGTCATCGAGCATTATATGCAGTTAATCTATCTGGTAAAACATTTGAATTAAAGGATAAAGCAAAAAGAGCTTCAGAGCTTGGAGCGAACGTTCTATTATTCAATGTATTTGCTTACGGTTTAGATGTCTTGCAAAGTTTAGCAGAAGATAAAGAAATTACTGTTCCTATTATGGCTCATCCAGCTGTGAGTGGCGCATCAACAGCTTCCAGCTTATATGGATTCTCAAGTTCATTATTACTTGGGAAATTACTAAGAATGTCTGGTGCGGATTTTTCTTTATTTCCATCACCGTACGGCAGTGTAGCGCTTGATCGTGATGAGACGCTAGGAATAGCGCAAAACTGTGTGAATGAGGATGTTTTTAAGCAAACATTCCCGGTTCCTTCTGCTGGTATTCATCCTGGTCTTGTTCCTTTACTAATGAAGGACTTTGGGACGGAATCGATTATCAATGCAGGAGGAGGAGTACATGGTCATCCAAACGGAGCCGTTGGCGGAGGAAGGGCATTCCGTGCAGCAATCGATGCTACCTTACAAGGGAAAACGTTAAGAGAAGCAGCAGAAGATCAGTTAGATTTACAGCTTGCAATTGATCTATGGGGTGCTAAAGAGGTGATTCAATGAGCAATAAAGTGATTATATGTGATTTTGATGGAACAATAACTGAAACAGATAATATTATTGCCATCATGAAAAAGTTCGCTCCACCAGAATGGAACGAATTAAAGAATGGTGTTCTTTCACAAGAAATCTCTATTTCTGAAGGCGTCGGGAAAATGTTTCAGCTATTACCAGCCTCATTGAAACAAGAAATAATTGACTATATTCTAGAATACGCTGAAATTCGTAAAGGCTTTAAGGAGTTTGTAGCGTATACAAAAGAAAAGAAAATTCCTTTATATATTGTCAGTGGAGGTATAGATTTCTTCGTGTATCCACTACTTGATGGCCTTGTTGATAGTGATCAAATTTATTGTAATCGTGCTAATTTTGAAGGTGAGAAAATCAAGATTGAATGGCCGCATACATGTGATGATACCTGTAGCAATGAATGTGGTTGCTGTAAGCCATCTCTTATTCGTCAATTAACTACTTCTAAACAAGAAAAAATTGTGATTGGAGATTCCATTACAGATCTCCAAGCTGCTAAGTTAGCAGATTACGTCATTGCTAGAGATTTATTATTAGAGAAAAGTAAGGAATTAGATTTACCGTACAGGCCTTTTACTACATTCTTTGATGTGATGAACATCTTGGAACAGCTTGAGGAGGTAAAGAGTTGAGCTTAGTGCAAGAGAGATGGGATGAGTTAGCAGATATAAAGCGGGTGCTAGCTATAAGAGATTGGTTTCCTGCTACAAGTGGTAATTTAGCGATTAAAGTGAATCATGATCCTCTCACTTTTTTAGTAACAGCAAGTGGCAAAGACAAAACGAAGGAATCACGTGAGGATTTCTTAGAAGTGGATCAATTTGGTCAGTCGCTTTATGATACACATCTAAAGCCTTCTGCTGAAACTCTATTACATGTTGAGATATTTAATAAGACAGATGCAGGATGTAGCTTACATGTTCATACAATTGATAACAATGTGATATCTGAACTATATGCAGATAAGGGTGAAATTGTTTTTCAAGGGCAGGAAATTATTAAAGCGTATGGATTATGGGAAGAAGATGCTTCATTTACAATCCCAATCATACCCAATTATGCCCATATTCCAACCTTAGCTAATGAATTTTCAAAACATGTTTCAGCTGCTGCTGGAGCGGTTTTAATCAGGAATCATGGAATTACAGCCTGGGGTAGGAATGCTCTAGAAGCAAAAAAATATTTAGAAGCAAGTGAATTCTTGTTTTCATACCATGTGAAATTGCTATCACTAAAGGCTCTTGTGAGATAAAAAATAATAAAAATTGGAGGAATGGAAAATGGCAGTTATTAAAGTGAGAAATACAAGTGAAGTAATAGAAGGACACGACAATGTACTAACATTTTTAGAAAAGCAAGGTGTTCTATATGAGCATTGGGATATGAGTAAATTACCGGAAGAATTAAAAGAAAAATTCGTGCTTTCTGATGAGGAAAAAGAGGGTATTTTAACAGCTTATAAAGATGAAATTGAAGAATTAGCAGAAAGAAGAGGCTACAAAACATGGGATATCGTGGCTTTATCTGATGCAACGCCTAACATAGAGGAGCTTCTCAAAAAGTTTGAAAATGTTCACACACACACAGAAGATGAGGTTCGTGCGATTACTGCTGGACATGGTATTTTCATTATTAAAGGCAATGATGAAGTAGGTTATTTCGATGTTGAGCTTGAACCAGGCGATGTTATTTCAGTACCTGAAGGAAATCCACATTTCTTTACGTTAATGGAGGATCGCCAAGTTGTAGCAGTAAGATTATTCATTGAAACAGAGGGCTGGGTAGCTCATCCTTATCAAGATACAGTTAGCAAATAACTTAGTTTCAAGAGAACCAGTATGTCGAATGTACTGACAAACATCTGAAGATAAAAACGTGAATTCACATTTGAATTCACGTTTTTTTATGTGAAAAAACAGGTACACGACATGGTCGGTTAATGTATGAGATTTCTGTAAATGAATCTTATCCAAGTAAGACCTTGTAACGAAAAACACAACAGGGATGCTTCCGGACAGCAGCTAAGCATTTACAATAATAGAAATCAATTATTGTGAACAGGAATTTTAAAAAGAGTCTTAAGATAATTCCTTTCTTTTATCTTACAGATTGAGGTTTCAAAGTATGGAGTTATGGGTAAAATCAATACGGCGTATTGAACAAAAACTATTTGAAAAGTTGAAATCTTCTTTACTATTTACTTTTACTATGATAAATTTTTAGCAATATGAGCAAAAGGGGGCAAACGTATGAAGGTCCGTTATCATTATGTACCAAAAGAAGATGTGAAATATTGTGATGAAGGGTTTACAGTTAAGCAAGCTTATGACTATTTAAAAGAAACAGGGTTTCGTAGTATTCCTGTATTAAGCGAAGGCGGCAAACAATTTGTTGGCTTTATTTATAAAGTTCATTTACTAGAATATTTTGTCGATGAAAAGGGGCAAGATTCTGATTCTATCATGCCTTTGATTAAAAATCAGGATGCGTACATATTTGAAGAGGACTCTTTTTTTAAAACTTTTTTGACGATACGAAGGCTCCCATTTTTAGCTGTTTTAAATGAGGAAAAAGAATTTTCTGGAATCATTACCCATTCTAATATCATGGATGTACTAGAGGACTCCTTTGGAATGAAAACAGGGGGATACTTACTTACTGTTGGAACAAAGGAACATAAGGGAGCTATTAAAGATTTAGTTACAGCCGTAAAAGATGTAAATATTGAAGGTCTGTTAACATTAGATAATGGAGATCAATACATCCGAAGAATCATCTTAAACATTTCAAGTGAAGTGTCAGAAGATAAACTTAAGAAAGTAATAAAGAAGCTTGAGGATAAAGAGTTTCGAGTGACATCAGTGGATTTAATCAAAAAACAAAGCTAAACACCAATAGGCTGGGACAAAACAAAGAGCTAGGCACCCTCCGATACAATCTATTGTGTGCACTAGATAAATCAGTGCGTACATATAGTCGTTACGATAAGGTGCCAGGCACTTCTGTCCCAGCCTCTTATGTTTTTTGCTCTTTTGGAGTAAAATCTATCTCTAACAAGAGCTCAGATAAAGTAACGGTATCTGCTTTCTTCTCAACCAATGGAACATATTGCTTTAATACAGATGCTGTTTTCTCACCTGCGATTCCAACATGTCCAATTGCAATGATTTCATTATCCTGGTCAATTCGAGTCATTAAAAGATTAGCTTGCTTAATAATATGGCTTGTTGTATATTGCTCATCAAAAAAAAGCTCGTTTTCTAAATAAGGTACATGCAGCTCACTAGCTAGCTTCGGAACTACACTTTTACCTGTTGTTTTACTATCTAAATAATACAGATTCCGTTCTTTACAGACTTCTAATATAATTCTCATCACTCTCTCATCAGCGGTTACTTTTGAGCCCATATGGTTGTTCATTCCAACTGCATAAGGAACATCGTCAATTGCAGCATGTACTCTCTTTTTCACTTCCTCATTTGATAAATCAGTTGTTATTGCACCTGGTCCAAGCCAGCTCTTTTTTCCGGAAATTGGTTCCATAGGTAAGTGAACAATTACTTCATGTCCATTTTTATGAGCAAGCTTCGCATCTTCTTCCGTGGTAGAAAGAAAAGGCATAATTGCAGCTGTAATAGGTACAGGTAAAGATAATATTTCAGCTGTACCTTTCATCCCATTTCCGAAATCGTCTATTACGATAGCTACCTGTTTTTCGTGATCCTCATCTGGTGGTGCGGCTAGTATGATAGGTGGAATAAGGAATAAGATAAGGGTAAGAAAGCTAATTTTTTTCACCAAATAAACCTCCTGTTATCTGTTTACCATATAGTTTTTCCTTAAATACTAGATTCATGTATCGATGATTTTCATGTTTATAATTAGCAATAAAAGGGAATAATCTCACTAAGACACAATAATGAGTTTTAAAATTAGTCACATTTGAAAGTGCATAAATTGTCTAAATTTGCGATTGTCTTTACACTATTTAATTATTTTGCCATAATGCATAGGAATAAACAGATTGATGAACATTCCTACTGATGTATTTAAATATCGGCTTGCTCAACCAATGAACGAAGGTTGTTGGTTTACCACTAGAAATAATAAGGCTCTGTTAATTCTTAATGTTAATATATTCAATTTGTTGATTGGAGTGGAAGGCAGGAGACTTCCGGCGGAACGTGAAGGCTTGTTACACCCATTAACAAAAATATTTATTAAAGCCAATAGTGAAAAAGACAATCGAATATCAAGGAGGGGTTAATGATGAAATATGAACGACTCAAAACAAAGCTTCTTGAGAAAATTAACCTTAAGAGAGAAGAAATGATTGAAACAGCAACGAGAGAAGGCTATACAAGTGAAACTGCTGTTAAGTGTAGTCAAGATTTGGACATGCTTCTTAACGAATATCAACAAATGATAATAGATGAAGAATATCTGTAAAGGGAAATGAGATCACCCTTTGTAAATACAATCCATATAAAAGGTTCTAAGTTTCGTATATGATGCTTAGAACCTTTTTTTCTAGGAGTACGACTCCTTTTAATCATTCTAAAGCTTCATTAAGATTGACTTAAATAGGAAATTAGACTATGATATAGCTGAATAGTTTGAATTCAAGATAATGGTTAAAGGGTTGAGTCTATATGGATAAAACAAAAGAAATTGAAGATTCTCTTAAATTTTTTATTGTCCTTTCTCGTGCACATCGTGCTTTTAATGATGTTGTCAATAAAAATATTGCAACTTTTAAGTTAAATCCTACTGAATTTGCTGTTTTGGAGCTTCTTTATCATAAGGGAGACCAACCATTACAACAAATTGGCGGGAAAATTCTTCTAGCGAGCGGAAGTATCACATATGTGGTCGATAAATTGGAACAGAAAAATCTTTTAAATCGTGTGGCTTGTCCAAAAGACCGAAGAGTTACATTTGCACAAATTACTGACAAAGGAAAAGAATTAATAGAGAGTATTTTTCCTCCACATCAGGAACGGATCAATGAAATTGTTAGTGTGTTGACGGAAGAGGAAAAAAAACAAGCAATCGACTTAATGAAAAAAGTTGGTCTGCATGCAAATGAGTTACTATAATTGTTATAGAGAATTTTGATCAATTTGGCCTCTGCTGTAAAAAGAGCATAAGGGTAGCCTGTAGGTGCCTTAGGCAAAAAAGCCGGTAAAGATTTTACTTCAAGTAAAATCTTTACCGGCTTTTTATTTTGTTCAACTTAAGTGTGGTTTTTATTGTGATGGCTTTTGCTCATAAGGTAATATCAAAATTTCAACACGTCGATTTTTTTGTCTGCCTTCTTTCGTTTCGTTAGAAGCTACAGGGCTGAATTCGCCAAATCCCTTTGCGCTAAAAGCTTTCGGATCTAACTTATCGTTATCGATTAAAATCTTCATAAAGTTTACAGCACGCATCACACTCAGGTGCCAGTTAGAATCAAATTCTGAGTTATTAATCGGGATATTATCTGTATGACCACTCACGATTATATTACGTGGTGGGCTCATGATGAGAAGCTCTGAAATCTCTGAAGCAAGCTTTTTATCTTTTTCACGAACTTCTGAACTTCCAGAATTAAAGAATACATCATTTAAAAGGGTGATTAGCAATCCTTCGTCTGTGAGCCTAGTTTCTAGTCTAGTTTCTAGTTTATTATCAGTTATATAGCTATTAATTTTATCTTGAATTTCTTTTAGGTTTTCTTGCTCAATTCGCTCTTTGGCTTCTTCAATGTCTTCCTCATTTATTTGTTGTTCTTTTTCAATATCTAATTGTTCCATTTCACCATCAGGAGTGGGGCTTGGGTATTCCAATACACCTGTACCTCCAGTAAATGTTGAATTAAATGCTCTAGACAATTGCTGGAATTTTTGGGCATCAACTGAACTCATTGCAAAAAGCACGATAAATAGCGCTAGTACTAACGTTAATAAATCTGCATAAGGTACCAGCCAGGATTCATCCATATGCTCATCTTCATGTTTATGCTTCTTCTTTCTAGCCATTTACGCTCTCTCCCTCAGCGATCGAAGCATTTAATTGATTTCTTTCACTTACAGGTAGGTATGTTGCTAGTTTTTGCTCAATTGCTTTAGGGGCTTGTCCCTCTAATACTGATAGAACTCCTTCAATCATCACTTGTTTTACTTTTACTTCTTGTTTTGATTTACGTTTTAGTTTATTTGCGAAAGGATGCCACAAAACATAACCAGTGAAGATCCCCATCATTGTTGCGATAAAGGCAGCGCCGATGGCAGCACCAAGAGCATTGGAATCTTCCATATGGGAAAGGGCTGCAATAAGACCGACAACTGCTCCTAAAACTCCAAGTGTTGGAGCATAAGTCCCAGCTTGTGTAAATATTGTTGCCGATGCTTGGTGACGTTCTTCCATTGCTTCTATTTCTTCTGACATCACATCACGAATAAATTCTGCATTTTGACCATCCACGGCCATTAATAAACCATTTTTTAAGAAGGGGTCATCAACCTCTGATAATTTTGCTTCTAGTGCAAGTAAACCTTCTTTACGTGCCACTTGAGCCCAATCTGAGAATAACGGAATAAGCTCTTGAATGGTTGGTATTTTTTGCTCTTTGAAAATAATACCAAATAATTTTGGTACTTTTTTAATCTCGTTTGTTGGAAATGCAATTGTAACTGCAGCGATTGTTCCTAAGATAATGATTAAAATCGCAGGCGCATTTAATAAGTTTGAGGGACTTACGCCTTTTAAAAACATCCCAACTCCAACTGCGATAAGCGACAGTATAATTCCTATTAATGTAGTTTTATCCATTGTAAATCACCATTTCTCTTTTATTTTTACTTATAAGTAATATCGGATAAAGTAGAAATATTTTTAGTGTTTCTATAAGAAGTTGTCGAAGTTAGGAAAAAAAGCTCATTTTTTTAGTAGAGATGAATAGAAGGTGTAAACGATGAGGAGAAATTTGTAGGAGGGAATAGGAAATAAGGAAGTGACATTTTAGGCTATTATTTAGTGAATATTGTTTTGTACTATTTCCAAGTCCCGAATATTATTTCTGGGTACAAAATTTATCTCTTTATCGGTGAGAGCAACTCATTTTATACTATCAAGATTCTTTTATCTTCGTCTTCCTTTTAGGGAGTGGTCAATGGCCAAAGGGGCAAGAGGCTTGACAACTAAGGAGGCTTTAGGACTGTCTGCAGGGAAAATTACCAACAATCTTTAACGGAATCGAAACGAATAAGTCGATATAGAAGAGAAAGGAAATACCATTCATCTTCTATATCGATTGGGAAAGAAAAGTACAGGATTCAATTTATTTCCTTTTTATATCATTAATTAAAAAAATAGGGTTGTTCCAGGTATATCTTTGTTTTTCTTCGTATTCTATTCGTCTATATTCATAGATCTTTTTTAATTCATACTCATTAACAAACATGTTTACCCCTCCATTTTCCTTTTATTCTTTAAATATAAAGGAGAGGAAACGCTGCATCGCCCTGTATATGGTTGATTTTTCTTCCATACATTAGGAAGAGATTGAATACGACTATTGACGGATAAAATTTACATTAGTTTCATTATTCCATAGTAATAGAGGGGAAGGAGGGTGATGATAAGATGAGAATAAAAGAATAAACGTGAATAGTATTCTGGCTTTTGTTCCATTTCGAATGTTGTAAACAACGCGCCAACTAAACTCGTAAAAATAAACATAGCTAGTCCAAATTCTTCTCCAAGTTGAATTTGATAAAAGATAAACCCTAGGCCAGATCCATTTACAAATAAAAAAAGGAAAGAAATAGATAAATAGAAGGAAGAATATATTTTCGTCATTATAAACACCTCACTAGCATGTATATGTGCTAAAAAGGTCGGACATGACAAAGGGGAGGACAAAGCCTCCCTTAAGAAATGATTTTTGAATACGTATCGCTATTACAAATAATAAAAAGCTTTGTGTCGCTTTTCACTTTCTTTGAAAGGTTATTGATAATTGACAAGTCACTCCCATCTGAGATGAGAAGGGCGCCTTTTTCTGAAAGAACTTTCCGTGCATCTTCATAAGTTTTCCATTCTGGTTTTGGATCAATTGAGTATAGATCATAGCCTTGATGACTAGTAAGCTGTCGAATAATTTCACTTGATCCGTTATAGATAATGGAACGAGCTGCAAGGTGGGCTGCCGTATCATTTGCTGTAATAAATTCTTCTACATTTGCATGTAAAAAGGCATTCATATGCTGAGAATTCGCTACTTCACAGATTGTATAGATATTTTGGTTATTTTCCTTGCCGATACCTTCTAATGTTGAAGCAATTAAGAGTGTATGACCATCGGCTTGTGAGGTTGTCATTCGACCGTCTGGTGAAAAAATCATCACTGATTTAGCAGATAGTACGTTCGCTTTTTGAAGTGTCTCAACATCAGCTGGATTACCGCTTACAAAGTCAACTCGTTCATGGAGGAGTGGGATTTTTGCTAGTTCCTCGTCAATAATAACCACATGAATGGAATCAAATGTGGTAAGTAGTTCATCGAGGGTAATCGAAGCTCTTTTTGTCCAGTTAATGAGAATAATATGATCGTTTGCAGTAATTTTCAACTTTCCTTCCTCCTTTAGTCTTTTACGTAAGCTGAAGAAATCAATAACTTTCCCGATGAAAATCGTCATAAGTCCAATTCCGATAACGTATAAAAACATGGCGAATATTTTACCGGATACTGTTGTCGGTGAGACATCACCATATCCAACAGTGGCGACAGTAGTCATTGTCCACCAAAGGCCCTCAAATGGGCTTGTAAACGTTTCGGGTTCGATAAAATAAATAAAATAGCTACTGATTAAAACCAATGAAATAGTAGCAAAAACTAAAGTCCAGTTATTTAAGTGGATCATTTTAACAAAGAATTTTTTGAAGTAAATCATAGCGGCTCCTTTCAATCTTGATGGGTAAATTTTAACATACAGACCGAATGGAAGGGATCATTCTAGAGAATTTTTCACGATTTAGGCTGTGGTAAAGGGGAATGTTAGTTGTTTGCACTTTGTTAAATAGAATGAAAGGGAAGAGACGCCTGTTTAGAAATATAAAAAGTGTTAGTTAGTCCTGTAAAGATAAGGCGCTATTAATCTACAAATAGCTATTCTTGAGGGGGAGGTGTTCTAGCTAGATAAGAGAGAAGTGTATAAATGAAAATCCCTTTCCTGGCTCTCCTGGATGATCTTGGATCTTTATAGAAAGTGAATATCTACAACAAAATCACCCCCGACCTCGTTTAACAGAGTTAAGAGAAAAGAGTTTGACTTGTATGGATCAACCTTAAAATAGAGCATTAGAATATTCGTTATCATGTACATTTATACTAATTATTTGAGTGTTTTCTTCGTCTAATAAGAGTTCTATAATTGGAGCCTCAAACACCTTCTGCATGACACGACATAAAGAACGAATGCTAGATGGTATTTAAATCCCGCAAATTTTTCCTTTAGCTGCTAGTGTACTATCCAATTGAATCTTTTGTTCATTTAATATAGTCGTCAATTCCCCTAGCATGAGAGTTACAAGCTGAAACAGTAGAATGAGCTTATAATAAGTATTTTACTTTCAAAGAATGATCTGATTTTTCCCTCATATAATGATACAAGCCATTTGGTGGAAAGTGAGAGGTGCAAAGTTAATGAAAAGACCGTGGATTGCTTCTGTTAAAGTTGCTGCTGTATATGTTGGAACGGTTGTTGGAGCAGGTTTTGCAACAGGAAGAGAGATAGTCGAATTTTTTACTAAATATGGCCTGTTCGGACTTATGGGGATGATTGTTGCTGGCTTTCTTTTTATTCATCTAGGAACTAAACTACTTATATTATCTAAACGAATAAATGCAACATCTTATCAGGAGGTAATGGTCTTTTTGTTCGGAAGGAAAGTTGGAGGTTTCGTAAATATCTTCATGTTAATTGTCTTATTAGGTTTAACCTCAATCATGCTTTCTGGTGCAGGAGCCATTTTTCAGGAACAGCTTGGACTATCTGTGAGAATGGGTGTTGTTGTCACCATTGTCCTAACCTTTCTCGTTATGACGTTTGGAATAAATGGATTATTTAGTGTGAACTTACTTGTGGTACCAATGTTGATCATATTTAGTGTCCTATTAGCAGCACAAGTTTTTTCTCTTGATGTCTTTTTAAAGCAAGTAGAAGAGAGTCATCGTTTAAATGGGAAATGGATCCTATCCGCATTTTCTTATGCAGCCTTTAATATAACGATGGCTGCAGCAGTTCTTGTACCTTTAGCTAATGAAATAGAGGACGAAAAGGTTTTGAAAAGAGGAGGGATTATTGGTGGGAGTTTATTAACATTAATTCTCATCAGTAGTCATATCTCTCTTTCAACATTGTCAGATGTTTTATCATTCGATATTCCGATGGCAGAAGTGATGAAAACCACATTTTACAGCTTTTACTACATATATATCGCAGTTATTTATGGGGAAGTCTTTACATCTGTAATAGGAAATTTATATGGATTGGAAAGACAAATAAGCTCATTTTTAAAGCTGAATAGAATGATTATTATCTGTGCTATCTTAAGTGTTGCAGCTTTTATTAGTAAGGTTGGCTATAGTTCTTTAATCTCTTCTTTATACCCTATTTTTGGATACGTTTGTTTAGGAACACTCTTTTTATTAATGATAAAAAAACTTCCAGCTGTAAAGTAGCTGACTATGGTAAAATGACTTCAAAGAATGAATTGGAAGGAAGAAAATGCTTGAACGTTTTATGGGATTTTGATGGAACATTATTTAATACGTATCCAGCTTTTACAGAAGTCATGTATGAGCTCATGAACAATAAGGTTGCAAAGGAAGCTATTTATAAAGAATTAAAAATCTCTTTTTCTCATGCAGTCGAATTCTTTGGGTTAGATGAAGAACAAGTCAAAGTATTCAAAGAAAGGGAAAGAGCACTTTCTCCTAAAGAAAAAGGACCTTTTCCATATGTAGAGGAAGTGTTACAGAAAACAAACGTAAATGTCATTATGACGCATAAACCCAGAAATGAAGTAATGGCGATTTTAGATTATTATGATTGGCATAAGTATTTTAGTGAGATCGTTGCAGGTGATGATGGGTTTCCGAGGAAACCAGATAGTGCATCATATCGATATTTGCACAAACGTCATCACTTAGATTTAGCTGTAGGAGATCGTTTATTAGATATTATTCCTGCCAAAGAGATTGGGCTGTCTACTTGCCTATTTCAAAATGAAGCTAAAGGTGCTGACTACTACCTACAATCGTACCAGGATTTTTTTGCGGTAATAAAATAAAATTGGCACATTTAATGGACTGTAGGCAAACTCGGAAAGTAACCGAGCTTTCTTACAGTCTTTTTATTTTGATTACAGATAGAGGAGAAAATGGCTTTACGAATGTGACTAGGGTAAAGTATTTTTCTTTCCTAACATATCTAATGAGTGCTAAAAAACTGAAATTCGTTCATTTTTGCTCAGATTCTGTTGTTTTTTATTGAATTTGGTATTTTTAACCGATTTATCACATATTTATTTAAGAAATCTGGTAAGTGTTACGTTTGACTGTATGGTTTCTTCGTATTATGATTAATCTAAGAAAAACTGTGGGGTGATAATATGGGGCAGTGTTAAATGTAAATAGTTTTGTAGCATCCCTTATTGATCTCCAAGCGGACGTCAGTAAGGAGAGTTGTCATTAAATGACATGTATTAATCTATTTAACTCTCAGGAGGTGACTCCTTTTCCGTCAACTGACGGAGTAAGGAAGCTTATTTGGACATAGTGAATTTGTTGCTTGTTGCAATTTTAATCGCTCTTACGGGTTTTTTCGTTGCTTCTGAATTTGCCATTGTAAAAATTAGGAGCTCTCGTATTGACCAATTAATTGCAGAAGGAAACAAAAAGGCAGTTGCAGCTAAAAAGGTTATTGATAATCTTGATGAATATTTATCTGCCTGTCAACTTGGAATTACCATTACTGCTCTAGGTTTAGGCTGGTTAGGTGAACCAACTATAGAGCATTTATTAACGCCAATCTTTAACCAGTACTCATTGCCAAGTTCTATTTCAGCCGTTTTGTCGTTTACGATTGCATTTACAACGATTACATTTTTACATGTTGTTGTAGGTGAGTTAGCACCAAAAACAGTTGCAATACAAAAAGCTGAGCAAGTTAGTATTTGGTTTGCAAAACCTTTAATGGTCTTCTATCGTATAATGTACCCGTTTATTTGGATTTTAAACGGATCTGCACGATTTATTACAGGTCTTTTTGGATTTAAGCCTGTATCAGAGCACGAGCTTGCTCATAGTGAAGAAGAATTGAGAATTATTTTGTCTGAAAGCTATAAAAGTGGAGAGATTAATCAATCTGAATTTAAGTATGTAAATAAGATTTTTGAATTTGATAATCGAATTGCAAAGGAAATTATGGTTCCTCGTACTGAAATCGTATCACTCTCTATTGACGCACCCATTCAGGAGCAGCTAGAGATTATTAAGGATGAAAAGTACACAAGATATCCGATTGTAGATGGTGATAAGGATCATATCGTAGGTATTGTCAATATTAAAGAGATTTTTACAGACCTTATTCATTTTGAAAGTGATCAGCCGTTAACTATTGATAAATATGTTCGTCCGATCATTCAAGTAATTGAATCGGTTCCTATTCATGAACTATTGCTAAAAATGCAAAGAGAAAGAATTCATATGGCAATCTTAATTGATGAATATGGTGGAACTGCTGGACTTGTAACTGTTGAAGATATTCTTGAAGAAATCGTTGGGGAAATCAGGGATGAATTTGATGCAGATGAAGTTCCTTTGATTCAAAAGGTGAATGAGAATAAATATATTATTGACGGTAAAGTCCTTGTAAGTGAAATTAATGAACTGTTAGGACTTGAAATTGATGATGCAGACGTAGACACGATTGGTGGTTGGATTTTAACTGAGCATTACGATATCCAAACAGGTGGCTTAGTTGAGCTTCATCCGTATTCATTTAAAGTTAAACAGATGGAAAACCATCATATTAAATCAATTGAAATTTCAAAAATTCAGGTAGAAGCTATACCAAATCCAACACTTTTAGAGAATAAAATAGCAACATCCTCTTAAATGAACTTACTTTTGTAGGTTCTTTTTTTTCGGTTTTACCACTAATTAGCCACTATTTATCGTATGATAAAAGAGCGATCTATTCTATTTAAGTGATGAGGAGGATGATCAATGAAAAATGGTAAAGCGGGTTATGGTATATTCCTAATCGCAATTGGACTTTTATTTTCTTTACAAACAGTAGGCATCATCGATGAATTTTGGAGCTTTTCCTGGCCTCTTATTCTTTTATTTGTATCTATTGGGTTTCACGTTGGATTCTTTTTATCAGGAGCAAATAAACAAAAGGCGGGTTTGCTAGTACCAGGTGGAATATTATTTGTGTTAAGTCTGCTTTTCACTTTTGAAGAAATGACAGGGTGGAATTACTCTGGATATACGTGGCCCATTTATTTAGTAGCAGTTGCTGTTGGACTATTTGAACTATGGTTATTCGGAGGAAGAGAGTTCGGACTTCTTATTCCGATTTTTATCTTATCTGGATTAGCCTTTGTTTTTATGATTCAAAACATGTTCTCATTTAATATCCTTTCATTTTGGCCACTCCTTCTTATTATAGTAGGTTTATTTCTTGTTTTTGGAAGAGGGAGTAATTCGGCAAAAGATGTATAGAATGAAATGCTGTCATATGGAAAAAATAACGAAAGTCTCATTTAGGGACGAATTGATGTAAAGGAGAGTTATACCATATGACACAATCAAAATCACAGCAAGAGCGTCAATGGGCAGTTCGTAAGCAATCACAAAATCCTCATGGTAAAGTGAAATCATTTGACCAACTTGCAGAAGAAGGCGGCAAGAAAAAAGGAGAATAACGTGTAAAAAAACAGGTGCTAAGCCTGTTTTTTTTTACACGCTAAGAAGTGAGTGATACTTTTCGTTAGTAAATAGCTCCTTATGAAGTGAATGGAAAATGCATGGATTGTCACGCTATCAGTTTAAAATCAACAACCATCTCATTAGCCTACTACTCTTGATTCATAAAAGTATGGAAGGTGCCTTTTTTTGTTTTTCACAGTTCTTAGCGATGTGATAGAGCTTTTTATTTAAAAATTCACGATCCTTAGTTAGCCAGTCGACCCTATTTAACCCTTCTATAATATACAAGGTGAATTCCCATACACTTTGTTTAATAACACTAGAATTTCCTTGTGCAATAAATGCTAGGGCTTTAAGAATTGCAGCCATAACCGAAACATCCTCTTGTGCATAGTATCTTATTTGATAGAAGCTTTCATATAAATAATCCTCAAATGCTGGTTTTTCGAAAATAATCCGTAGCTGATGGTGACGGTCAAAATGGTAAGGGGTAGCTAAATGTTTTTTGCCTAACAAAGACAGGATTTTGGCTAAATGATTAATGCTATTTATAGCTGTATAAGGATCATTTATTCCTGGTGAAACCGCACGTAAAGCAATTTCTACTAGCTTTTGTAGACCGAAGTTTACATCTTGAACCGGTTCTTGGTCTGAAGAGATGGTCATGAAACTTAAATATACAGGTAAATGTGTTTTATTTGTTAAGTGCCAAATCGAAAACAAAGGAGTATCTTTGTCTACATATTTACCTAGATCCTGCTCAATTTTAACAATGACATTATCTTTTATAGCTTGTTGCAATAGTTTCTCAATCTCAATGTATTCAATATATCCCGATTTTTTGCTCTTTAATTGAAGCGGCTGAATTGTAGCAAGTTCTTCAAACTCCCAGCTTTCCCAAGGAGGAGCTTCCTGATAACGTTCTTCATTCACATAATGCTGGTGGATAGATGTAATGGTCTTAGATGTAATATTAAAAATTAAATTGCTTACTTTAATCCATGTTGTTACATGATGTATGAAAAAAACGAACATACCTAAGCATATAAAGGAAACTAAAATAGCAAAAGTAGGAACAATAAATGTAGAGCTTACATCATTTTCTCTTACTAGAAGCAGCAAAATTACTGTATAAATAAATCCACCAATAAAAATGCCAAGAACCCGTTGTGTATGATGGTCCGTAATAAAGTTCTGAAGTGTTCTTGGTGAAAATTGTGAGAGATACGTTGTTAGAACAACTAGTATCGAGGAAAAAGTAATCGTAGTCATCGTTAACAGAGATGTTGCTAATGCACTCAAAATAGTTTGGGAAAGATTAATATCTGACAGAAACACGCTCGGTATTTGCTCATAAAGTGTTAGTGACGCAAGGTAACGATCAATAAACATACTGATAATCGCAAGTGCAATTGCTATAATCCCATATAAAGTCGGTAAATACCAAAAGCTATTTCGGACAATTATGACAAGCTGCTTAAAGGACATTCTATTCACCCCACGTACAAATATCATTGCAAATCATAGTATTTCATGTTATAGTTTCCTAGTTGAAAAATGAAAAGAAAATCCGTTTAAGTTAAACGGGAGAGGTTCTAGCACAACCCTCTATAAAAAACTATGATATCTCAAGTGAGATACGTTATTTTTTAGATGAACGCTAGACACCTCGAATGAATTCGAAGGTGTTTTTTTGTTGTTATAAGAAAATATGGTACGTCGTTTTGGTGGTTAGCTCTAGGAACGATCGGCTTGAATTATAAGTCAGATAGGAATGTAAGGTAAATAATGCTAATTGTTCCTATTCACTTATTCTGTCTTTGATATGCGGATCCTTGCGATTTCTTATAGGAAAATAGTGTTAGTTAACCCCATGAAATAACCTTCTTAATAAAATAGTTTATCTCAGTAAAACTTGTTTATACGTGGATGAAAGGAACGAGATGAAAATGAAAAATGATAAAGCAGTAGTTGTATTTAGTGGAGGACAGGATAGTACAACATGCTTATTTTGGGCAATGAAACAATTTAAAGAAGTTGTTGCGGTAACGTTCAACTACAATCAACGTCATAGCGCAGAAATAGAAGTTGCTTCATCTATTGCAAAAGAGTTAGGAATTCAACACCATCTATTAGACATGTCCTTGCTTAATCAACTTGCCCCTAACGCTTTAACTAGAGCTGATATTGAAATCGAACAAAAGGACGGTGAGCTTCCTTCAACATTTGTTCCTGGGAGAAATCTTCTGTTCTTATCCTTTGCGACCATTCTAGCAAATCAAATTGGTGCCAAGCACATTGTAACAGGGGTTTGTGAAACAGATTTCAGCGGCTATCCAGACTGTCGAGATGCCTTTGTGAAATCTTGTAATGTGACGTTAAATCTTGCTTTAGATAAACCTTTTGTTATCCATACTCCACTTATGTGGATTAATAAAGCGGAAACGTGGAAGCTTGCGGACGACTTAGGTGTCCTTAATTTTGTTCGTGAAAAAACATTAACGTGCTATAACGGAATTATTGCTGATGGATGTGGAGAATGTCCAGCGTGTGAGCTTCGACAAAAAGGCCTTAATGAATATCTCCATGAAAAAGGTGTGAAATAAGATGATTCAACAAATATATCCTCAAGTACAGCATGATTATCAATTTGAATTGAATAAGGATATGCATATCGCAGCTGCCCACTATATCCCACATGAAGATGCTGGGAAATGTCAGAACGTGCATGGACATACCTATTTTGTAAATATCACAATTGCAGGTGATGAGTTAGATGAAACAGGTTTTTTAGTGAACTTTGCTTCATTAAAAAGACTCATCCATAAACGCTTTGATCATACGATTCTAAATGATCATAAAGACTTATTTTCAGAGAAGGATCCTACTTATTTTCCGACCACTGAAGGTGTTGCACGCGCAATCTATGAAGTCGTTCAAAATGACCTAGATCAAAAGGATAATCAACCGAAATGTGTACAGGTTTTTGTAAGAGAAACACCAACCAGCTATGTAGTGTACCGTCCGAAGAAGAAAAAGGAGGGTCACCGTTGAAAAAAATCCCAGTATTAGAAGTGTTCGGTCCTACCATTCAAGGGGAAGGAATGGTCATCGGGCAAAAAACGATGTTTGTTCGAACAGCAGGCTGTGATTATTCTTGTAGTTGGTGTGATTCTGCTTTTACATGGGACGGTTCAGCTAAAGATGATATTCGTCAATTATCTGCTGAGGAGATTTGGGAAGAGCTAGTACAGCTTGGAGAGGATCGGTTTTCTCATGTAACAATATCAGGTGGAAATCCAGCTTTATTAGCAAATTTACAAGAGTTTATCACTCTATTAAAAGAAAAGGGAAAAAAGATTGCCATTGAGACACAGGGAAGTAAATATCAAGAATGGTTGAAAGAAATAGATGATTTAACGATTTCACCTAAGCCCCCTAGTTCGGGGATGAGAACCGATTTCATGAAATTAGATGAGATCATTTCACGTGTCAAAGTAGAGGGCGACAAACATTCGATAAGCCTAAAAGTCGTTATCTTTAATCTAGAAGACTTAGAGTATGCCAAAAACGTACATCTTCGTTATCCAGATATCCCCTTTTACTTACAGGTAGGAAACGAAGATATCTATCAAGCAGAAACAAAACAATTAGTTGAGAAACTACTTACTAGATATGAATGGCTTATTGATCAAGTCATTGCGGATAAAGAGTTAAATGCTGTGAGAGTGTTACCACAGCTTCATACATTGATTTGGGGAAACAAACGCGGTGTATAATAAATTTAGATAGAAAAGAGGAAAAGTAGATGTCAGGAAGAAAAGATGAAGAACTACAAGATGTTACGTTATTAGGAAACCAAGGTACGAATTATTTATTTGAGTATTCACCAAGTATTTTAGAGTCTTTTGATAATAAACACCAAAACCGTGATTATTTTGTTAAATTTAATTGCCCGGAATTCACAAGCTTATGCCCAAAAACAGGGCAACCAGATTTCGCTACTATTTATATTAGCTACATCCCAGATGTTAAAATGGTTGAAAGTAAATCACTAAAGCTATATTTATTTAGCTTCAGAAATCATGGAGATTTCCACGAAGACTGTATGAATATTATTATGAATGATTTAATTGAATTAATGGACCCACGTTATATTGAAGTATGGGGTAAATTTACGCCACGTGGAGGTATTTCAATTGACCCTTATACAAACTATGGGAAACCAGGAACGAAGTATGAGAAGATGGCTGAATACCGTATGATGAATCATGATTTGTATCCTGAAACAATTGATAATCGATAAAGGACAAAGGTTATCACATAATGGAACTTTCTAAAGACTGTAGATATGCTCGATATGAATTTAGCTACCTACAGTCTTTTCTTTTTGGCTTAAGCTAGAATCTTCCTATAAGAGAGAATTTTTTCTAAGAGCTCTGAGATAAGGACTGAGGAAAATTGTACAAAGCATCTTCATTATGGTACAACCATATAAAGGCACATTTTAGGAGAATAGAAAAATGAATGAAATCAAACACTTATTATCGAGGGCACTAAAGTCAAACAAAGAAGTAGTAAAGGGACAGGAATTCAGCGTAGAGGCACATTTAAAAGGATCAGATGATGATTATATCAATCTTTATGCAAACGATGCTGTAGTAGCCGTTTATGATGCTGATGATCAAGATTTAAACATAATTAACTATGATTATAAAAAAGCAGTGAAATTTTTTGGTGAATGCTTAGAAGAAGAAGGCATGGAAGTATACATAGATGAAGGTTTAATGAACTGACGCTCTATAAGTGGAGTGTCTTTTTTAAAATTAAATAGGAAGTAAAAGCGTGGGAGAAATGAACTTTCTTTTCCATAATAAGAAAGCTGATCCTCCCTACGCGACTCAGTGAGATCTAGGTCTTCTCTAAACTTTCTTTGGCAGGTAGTTGAGTGCTTTCACTCCTTAACGAGTGATTATAGAACTTATATCAAACACATAAAAACCCGAACAATAGGTGCATATCTTCCCTATTGTTCGGGTTTCTCATTGACTGAAATGCTCTAGTCTCAGTCAATTGTTAGCTATTTTAGGAAAATGAATCCTTAATAATTTTATAGTTTTTGTGATTAACAACAGTGCGTCTATCAAGATCTAAGTCTCTGAAGTTTTCCATATATGTTAAATCAACAATAACAGAATTTTCATTTACTTTTTCAACTACACCTGTTAATCCGTCTCTAAATTCAATGATACTTCCAACTTTAGCGATCTTCATTGCCTCGCTCCTTTACAGATTCTTCAACAATCAACTACTCTTTTTATATGTGTGATTATTTTACGTATTTGTTGGTGCTTCGAGCCAAAAGCACTTCAATAATGAAAGGGAAAACCTCTATTAGAATTATTTAACACTATTTTTTTCTGTAAGTAAAGGGTTTCCAAACAATTTGTTATTTTTTTTTACAGATGATGGAAGGGTTTGTGCGGAAGATTGAAAGCACCTAAAATATATAGTGAAATAATGATTTGTTTTTTTACTTGTTTTACTTGCTATAAAATAGGGAAATTCTTTAGTAGACATTAATTAATGGCTATTGATAGATGGTTGTTGTTTTCTTTGGCAATAAGAAGGTTTGTCTACGACTCTTCATCATGGAATAAACTGAAATATTAATCAAACCTGTTGTCATTATGGACAAGCAACGACCATTCTACAGCCTAAAAAAAGGATGATACTCTATGAATATTCTCATTATTGGTGCAAATGGACATACTGGAAGAAATCTTATTAGTCAATTAAAACAAAATAATCAACATGAAACGACTGCTATGGTTAGAGAAGAAAAGCAAGGTGAAGAGTTGAAAGAATTAGGGGCAGATCACATTGTGGTGGCAAATCTTGAGGGGGATATGGAGCATGCTTTTACTGAAATAGATGCTTGTATTTTTGCAGCTGGCTCAGGATCAAAGACAGGACCTGAGAAAACAATATCAGTTGATCAAGAAGGTGCTAAGAAAGCAATTGATTTAGCTAAAAGCAATGACATAAAGCATTTTGTTATGTTAAGTTCAGTAGGAGCGGATTCTCCTGAGGTGGCTCCTGAGGAAATGAGGCATTATTTAACGGCGAAACAAAACGCTGATGAATATTTAATGAAGTCTGGTGTCCCTTATACGATTGTTCGACCTACGAGTTTGTCAAACGAGAAAGAACAAACTCTCATTACTGCAAAGGTTTCATTGCCTGATAAAAGTTTGACAATCTCTCGTGAAGCTGTTGCAAAAACACTTATTGCAAGCTTAACGATGATGGAAGCAAAAAATGAGGTATTTGAAATTACTTCAGGTCTAAAGGAAGTCGAAGAGGCGTTAAAATATATTCATTGAGTGATACAAAGTGATATACTATAAATTCATGTTATGTAAAAAGTGAGGGCAAAAGATGGATTCAAGTACAATAAATGAAATGCTAGATCAGTTGAAAAATGGGGACTTGAATGAATATCATGTACCTAAAGATCAATTTTTATCCTTGCGAACAATTCTAGTAAATCGAGAGGATTTTAAACATTTCAGAGGTATTGCACAGCAAGGTGGCAGTATTATATATCATTACTTAAAAGAACCGAGGAGCTAATTCCTCGGTTCTTTTGTATCTGTAGGCAAGCCCGATTTTTACCTGAGTTTGTCTTCAGTCTATGTGACTTTCTAAGCTGTTGTTCAAGGATAAGAGTAGATAAAAATTTCAACTTCGTTTTTCTATTCTTCTAACTCGGATGTCACAAAATAGTCGATTGTCAATTCTACCAAAATTTGAGGGGTGCTATCAAAATTAGAACCTGTTAGTCTAGTACATGTAGTCAAAACGGACACGAAAATTACGAACCTTTAGGAGGTTACGAATAGATGAAAAAATTCATTATAAAACTTGTTGCTGTTTCAACATTAGCTTTATCGCTCACTGCGATGGCCACTCCTGATACGAAAGCTAATGCTGCAACAACACATCAAGTGCAATCAGGAGATACATTATGGTTACTAGGTAAAAAATATGGTGTATCTGTTCAAACATTAATGTCAACAAATAAGAAATCGTCTCATTTATTGTTCGTAGGTGAAAAGTTAACAATTCCATCCACTTTAACTTCTTATGAGATGGATTTGTTAGCACGTTTAGTACATTCTGAGGCGAAAGGTGAACCATATGCTGGGAAAGTAGCAGTAGCTTCTGTGGTCCTAAATCGTGTAGATAGTTCTTTATTCCCTAATACTGTAAAAGACGTTATTTACCAAAAAGATCAAGGGTATTTTGCGTTCTCACCAGTACAAAATGGGACAATTAATCAGGTAGCTGACGCTTCAGCAAAAGAAGCGGTCAAAGAAGCCTTAGCTTTTAGAGGAATGGGAAAAGGATCATTATACTTCTACAATCCAAAAACAGCTACAAGTACATGGATTACATCAAGGGAAGTTACAATAACGATTGGAAACCATCGTTTCGCAAAATAACTTGATCTTGGCTAGGTCATGTTAGGAAAAACGTGAATTCATTTTGAATTCACGTTTTTTTGTGTGTACTTATCAAACCATTTTATGAGATTAAAAAAATCTCTCCTACTATAAAAGAAAGATATGCTGTATCGACAGGTGAATAACGATGTATTTTTGATAGGAATGGAAGGGCAGGGCAGAGCAGAGCAGAGACTCCTTTGTAAATAGCTTGTTAACGAGGTTTCAGTCTGTTTGTCACAAGGGGATGTTTTTAAGATAAATGAACAACAACCACATGTAACAGCAATCAAAAAAATTTGTTCTTCCCCCTTAAACCCAATTTTTGCATAATTATTCTCCACAATGGGGCAAGATATAAAAAGCTTTAAAATGGAAGTGCGGGGTGTTATGAGTGAATAAAATGACCTATGAGGGTGGAGATGAAAAGCCAACACTAGTCCAGCTTATTGCTCGGTTTAGGACATCCTCCGATTTTGTCCAGTATGAAGCCGATACGGATAAGGTAAAATATTGGGTTTCGTATATTCGTACGCTTGTAGATTTAAAAACATTTGAACAGAGTATTTTACCGATTGTTAAGTCAGATAAGTGGGATAAGCTAGAGGACTTAAAAAAATCCATCCCAGTAGAGAATATAATCATTACAATTGATACGGACGTTATTAAAGAAAAGCTCTTAGCAGGCTATATTGTGATCAGTTTAAGCGAGTATGGACTTCCTAGTGCTCTAATTAAGGCAACCATTAATAAAGCGCGTGATGTGTCACTACCAGAAGTTGAATTCAGTGTTGTTGGTCCTAAAGAAGCATTTGTTGAATCCTTAGAATCGAATATTAATTTAATTCGAAAAAGAATTACGAATGAGAAATTAAGAGTGTATGAATTGAATGTGGGGGATCTATCAAAAACAAAGGTCGCCGTTCTTTATGTGGATGATGTTTGTGATGAACAAAATGTACATACAATGATTCAACGGATTCGTGATATTAAATTTGATCAAATTAGTGATAGCTCGTTTATTACACAAATGATTTCAGATAATCATAATTCACCATTTCCGCAGTTATTGGATACAGAAAGACCAGATCGAGTTTCATCCATTTTAGCGGAAGGGAAAATAGGTGTAATGGTTGATGGATCTCCTCATGTACTAATAGGTCCAACAACACTTGTTGAATTTTTCTCAGCCTTTGATGATTATTTCTATAACTGGATAAATGCTTCTTTTTTCCGATTAATTCGTTTATTTGCAGTTGCTTTTTCTATATTAGTAACGCCAATATATGTAGCAACTTTAACGTATCATTATGAATTAATTCCAAATGATCTTTTAAATACGTTGATTTCTTCGAGAAGAGAAGTGCCTCTCCCTCCAATATTAGAGGCGCTCTTCTTAGAATTAACGATTGAATTGTTACGTGAAGCAGGAGCACGACTACCTACAAAGGTTGGTCAAACAATTGGTATCGTTGGTGGGATTGTCATTGGAACAGCATCTGTTGAAGCCGGTTTAACAAGTAATATTCTTTTAATAATTGTTGCTCTATCTGCATTAGCATCCTTTACAACGCCTATATATGCAATGGGTAATACGATAAGGATGCTCCGATTTCCATTTCTCTTTTTTGCAGAATGGTTGGGGCTCTTAGGAATCGTCCTTTGTTTTTGCTTTTTAATGACCCATTTATTGCGATTAACATCTTTAGGAAGACCGTTCTTAGAGCCAATTTATCCACCACGGACAATTGACATGAAGGATGCGCTAATAAGATTACCCTTCTCGTTAATGTCCAAACGACCACAACAACTTCGTACAGAAAAGCCGAAGCGATTCTCTGCTAAAAATGCTCGTAAAAATAAGGATATTGATGAGTAAGTGAGGTGAGGTGAACGAACATGATTAGAATTGCAGAGCGATTTCAAGTATCTCACTTTTTAGTGTTCTATTTAATCCATTCTCTTCAATTTGGAGTTGGGGTACTTGGGTATCAGCGAATAGTAGCCGAGAAATCTGGAAATGATGCATGGATCGCAGTCATACTAGCCGGTTTCATCGTTCATATATCCTTATGGATGATCTATAGAACACTTCGTCATTCCAATGGGAATATTATTACTCTTCATAAAGAGGTTCTAGGTAAGTGGGTAGGTGGGTTTTTTAGTCTAATCTTAGCATTATATTTTGGTTTTGGAGCTATTACCGTTTTGCGGACATATATAGAAATAGTTGAAGTATGGATGTTCCCTGACTTGAATGTGTGGATCTTTTCTATTTTCTTTTTACTGCTCGTTTTTTATATCATAAGTGGAGGGTTCCGAGTCGTTGCAGGTATTTCTTTCTTTGGAATAGTTTTACCAATGTATTTATTATTTACGTTTTTATTCCCAATTCAGTTTTCAGATTTTAGTAATCTTTTGCCGATTTTTAATCATTCCGTAAAGGATATAGCAATCTCTACAAAACATATGTCTTTAACAATTATCGGGTTTGAAGCATTGCTTGTTTTTTATCCATTTATCAAAAATATAGAAAAATCAAAGAAGTGGGCTCATTTAGCTGTTGTGTTTAGTACATTTATCTATACATTGGTGATCATCATTTCCCTTATTTATTTTAGTGAGGAACAATTACAAAAAAATGTGTGGGCCACACTTACAATTTGGAAAATTGTCGAATTTCCTTTTGTGGAAAGATTTGAATATATTGGAATCGCCAACTGGTGTTTAATTATTTTACCAAATGTTTGCTTGTCACTGTGGTGTGCAAGTAGATGTTTAAAGGATGCGTTCAAATTTAATCAAAAATACACTTTGGTTGTAATTTTGCTAATCGCATTGTTAACCAATACACTTTCTAAAACGCGAGAACAAATAAGTCTACTTAATGACGTTGTTGGTGAGGTTGGGTTTTACATTATTGTTGGCTATATTCCTTTTATGTTTGTAGTGACGTGGATTAGTCGTAAAGTAAAGGAGAATAAGGCATGACACAAAGAAGACTTCTTCTAGTAATTATTTCACTGAGTTTTCTTGCAGGATGTGTTGAGAAAGAAATCCTGGATGATATTAATCTTGTTACAGGGACTGGCTTTGACTTAACGGATGAAGGCAATATTAGAGGCTCTGCTGTAATCAATACGTATCTTAAAGATCAACCAGTAGCTGATTACATCATTACAGATGAATCTGAACTTAGTAGAGACATTCTTTCCAATCTTCAAAAAAAATCTCCTGATCCACTTGTACTAGGGAAAATTGATATCGTACTATTTGGTGAAGGTCTTGGTAAAAGGGGAATTACCGAATTAGTGGATACTTTACAACGAGACGCTTCAATTGGTGCAAGACTCTTATTAGCGGTTACACGAGGAGATGCTAAGGAGGTTTTAGAAGGTGAATTTGCAAATCAGGGTGCTTCTAGATATATATCAAACTTAATTCTACATAATAAATTAAACCAGGATCTTCCTAGAACCAATTTACATCTGTTCCTTTACCAGTACTATTCCAAGGGACAGGATATGTTTTTACCAATAATAAAAAAAAATGAAGAGAATGGTGCTGTTGAAATTGATGGGTTAGCTTTATTTGATCATAAAAAGGTTGTTGGTGAAATACCTAATGATAAATTACTTTTTTTTAAGGTTCTTACAGATCAATATACAAAAGGTGCTTATAAATTAAAGCTAGAAGATGGAGAAGCAGCGGGAATTAAAAGTATCGTATCTTCAATGAAGCTAAATGTTGTTTCTACTGAGCCTCTTAAAGTACAATTAGAAGTTTATCTTGAGGGATATATTCACGAATACACTGGAAAGAAGATAACTCCTGAAGTGACGGACAAAGTCGAAAAAACATTTGAACAAGAAATGAAAACAGAAACGGAAGCATTAATAGAGTATTTTAAGGAATTAACTATTGATCCAATCGGAATTGGAGAAGAAATACGCTCACAATCAAGGTCATTCAAGTTGGATAATTGGCGAGAAAGGATACCTGAGTTAACTGTAGAAATTATCCCTGAGGTAATTATATCAGAATCCGGTGTAATCGATTAACTACAGGGGTTGTAAAAGTGCAAGCGCTTAAAGATGATAAATGAATAAGAACTTAAAAATTTCCTGTCGTAAATTCATGACTTGTCTCATACCGTTTAACTATGGACTAGTTTAAATGAGGGGACGACATCATGAATTCATTTGTAAAAGGAACGTTAATGCTAGTAATTGCTGCTTTTTTTAGTGAATGCTTAGAATTTTTTATTAATATGATTTTAGCAAGAGAGCTAGGTGAAGAAGGGATGGGCTTATATATGTCGATCCTGCCGATTATCTTTTTAATCGTCATCTTAGCTAGTCTAGAGCTACCGATCTCTATCTCAAAGTTTATTGCTGAAAAAAAACAGGAAACTCATTATTCAATGCTACGACATACTCTATTCATCACAGTTTTCTTAACGATAGTGATTACTACACTTGCTTTGATTATCTTTCCTAATCTCGAGTTATTTAATGGTTATCACCCATATGTTAAATGGTTATTTATCTTGCTTATTCCGATTGTTTCTTTTTCCTCTATTGCGAAGGGCTATTTTATCGGGGTACAACATATGGGGAAAATTGCGATTACAAATTTTATAAAAAAAGTGATTCAGCTCGTATTCTTATTTTGGCTGTTCCAGAGCTTTTCGTTTCATTTAGATTCAGCCCTATTAATTGCATTAGCTTCACTTATTGGCAGTGAGCTCCTTATATGTACCTACTTAGTTGCGGTTTATATCATTGAATATCAATCGTTAAAAAAGGGAAAGGTGTCTAAAATAAGTGGACGAAGCGTTAGAAAGGCGCTATTTTCTGTTTCGTTTCCCACTACTGGCTTACGTTTATTTCATTCACTAACACATGCTATCCAGCCTTTTTTAGTAAAAACAGCATTAATTGCTTCTGGGTTTTCAAGTGTCATGGCTACAGAGCATTATGGTTTATTAGCTGGAGTTGCCATGTCGATTGGCTTTTTCCCAGCCTTCATAGGACATTCTCTCATGATCATGTTAATACCAAATGTGTCAGAATCCTATGCTAACCACGATTATCCGAAGCTCATTCGGTTATTAAAGCAATCAATGTATATCACTTTTGTATATGGCTCCATTTCGATTATTATCATGTATCTTTTTGCTGAACCATTAACGCATTTATTCTTTGACTCATCAAGCTCAGCCTTTTACTTAAAACTACTATGGCCATATTTTCTTTTTCACTTCTTTGTCATTCCAATGCAGGCTTATTTGATTGGCTTAGGACTTGTAAAGGAAGCGCTTTTCCATACAATATGGTCACATATTATTTCCTTTAGCATGATGTATATATTAGGCTCGATTGAATCGATGCAAATGAAAGGAATTATCCTAGGTATGAACTTGGGGGCTGTACTTCTCATGCTTATGCATTATGTGACAATTTGTCAAAAGCTTGGAGTTAGTGTTTATTTTATGAGGAAGAAAGTAACATACTAAGGAAAGTGGCTGATTAGATCGTGTCAGCCTTTTTTTCTCCTTTGAAGAGTGAAAGTAATCAAGAGGGATGCATAAGTACGTATAAATCATATTTAGTCAACAATTAAATACACCGGATCATTCTTTGTGAATATATTTATACAATAGAATTAATCTCATAAATGCTTATTTAAAGAAACACAGACCTAGAGAATTTAATACCTTTTATATTTTGGCATTTGTTGTAATCTGTGGCTATTTATCAAGTGTCCAGTCAGATTACATTCCGCTCCAGATGCTCGCTTTTCGCGGGGAGGAGGTGAGCTCCCTTATAGAATAAGAAAGTAGGTGAACAGCATGGATAAGAATGAAAGAGGAAGTTTAGGAGACCATTTAAAGCAAAAAGACGAAAAGTTTGATGGGGAATTGGCTAATATGGAAAAAGACATAGCTGAACTGAAGTATAACCTGTTAGATAAGAATAAAAATCAATGAAGTCAAGTCTAAGAAGGCAATAGAAGGAAGTTTTTATAGCACCTAGTTAAAGGTGTTTTTTTTTATTTTAGCTTACTTCACATTACGGAAAATCATACTTTACCGTACATAAATTCCTTCCTTGATACAAAACATATGGAAAAACTGGAAGGTGGATTGATGAAATGATCGTAAAACGATTAGGTCCCATGCTAATTAGTATGATATTATTTTCACATTTTTTTACAACGAGTGGTTTTGCTGAAACACTAAATCAAAATAGGGCAAGTGAATTTACTTTACTAACAAGTTCGGATCAAAAAGTAAAACTAAGTGATTATAAAGGTAAAATTGTTGTTCTTCCTTTTTGGACAACTTGGTGCGGGTATTGTCAAGAAGAGCTAATGGAGTTAAGTGATTTTTACGAACAAGGCATAGACGGTGTTGAGATAGTAGCTATTAATGTTACGTCTTCTGAAAGTTCAGTTGAGGATGTTCGTCAATTTAGTCAACAGGCAAAATTGACCTTTACTGTTGGCTTGGATATAGATGGAAAAGTAGCGAAAGATTATCGGATAATGGGTGTTCCTACCACTTTTATTATTGATGAAAATGGAATGGTTGCTCACAAAGTAATGGGTCCCATTACAAGTGAACAATTGACGAAGCTAATTAAAGATATCCATTAATAGAAAAGCAAGTTGAGATAACCTTCCATTTTTAGTTAATTCTAAGAGAGTGAAATCGTAGTTTAGTAATTGAGAATGCTTCTCCTTATCAATAATCATTTTAATTTAATAATTATAATAATTATTACTTGAAAGTGAAGAATGAGATGGTATAATTTATACTATGTTAGATAAATCAAGGAGAAACCAATAATTAAAATCTTTATTCAAGTTTCTATAAAAGTATTGAAGATGAATCTTATTCTCAATTAGAAGGAGCGATGAAAATGGAAGCAAGTACAATATCTCAACTGAACGATTCAAAGAACGCCGACGATCATTCTTTAGTTAGTAAATGGATGGAGCATATAGAGCTAGTTAATGCCATCATTTCAGGGGTGCTCATTTTACTTGGATGGATGTTTAACCACCAAGGAAATGAGGCCATATCAATTCCCTTATTTATCCTGGCTTTCCTCATAGGAGGGTACGCTAAGGCAAAAGAAGGAATTGAAGAAACGATCGCTGAGAAGAAATTGAACGTAGAATTATTAATGGTCTTTGCAGCAATTGGTTCTGCCATTATTGGATATTGGGCAGAAGGAGCCATTCTTATTTTTATATTTGCCCTAAGTGGTGCGTTAGAAACATACACAATGAATAAAAGTCAAAGAGAGATATATGCATTAATGAGTCTTCAACCTGAGGAAGCCGTGTTGCTAGTGAATGGTAAAGAAACGAAGGTACAGGTTGAGGCACTCACGATAGGAGATACAATAGTCGTGAAGCCAGGTGAACGTGTACCTGCTGATGGTGTTATCCTCACCGGCAAGACAAATATAGATCAGGCTGCTATCACTGGTGAATCAATGCCTATTGAAAAGAACGAACATGACGAGGTTTTTGCGGGTACTGTGAATGGAAATGGATCGATTACAATAAAGGTCACGAAAAAAAGTACGGAAACGATGTTTCATAAAATTGTAGAATTGGTACAGTCTGCTCAATCAGAAAAATCTCCGTCACAGCAATTTATTGAAAAATTTGAAGGAACATATGTTAAAGCTGTTCTAGCATTAGTCGCCATCATGATGGTTTTACCACATTTTGCTTTAGGTTGGAGTTGGAATGAAACGATTTATCGTGCTCTCGTACTTATGGTGGTTGCTTCACCATGTGCATTGGTTGCGTCGATTATGCCTGCTACTTTATCAGCTATTAGTAATGGAGCCAAAAACGGGCTTTTATTCAAGGGTGGCATACATTTAGAGCAGTTAAGCAAAACAAAAGCTGTTGTGTTTGATAAAACTGGAACCTTAACAAAAGGTGAGCCTACTGTTACAGATATGATTGTAGCTGAAACCATCAATAAAAATGAGTTTCTAGCAGCTGTCATTACAATTGAAAATCAGTCTACGCATCCATTAGCAAAAGCTATCGTGAAAAATCTGAAAATAAAGCTTCCGAAAATAGAAGTAAACATGTTATCTGTAGATGAAAAAACTGGTTTTGGTGTCGGTGCTATTTTAAATGGAGTTGAATGGAAGATTGGAAAAGCTGATTTTGTAGGTTCGGAAAATGCTAAGAATTTTCAAGAGGGTATGAGTGAAGGTTTGGCAAAAGAGGGGAAGACAATTGTATATGTTATGAGAGATAATAAGATTGTCGGTTTAATAGCCCTTAAGGATGTTGTACGACAAGAGGCAAAAGAAGCTATTCGCCTATTAAAAGCAAATGGTATTAAAACAGTTATGCTAACTGGCGACAGTAAAGCCACAGCAGAAGCGATTGCCCAGGAGCTTGAGATTGATGAATTTAAAGCAGAATGCTTACCAGAAGATAAGGTAGTTGAACTTAAGAGCCTGAAAAAAGAGCTGGGAACCGTCACAATGATAGGGGACGGAATAAATGATGCACCAGCTCTAGCGATATCTGACGTAGGTATTGCAATGGGTGAAGGAACGGATGTTGCGTTAGAAACAGCCGATATTGTGTTAATGAAAAATGAATTATCAAAACTTACAAATGCTGTTAAGCTTTCACACAAGATGAATCGAATCATAAAGCAAAATATTATTTTCTCCATGTCAGTCATTGTCTTGTTAATTTGTTCAAACTTCTTTCAAGTATTAGACTTACCTTTAGGAGTTATTGGACATGAAGGCAGCACAATTCTTGTAATTTTAAATGGGTTACGATTATTAAAAGGTAACTAAAAAAAGAGGCTGGGACAAAACAAAGAGCCAGGCACCCTCCGATACAAACTATTGTGTGCACTAGATAAATCAGTGCGTACATATAGTCGTTACGATAAGATGCCAGGCACTTCTGTCCCAGCCTCTTTTGGCTTATATCTTATATTTAATCAACTTTTCTTAAACCATTGCCACTTAACATATCTTCAATTCCTTCTTCGCAGACGCCATATGTACGCCAAGAGCAAGTTTTACAAACTGTTTGAATATCAGAAGGGAGTACATATTTCTTTATACGATTCTCAATTTCTTTCCAGGGAAGTCGTTGACCAGTTTCAAGGTTTACTTTCCTTAGAATAGTAGCGTCTCTTTCAAATATATTTACGTCCTGACAATGGTAATCACCAGAGTTTGGATATTTTTCGCATAACTGATCTGGTCCTAGAACAAGCTCAACTAGTGTGTTAGGATGAGCCCTTAACGTTTGATGAATCTTTGTCATATTCTCGACGTATTCTTTCGAATACCCCATTCCCCGATATCCCATTAAACAAAAAAGATGATGACCTCGAAGCTTGAACATACAATTCCTCCAAGTGATAACAAGTTAAAATGTTAACGATCATTTATCATAAGTTAACTTAAAGGTATTTTATCATATAAAAACGAGTGTGTGTTAAAGTTTAATATGGATGTTTTGCAATTTGATGGTTGGGTGGAATGGTGTCCAAAAGGGAGACTCCCCAGGTGATGCCTTGACCGGACATATATTTGTTACAAGATCGCATCTGTTTAGAGAAAAGACGTTTGCAATTGAATGGTATGTAATATGAGATTGTAAAAGAGGTGTGAGTGAGGTACTAGGAGTATTTTGTTAGGAAAGTAATAAATTTTTATGAAAACCAATAAAATAAAAAAACGTTCTACTTATATGAACGTTTTAGGGTAGAAATAAACATAAATAGGAGTTTTTATTGCTTCAAAATTGTTGCTTCTTCCTCATCCGGAGAATAGCTTACAATAAAATAGGACGTAACATAACAGCAAAAACCAATGATCCAGCCGAAAATTGTACTATAATAAAAATAATCAATTAATAGCATTCCAACAATTGGTGCGATCCCTCCAATAATACAGAGTACCGCAACAATATGGCGTTTAACCCATTGTAGCAACAAAACGAACAACCCCTTAATAGGAAAAAAGATAGATATATTTTATTATACAAGAAAAGAATTAAGAAAAATATCCATCCAATATTAAAATAAGATTACAAATTTCGACTTTTTATTGATAAGTTCTTCCCTTCCAATGATACCCTTTATTCCTTAATGATGAACCCATTGAAACAATAAGTAAAGAAATAAAGGCAATTGCAGAAGCTGGTATGAAAAAAGACAATGTAGGTTTCTGCTTTGATTGAAAATCAATAAACCATTTTTGAATAACAATGATTATGTATGGTAAAAAATGGTGCAAATTTAGGTGCTGATAGTAAATAATTTCAAATAGACCATACAGAATAAAAACTACAGGTGACACATAAAAGATCAGGTAAAAAATAATAAGAAATGATGCCATAAATACGGAACGACCGATACCGACAAAAATATTCTTTTTAAAGCCTTCCCAAACATCTCGATTACTAGAATACATGTAACAGCTTACGAATTGTGTAATATTAGCTAAGACAACTTTTTCTCCCTTTTTTTTCATCATTCTTGCAAGGTGAACATCATCAAGTAAAGAATCTTTGATGGCAGAATGTCCCCCAATGTTTTTATACGCATTTTTTTCAAACAACATAAAAGATCCATGAGCTGCTGAAGCGGCAGAGAATTTCGTATAATTTGCTAAAAGTAGTGGTAAATGAAAGTAAATGATGAAATGCTGCATCGGAACGAGAAGCTTTTCTAAAAACAATGTAACTGGAAATTTTGGGAAACCAGTTAATAATTTCCCCTCCATTCTCTTAAGAGTAGAAAGAGCAACTTGAATGGTATCTTGGTGGAGACGTATATCTGCATCTAAAAACAAAAAATAATCTCCCTTTGCATACCTGCTTAATTGGTAACAAGCATGGACTTTGCCTGTCCACCCTGAGGGAAGTGTAGATCCTTCTACTAAAGTAAATCGAGAATCGTTTTTAATCATCCCTTCAATTATCGTTTTTGTAGAGTCGGTTGATTGATCATCAAGTAGGATGATTTCTATATTAGAATAAGTTAAATTTTTTAGTGATGAGACTAAATGTGGTACATTATTTTCTTCATTTCGTAAAGGGATAAGTATGGATACAAGTGGATTCTTCTTCATGCGTGTATAGGGAGCTAACTTTGGCATAAAGAGAGAATTGCAGATTGTCCAAATAAGAAAAATAAACAAGATTGAAATAAAAATGAACATAATATCCTCCATCTTTTTAACGTACATATAGTGTACCTTTTTCAATAAGATAAATCACGGTAAAAGGTTTTTATGGGAGCGGTACTACAAAAAGAATCGGGTCCCTTTCAGAATTTGTTCACACCTGTGATCCTTATTGGTTCATAACATAATGATTATATTAATAGGAAAAACCAGTCTTATTTATAGGACAAGAGCACTGTACAAGGTTTTAGAACATATTTTTAAGTCTTTTCTTTGTTTTTATCATATGTATAATTTTACTGTTCCTGCTTCTGGGAAGATTGTACTTTTTACACTCAATTGCTATGATTATAGTAGAATAGTTGAAGGGTAGTGGGAAGAATGGAACATCGATTACATAAATTAAAAGCCTATTTAGAGGCTGAAGATATAAACATGTGTTTTATTCAGTCTAAGGAAAATGTATTTTACTTAACGAACTTTTATACCGATCCTCATGAGAGATTGATGGGTTTATTTTTATTTAGTGGTCATATTGCCCCTTTCTTTATTTGTCCTCAGATGGAGGTAAATCAAGCAAAAACAGCAGGTTGGAAAGGCGAAATAGTAGGTTACGCTGATCATGAAGACCCTTGGATTAAGATACAATCAGCTATTGCTAGCCGCAAGCTAGGGAAGATAGAAAAAGTGGCGATTGAGAAGGAAGTTGTTCCGTATAGTAGGGTTGAAGCTTTGTCAACAATCACACCTAATGCACACTTCGTTTCAATAGAGGAAGCATTGAATAGGATGAGAGTTGTGAAAGATCATGATGAAATAAACATTTTGAGAAAAGCTGCAGAATTGGCTGACTTTGGTGTTCAGGTGGGCATTCATGCTCTTAAAACTGGTGTGACTGAAATGGAAGTACTCGCAACCATTGAATATGAGTTGAAGAAAAAAGGGATACGCGAAATGTCATTTTCTACAATGGTTCTTTTCGGTGAAAAAAGTGGAGACCCTCATGGAAACCCAGGGCTAAAAACGTTATCAGAAGGAGATTTTGTTTTATTTGATCTAGGTGTTGTATTAGAAGGGTATTGCTCTGATATTACGAGAACATATGTGTATAAGTCCTTTAATAAAAAGCAAGAAGAAATTTACAATACTGTTTTGAAGGCGCAAAAAGCAGCACTAGAAGCGAGTAAACCCGGTGTAAGAATCGGAGACCTTGATCAAATAGCTAGAACAGTCATTACAGATGCTGGGTATGGAGACTTTTTTCCACATCGACTTGGTCATGGATTAGGCATTAATGTTCATGAATACCCATCAATGAGTCATACCAATGATGAAATACTACAAGAAGGTATGGTATATACAATTGAACCGGGAATTTACGTGCCACAAGTAGGTGGAGTTCGAATAGAAGATGATGTGTTGATTACGAAAGATGGGCATGAAACACTTACTAACTTATCAAAGGAATTTACCGTTTTACAGGAAGAGGTAAAATAGAATTAATTAATTAGTTGATTAAGTTAGTTGATCGACTAATTAATTTCATAAAATACATGCTTATTTTAAAGAAACACAGTCCTACAGAATTTAGATACCTTTTAAATTTTGCTAGTGTCGTAAGCTTGTAGCTATTTATCAAGTGTCCGTATAGTTGAATTCCGCTCCAGTTGCTCGCTTTATGCGGGGCGGGCGGTAAGGCTGTGGGGTCTCACGTAAACAACACCTCCCGCAAGAGGCGAGAGCCTTCTGTTACAAGCTGCTGAAACACTTGGAGAAGATTTTGCTGACTCTTTAACTACCTCCGATAGAAGGCGTAAACCCCTTCATTTGTTGGGTAGGCTTCTATATTCCATATTCCCTTGCTTTTTTGCAAGGCATTCTTCTAAATCTCATAGATTTCATCGGCATATTTTTTTATTCAAGGATCATATCCATCGTCTAGTGAGGTAGTGTGTCTGGCTCTTCTTAGTCTGAGTAGGGGATAGTGCAAGTTGTATTATCAAGGGAAATATTCATTCAAGGGTGAGGGAATTTATCACAATTGAATCGACCTTAACAAGGCCTGGAGAATTGTTTTATACATAAAGAAGCGGATAATGTCGGCTTTCGCCTTTAAATCGGCAGAACGATATCACAATGAATGAATCGATTCACATAAAAGTTAAAATAAACGTCATTTTCTGACTTTTTATTAACTTATATTCATGACGAAAAAGAAGATTAACTTGTCGTTTAGGTGAACATTCTATCAGAATATCCTCTAAAACGGTAACTAGTCCTGATAAAATAAAGAGTTTTTACAAATAAGACTAATAAAAAACGATTGTCGACATACCGACAATCGTTTTTTATATAAATAGCTCCAGTACTAATGAGTCATTAATTTCCAAAAAAATAGACTTTTTAGAATGAGGTAGCCACTTTATAGCTTAGTAAAGGAGTAGGGCTTGGTTTTCCTATAAAATAGCCTTGAGCTAATGATACTCCCTGATTCTTCAAGTAATCATATTCTTGCTCTTGTTCGATACCTTCAGCAAGAACGGTAATATGTAATTCCTTAGCTAAGGTGATAACACCTTGTAGGAAAGTTTGACTTTCCTTATTAAGGTGGCAGTCTGTAATGTATTGTCGGTCAACTTTAATATAGTCTGGTCTTAATTTTGTTAGCATGTCTAAAGTAGAATACCCGGCTCCAACGTCATCAAGAGCCACCTTCATTCCATGAGAGCGGTATGTTTGAAATATAGCTTTCAAATGAGAAATGTTTTCTATTTTTTCCGTTTCTACTACCTCAAATACCAAATCCCTCGGATCAATATTGAATTTTTCCACAAGTTCAAATGTGTGTTTTAAGCAATGGTTAGGATTATATATGGTTGAGGGTAAGAAGTTAATAAAAACCTTAACCCCTTTTGGAATCTTTTTGCTTTTGGCATAAAGGGCAACTTCACGTGCTTTTTTATCTAACATGGAGTGCATCTCTGTTTTTCTAGCTACTTCAAACAACTGACTTGGAAAGATAGATTGATCTTTTGCTCTTAACAGTGCTTCATATCCATAAATTTCTCCTGTAGCAACATTAAGAATAGGTTGGAGATAGCTTTCAAATTGTCCGTATTTAATTAGATTGACAGTTTTCTCATGGAAGGTATGCTCATAGATTGTATGTAAAGAAAGAAATTCAGAGTTGGTTTCATTTCCTTCTATACTAATTGCACCTTTGTATGAAGCTAAGTCTCCAAGCTCACAACGAATAAAGGAAAGAAGCTCTTTCAGCTCAGACTTATCATGATACTGTTTAGTAAAACAGATGTTTTCCTTTTTTTGAAAATAAAGCTTCGTTAAAACCTCTTCTAATTTTGTATGTTCATTCAATAAAATTGAAAAATATCCAGAATTATGTATAGTAAGAGGTTGGAAGCAAGATTTACAATGATCCAATTTAATCCCTCATTTCAGCAATTTGTATAATTATTATCTTATCAAATATTGTACAAAAGTTAAACAACAAATAGTAACTTGTAATAAAATTGTTACTTATTCAATTTTTTTATACATCATATACTTTTATATAAGAGGTGTACTTCAATTTAAGAATTAAATCTGGCTTCTCTTTACTACTCTTAAGCATATTTCTATATTTTCGCCCAGGGAAAAGATAGAATAGTTAAAAAGTTTAGGAAGACATTGTTAGGGAAAAGTAAAACATTATAAATGATGAATAAGATAAAAGGTGTATAAAGGAGTGGCAAGAATATGCAAAATAAAGATGTCATTGTATTTGATGTTTATGGAACATTATTTGATGTACATGCTGTTATTGAGACATGTGAAGAACTGTTTCCTAGAAAAGGGAAACAAATAAGTGAATTATGGAGAAAAAAACAGTTAGAATATGCGTTTTTAAGACAGCTAATGGGGACATATGTACCTTTTTCAATCATTACAAAAGAAGCTCTGCATTATGCGTGTGAAAGTCTCGATGTTACCATTAATCAAGAAAGTGAAGATAAATTATTAAACGCGTATAATAGGTTGAACTTATTTGATGAGGTAGAAGAAGTGATAACATCCATACAAGATCGTCGTTTGGCTGTCTTCTCAAATGGACCTTTTAGTATGCTTGAACCATTACTTGAGCAATCAGCTTTACGTAATAAAAACATAACGGCTTTGTCAGTTGATGATAAAAAGGCCTTTAAACCGACTCCGATCGCCTATCAATGGGTTCTCTCAAAATTAAATGTTTCACGGGAACAAGTATTGTTCGTTTCTTCCAATACATGGGATATTGCGGGAGCCAAGACATTTGGTTTTGAAACAGCTTGGGTAAATCGACAGGGGGATGTTTTTGATAAGTTAGGGGTCACGCCAGATTATATGATTAAGGATTTAGGTGGTCTTCTTTCCTTAGAAAAAGGGAAGGATACTAGTACTTAATAGTACATGGACTAATTCAAGGCATCTACTCAAGTGCCGTTAAACCTGGGCACATAGATCTTTACCGTATGCCAGCAATTGATATCACTTACTTTGAAAGGATGAGAGCATGAAAAGGATTGCCGTGTTAACAAGCGGAGGAGACTCACCTGGTATGAATGCAGCTGTAAGGGCTGTTGTAAGGAAAGGAATACATGAAGGCTTAGAGGTGTTCGGCATTTATCAAGGGTATGCCGGATTGATGTCAAATCAAATAAAAAAACTAGAACTTGGGTCAGTAGGAGATATCATACATAGAGGTGGAACGATCCTATATACTGCTCGCTCTGAAGAATTCAAAAAAGATGAGGCGCAGTATCAAGCAATTAAAAATTTACGTGATTTACAGATCGATGGTCTTGTAGTCATTGGTGGAGATGGTTCATACCGGGGTGCTGCCAAGTTAACGGAAAAAGGATTTCCATGCATAGGGCTCCCTGGGACGATTGACAATGATATTCCAGGGACAGATTATACAATCGGCTTTGATACAGCACTTAATACTATTGTGGACAGTATAGATAAAATAAGAGATACTGCTACATCTCATGACCGAACCTTTATTATAGAAGTAATGGGACGTCATGCAGGGGATCTTGCACTTTATTCTGGACTATCAGTTGGAGCTGAAACAATTTTGATACCAGAAAGAAAGTTTGAGTTAGCTGAAGTAGTAGAAAAGTTAAATAAGGGAATTGAACGTGGGAAGAAACATTCGATCATTGTGTTAGCTGAAGGAGTTTGTTCTGCTAACGAATTTGCTGCTACTCTAAAAGAAAATTACTCGTTAGAAACAAGAATTACTGTATTAGGTCATATTCAACGAGGTGGTTCTCCTACGGGTTTTGATCGCGTATTAGCTTCACGTCTAGGTGCACGAGCTGTAGAACTATTACTTGAAGGAAAAGCAGGGAAAGCAGTAGGGATGCAGAAACAGCAAATAGTTGAGCATAATTTCCAGGATATATTAAAGGAAAAAGATCCTCTACCAGAGGGAGTATATACCTTGTCACAACAGCTATCGATTTAATAGAGCACTGCCATATCGTTAGATTGAATAGAGGATGACTTCCTAATGAAGTCATCCTCTTAATAGTTTTTAGTCTTTACTGCAACTGGAAAACTGACCTATATAATTCAATTCCCCAATCACATCTATGTAACTGAATTTTATATTACAATAACATCTTTCCTTATGGAAATGACGCATGAGATATAAGCCCTTCCTCTCTTATATCGTTGCGGCTCCGAGGCCGCGCCACTTGAATTTAAAGCGTCTTAGATGTTTTTCAAAGTTGTCATGGTAGCGCGCTACTTATGTAATACCCATCTTGACGATAGTAAAACATGTAGACAGGCAAGAAAATGAAAACTGATGACGAAAAAGCTTCTTCATATTTGAAAGAAGCTTTTTTAGGTTAAAATTCTTACCATACTATATGAACTGAAGGACTAAATGTGCAAGAATTTTATACAACTTTTGAGTAACGAATATGACCGGCGGAAAGCGTGTTTTCAAGAGTAAATGTGCGGATTTGTTTTTTTAAATAACAATATGCAATGAAATGCTTATTCCCAATTCTTTTAACAAGTACTTTTCGCTGAGAAATATCTCCGTCATTGCTCATATAAATGATGACGATTGGTTTATTTTGATCTAAGCTTTGGGTAAGGAACAACTTCATTTTTAACTCCCCTTCTTGATTATTTCTATTCTTATATAATGATATGCAGTGAGTAGTAGAACTAGCTGAAAACATATGTTAATGTGTGAATTGTATTTTTCTAGATAGAGGTATAATCTAGCCCTAATTTATGGAAATGCCATAACAGTTTCTTTTCTTATTATATACGAACATACATTCTTCATTCCATAAAAAGAGAACATATTTTCGTGTGATTATTTTGGAGTTCTTACCATATTTTTAATTTAAATGCGTATCATGGTAAAAAGGCCGAAAAATGGGGGAGATTGTTTATGGACGAAAAGGAAAAAGTGCTTTTAATTCAAAAAATATCAGAGGACATCATGAGATTATCTGTAAAAGACAAAAGAGGAAAACACGAAAGTGGGCAGGATAAAGCAATAGAGCTATTAGCAAGAGCTATGAGAGAATGGACAGTTATGTACTTGAATCCTCATTCACATCATGAGGACATTTTAAAGGGTACACTAGCAAAAGTAAGGATTGCTTACAATGCGCTTGATGGGGAAAAGAAGCAGCCTAAACTAGTTATAAAAAGACTGTAAAGCTAGGTGGAAGGGAAGAGCCAAAGGAAGACTATTAGGATGAAGGAATCAAAAATAGAACATATGTTCCAAAGTGGTGTTGTTTTATGATACAATAATCTTGCAGTCAATAAAATAGAACAAGCCCTCTCAAAAGGAGGTGATGCTTGTTGACCATTTACGAAAGTTTAATTGTTATGTTTACATTCGCTTCGTTAATCATCGCAATATTAACATTTACACAAAAAAAATAGACCACATGAAATGTAGCCTACGATTAAAATACTGTTTTGTTTGACTGCAGACTGTGGATGCTGCAACATCCACGGTCAATATCTATTGATAGTATATCATAATTCAAGATCGTTTTATAATGGTTATTTCGAGTTTTTCTTTTTCGCTTTTTCATCTTTTGATTTACCTTCTATTGCTTCATTTTGCATTTTTTGAAATTCTTGTTCTTTGCTATTATTGTTTTCCTTCATTTTTTCTTCACCTCCAAGATTGAACATGATCGTAGTTTATTTTTCACTTCTTTCGCTTTGTTATTCAGAAATTCCCATCTTTTGAAGAAGCGTTATCACATCATAGGTTGTGTTAAAGAACATTGGTGTATTTTCATCTGTGTACAAGACAATCCTATGTCTTTTTGTATCTGATGAATTGTAAATGATTAGAACTTCTTGCACAATATCCTCATACCATTTGTTTTTAATTTTCACTGGAGCTTTAAGTGGAATTTTTAAAATATACCCTTTATTAGGTAAAGGATTTGCCTCAACTGTAATCCCATCAATAGTTCCGATTGCTTTCCTCACTTCTTGATCAAAGAAAGAAGATGAAGGTGCTTCGGCCACAATTTCATTCGATTCAATTGTCACAACTTTTATCATTGGACTAGCTGAAGCAGACACTGAAAAGAGTAAATTAACAGAACAAAACAGAACGAGAAGAATCAATTTTGCTATCCTCATTTCATCACCTCATGTGTTACCATTCCCATGTTCTTCTGAAAAAATCTGTACCTGCCATCTCCTATTGATTCATTCTGTATAAACTAAAAACCTATAATAGAATAAGTCCTTTCATGACATCCTACCAATTAGGAGGTGTTATGAAATGATAAAGAAATTAGTTCTTTTACTTTTCATTTGTCATTTATTAACGGGGTGTAAACAAGATGATCAAGTTTCACCTAAAACCTATTTAATTCCTATAGGTTATACAGGATGGGTGAAGGTTCAGTATGAGGATGGTCCAATCAATACTTCTACATCAAAACCAGATGAATATCGCGTGAATAAAGATGGAATAGCTATAACTCATGATCCACATATACACGAAGGGTGGGCGACAAATCATTATTACTATGTTGATCAGAAAGGTAAACGTACAAAGTTGGTACCAGGAAAGATGGTTCATGGTTCATCAAGTGGAATGGAGCAGGGAGGTGAAACAACAGAATATTTCTACATCGGAACATCTGAACAATTTGAGAAAGATCATTATATTTCGAATGAATGATTTAGTGTGGGAAGATCTTTTTTTCTACAAAAAACGACAAATTCATTGACGAACCCAGTTAACTTTTGTACGATATGTAGGATTCAATGGATAAAGGAGCTGTGGATTTCGTGAAGGAGTCCTTTGTAGTAAAAAAATCATTAAACAACAATGTTCTTATTGTTGATCATCAAAAATATGGTGAGGTCGTCTTAATAGGGAAAGGTATTGGATTTGGGAAGAACCAAGGAGATATCATTGAAGAGCAAAGCTATGATAAAATGTTTGTCTTGAAAAATCAAAAAGAACAAGAACAATATAAAATGCTCTTAACTGACACGGACTCTGAAATGTTAGAAGCTGTACAGGATGTTATTTCATATATTTCCGATCAAGTCGAGCAACCATTAAATGAACATATTCACATTGCCTTAACCGATCATATCACCTTTGCGTTAAAGCGTTTACAGCAAGGGATGGATTTGAAAAATCCTTTTTTAATCGAAACGAAATCACTGTATCCTTTTGAGTATAACTTAGCGAATGATGTAGTCGAGTTATTGAATGAAAAGTTATCTGTGCGTTTGCCAGAAGGGGAAGTTGGCTTTATTGCCTTACATATTCATAGCTCTATTTCAAATAAATCACTTTCAGAAGTTAATCAATACTCTCAATTAATCAGTCAACTAACTGAGGTAATTGAGGATTCTTTAAAAATTACAGTTGATCGAGATAGCGTTAATTATCTAAGGTTAATTAGACATATACGCTATACGATTGAAAGGGTAAATTCAGGGGAAACAGTATCAGAACCAGAAAAATTATTATTTCTCTTGAAAAAAGAATATCCGCTATGCTACAATACTTCTTGGAAAATGATAAAAGTTATGCAGCGGGCTTTAAATAAGCCTGTGTATGAAGCGGAAGCCGTTTATTTAACGATGCACCTATATCGTCTAACAAATAAATAAAAATGTAACCGATATTATTCACGTGTTACTGATTCGATCAGGCATGAGTGAACATTGTGTTTTTATTTGCTATTTTGGGGAAGTATACCTAATAGCAGGGAGAAAACATGTTCACTCGTGCCTTTTTATGTTGGTTATATTAATACGGTATTGGTTGTAACCGGTTAATTAACGCTAAATGCTTTAACTTTTATTTATACATAGGCTTTTTGAAATCACATTTAGTAGCCTACATTTTATAAAAGATTTTAGGAGGTCCTTTTTATGTTTAAAAATGCATTTGGCGTCCTGCAAAAAGTTGGACGTGCATTAATGTTGCCAGTTGCCTTATTACCAGCAGCAGGTCTATTGCTTGCAATTGGTAACGCTCTACAAAATGATACTTTAACAAGTAAGGCAGCTTTTTTAACAAGTGATTGGGTTGTATTAATTGCAAGTGTTATGGAAAACGCTGGTGGTATCGTCTTCTCAAATCTCCCAGTACTATTTGCAGTGGGGGTTGCAATTGGGTTAGCGAATGGTGATGGTGTAGCAGGTATTGCTGCATTAATCGGGTACTTAATCATGAATGTAACAATGAGTAGTATCCTTAAAGGAGTTGGAACACTACCAGGCGGAGGGGCAGAATTAACAGAATTCCTACAAAACAACAGCGCGGTTTATGGTAGCGTATTAGGGATTCCAACACTTCAAACCGGGGTGTTCGGGGGTATTATCGTAGGTATTATTGCAGCTGCGATGTATAATCGCTTCTTTACGATTGAATTACCACAATACCTTGGTTTCTTTGCAGGTAAACGATTTGTTCCAATTGTAACAGCTGCTTCTGCTGTTATCCTTGGAATTGTGATGTACTTTGTTTGGCCTCCAATCCAAACAGGACTTAACTCATTCTCTACTAACTTGTTAGATGCTAACAGAACGCTAGCGGCATTTATTTTCGGTGTAATTGAACGTGCGCTAATTCCTTTTGGTTTGCATCACATTTTCTATTCACCATTCTGGTTTGAGTTTGGATCGTATGTAAATGCAGCGGGTGAAACAATCCGTGGTGACCAAGCGATTTTCTTTAATCAAATTAAAGATGGTGTTAATGAATTAACTGCAGGAACGTTTATGACAGGTAAATTCCCATTCATGATGTTTGGTTTACCAGCAGCAGCTTTAGCGATTTATCATGAAGCGAGACCAGAACATAAGAAAGTAGTTGCAGGTCTTATGGGTTCTGCTGCATTAACTTCTTTCTTAACAGGTATAACGGAACCGCTTGAATTCTCATTCTTATTCGTAGCGCCTGTACTTTTCGGTATCCATGCAATTTTTGCAGGTTTATCGTTTATGATTATGCATCTTTTAAATGTGAAAATTGGTATGACCTTCTCAGGAGGGTTAATTGACTTCTTACTATTTGGTGTTCTGAACACACAAACAAATTGGTGGTTAGTCATCCCAGTTGGTCTTGTGTTTGCCGTTATTTATTATTTCGGTTTCCGTTTTGCTATTCGTAAGTGGAATCTTGCAACTCCAGGTCGTGAAAAAACAGATGTGGATACGGCAGATGAAAATGAGGCAAATCGTCCAACAGGTGATCTACCTTATGAAGTCCTTGAATCATTAGGTGGTTCTTCAAACATTAAACATTTAGACGCTTGTATTACAAGACTACGTGTAACTGTTAATGATAATAAACAAGTAAACAAAGATCGTTTGAAAAAATTAGGAGCATCAGGAGTTCTTGAAGTTGGAAATAATATTCAAGCAATCTTTGGCCCTAAATCAGATAACTTAAAGACACAAATACAAGATGTAATGTCAGGTAAGCGACCAAAAGCTACACAAACTCACTCTCAACAACAAGAAGTTAAAGAGCAAGTGGAAGATGTTGTGGCAGATGGATTAAAGAACGAATTAGTTGAAGATGTGTTTGTATCGCCTTTAACTGGTGAAATCAAACCAATTACAGAAGTTCCTGACCAAGTTTTCTCAGGAAAAATGATGGGTGATGGATTTGCCATTCTTCCGACTGAAGGTACAATCGTATCTCCTGTTAATGGTAAAATTCTAAATGTTTTCCCGACAAAACATGCAATTGGTATTCAATCTGAAGGTGGAAAAGAAATCTTAATTCATGTTGGGATTGATACTGTTAACCTTAAAGGTGAAGGATTTGAAACGTTTGTTCAAGAAGGAGACGTTGTTGAACAAGGTCAAAAACTCCTGGAAGTTGATCTTGATTTCGTGAAAAAGAATGCTCCATCTATTATGACACCAATAGTGTTCACGAACTTAAAAGAGGGTCAAACGGTAAAACTTCAAGCAAATAATCAAGTAAATGCAAAAGATTCAGATATACTATCTATAGAAGGGTAAATATTTTGATAAGTAACGCTTGTACAAATACTATCGTTACTGCTAAAATAATACCTTGTAGAAAAATGAAAGATTTTAAAGGAGATTGATTAAAAATGGCAGAAAAAACATTTACAGTTACAGCAGAAACAGGAATTCATGCTCGTCCAGCGACAGTTTTAGTTCAAACGGCTAGCAAATATGATGCTGATGTTAACTTAGAATACAATGGTAAGACAGTTAACCTTAAATCTATCATGGGTGTTATGTCTCTTGGAATTCCTCAAGGATCACAAATCAAAATCATCGCTGCTGGTGCAGATGCAGATGAAGCAATCAAAGGTATTGAAGATACATTGAAAAATGAGGGGCTTGGCGAATAATGACTAACCTAAAAGGGATCGCAGCTTCTGCGGGTATTGCGATTGCAAAGGCATACCGCTTAGAAGAGCCAGAACTTAAGATTGAAAAAAAAGCAGTAAATGATAAAGCAGCGGAGAAAGCTCGCTTCGATCAAGCAATTAATACATCAAAATCTGAATTAGAGAAAATTAAGGAGCATGCTAATCGTGAGTTAGGAGCAGATAAAGCAGAAATCTTTGCTGCTCACTTACTTGTATTAAGTGATCCTGAACTTCTTAATCCAGTTAAGGATAAGATTGATTCAGAAGGCGTAAATGCCGAAGTAGCCATGAAAGAAACTGCAGATATGTTCGTTTCGATGTTTGAGTCAATGGACAACGAATATATGAAAGAACGTGCAGCAGATATTCGTGACGTAACAAAGCGAGTAATTGCGCATTTATTAGGCGTTCAAATTCCGAACCCTAGTTTAATTTCTGAGGAAGTTGTTATCATTGCAGAGGATTTAACTCCTTCTGATACTGCACAGCTTAACCGCCAATTCGTAAAAGGTTTTACAACTGACATTGGTGGTCGTACATCTCACTCAGCAATCATGGCTCGCTCAATGGAAATTCCAGCTGTAGTTGGAACGAAGAAAGCGACTGAGAAAATTGAGAATGGTGTAATGGTCATTGTCGATGGTTTAGATGGAGATGTGATTATTAATCCTTCCTCTGAAGAAATTGCGCATTACGAACAGAAAAAAGCAAAATACGAAGCACAAAAAGTTGAATGGGCAAAACTTGTGAATGAGCCAACTGTATCAAAAGATGGTCAGCATGTTGAGCTTGCAGCAAATATCGGAACACCAAACGATGTTAAAGGTGTGCTTGAAAATGGTGGAGAAGCAGTTGGTCTATACCGTACAGAATTCTTGTATATGGGAAGAGATCAGCTTCCAACAGAGGACGAGCAATTTGATGCCTATAAAACTGTTTTAGAAAAAATGGAAGGCAAACCAGTTGTTGTTCGTACACTTGATATTGGTGGGGATAAAGAGCTTCCTTATCTAAACCTACCAAAGGAAATGAATCCTTTCTTAGGATTTAGAGCAATCCGTTTATGTCTTGAGGAGCAAGATATTTTCCGTACTCAGCTACGCGCTTTGTTACGTGCTAGCAGCTATGGAAATTTAAAAATCATGTTCCCAATGATTGCGACGTTAACTGAATTCAGAGAAGCAAAAGCAATTCTTTTAGAAGAAAAAGAAAAGCTAGTAGCTGCTGGTACTACTGTTTCTGATTCAATTGAGATTGGAATTATGGTTGAAATTCCTTCAACTGCTGTTATGGCAGATCAATTTGCTAAAGAAGTTGATTTCTTTAGTATTGGAACAAATGACCTAATCCAATATACAATGGCTGCAGATCGTATGAACGAACGTGTATCTTACCTATACCAACCCTACAACCCAGCTATTCTTCGTCTTGTATCAATGGTTATTGATGCAGCGCATAAAGAAGGTAAATGGGCAGGTATGTGTGGGGAAATGGCTGGCGATTCAATAGCTATTCCATTATTACTTGGTTTAGGTTTGGATGAGTTCTCTATGAGTGCAACATCAATCTTACCTGCTAGATCACAAATTAAAGGACTATCTAAAGAAGAAGCTCAAAGCTTCAAAGAAAAAGTCCTTTCAATGAGTACAACAGAAGAAGTTGTTGCATTCGTTAAAGAAACATTCGATGTAAAATAATAATAAGTAAAACAGAGGACGAGCTATATGGCCCGTCCTTTTTTTATTGGATTAGTCCTTCATAATCGTATTTTGCTTCAGAAACTTACTTTTCAAGATCATAGGGGGCTTTAAGAACTGCTAACTTCTTTATTCCTCTTCGTTTTGTGGGTATTGCTGTTAGCCTTGTCTTTTTTATTAGATATACATACTTCACCTCATATTGTAAAACCTATAGAAAAGTACGTGATTATTAATTGGAGGTTTTTGTTATGGAAGATTTTCGTGTAGGTGATGAAGTATATGTTATTTATCGAAATCCTCATGCAGCTGTAGTAGCAAATATTGAAAAGGCTGAGGTAGTTGAGCACCCTAAAAATCCAGGTGAACTTGCATTATTTCTTCATGATGCCTATCATCCATTGGCTGAAGATGATGCTGTATTTTCAAGTCTCGATGATGCTGAAAGCCTGTATAATGAAATTTTTCACTATACTCCACTCGATTAAGTATCGTCACTAGTTAAAAGTAGGGTCGGTGGAGGTAGTTTAGTCCCACCGACTACTGTTATATTTCACCTCATTTAACGTTCCTCTATCCTTACTCTTTCAGGTTCATTAAAAACTCTTATCAATTTACTAAAGGAAAATATTGAATAGTCTATTTCTACTTTATTTAGTGAAAATTAATGATGAATAGATAACGAAATTCGATGATTAAAGAGAAAGTAGGTATTTCAATGGTAAAACCTTTTGTACCTCAATTAATTTATATAGAACCTAGAGCTTTAGAATATCCCCGTGGGGTTGAATTGAAAGAGAAGTTTGAAAAAATGGGGTTAGAAATAAGGGAAACAACCTCTCATAATCAGGTTCGAAATATACCTGGAAAAAACCACCTTCAGCAGTACAGAAACGCTAAATCAACTCTTGTAGTAGGAGTTAGAAAAACTCTTAAGTTTGACACGTCAAAACCCTCTGCAGAATATGCTATTCCTTTAGCAACCGGTTGTATGGGTCATTGCCATTACTGTTATTTACAAACGACAATGGGGAGTAAGCCTTATATTCGTACCTATGTGAATGTAGATGAAATTTTACAGCAAGCGCAACAATATATGGAAGAAAGAGCACCTGAGATCACTCGCTTTGAAGCTTCCTGTACATCTGATATTGTGGGAGTTGACCACCTAACTCATTCCTTAAAGGATGCAATTGAATATTTCGGAAAGACCGATATGGGAAGATTGAGGTTTGTTACGAAATTTCATCATGTTGACCATTTATTAGATGCAGAACATAACGGGAGAACGAGATTTCGATTTAGTATCAATGCAGACTTTGTCATTAAAAATTTTGAACCCGGAACATCCCCGTTAGAACAACGGATTGAAGCCGCAGTCAAAGTTGCAAATGCCGGCTATCCTCTTGGCTTTATTATCGCCCCTATTTATATTCATGATGGCTGGCAAGAGGGGTACAAAGCATTATTTGAGAAAATGGATGCATCTTTGCCTAAGAATGTTAGAGATAATATTACCTTTGAAATGATCCAGCATCGATTTACGAAACCAGCTAAGCGAGTCATTCAAAAAAATTATCCAAAAACAAAGTTAGAATTAAATGAAGAAGAGCGTCGGTACAAGTGGGGAAGATATGGTATTGGGAAATATATCTATCAAAAGGATCAAGAACAGGAGCTTCGTGATACCTTAGAGGATTATGTTGCCCATTACTTTCCTGAAGCAAAAGTAGAATACTTTACGTAATAGAGGCTGGGACATAAGTGTTTTTAGTTAATGAGAAACCCGAACTATCAGGTGATTTTTCAATGGAAATCTCCCAAATCGTTCGGGTTTTGGAGCGGAAGTCACTTTACTCCGGCGGGAGGTAGAGGAAACGGTGAGACCCCACAGGCTTAAGGAGAGGAGGCTAAAGCACCTCCCTAGGAAAAAGCAGTTCATTCCCTGTAGATGGCAAGTGGATGGAGCAGAATGGAACGTACTGGTTCTTCCACCACAACATATTAATAAGTAACAACGTGTCAAACGATAGTCGTTCTTTCTTTAAAAAATAATTGAGTTTTGACCCAACCTCTTTCTTCCTCAGTGAGAATAATACACTTTGCCTTCATTTTTGTACCTTACCTAAGGCCTTCAAGCTCAAGTTATCTGTGTATAGGGTGAGTATTAGAAGCGTTTGTAATTACTATAAGAAGCTCTGCATTAAAAGTGATAGGCTTGTTCTATATATTGATACGTTTTCATGTCATGGATTGCACCTGTCATGGTAAAATAAGGGTGAATCTTAGTAAGGGGTGGATACGTGTGAATAGTGGATTAAAAGGAAAAAATGCTCTCGTAATTGCTTCAAGTCAAGGGCTAGGAAAGGCTATTGCAAAACAATTAGTTGCACAAGGTGTAAATGTGATGATAACTAGCCGAGATCAAGTGAAATTACAAGAAGTTAAGGTTGAACTTGAGGCTTTGACAGCTGGTAAAGTGAAATATCAGGTATGTGATCTAAAGAAAAAGCATGAGATTGAAGAGCTCGTACGTAATACAATAGAAGAATTAGGCTCAATAGAATTATTGGTCAATAATGCTGGCGGTCCTCCTGCAGGAACTTTTGAAGATATGACAGATGAAGATTGGCAGCATGCATTTGAGTTAAATCTTTTAAGTTACATAAGAGTCATCCGTGAGGTATTACCAAAAATGAAGGAAAATGGTGGAGGTAAAATTGTAAATATAGCCTCTTCTTCTGTGAAAGAACCAATTCCGGGATTAATCCTCTCAAATACTTTTAGAACTGGAATAATCGGTCTAACTAAGACGTTGGCAACTGAATTTGCTACATCCAATATATTAATTAATACAGTGGCTCCAGGTCGAATTGCAACAGATCGCGTTGCTTTCTTAGATGAAGTGACAGCTAGGAAGGAAGGGGTAACGAAAGAACAAATTGAGGAGAAAATGAAAAAAAATATCCCACTTGGCCGCTATGGTGAACCTAAGGAATTTGCTAACTATGTTTGCTTTTTATTATCAGATCTAAATTCCTATATGACAGGTCAAACCTTCTTAGTAGATGGTGGAATGGTAAAATCAATATAACTATTGACAAGAAATGAACCAAGCGTTCGTTTCTTTTTTTATGACTAGGAAGGGCTTGCTCATCTGATTTCTACCTCTTGTATAATTTTCCAAAAATGTTGGTAAAATAAGAAAAAAATATAGGTGAGATTGAAATGGCGATTATTTTAGCAATAACCTTTATATGGATTATTATATTATGTTTACTCTTAATTAAGAAGAATATCCATTTACTAGAAATTATTTTCCTCATATGTACAACAGTCATAGTGAATCAACTATTCTGTTCTTTTTTACAAGCGAATCTAAAATGGATAGAACCGTATGATACAGCAACAGCTAAAGCAATCATTATTCTACAAAGAACTATTCTTGTTCCATTATTAACAATGTGTTTCTTAAATTTACTTATTGGAGCGAAGAAGAAAAGGAATAAAGTAATTATATTCCTTGTTCAATTAGTAATCGTCTATTTAATAGAAGAGCTATGCGGTGTATTTCACATCATGAGGTTTTATGTGGACCATCTTTATCTCGCATTTTTCCAAACAACTTTATTGCTTATTGTTGGTTTAATCTCATTCAAGTACTTTAGAAGCTTGTTAAGACAGGAAGTGGACATTCCTTGACGATGCCTGGATATGTAAATGAGGTGTATATTCTAATCACTGTGGCAATTTCTATGTATTTATACAAGGTATTACCAAGGAAATTCCCTTTTCCCATATTTGTATTAAATTTTGTTTTCAGTATAAGTATTGGTCTAAGTGCGGACCATCTAATTGCAACAAAGCCTTTCGAACTTTATGATGTTAATGACACATCGAATGTAGAATTAGTCGATATTGCTTATTATAGTATGTATGGGTTTTCCGGTTATTTCTTTTTATATGCCTATGAACATTTTAGAATTAGAGGCCTTTTCATCATACTATATATCCTTTTGTGGTCTGTCTTCTCCGTTTTCTATGAGTGGATTGCCATGTTAGTTGGTATATTTGATTATAGTAAAGGCTATGAAATAAAGTATTCATTTCCTGTCTATTTATATAGTCAATCACTTTACATTTTATTTTATCTATTTATAAAGAAGGAATATCAAGCAACTAGAAGAAAGTATTTATAGAAGAATCAATTACACAATTAAAAAAGATTCTTAGCTATATAATAAGAGATACATATTGCGTTTTAGAGAGGGGAAATAGATATGAAACAAACCATAGGCTTTATTGGACTTGGGGTAATGGGAAAAAGTATGGCAACGAATATTATGAAGGCTGGGTACCCAATCAATGTATATACTAGAACAAAACAAAAAGCAAAAGAGCTTCTTGAATTAGGTGCAACTTGGAAGGATTCCATCAAGGAGATTTCAGAAGAAAGTGACATCATCATCACAATTATCGGCTATCCAAAGGATGTTGAGGAAGTTTATTTAGGTGAAAATGGTATAGTACAATCGGCTAAATTAGGAGCCTATCTGATTGATATGACCACTTCGCAGCCTTCTTTAGCCAAAAAAATATATGATGTGGCAAAGGAGAAAAGCATTTCTGCATTAGATGCCCCTGTTTCAGGTGGAGACATAGGTGCACGTGAGGCTCGACTTGCTATTATGGTAGGTGGAGACCAAGACGCATATGAGCATTGCTTACCGATATTTCAAGCTATGGGACAAAACATTGTGTATCAAGGGCAGGCAGGCTCAGGTCAGCACACAAAAATGTGCAATCAGATTGCAATTGCTTCTGGGATGGTTGGCGTATGTGAAGCCATTGCCTATGCTGAAAAATCAGGATTGAACCCTGAGACGGTGCTTAAAAGTATTTCTACAGGTGCCGCAGGTAGTTGGTCATTGAGTAATTTGGCACCGAGAATGTTAAAAGAAGATTACGAGCCAGGGTTTTATATAAAACACTTTATAAAAGATATGGGAATTGCTTTGGAGGAAACAAAGGATATGGCAATAGAAGTTCCAGGATTACAGCTAGCGTATTCTCTATATGAAAAATTAGCGAATCAAGGGGATGAAGATAAGGGCACACAAGCCTTAGTTAAGCTATGGAGATCGTAATTAGAAGGTTAACGGATCAAGATCCTGTTCCTGAGAAGCTTTTATTAGAAGCAGATCCATCAAGTGAACAAATAAAAAAGTACTTAAAAGAAGGTATATGTTTTGTAGCGAAAGAAAGATCCAATATTATTGGCGTCATTGTAATCATTGAAACCAGTGATAGTGAAGTAGAAATAGTGAATCTTGCCGTTACAGCAGCTCATAGAGGGAAGAAGATAGCTAAAAAGCTTCTTACACGAGCCGAAGAATATGCTAGGAATATGAACAAAGAATGTATTTCAATTGGAACAGGAAACTCAAGTCTAAATCAACTTGCTCTTTATCAAAAAAGTGGATTTAGACTAGATTCTATTCGCAAGAACTACTTTAGGGAGAATTACTCAATTCCTATCTTTGAAGATGGAATACAGTGTGTTGATATGATTGTCTTAAAAAAGAAAGTGTCGAAATGTGAAACCTTCTAAAAAGTAAATACGTCTATATAAAAGGGTGACTATTTTGAGGGAATCAAATAGTCGCCCTATTTGGTCTATAAGAACTGAGGAAATTGAATTCATCGGGAGTGAAGAGTAAGAAAAAAAGCTTGAATTTTTATTTCACATACTTTTCATAAAGAATTCTATTTCTAAAGAAGTGTTAATGGTAAAATAAAGAGTAAACTATTTATTAGGCTCTTTTCTTTAATGTTGTTGCTAGTTAAATGGAATCGATCATTTGTGTTTTACTTAGGAAAGCAACAATCTATTCACATATACCTATTTACTAAATATTAAATTATTATATACAGATAAAAAATAAAGGAGGACACATTTTGACAGACCAAAATACAAATGCTTCAGAACAACGGAAATTACGAAAAGCACGTTACGTCCGTATTAATGTATTCTTTTTTGTCGTATTTCTCTTGTTTGTTGCTTTAGTTGTTCGACTAGGCGTTGTGCAAATAGTTCAAGGTGAAGAATTTTCAAAAGAAGTGGCTAGAACTGAATCAGATTATGCACAATTACCAGCACCGCGTGGTAAGATGTACGATCGATATGATCGAGTAGTTGTTGATAATAAGCGTGTCCCTGCGATTACGTATACAGTGGATAAAACAACTAAAACAGAAGATAAAATAGAAACAGCAAAAAAACTAGCAGAATTTATCGATTATGAAGAAGAATACCTTGATGAAGAACTAAAAGAACGAGATATTCGAGATTACTGGTTAGCATCAAATCCCGATGAGGCGAAAGCTTTATTGTCAAAAAAGGAATTAACAGAGAAGCCATCTGTCACATACCCTTTACAGGTTGAACGTGTTCCTGATCGTGAAATTGAACGAATTATGAATGATAAATCTGAAAAAAAATTAGCCTATATTTATACTCGATTTTCATCAGGTTATCAATATGAACCACAGGTTGTTAAATCTCTTAACTTAACAGAAGAAGAATTTTCAAGTGTTTCTGAAAACCTTGAGCAATTACCAGGTGTCGATACGATTACCGATTGGGATAGAGAGTATCCTTATGACTCTTTAACAACTATTTTTGGTGGAGTGACCTCTCCTGAACAAGGGATTCTTCAATCACGTGAGGAGTATTATAAAGCACGGAATTATGCTAGAAACGAACGTGTGGGAAAAAGTTATTTAGAGTATCAATATGAAGATTATTTAAATCCTCGGAAAGCAAAAGTCGAATATATTTCAGATAAAAGTGGAAATATTGTGTCAGAGAAAGTAATAGATGAAGGACAAAGAGGCTATGATCTAAAGCTCTCATTTGATATGGAGCTTCAAATGGAAGTAGAGAAAATAGTGGAAGAGGAACTTCGAAAGGCAAGTGGCTATAATTTCTTAATGGACCGGGCTTTTGTGGTGATGATGGACCCTTACCAAGGTGATGTATTGTCTATGGTTGGGAAGCAGATTAATTCTAAAGATCCAAAGGGTCCTATGTTAGATTTTGCATATGGATCGTTTGCCACTCAATATGAAGCAGGATCGACTGTAAAGGGTGCTACTGTATTAGCTGGCTATCAGGATGGAATGCCATTGGATCAACGCTTCTACGATGCACCGCTCTATTTTAAAGGAACACAGCCTAAAAAATCTTGGAAAACAATGGGGACAGTTACAGATGTAAAGGCACTAGAGCAATCCTCTAACGTTTATATGTTCTATGTGGCAATGAGAATAGCTGATATTAACTATGTCAAGAATGGGTCATTTAATGCTTCACAGGAGGATTTTCAATCTTTACGAAACTATTTTGCTCAGTTTGGACTTGGAGTCCCAACAGGTATTGACTTACCTCAAGAATCTGGTGGTTTAATTAGTGATCCTGATAACCCAGGTAAACTTCTAGATATTGCAATTGGTCAATTTGACACATATACTCCGCTTCAATTAGCTCAATATGTATCCACGATTGCTAATGGAGGTTCTCGCGTCCAACCAAGAATTGTAACTAGTATCCATGAACCTATTGAAGAGCAAGAGCTAGGTCCAATTGTTGTTGACAAAGCACCCACAGTGTTAAATAAAATAAACAATACAGAAGAACAAATTGAACAGGTTCAATACGGATTTGAACGTGTTGTCACTTCTGGAACAGCTAGAGCATATATCGCTCGCAAAGAAGTTGCAGGTAAAACAGGAACATCTCAAACACTCTATTATGGACCTAAACGAGAATATTGGGGAAAAGAAACCAATAACTTGAATTTTGTAGGTTATTATCCTTCAGATAACCCAGAAATCGCGTTTAGTGTGGTTGTTCCTTGGACAACAAATGATAAGAATCATATTAACTTACAGATTGCTTCAAAGGTTGTTGACGCCTACGTCGAGCTTCAGAAGAAGTATCTCACATCAACTGATATTGCCCTTGAAGAACAGGAAGAAGGAGAAGAGTAAATACACTCTTCTTTTTTTTGTGCTCTTATACCTTGTCAGAACTTGATTACCTTATTCATAGCAGGGGTTGGCAATTAGCAAGTTTTACTTACATAAAACCCTTTCTTTGAAGTAAACCTATAAGAGAAAAACAAAAGAGGAGTGAAGTGAAATTGGCGAAGCGAACGAAGAAAAATGACCCACAGCAAAAGAATAAAAAAGGCTTTGATTCAAGTGTAATCGATTCTGAGTTCAGTCATGAATTTGGAAGTGCTGCTGCTAATAACGTTCATAAAGATAAGGCAAAAAAAGAAAAAGCATCAAAAAATAATGGTGAATTCAAAGGATAAAGGGGCACTTGCCTCTTTTTTTTATGTGATGCTTTTGAATAGTTTAAGGGCTAAATGATTTTCTCGTTGAACAGGGTAGAGTTGCTTTTTTTGCGATTTAAATTCCTGCTTGAGCTCTAAAAAAATTAATTAACAAACTTACCTTACTAGACACTTTCATGAAAATATTGGTTATATTTCGAACTTGTAATTTGATAGCTATAGAAGGGTGGAAAAGATCTTTTCAGATGAAAAGGTTTTTTGGTCTTAAGACTTATTTATTGTTACCTTTCCCTATTTTATTAACATCAGCTTTTACTCCTAATTGTTCTTATTATTTGAAAAATAAAATAATAGTTGAATACATGATTAAAACGTATTAAGATGGAAACATACCAACCGGTTAGTAAGAATTGGGGAAGAGGAAGGAATGATGTGAAAGTGAATTTCTCTTATTCAGAGAAGGTTATTGATCTTCAAAAGAGAATACAATCTTTTATGGAGGAATATATATATCCGAACGAGCATTTATACGAAGAGCAGCTAAATCAGCAGGAAACGAGATGGAGTAAAGTGCCTCCAATTATAGAAGATCTAAAGCAAAAGGCAAGAGCAGAAGGTTTGTGGAATTTATTTTTACCAAGTAGTGAATACGGGGCTGGTCTAAGTAATGTAGAGTACGCACCTTTATGTGAGATAATGGGACGTTCCTTAATAGCTCCTGAGGTTTTTAATTGTAATGCGCCAGATACAGGTAACATGGAGGTACTCGAAAGATATGGAACAGAGCAACAAAAACAGGAGTGGCTTATACCATTACTTGAAGGTAAGATTCGTTCATGTTTTTCAATGACGGAACCGGATGTAGCTTCATCAGATGCTACGAATATTTCTACTAGTATTGAAAGAGATGGAGACGAATATGTCATCAACGGTCGTAAGTGGTGGTCCTCAGGGGCAGGTGATCCAAGATGTAAAATGGCCATCGTTATGGGGAAAACAGATGGAAAAGCTGCAAAGCATGAGCAACAATCAATGATACTAGTACCACTTTCTACGAATGGAGTGAAAATTGAGCGGATGCTTCCGGTATTCGGGTATGATCATGCACCACATGGTCATGCAGAAATAACATTTGATTCTGTAAGAGTTCCTGCAACAAACATTATTTTAGGTGAGGGTAAGGGCTTTGCTATTGCTCAAGGACGATTAGGACCAGGAAGAATTCATCACTGTATGAGGTTAATCGGTGCAGCTGAACGTGCGCTTGAACTATTATGTAAGCGCGTTCAAAAGAGGCGTGCATTCGGGACATTACTCTCTGAGCAAGGAATTATTCAGCAGTGGATTGCAGATTCGAGAATTGAAATTGAACAGGCGAGATTATTAACTTTAAAAGCAGCCTATATGATGGATACTGTTGGGAACAAACAAGCTAAAGCCGAAATTGCGATGATTAAGGTAATTGCACCAGCTATGGCATTGAAGGTGTTAGATCGTGCGATTCAAGCATATGGAGGTGCGGGTGTTAGTGAAGACTTCCCCTTAGCGGCACAATGGGTAAATGCTAGAACATTAAGAATAGCTGATGGACCTGACGAAGTACACCGTGCTCAAGTGGCAAAGTTAGAACTGAAAAAATGTAAATAAATAGGCTCTCAATTAGTAAAGTTTTAGTATCTCTATCATACGCAAACAACCTTTAAAACAAGAGTATCGAACAAGCTTAGGAGGGGAATACGGTGTCAATTGAATCGCTATTTGATTTATCTGGAAAGACAGCTATTATAACGGGAGGTGGTAGAGGCTTAGGAGAACAAATTGCAGAAGGCTTTGCAGAAGCAGGTGCGAATATCGTTTTATGTTCAAGAAATGAAGAAGCTTGTATTGCGGTCGCAAATAAACTTTCGAAAAATGGGGTTAACGCAATAGGATTAAAATGTGATATTACAAAGAAAGAAGAGATACAAAAGGTTGTGGAAAAAACGGTGGACACATTTGAACAAATAGACATTCTGGTGAATAATAGCGGAGCAACATGGGGTGCACCTGCTGTTGATATGCCAATTGAGGCATGGGAAAAAGTAATGAATGTCAATGTAACAGGGACCTTCCTCATGAGCCAAGAAGTTGGTAAGCATATGATTTCACAAAAGAAAGGCAAAATTATTAATATCGCCTCTATTGCTGGTTTAGGTGGAACCGACCCTCGCTTTATGGATACAATCGGCTATAACACAAGTAAGGGGGCAGTTTTAACTTTTACAAAGGATTTAGCAGCGAAATGGGGACAATTTAATATTAATGTCAATGCAATTGCTCCTGGATTTTTTCCTACAAAAATGTCTGCAACGATAATGGAGCATGGTCAAGATTACTTTATGGAACGAACGCCACTTAAACGCTTCGGTACAGATCAAGATTTGAAGGGAGTTGCTTTGTTTTTGGCTGCTAAAGCATCTGATTTTATTACAGGGGATGTTATTATTGTAGACGGTGGAATGCACGTGTTGTAAACATGCTGTTTAAAAGATTAGTAGATTAGCTTGTGAAAAATGCTTTTATTCTAACTTTACAAGGAGGCAATAAAAATGGAAGATCGTAAAAAATGGTATGCAAATTATCCAAACGATTTGGCGAATGAAATTGATATCCCATTTATAAGTGTTCCAGAAATGCTTCAGCAAACAGTTCAAAGTTTCAAAGATCATGATGCAATTTCCTTCTATGGAAGAACCTTTACGTATGAACAATTAGCTGAAATGGTATTTGCTTTTACATCGTCCTTACAATCAGTAGGGGTGCAAAAGGGAGATCGAGTCGCTATTATGCTTCCAAATTGCCCACAATATGTTGTGACGTATTATGGTGCCTTATCAGTTGGTGCTATTGTCACACAAATTAATCCCATGCTTGTAGAGCGGGAGTTAGAACATATCTTAAATGATTCAGGAAGTGAGACAATTGTTGTCCTAGATGCTCTTTATCCAAGAATTAAAGCGATTCAATTAAAAACGAGCTTAAAGCATATTATTACCGTTAGTCTACAGCCTTCAGAATCTCCTCAAACAGAAGATTATACATTCGAACGTTTCCTAGCAAAGAATACAGGAACTGTTATACCTATTCAAATAGATCCAGAGCATGATATTGCCTTACTACAATATACAGGTGGAACAACTGGACGATCAAAAGGAGCAATGCTTACTCATCGAAACATTGTCGCAAATGCCGTTCAATCTAGAGAAATTTTTAAAGGTGAGATTACGTCGGGACAAGAAAAGTGTTTAACCGTTATCCCTTTATTTCATGTTTTCGGTATGTCTAGTTGTATGAATTTATCTATTTTGTCAGGTAATTCTATGATTATGCTCCCACGATTTGAGCTTGAAGAAGTATTGCAAACGATAAAAACAGAACAGCCTACTATTTTTCCAGGGGTTCCAACTATGTATGTCGCCATCACTAATCACCCAAATGCCGAGGACTATTCAATTGATTCAATTCGTATCTGCAATAGTGGAAGTGCTCCGATGCCAGTAGAATTACTAAATGAGTTTGAAAGAAAAACAGGGGCTAAGATATTAGAAGGCTATGGCCTTTCAGAAGCATCACCTGTTACTCATTGTAATCCTCCGTTTGCAGAGAGAAAACCAGGAACCGTAGGTCTAGGTCTACCTAATACGGCTTATAAAATAGTAGACGTAGCAACAGGAACAACAGAGGTACCGACTGGAGAATTAGGTGAGTTACTAGTAAGTGGACCACAAGTTATGAAAGGGTATTGGAATATGCCCGAAGAAACAGCAGTTACATTACGTGATGGATGGCTTTTTACAGGAGATATAGCTAAAGTGGATCAGGATGGCTATCTTTCAATTGTTGATCGGAAAAAGGATTTAATTATTGCGAGCGGTTATAATATCTATCCTCGTGACATTGAAGAGGTCTTATAC